>JAGCDZ010000110.1 GCA_017650905.1 Prevotella sp. | reverse complement strand
ATAGAATAATTAGTTAAGGTAATAAAAGATTCGTTTCATTGTTAGTTAGAGTTAGTTAGTAGTTAATAGTTAGTAATTAGTTTTGGTTTTAAGTTGATTTAATAGGTATTACAGTGGTAATAAAGATTTGTTAGAAAGGATGACACAACACCGTCGTGAGACGAAGTTGTTTGTTTCGAAAAAAGGTTTTTAGTTATTCATAGATTGTTGGTGCCGCTCCTGAGTCGTTGATGATTCGAGAGCGGTTATTTTTTGCAGTAAAGAGACGGGTGAGGAAAATGCTGCCTCGGAAAGTGAGTTCGATGGCCATGGCTGTCCAAACGCCTTTGAGTCCATATTTGGGGGCGAGTGTGGCAGCGAGTGTCAGACGGACTGCCCACATCGAACCTAAACTCATAATGGCTGGAATCAGTGTGTCGCCAGCACCGATGAAGACACCATTGCAGACGATGGCTGCTGCAAACATCGGCTCTGCCCAAGCCTCGATGCGAAGAACCTGTGTCCCTTGGCTAATCACTTCCTCTACTGGCGACATCAGCGACATCAATTCTGGTGCGAAGGTCCACATCAGTACACCCATCACCGTCATCACAGCGATACCTAAAGCCACAGACATCCTTGCAAATGAACGTGTCAGCAACTTTTGGCCAGCACCGATGCCCTGTCCTACTAAGGTGGTGGCAGCCTCGGCGATGCCGTAGCCAGGCATGTAACAGAGACTCTCAACTGTAATCGCCAGCGAGTGGGCTGCGATGGCGACGGTGCCCAAGGGGGCCACGATGAGGGTACTCACGACATAGGCTCCTCCCATCAGCATGTGTTGCAATCCCATGGGTGCACCAATCTTAAAAGCAGTGCCAACGGTGTCCGACTTGGGCTTGAACGATCCTGGACGTCCTATAAGAGAGAGCATTTTCGACTTGAAAAGCAGGAAATACATCATCAGGGTAGCTGTGATCAGCATGGCAACGCCCGTTCCGATTGCGGCTCCCATCACACCCATGTCCAGTATATATATAAACAGGTAATTAAAGCAGACATCCATTACACACATTCCGATATTCAGCATCGAGGGGATCTTCATATTGCCCGAACACTTCAGCATCGAACCTGCAAGTCCTTCTATCTGAAAGAAAATACCACAAAAGCCGAAAATGGCGAAATAGATGGAGGCATCGTGGGCGATTTCCTCCGTACCGCCAAGCCAGTAGGGTAGGAAGGGAGCGATGATTAAGGATATCAACGAAATCACCAATGCCCAGATCATACAACAGACCATCGATTGTCGTAGTACCCTCCGAGCCGCTTCGAAGTCGTTCGCACCAATGAAGTGTGCCACCTGAACAGAGAATCCCATATTCGCTGCTGAGGCCAGACCGCCCATCAGCCAGCCTGTAGATTCCACCAGTCCGATGGCCGCTGAGGCTTTGGCACCTAAATGTCCCACCATCGAGGCATCAATGAAGAACATCACAGTAGCCGAAATCTGTGCCAGAATCGAGGGAATACTCAGACTGACGATGAGCCAGAGCTTTTCACTCTGTGTCATCATTTTCCCCTCTCGAATATAGGAGAGCAGCAGCTCGCTGTTCCTGACTTTCTTCATTTGGGTGACAAAGGTAAGTAATAAAAATGAAAAAATGAAAAAATGAAGAAATGAAAAGCATCCAAATTGCAATTATTTATGAAAAAGAATGCTAAAGGCCAATTTCATTCTTTCATTTCTTTATTATTTCATTTATAATTTGTACCTTTGCCCTTGTAAATTGAGAAATATGGAAATATACTTGATTATAACTATCATAGCCATCATCGTGATGACGGTCCTCGGCTATTTTATCGGCAATCGCGGAAAGAAGGGCTTAATTCGGTCCGTAATCAATCTGACGGCTGAACGTGACGTCCAGAAGACGAACGTGGAGAACCTCGAGAAACAGATTGTGACGCAGAAAGCCTCCTACGAGGAACAGATGAATGAGCGGAAGGCAACTTTCGACAGTCAGATGAAGGAACTGAAAGAGACGTTTGCCCAGCAGCTTCAGCAGGAGAAAACTACCCATGAAGGTCAGATTGCTGCCTTGAAGGAGATGAATGAGAAGCAGATGAAAAGTCAGCTTGAGCTCATCAAGGAGCAGATGCAAACCACTTCGGAGAAAGTGCTCAAGCAGCGTCAGGAGGAACTCGGCGAGGAAAACAAGGAACAAGTGTCGAAGATCATCGACCCTTTGCAGAAGAGCTTGAAAGATATGCAAGAGGCGCTCGACAAGACCAAGCAACAGCAGACGGAGGCACTCACCCGATTGGACGAAACCATCAAGATCAATATGCAGAAGAGTGCTGAGATTGGAGAGACGGCCGATCGTCTGACACGTGCGCTGACAGGTGAGGTCAAGATACAGGGAAACTTCGGTGAGCTGAAGCTTAAGCAACTGTTAGAAGACCTTGAATTGAAGGAAGGCGAGCAGTTTGATACCCAGGAAACCCTGAGAGACAAAGTCGGCAAGGGGGCCAAGGGGGATGACGGCAAGGGTCTGGTGCCTGATTTCATTTTGCATTTCCCAAACAACCGCCACGTGGTCGTCGACTCCAAGATGTCGCTGACGGATTACGAGCGTTATATGAACGCAGAAGACGGGACGCCCGAGAAGAGCGGCTACCTGAAGGCCCATATCGACAGTGTAAGGGCTCAAGTGAGACGTCTTGCCAAGAAGGAGTACACCAGATTTCTGCCTGAGGGCTACAACCGTCTGAACTTTGCCATCATGTACGTTCCTATCGAGGGGGCACTGAATCTTGCCTTATTGAATGATGCTACCCTTTGGCGAGAGGCGTATGATGAGGGAGTGATGATTCTTGGACCCCAGACCATGTATATGAATCTACGTGTACTGGAGATGATGTGGACACAGGTACGACAATTGAAAAACCAGCAGGCAATGATGGATGCAGCCAATACGGTCATCGATCGTGTGCAGGACTTCGGTGCGCGTTTCATGGATGTGGAGTCGAGTATGAACGACACTGTCAAGAAGATGAAGAAACTGAAGATTACCACTGGCGACGGTGGACCAAGTATCATCACTGCTGCCAGGAATCTGATTAAGGCAGGTGCCAGAGAGAACAAGAAAAAGAAATCGTTGGCAGAAATGGACGAATCGATGTTCATTGAAGCCGATTCAACCATGATAGAGACAGAAAACACAATAGAAAGCTCAGAAACTGGACAAACGACAGGAACAGTATGATCAGGAAGCTACTTCTCGTACATCTTTTATTGATGTTGCTGATGACACCCGTTTATGGCGATGATCTGCTAATGGGCACGGTCATCGGCACCACAGAGACTGTCAATTATCAGAATACCTCCGATAGGTCTAATACCGTCAATACCCGTGAGAACGCCTTCGATGGGAATCTCAACACCTTCTTTGCTTCGTGGGAGCGAAGCTATACCTGGACAGGTCTCGACTTGGGTGAGGCTCATGTTATTACCCGTGTAGGTTGGTCGCCTCGCAACGATAGCCAAGGTGAGAAACGTGTTCTGCTGGGCGTCTTCGAAGGTGCTAACCGTGAGGATTTCATGGATGCCCTTCCTCTCTATGTCATCCCTGAGAATGGTAAGATAGGCACGATGTCGTATGCCGATGTCCAGTGTTCACGGGGTTTCCGTTATGTGCGCTATATCGGACCTGCTGATGCCCGTTGTAATATTGCAGAACTTGCGTTCTATGGCCATCCTGGCGCAGGTGACAACAGCCATCTTTATCAGGTGACGAACCTGCCCACAGTCAGCATCCACACGTTGAACGGAGAGATTCCTTACGACAAAGAGCACCAGATTGTCTCCCAACTGACAATCATTTCTAAAGATGGTACCAAACTGCTTTCCGAGTCAGGCACGACGCGCGAACGTGGTAATGCCTCACGAGATTTCCCCAAGAAACCGTGGAGAATTAAGTTCGACAAGAAGCAGAATGTACTTGATGCTCCTGCGAAGGCCAAGAAATGGACATTGATTAACAACTATGGTGACAAGACCTTGATGCGTAACCTCGTGGCCTTTGAAGTGAGTCGACGCATGGGTATGGCTTATACGCCTTATGGCACAGCCGTCGATGTGTTGCTCAATGGCGAATTCAAGGGCTGCTACCAGTTGTGCGACCAAGTGACAATCAACAAGAACCGTGTGAATATCACGGAGATGACGCCAGACGATAATCAAGGCATTGCTCTGACGGGCGGCTATCTGATAGAGGTAGATGCCTATGCCTATAATGAGAAGTCGTGGTTCAATTCCAATAAGGGCAATCCTGTTACCATCAAGTCGCCTGACGAAGACGAGATTACTGCCAACCAGAAGCAATATATCCGGAATTTCTTCAATAAAATGGAGAATCAGTGGTCGGTTTATCTCGATGTCAATAGTTTCCTCAGACACTTTCTCGTAGGAGAGTTTTCTGGGAATACGGATACTTATTGGAGCGTGTTTATGTATAAGGAGCGCGATGAGGATTTGCTGCGAGTGGGGCCCGTATGGGATTTCGACCTGGCCTTCAACAACGACCAGCGCATCTATCCCGTCAACAACCATAAAGACTATATCTATCGGGATGGGGGCAGTTGTGCTGGCAACATGAAGACCTTCGTGGATAATATCGTTGTCAAGGATGCTACAGCCAAGCGTCAATTGGTGGAAATCTGGGACGAGGCCCGTCGGTCAGGGCTGACAGAAGAGAACCTGTTGGCCTGTATCGACCATTGGGCTTCAGAACTTGAGCAGTCGCAGCGTCTGAATTTCCTGCGTTGGCCTGTCCTGAACCAGAGAGTCCATCAGAATCCGCCTACCAAGGGCAGTTTCCAGGCTGAGGTGGAAGTGGTGAGAACCTTCATTAAGGAACGTCTCCTTTGGATGGACAAGAAACTGGGCTATACTTATATACCCAACGGTATCAACGAGTTACGTCTCGATATGGCCCAGCCTTATCAGGTATATTCGCTCTCTGGACAGCCTTATGGTAACAGCATAGAATCTCTGCCATCAGGCATCTATGTCATCCGTCAGGGAATCAAGACTCAAAAGATTGTAGTGAAATAATTTTTGACACAAAAACGCTATGTGGATGTTGCTTTTTACATTGTTACCTTTAACGGCACTCGCCTATATCGGTTGGCATGTCTGGTGCCTGCTACCGCTCGGCTGGTTGTGGAAAGTGCTGATAATCGCCTTGATGACAGGCGCCTTTATGCTGTTGTTCGCCGGCTTCATGCGTACAACCGACCGTATGCCCATGCCGCTGGCTATCGCATCCTATGAAATCGGCACGTCGAGTATCATCATTCTGCTCTATCTGTTCATGCTGTTTCTGGTGCTCGACCTCGGAAGACTGTTCCGTCTGGTACCTCGTACCTTGCTTTATAACAACTGGTGGACGGCTGGTACTATTGCTATTGGCATGTTCGCCCTGTTCCTTTATGGCTACCTGCATTATCAGCACAAGCATCGTGAGGAACTGCAGTTGACCACACAGAAACAAATCAGCAAACCCATGAAGATTGTGGCGATGAGCGACTTACACATCGGCTACCACAACCGTCGCAGCGAGTTGGGCCGTTGGGTGGACATGATTAATGCTGAGCAGCCAGACCTGATTCTCGTTGCAGGCGACATCATCGACGGCAGCATGCGACCTGTGGTTGAACAACAGATGCATGAAGAGTTCCGACGATTGAAAGCGCCAGTCTATGCCTGCATTGGCAACCACGAATACTATAGCGGAGAGCCTCGAGCCCGACAGTTCTATCAAGATGCAGGCATCCACTTGTTGCAGGATTCCTGCGTCACCGTTGGCGATCTCTGTATCATCGGACGCGATGACCGTAGCAACTTCCACCGTGATTCATTAGGCGTACTGATGAAGAAGGCCGACCGTTCGAAATACTGCATCCTGCTCGACCACCAGCCTTACCATCTGGATCAGGCAGAGCGCCAGCAGATTGACTTCCAATTCAGTGGTCATACCCATCATGGACAAGTCTGGCCCATTTCGTGGATTACAGAACATGTCTATGAATGTGCTTTCGGACCTCACCAGCGAGGCCGTACCCATTATTACGTCACCAGCGGAATAGGCCTTTGGGGCGGAAAGTTCCGCATCGGCACCCGCTCAGAGTATGTCGTTATGACGCTGACCCATTCACAAGAAACTAAAACATCAACACAATGAACATACAAGAATTACTGAATCGTACGGATCGCTTTGCAGCCAATGCCGGTTGCAAGATTACAGAGGTGGACACAGAACATGCTGTGGCAGAAATGGTAGTAACGACAACCCATCTGAATGGTGCAAATGTCTGTCAGGGAGGTGCTTTGTTTACGTTAGCCGACCTGGCCATAGCTGCTCTGATGAATGCCCGCGGACAACTCACGGTGGGCATTAACAACGGCATCATGTTTGTGTCGAGTGCCAAAGAGGGTGACTTACTTCGGGCAGAAGCCGTCAGCGTATGCGACCATCATAAAATCCCATCCGTCGAAGTCCGCGTCACCAATCAGGAAGGCCGTCTTATCTGTCACGTTACAGGTATGGGCTATCGCAAGGGCATTCCCCTTCCAGACGAGCATTAGTCAAACAAATCCTTGAAGGAAAGATATAGCTGCTGACGGATGTTTTGTTGGGCCACCTCCTTGCGCATAGCTTCTTCGAGGGAGATGTCGGGCGGGTTGATACATTCCACTCGGGCAAACCCTGCATTCAATAGTTCTTCGCGGTCACTAATCCTACCAGCTATCAGGCAGAGGGGGATGTCTCCGGCTTGTTCTAAGATACCCATAGGAAGCTTTCCCATCAGCGTCTGACGGTCAGCAGAGCCTTCGCCAGTGATGATGAGGTCAGCATCTTCGACAAGTTCTTTGAATCGGATGGTATCGAGCAGCAACTGGATACCAGGCATACTTTTCGCATTGAGGTATTGCAGGAAGGCATATCCAAGGCCTCCTGCAGCGCCGGCACCTGGCATCTGTGAATGGTCGTAGCCGAAATGCTTGGCTGATATTTCCGCAAATTTCCTGGCTCGTTCGTCGAGGGTGCGTACCATTTCTGGTGTGGCCCCCTTCTGAGGCGCAAAGACATGAGCAGCCCCTTGCTCGCCCAAAAGCGGATTCTTGACATCGGAGGCGATGGTGAAGCTCACATCCTTCAAGACTTCGATGTCATCCCATTGGCCATGTTTGGCAAATGCGTCGATGAGAGCCCTGAGCATGCCTATGCCGGCATCACTTGTAGCACTGCCACCAAGACCCACGATGATGTGTTTGGCTCCTTTACGGACAGCATCGGCCACCAGTTGACCTGTGCCATAGCTCGTTGCCACCATTGGGTTGCGCTCTTCTTCTGTCAGCAGGGTAAGACCACTGGCCTGAGCCATCTCAATCACGGCCAAGTCGTTTTTAATCATATATTTAGCAATGATAGGACGCATCAGCGGGTCTCTCACCAACACTTCCTCCAGCCTGCCCCCAATAGCGGCATGGAATGCTTCCATATAACCCTCACCGCCATCGCTGACAGGCACTTTTACAATCTCTGCATCAGGATAAGCTTTCCTGATACCCTCAGCAGCCGCCTCGTTGGCTTCCTTAGAAGTCAGGCAACCCTTAAATGAATCTATTGCGATAATTACCTTCATACTCAAAAACAATGTGCGCTTGTCTATTCGTCTGTGTAGTTCTTGTCCTTTTCGAAAGTGATGCCATCGTAAAGGGCTTGGGTGCCTTCGTAGCTTTCAGGGATAAAGTGGAGGCGGACACCACGGATGTGCTTTTTGGAACGGAAGGTCTTGGGATCGTCAACCTTTTCGCTCTCGATTTCGAGTTTCATCAGCCCCCAGTCCTGGAGGCGCACGCGATCGCCATCACGCAGATGGCTGTTGACAACCTCGGCCACACTCATCAGGACACCGATGATATTTCCTTCGCTGAAAGCCGTACGTTGGGCCGTTTCCTTGACAATCTGTTTGCTCTCGATGGTCTGGTAGTGAACGGCTACGGCCTTGTATTTGCCAAAAGTTGTGAGCTTCGGCTTGGTCTCTTTCTTGATTCTGTATCTCATAAGCGAATAATCTTGATGATTCTCAGTCTGCAAAGATACATTATTTTCGAGAGAATTATTCAAATTTATTCGAAAAATATTGTTTTTTACGTTTCCTAGTCGATTTGTTCCTTTATGATTTGTTTCTTTTCTTCTAATTATTATAAAATATGCCTACATGCATACATAAAAATGATTTAATCTACTGATATTTTGAAAGATAGTTATTATAATTGCATACATAATACCTACATTATACCTACATATTACCTACATAAATCATACCTCAATCCTGCAAATTATCTGCTTTGTAAGGTTTACATAGGGAGTGCGCATGATGAAAGATATGTCTTTGCAAGTTTTGAAGATAATGATGTACTTGAAATTCTCTAGAGAATTTTATCTTGAGATACGTGCTTGTGATTGCTGAGAAGGGAGGTAAGCATTAAATTCTCTAGAGAATTTCGTGTTCATCCTAATGCTGTAATATGCGGGGTGCTTGTCTCGATCTTGCCAGATAGGGAGCTCGATGGTTGCTCTATAGGGCTTCAAAATAAATATATTTGGGCCAAAACACCATAGACATGTAGACATTATGTAGGTACAATGTAGGCTTTATGTAGGTAAAATCTTTCCAATTTGCCTTTTAATAAAAGCATTTCAGACTCTTTTATGTAGGCATGTATGTATTTTTTAATTTTTTTCTTCTGGAATTATTTCTGTTTTTGCTAATTTTTTAATATCTTTGCATGCTGAATGACAACCCAAAAACAAACTATCGATATGAAAGTAACATTACTCAAAAAAGACGGCAAAAAAGAAGTTATCAACCGTGTGGAAATCGCTGTAATGGCGAGTGCCATCAAAACGGGAAAGGTACAGAATACGGTTAAGCATACTCGTGAGGTGTATCATCTGATGAATCCCCATCGTTTGAATGATGGACGGATATCTACCCAATGGGAGGGTGGCATCAAATTGCCCAGGATTTGTTTCGCTGCTGACTACGTGAATCGCAAAGGTCAGTGGCAGATGATGGGATATAATGGCCTCGTGGTGCTGGAAGTTAATGAACTGCCAACCTATGAGAAAGCGGTTGAAATCAGGGAGATGGCCAAAAAACTGCCAGAAACGATGATTTGTTTCCTTGGTGGATCGGGTAGGAGCGTGAAGATTGTCTGTAGGGGAGAGTTGTTTGGAGGAGGCTTGCCTAAAGAGGAAGCTGATATTCGCCAATTCCACCTTAATATATATAACACGGCTCGGAGGGCCTATCAGAACCAGTTTGGCATCGACATCCAGTTTCTGGAGCCGCGTCTTGATCGGACGGTGTATATGAGTGCCGATCCGGAAATGGTATTCAATCCTGATGCCCGACTTTTCTATGCGGATACCGAAAGCCACGAATTACCTCAGCCTGTGGTGATTAGCCGCGAAGAAGACCATTTGATGCCAGGTCGAACCGTTACAAGAACCTATCACCTGAACTGGACTTTTATAGTGGAGACGGTGATGGGACACTATTTCGAACTGCCAGACGAAAACAAGGAGGCCACCCTACTGATGCAGATAGCTTCGATGTGTCTGGATCAGGGTATCCCCAAGGCTCATTCACAAGGATTGACGATGCTGCACCCCGTTCTGAATCGCGACAAACTGCTGGTGGAGAAGATTTTCCAGACGGTGTATAGTGTGGTAGAGCAGGAGGAGTATCGCAAAAAGCACAAGATAAAGCCCCTGAAAAGTGTGCCGGAAGACACGATCCAGGCGATGAAGACTGAGATTTTCCTTAACTCGAACTACGAACTGCGCAAGAACCTGTTGACGGGTGTGGCTGAATATCGCGAGAAGTTTAGCGATGATCAGCGCTTCAAACCGCTGACAGAGGAAGTACGCAACGATATGACGCTGAGAGCCACTGAGTTGGGACTGAAATCGTGGGATCGTGACGTGAACCGTTTCATCGACTCCACTCGCATCGAACAATATGACCCTGTGAACACTTGGCTCGACAAACTGCCCAAGTGGAACGGACATGACTACATTGCCGACCTCGCTGCTCGCGTGCCAACAAACCAACCCCATTGGGAGAAGTACCTCAAGTTCTGGCTCGTAGGTATGGTGGCGCAATGGCGTGAGAGCGATAAACAGTTGACAGGCAATGCGTTAACGCCGCTGCTGATTGGTCGTCAGGGTTGTGGAAAGACGCGTTTCTGTAAAATCATCCTGCCTCCAGAACTGCGTGACTATTACAATGATAAAATCAATTTCAAGAACGAGTTCGACCTGAATATTGCGCTGACATCCTTTGCTCTCATCAACATCGACGAGTTTGATAAGACCACCAACTCGCAGCAGATTGTATTGAAATATCTCTTATCGTCGAGCGATGTCAAGTTTCGTCCGCCATACGGCAAGACCATCAAGCAGTATCGTCGTTACACCTCGTTTATTGGTACAACCAACCAACTGAAGCCGCTGGTTGATCCTACAGGAAGTCGTCGCTTTGTATGCGTGGGTGTGAATGGGAATATCAATTTCGAGGATAATCTCGAACATGAGCAGCTATTCGCTCAGGCCCTCTACCTATTCAATAAGGGTGAGCGTCATTGGTTGGAGGACGACGAGATACAGACGCTGATTGCGGAAAACGAGCCCTTCCAAAAACTGAACGATCTGGTGGAGATGATTGGCGAGACCTTCCGTCGGCCTCGTGAAACAGAACAGGCAAAATGGTGGAGTTTGGGCGACATCAGCGCTCTGCTCACCTCTCGCTACCCTAACTTTGACCCAGAGACCCCGTTCCATAAGATTGGTTCCGCCCTCAACGATGTCCAGTTCAACTTCAAGAGCAAACGCACCACCAAACACATGGAGTACTGGCTGATAGAGAAATAAAAAGGAATCGTGCAGCTCAAACCTGAACTGCACGATTTCCCCTATTGATAATCAGTGATTTATTTCACCTCCTCGAAAACGACTTTAACTGACTATCAATGCGTTAGCACCGGATGTTGCACACATGTCGCAAAAACGGAAATAACCATTGATAATCAACATGTTACAAAATCACTGCAAAGGTATGAATTTCTCCCCAAATAACCAAAAGAAAACACATAAAAAATCACAAACTTGTCACATTTTCTTGATTTGGATTGATTATGGAATGCAGAAATGCCCCCTGTCATTACTAAAATATGCCAATACTGGCAACTTTTAGTCGTGAGGCTTATCTTGGT
>JAGCDZ010000109.1 GCA_017650905.1 Prevotella sp. | reverse complement strand
TGATAATATTTCTTTTTCTTTGCTGTAACACTGACTTCTGATATTGTATAAAATGACGGAGATAGGAAAATGATGCTATCATCATTATAAACGAAACTCTTGGGTTCATAGCTTATATGAGAAATGTGATATTCGAAGCCTTTCTGAAGGTTAATACATCCTCCCATGTCAGAGCGACCTATTACAGTCCCGTTAGCATCGTAGACAGTAGCATAGCAAACAGGATTCTTGGTTATGCTGTCTGCCAACATCACTTGCTGGGCAAATCCCACTAAACTAGTAAGGAAAAGGATTTGAGCTAAGATAAAATATTTCATGCTCGTATCATGTTTGTTGTAATATTTCTCTACCACCCTTTAATTTGAAAGCACACTCCGACATTGATTCCCATACTATGAATCAGCCTGCTTTTGTAATCGTTCTTATTCACGTCAAACGCTTTTACGAGATAAGCTTCGTCACTTATCGAAGCCATTATGCCGATGTTTGGTGTGATGTGCATCTTTACGCCGATGCTTGGCGACATAAACAGACTGAAACCCTGCTTTTCTTTTGATAGAGAGTATTTCTCATTACTTCCTACATTCTTAGCGTTGAATAGGGCGAATCCTCCGACGCGTAGATTAACAAACGGAGAAAACTTGCGGTCTAAGAAGAAGTAATGTGTACTGAGATAAATGGGTATAGCTGAAAATTTGTAGTTCTTATGATGGCTATATCCGATTCCTGCTCCTATACTAAAGCGCTCGTTAATGAACTTTTCGTGTAGATAGTTTGCGGAAAGACCACCATCGCCATATTCACCAACGCCTTTCGCGTAAGAAACCTCTACAACATTCAAACACCCTTCTTCTGGATCAAACGAGGTTTGTCCCTGTCCCGCCATTGTGACGAGGGCGAGCAGGATGGTGATAATTGTTTTCTTGTTCATATTCTCTGTCTGTTATGATTAGAAACTTGGTTCTGCATCTCCTCGCTGGAAATTCACCCAACCGTCTTCATCCTTGGCATAATAGCCTTGGAAACGGAGGGTTGTCTCGTCGGCATAGTCGAATGTGGCAACGTATGAGTAGGCCATATAGTTACGCTCTTCGTCGTATTTTGCTTCCAGTTGCAGACAGTTCCGCTTCGTGGAGCCTTCACCCTCCGGGTTCCAGTATCTCAGCTGCCACGTTCCTGTAAATGTGCCGTTCATCGGGCCTTCCTCATCTCCCCAGCCGGTGGGCTGACCTACATTTTTCCAGTCTGTGTATTGCTCCTTACCGTCAATAGTGACCAACTCACGTTGCTGCCACTTGCGATAGCCCGTGAGCGTTCCATCATCCTTGAATGTCAGCCGCTCGAAATACCGATGCCGCTCTCCGATTTTCTCATAGTGCCATGTGCCCACCATCAGCGGCCCGTACTGCTCATTCAGCTGCACAGTCTTTTCGTGTGCCTCTGGGTCTGCATATCTTGGTTCGTCGCTGCCGCAAGAGGCGAATGCGAGGGCGGCAATCAGGAGGAAGAGAAGTTTTGCTTGTTTCATTTCGCTTTTATGGACACAGGTGAAAGGAATTCTTCAAGAATATAATGCTCAATAGACTCTGCTGACATACCTGAGAAATCAGCCACGACTTTGCCTTTGTGAATATACGTAATCTCATCGCATATATCAGATATTGCAGAAACGATGTGTGAGGAAAGTATAACGCATTTCCCCTCTGCTTTCATCTCCTTCAGCCATTGTCTGAGTACAATCGTCCCAGCAAGGTCTATGCCGTTGAAAGGCTCGTCCATGATGATAATATCATTGTCCTGAAGCATTATCGTCAGCAGCATCAGCCGTTTTTTCATACCCATGGAGTATCTGCTGGCATATCTGCCGAGAGGCAAGGCGAACTTGTCATTAAGCTTAATAATCACCTCTCTATTAACGTCCTTCCCTTTTGCACGAAGACAGAACTCAATGTATTCCATACCTGTGACGTATGAGTAATAAAAAGGCGTATCACTCATGTAACCTACCTGACTGTTATCGCTGACAAAGACTGAACCGTCGTATGGTTCTATACCGGCAATACATCTGAACAGCGTACTTTTGCCCGCTCCATTCTCTCCCATGATTCCATATACCTTACCCTTATCAAAGGTATGGCTGAAGTTGTCTATGACTATCAACTCACGATATTTCTTAGTCAAATTCCTAACCTCTATCATAATTTGTATTTCTTTATTTCTGAATAAGCATAATAAGCCAGAACTCCCGATACTATCATGGAGATTGGCATGGTCTGTGGTACAATTAGCGATGCATAGAATATGGCATTCAAAACCATATACACCAGCACTGATATGATGTCATTGCCGCCATTGGTTCCACCGCTTACCAAACACAGCATTTCCACTTGAAATAGCAAAAGGCTTGCGCAAAGATAGTATGTCGCTCCCCTAAACAACTGGGGCAAGCTGAAATCGACAAGTATTAAACACAGTATAAAGGGAAGGAAGATTATACATGCGTTTCTCAAGGCGAATAGAAATTTCAGTTTAAGAAATCTCAAAGCACTCTTGTAGTTAAACAAATACTCCACATGATACTCGCGCATCAACATCATGCTAAATACGGAAGCGGCAATCATACAGACTGCGATAACCAGATTACGGTTTCCTATGTATGCACCAATAGCTCCACCTGCCATTAGTGGCAAGAATAAAGGCAAAGCCAGACGCCCACCGCGATGATATTCACAACTGCCTGATGTCAGGCATGGGAAAGTGGGTAGGCGCAAGGAAAAACCTCCGCATGGAATAACACTAACGAATACGGGGAAAAACAGAGCAAGTCCAGCAGCCCAATGCTCGCCGCGATAGAGGAAGAAACATATAAAAGGGATTGACAGAAGTATGTATTCTACCAAATACAATATCTTTGTGCGTTCCTTCCTGAAAATTGAATAGAGAAATGTAGAGTCGCCACGCATGAAGTGACAAGCCAGCAGCAGGAATACATAAATCAGCACACTGTAATATATAGGAGCAGAAACTAATCCTATAAATGTAAGCATGCCTAAGAACGAAAAAATCAATAAGGCGGGAACGGCCATAAGATTCAGTTCCTTAATCATCCGCCATAGGCATTTAGCTCTAAGTCCAAAATATAGTTTCAACACATCATGCATGTTATTTCTTACTTCTTTATGTAACGGATAAGAGGAAAAAGTATTGCAAATGTTATGGCATAAATGACAAGTTTCATCCAATTCTGAATGTCACCACTCAACATCCACACTGCTATGCATATAATCAAACAGATAAATGCAAAGAGCACGAAATTTAATATAGTTCCCCAATGTTTCATCAATGTCATTTCTAATATTACTCTCCCATCCAAGGGCCTCTCTCCCACAGGCGATAGACGCGGGTGGCGTGCTCTGCGTCGTGTATGATTTGGTTGCCTGCGTCGGCATTTGAGATGATGGCCTCACAATTCCAACTGCCACGAGTGAACTTGAACTGGGCGGGCAGGTGCAGACGGAGGTCGATGGCGGCAATGCTGTCGCTGGTGAGCGTCATCTTGACGCCCTTAGCCTCCCAGTTGCCTAGCGCATCCTGATTGCCAGTAATGTAGATGGTGTCCGTGAGGTTCTTGCCGCGCAGTTCAATGTGGACGGGATAGGTCTCCTCGCCGACATAGCTCACCAGATTCTTGGCGCCAAAGACGATGTAGTCGTTCAGGGCAGCTGTCAGGCTGGGCATGAAGCCGTTGTAATGTCCGTAACCGGGGAAGGTACGCACGGAGGTGACGGTGTTCTCGGGGAAGTGCGCCTTGTCCTTTAGGAACGTGCTGACACGCTCCCAGCCCGTCTTCCACTCATCGCCCCAGTACTCAGGCCCATTGTCAATCTCGCCTGACATCGACGCATAGATGAAGCGGGGTGCCTTGCGGTTCTTGAACTGGTAGCTTTCAATGTCCGTGGCCAGTCGGTACTCGTCGTAGGCGCAGTTGGGCGAAATGGCGATGTAGTCGTCGAAGAGGTCGTCGGTAATCATCGCGTCGAGCACGAAAGACGCGCTCAGCGAATGGCCGATGCCGAGGGAGCGTCCCGACGTGCGATAGTGGGT
>JAGCDZ010000108.1 GCA_017650905.1 Prevotella sp. | reverse complement strand
CACCGATGTAATCGGTTTATATCCACTTTTTCCAGATGGAACATGTTGGTTCCTGGTTTTTGACTTCGACAATCATGAAGAGGATGCTTCTCCAAAGGAAGGATGGGAACGGGAAGTTGATGCGCTGAGGAAAATTTGCCAATCGGTCGGAATTGATGCATTGGTAGAACGTTCCAGATCGGGTCATGGTGCCCACGTATGGATATTCATGAATGAAGCTATCCAAGCGGCGAAAGTTCGGAGATTTGGTGAAGCATTACTGGCTAAGGGATCAGAATCGGTTAGTCTGAAGAGTTTCCAATATTATGACAGGATGATGCCAATGCAGGATAGCCTACCTGAAGGGAAATTGGGAAATCTCATCGCCCTGCCTCTTCAGGGACAAGCACTTCGTAAAGGAAATAGTGCTTTTGTGGATGAACTATGGAGACCATACCATGACCAATGGGAAAAGTTGATGCATACGCGGAAGTTGTCTGAAACAGATGTAGATACGTACATCAAGGCATGGTGTCCAGAGGCTGACACCATGAAATTGTTCCAAAGTGACAAGGTGGATGAGTCTGAAGACGGAAACTTGCTCCTCTTTGGAACCAGTCCCCTTCCTTTGCCCCGTTACTTTAAAACAGACGATGTAGATGGAACGGTGAAAGTTATTCTCGCTGATGGCGTATATGTTGACAAACGGAATTTGAAACCACGTTTGCAGAATGCCATCAGGAGACTGGCTGCCTATACAAATCCGCAGTTCTACCAGAATCTGGCCTTAGGATTCTCTACTCGTGAAACACCACGAATAGTATATGACGGGTATGACAATGGTGATTATATCGTTTTGCCACGAGGTTGTTTCGAAGAACTGAAGAATCGTTTGTCTGAGGCCGGGATCCCCTATGATATCAAGGATAAGAGGCAGAAAGGACAGACTATAGATGTTTCTTTCAGGGAGGAACTGTATTCAGAACAGATTGTTGCGGTTGAACATCTCCTGAATTATGATAACGGGATGCTGGCAGCTGCAACAGCTTTTGGTAAGACCGTCATTGGCGCTAATCTGATTGCCAAACGGAAGGTCAATACGCTTGTACTGGTGCATACCGCTGAGATTATGAATAACTGGGTCAGAGATTTGGAACGATTCCTTGTAATCAATGAAGAACTGCCGACATATACTACACCCAAAGGTCGCATTAAACAAAGAGATTCAGTCATTGGTACTTTCTCCTCTCAGAAGAAGGCGGCAACGGGAATCATTGATGTTGGCATGATAGGTTCGTTAGGGAAGATGGATGACGTCAATCCGATGGTGCGCGATTACGGGATGATAATAGTGGATGAATGCCATCATGCAGCTGCAGCAACTTTTGAAAACGTTCTGCGGGCATCGACTGCCAAATATGTGTATGGTATGAGCGCTACCGTGAAGCGGGGTGACAAACAAGAACGTAAGCTGTATATGCAGTTAGGGCCTATTCGGCATAGGTATACCGCCAAAGAACGGGCAGAGAAACAGGGTATTGGTCATTATGTATATCCTCGGTTTACGAGGATTGTTGACCTATCATCATCAGAAGATAGACATATTTCAGAATTGAATCGGTTAATTGTCGATAATGAGTTGCGGAATATGCAAATCGTGGCTGATGCGATAGATTGTGTCAAGAAAGGCAGGACTCCAGTAGTGATGACTAAATATAGGGAACATGCTGAAACTTTATATACCCTTTTGCAAGGTGCAGCAGCACATGTCTTCCTATTACAAGGGGGAACAGGCTTAAAAGCACGAACCGAATTGAGAGAGAAAATGGCATCGGTGAGTCGCGACGAAAGTGTAATCCTCGTCGCAACAGGGCAATATATCGGTGAGGGTTTTAATTATCCACGATTAGACACAATGCTATTGGCAATGCCGATATCATTTGAAGGAAATGTCGAGCAATACGCAGGCCGACTGAACCGCGATTATGAAGGGAAAAAGGATGTCATCATCTTCGACTATATTGATAAACACATTCCCGTATTAGAACGGATGTATCATCGGCGTTTGAGAACTTATAAGAAAATAGGTTTTGAGGTTTGTACGGAAGTGATGGATAAGCAGGTGGTGAACAATTCCATCTTTGATTATGCTGGCTATTGGCATATATTTGAGAAGGATATTCTTTCTGCAAAGAGGAGCATCGTCATCTCCAGTCCATACCTTAGTTCAAGGAAAGTTGACTGGCTTGCAGACCAGTCTGAGACTATTCAGAAAAGAGGCGTAACTCTCACCATTTTTTCTCTATGTACAGAGGACTATCCAGAGGACGGTAGGGAACACCATGCAGAATTGCTGGAGCAGTTGAGTGACGCAGGATTCATCGTAAATGTGCAGAATAAGTGTCATGAACGTTATGCTGTAATTGACCAATCACTTGTTTGGTATGGCAGTTTAAACCTTCTCTCCAGAGGGCGGGAGGAAGATAGTCTGATGCGGATTGATGGTCCTGAAATTGCGGCAGAGCTATTGGAGTTGACATTGAAATAAGCCAAATTTCAAGAGTACTTTTTTCAGGCAGAGTCCGAAATTCTGTGAACAATATCGCCTTGAAATGTTAAATTTTTGAGATTTTGCTATAATCACTTGTATCGTCGCTTTATTGGTTTACTTTTGCAGCCAAAAATTGAAATTGTATTTTGATATGGTTAAGAAAGAAATCAAAAGTATTATTCTCTATCTTGATAGCGCCGTTGCTATTGATTATTTGACAGACGAACAGGCTGGTATTCTTTTTAAAGCGGTGCTGCGCTATGGTAGGAATGGTCAGATGCTCGAATCGTCAGATACTGCATTAACTGCATTGTTTACGATGTTATGCACGCAGATAGATCGTGACCACAAGAAGTATGAAGAACGTTGTGAACGTAATGTTACGAATGCCAAGAAACGGTATGAGAAGCAGCATCAGGAAGAGCAACCACCTGCGATTGCATGCGATCGCATGCCACCGCATCCGAACGCATGCCAAAATGATAATAATAGTGATAATGACAATAAGACTGACAATGATGATGATAACGCTAACGCTCTTATCATCAGTGAGGGGAGTGGGGCGGACTATTCTTTTGAGACTGTCTGGGAGATGTATGGAAAGCCAGTAGGGAATGTTGAAACTCTAAAAGAGAAATGGAATTCCCTGTCTGCCAAGAATAGGGATAGTATTCTTGCTTACATCCCTCTGTATGTCGCATCCACGCCAGAAGTCAGATACAGAAAGAACTTTGATAACTTTCTCTCAGAGCGATACTGGGAGACACATCCATTAAACATAAACACCATTCAAAATGAAACAACCAGAAACACTTACCCAACTCTTAGCGGAACGGAAAGAAGAAAACGGGACGTATATCAAAACGCAGTCCAGGCAATTGTCGGTCTCAACTTTGCTGCAGAAACCACAGCTATCCCAGCAGAGACAGTGGTTGCTACAGAGATTTCCGACAGTTGAATACTTTTTTAACATTTTTAGTTCACAAAGGCAACTGCTCATTTGCCAGGATCCAACATATTGCTTCTTTGGTCCCTCGCCAACATTGACAGAGGTCGATATCATGTATGGTTCATTCACTTCTGCCAAATGGCTTATTCCATTGATTGCAGATGCCAGTCTGAGTTGTGGATTAAAGGAAGACGTGACAAAAGATCAACTTCAGTTCACGGCAATGGCAATCTATAGTAGATTCCGTTGGCTAAAGGCGAGTGAACTGATGCTGTTCTTCTTCAATTTCAAGGCAGGCTTCTATGAGCGGTTCTATAGCTACTTCGATACTCAGACTATCATTAGGAGTATCAAGACCTTCACCGAAGAACGGGCGTTGATTATAGCAGCTCATGAACGTAATTTGTAGCTTCTGGATGGACTTTTGGCGTTTTTTGCGCTCATTTTCGTCATTTTTTCGACAAACATTGCCATGTTTGCGATTTATTTGTTATATTTGCATCGTGTTTTCGTAAGAGACACAAGACATATTGAAACAACGAAGCGTTATGCTCGACTTGCTAATGGAAACGTAGGAAACTTCCAAAGATGTGCAAGGACAGTGATAACGGTTCGTGCTATAGCGTGGACTGGTTACTGCATCTGCACATCAAGGTTATCCTACGACCTCCATTAGAAGACGTGGTATCAGCTCCACGCTTCTTCAAATAATAATTTATAGAAATTGCCTTGGTGGTGCTGCAAAGGATGGAGAGGCAGAAGGAATATGGGTAACTATATTATCCCTTTGGAAATGTCAATGATTAAACAACGATATTATCGACAGTACACAAATAAACAACGTATTGTTAAGGTTATCCTATCATTTGCAATTCTGATAATAGGTGGCCTAATATACGTTGGATTCCGAGATAAGTCATTACTAATGTTTACTTGGTTCGAACAATTAGGCGTTAGTGGTGAAGTGGATGCAATTAGAGGGTTGGTAAACTCTGGAGGTGTTTATGGTTGGGTTAAGAATAGCCTCCCTGATGGTCTATGGATATTTGCGTATTTGTTTTTAGTTGACGCTATCTGGAATGGTACAAAGTCAATAAGTTCATATATATTTATTTTCTCTTTACCGTTCTTTGCTTTGTTATCAGAGTTCTTGCAATATTTTGGCTTATTCCCCGGCGTATTTGACTGGGTTGATGTCGCAAGCTATTTATTCGCAATTCTTTTGTATGTAATTACAAAACTAATAAAATAAAGACCTATGAATTCAAAAATTATTTTATCATCTCTAGCCTTACTTTTATTTGCATTGCTAGGTGGAGGTTCGTTCAGCGGAGAAGAATTAGGAGTATTCTTCACTTTGATTATCGTAGTTGTAGTAGTTGTTATTATTGGCGCGGTAATAACTGCAATAGTGCAAAGCCACAACCAAAAGAAAAGGCTACAATTAATTAAGGAAGATGAAGAGAGTTCAACTGATTTTGATAGGAGCGTATTCATAGGAGATGATCGATTGAAGATTTACTTTGATTCCAATAAAAAACAGGTGATGTTAATGAGAGTCACGACAGACGGTATAAAGAAGGAATACGTTGATGATTTTGAATTCCCAGGAAATGAACTCGCAATATATTCAAATCCTGTTTTCAACATCTACGACCCTGTAAAACGTAGATTACTGTCTGGTTCTTATTCTGATTACAGAATCAATCACCAAATAATATCAATTGCAGAAAAAGATAATAATAAAGACGTTGCTGTAAATAACTCTATCCAACCTCGCTTTAGAATGTTTAGGACGTCTCGAACTGCTTCTGGTATGGTAAAAAATAATATTTATCATATACTCATTGAAGAAAACCGTGGTTTAATAGCATACTGTGCGTCAGGAGGGGTCGGCTCGGTATTTAATTATATAAATGCTAATAGCTTGCCCAAGAAAAGAGGAGAGAAATCAACAGTGAACACTAAGGCTGTTGGAAATTATTTGTTTATAATGGACGACTTCTTTAAAGTCCTAGTTATTATTGGAGAAAGTTCCCATGAAATATTTAACTACACCGACATTATTGAGGTCTCTTATGAAGAGAATGGCAACCAATTGTACACAAAATCTGCGGGTAGAACTGTTGGTGGCGCAATAGTTGGCGGCGTCCTAATGGGTGGAGCTGGTGCTGTAGTAGGTGGTCTTTCCGGTGCAAGTAAGCAAAACAAGGAAGTCAAGAGTATAGATGTCAAGATCCTTCTTCGTAGCACAAGTAGATCATCATGTGTTCTTCATTTCAAGGATATTGATCGAGTTTTAAAGACAAAAGAGGATGCCGACAGGAAAATGTATGAGACTTTTACAAAGAATGCCAATGAAGCGAAGGACATCTTGTCTGTAATTATCGATAATGCAAAACAGATACAAGTAAGTGCTTCTGTAGCTCAGCCCTTAGTACAGCAAGTATCATCGCCATCTCCTAGCGTTGCTGATGAATTAGCCAAACTTGCTAAATTGAAAGCTGATGGTATTTTGACTGATGAAGAGTTTCAGATGCAAAAAGCAAAACTTCTTGGCTAATCAGATTCCAAATGAATTGGGTATTTACGATATGAGCGGAAATGTGTATGAGTGGTGTCAGGACTGGTCAAGTTTGAACTATTCTTCCATTAGTCCCGAACACAATCCGACTGGACCTACTTCAGGCTCTTATCGTGTATGTCGCGTAGGCAGTTGGTACGGCGGTGATGCTACGGTTTACCGTGTTGCATACCGCTGTAGCAGCGAACCAACCCATGCGGACAGTGATATAGGTTTCCGGCTTGCTCTTTAGCTTTACTCTGTCTGAAGTGAAGGAGCGTATAAAACTAATGAAATAAAAGAGTCAAAACACTATGAATATGAAGAATTTTTTAATTGTATTGGTGGCCGTGCTCTTGTGCTCTTGTGATAGTAAAATCAAAAGCACAGACGTTCAGTGCGTAAATAATGAAATAGTTTACAAGGACAAGAACTATACAGGTAAAGTATGGTCCAAGGATGGTAAGAGCCTTGTTGTTGAAGTCAGCGATGGAAGACCTGTAAAGATTACTTTGTTTCATAAAAATGGAAATCCAGCCTTAGTATCCACAAAATTCCTACATAATGGTGGCCTTAAACATTTTGACATTAATGGGTATGAAATGACAGAACACGAATGGGAAACGAAATATAAGGATTTGCTGAATGAGATTGATCTTGAGAGTGAATTTCCAATATTTTTTAATTGAAGAAGAGTTTAGTATCGAATGTTGATCGACATTGATACTCTTCCTGTAATTTCTAGCAGACACGAATTCTTAAGAATCCGTAGTGAGGTTGGTATCTGTATATTCATATCACCAACGCAAGCAAAGACTCGCACGTTGAAAGCTTTATGGGACACTGGGGCCACAAACACTTGCATACCGATGGAATTTGCGATAGAGATGGGTATACCACTTCGTGAAGAAACCGTCATGCAACTCGGCACTGTTACCCAACCATCGCGTTATTGCTCATTCTATTTGCGATTCTCTGATAAGCATTATGTATTTATTCGCGACGGTGTTGCCGTACCTGGTTCGAGAAATAAACTGGTTATAGGTATGGACTTGATGATGCTCGGCGCAACGACCATTTTACCAAATGAACAAAATGGTGTACATTTTACCTTTGAGATTAGCGAAACAAAATTTCAGAATGGGGTATTACAGTAGAAATCTATTGGTGATAAATAGTTTAAAACAGCCTCCGATTAGAAACAAATCATAATAGGAATTCTTGACGGTGAAGGTGTACATAAAAACCCTTTGACTCCATACGGCGAATAAAAAAATCCAGATGTTATCCTTTCACACGCCAAGTTTTCCCGCTAATTATTCATTATATTTCAAGTGGCCTTCTCATGCCCCAGAATTGATTTACAAAGATTCTGGAATAACCAATATGTTCTACAAGCCAGTGCTGCAACTCATGGACGTAGTGGAATTCTTCTGCTTGCATCTTTTTCCATATTGGAGTGTTGTGTAATCTTTCTTCCATCGTTGCCGTAAAATGCGGTCGAGAATAAATGTCCTCTTGCAGATACATTTTCCCAATCTCATAAGGGCGTACATGATTCGTGTCATAGTAAATTTGCTTGGCAAGTTCACTTTCTATAGGCACGCCTTCTATGAATTTTGTCGGTATGTCAGAAAACACTCCTGCAAGAGAAAGCGTCTCATCCGCGTTTACGGACATAACAGAATAGACTTGAATCTGCGGCTGAGCTATGTCAAGTTTCGCAAACTCATTGTAATCGCTGGCGATAGTCACAATGTCGCCGACATTGAACTTCGTGATTGTTGTTTTGTTCGTCATATTGTCGATTATTTTGTTTTTGAAGCAATATCGCTTCATTGTACAATATAATATGGGGGAAAAGCATTGTCAAGGGCAAAAAAACACCTGATAGTTTGAATCGCTTCAGGGACTACCAGGAATGAACGATGCGAAGATAAGGATTATTTCTGAATAATCCAAGAATAGAGGGCATTTTGAATGTGAAGTGTAATATTTTACGGAGAAGATAAATGACTATAATTACAATTAAAATAAACACAATTAGTTTCTATTTTTATAAGCATATTACTATGAGGTGGAAAGTAACAATCCTTCATTTCTCATTAACTCCTAAACATTTGTTTTTTTTAGGGTCGTATCGCATATGATATGTTTTTCGCTCTACTTGTATATTGTATTTCTTAAATTTGTCGATTAAATTTTTTTTCAGTTTTCGGAATGTGGCATCATCTGTCGGGTAACCTGTAGAAACGACTGCTCCTATTAGCCCTTTTTCATCTTTCCCTGAAAAGAAATGCTCCTTGTCAAAGGTTGATATAGTTGCATCAAGTTGTTTAATGGCATGTTCTATATCTTTGCCTTTCAATTCTACAAATATGATAGTTCTATTATTCTTGTTATTATTGTCGTAATATATGAAAAGATAATCACACTTTTTATGGCTTTTATCGCTATCGAAATATCCATCAATCTTATATTTGTCAACAAGTTTACAATCTTTGCAAAGAATAGAAAAACAACTTCTTTTCTCATGTACTGTAAATCTTGAAGAGCATTTACACTTCGACGCGTTTAATCTTATGTTGAAAGCATCTGTAGATTTAAATACAATCTTTTTCTCAAAGCATTTACAACTCATCTTCAATGGACATAAGTTTGTTAAACAAACGGGAAGTCTCATTTGAGGCTTCATCAATGGCAAAAGACCCTGTACTTCGCATATCCGGATCATTAATTAATTGTACAGTACCGTCATCATTAAAACAATATGCAGCTACTTTTTCATAATTAATTAGCGTATCTTTTTTTACTAATCTCAATACTTTTTGCCTCTGATTCTTTTTGCCTAAAGTGTTGGCTTTGATATATATATCGTTAGCATAAATAAGATTGTCTATTATTGAAAGGATGTAAGGGCTATGTGTAGTGATAACAATGCTTGATTTGGAGTTGTTTATTAATTTGACAATATTGGAAATAAGATGTACTTGAAGAGTTGGGAATAAGTTCAATTCAGGCTCTTCTATAACAACAGATTTAGGATGGCTACTAAAACAATTGACAAGTACAGCCCATAATGGTATTAACGACTGTATACCGCTTGATGCTTGATTAAATTTTAATTCAGTACCATTATTTAGCAAAATAGTATCGCTTTCTTTAGAGAACGTCACTTTCATTTTCAAAAAATCAATTTCCATCTTGCTAAGTGAATTTCTAGCGTTTTCATATAAACTGCCAAAATTTTTAATGCTTTGCGGAATGGTAGATCCTGATCGGAGAAGGTTAAATATACTGTTGGAGTAAATGGATATTAAGATTCGTTCTGCAGGAATATATACAGGAGAGTACATTATATTAACATACTGGATGATTGTATAATACATTAAATCCTTTTGAAATTGCGTCATTGGAGAAAAATCCATTTCCCCCTTGATAGCACCCTCTTTTATCACTTTCATCATGTTAATTCTCGCATTTTGCAAAACATCATCTTCTTTTTTATCTGCATAATGTTTGGCAAATTCTTTGGAAAAGTCGTGGAAATCTGAAATGCCATCAGGTTTTATAAAATCCAATGGGGTAGAAGGCTCACCCACACGTGTAATAGAATTCTTCGTAATATTCCATTCTATATTGTCTTGAATAACATTAATAGTTGTTGTATCACTAAATTGAAAATCTATACAGTAATCGGCTAACAACTTTTGAAAAGATGCAAAATCACCAACTGGTATGTCCGTAAATTGTTGCGAATTAAATATCGTAATTAGTTTCGCAACTACACTTTTGCCTGTAGATGTATTACCAATAAAAATATTGAATTGTTTCGTTTCAATATTTGCTTTTTTTATTGGACCGAAATTAGAAACGCTAATTTTCATCTTAATAATTTTATTATTTTGAATGCAAAGTTAATAATTTGTTTCTAAATAATCTAAATATTTTAAGAAAATATAGCAAAATAGATATTTTTTCTCGGAAAAACTATATAATCTTTATATTATTGATTTCTTATAGTTTGAATTAATTCAAGGATTACCAAAGTGAAAAATGCAGTACATTTGTGGAAAT
The DNA here is from genome assembly GCA_017650905.1 of Prevotella sp. GTDB lineage: Bacteria > Bacteroidota > Bacteroidia > Bacteroidales > Bacteroidaceae > Prevotella. Next base: position 33,793 of record JAGCDZ010000108.1, on the reverse strand, counting down.
TGTGGATGTAATCCATTGTTTGCATTGACGAAACAATGCTTAGATCAATTAAGTGAAATATAAAGATGGGAGTTAGTCGCAGTTTAGTTGAACTATTGTCGAACTTTCCATTTTAATGATGTAAAATCCTTGCTAATTAAAAGTTGGAAGTGGATAAATGTTGGCGCAGAATCTAGTCGAAGATATTGAATGTTTAGTCAAACTTGTATCTATAACTCTAAATAAATGTCAGATAAATTTAAGCCAAAGAACGTAAAAAAACATAAAGAAAGTCGAAATTCTCCGTAACTTTTTAAAAGAAATCGAACTATTTTTCTATGAAATGTTTCCTGAGATTGTTGTCGCAATGAGTCATCAATTGAATGTTTTCGCATTTTATTTGCCTCTCAAAATAAAGAGTTGACAGATTCAGAAATGGTACATCATATCAATGTGCGAAAATGCCCATAAATAAAGGGCGAGCTTGCTCTTTAACAGCCCGCCCAAACCCTGAAATGTTACTTTCAGGGGTATTAGGCTGCCCCATCGAAAAAACGATACACTCAAGCAAGCTCATTTTTGAAGACTCGTTTGATGAGCTTAAAGTTGTTATCGTTGATGATGGAAAAGTCCTTCGCAATGTAAATGTCTGCCACTTCAAAACTGCCAACATGGTTGAGGGCCTCATCAACGTCGCCTTTGCTGAACTTCATCAGGTTTCTGGATAGGGTGGCAAAAGTGTGGCGAGCCTGATAAAATTCGAGGTCGCTAATGCCGACAGCTTTGCCAACAGTTTTCAGACCGATGTTCAAGTTCTTGTTGAAGCCTTCGTAGTCGTTGTAACGTGAGCAGAAATTGAAGACGGTTTTGGTGCCAGCATATTTCTTCATGAGCGGCTTGATAAACGGATGAACTTTTACCTCGATGTAGGCTTCATCGTTTCTGCGGTCTTTGGTCTTCGTTCTGTTGTACTTGATGAAGCCGTTTTTGTAGTTCGTTGCCGAGAACAAATCTACGGAGTTCATTCCCATCAGACAGAACGATAATATAAAGGTATCACGCGCGAGTTGGGCACGGCTTCCTGGTTTACCTTGATAGTGATAGACTTTCATCAACTCTTCCAAAGTAAGCGCACGGACTCCTTTCTTCATCACTTGCTTAGGTACTTTGTAGCGGATGAACGGATCACTTTTGATGATGGTCTTTTCTTTTGTGTTGAATTCAAGCATCGCCTCACGGAACAGATGACGTAGTTCGCCCAAGTAAAGCGATTGTGCTCTGGGCTTTTTGGCGAGGTGGTTCTCGAACTCTTTCAGTAGGGTGTAGGTGAGGTCGGAAAAGAGAAGATTCTCCTTGCCAAGAAATGAGGAAAAGGTGTTGAGCATGCATTGGTAGTTCTTCTTACCTTTGATGCTGGTGTGTGCCAGCCAGTTCTTGGCAAAGGCAAAGAAGTCTGTTTCTTCTTCTTTCTTGCTGATGGCAGAAGTGATGTCTTGAGCATCCACCTTGACACCTAAGGCTTCAATTCCTAATTGGTTGATTTTAGTTTCCCAGTCCAGACGCATCATCTCTATCTGCCTCGCCTTGCTAAAGTCTTTAATCTTTTTGGTGCGAGGCGAGATTTCGGATTCCAATACTTTGACTTGCGTGTTGATACGCTTCTCAGTCTTGCCGCTTCTGATTCTCAGATAAACGGTTCTTGTCTTGTTGCTACTTAGCTTTCCGTACTCAGTTGTAATCGTTGCCATTTTAATTAAGAATTTGCGCCGATTTTGCGCCGATTTTGGCATTTTGCGCTGATTTTGCGCCGATTTTTCACCCTAAAAGTTGGACTGAGACCAAAAAGTTGGAAGCCCATACCCCTGAATGAAAATTATCGAGAAGCCCTTTGTTTACAGGGATTCTCGATAATCAAATGATTTTTCAAATATGGATTGGCTTCGCCTATCCCTCGTGATCCCGCAGGGATTCAAACCCTGGACCTTCAGAACCGGAATCTGACGCTCTATTCAGCTAAGCTACGGGACCGATGCGTGATTGCGGATGCAAAGGTACAGAAAAATGTGAAAAGTGAAAAGTGAAAAGTGAAAAAATTAACTTTTCTTGTGACACGGAGTACGGATAAGTGGTCAACGAAAAAGAATCCTTTTGGATGAAAAACCGCGCAATTTGTTAGCAAATATCAAGGAAATGTTGAAATGTTGCAAATAATTTGAGGTTTTTGGTTGCAGTTTGATAAGAATTATGTATTTTTGCACGCAAATTCTTCGACAACTGAAACGAAATAGGTCGATTAAATCATAAACTGAAATATGGGACAAGTAATCAAACCTGTAAAATATGAACCGCTGCTCGGTACAAAGCAGACGGAACAGGGTATTAAACTCATCAAGGAATTCTTTCAGCAGAATCTCTCCACAGAGTTGCGGCTGCGTCGTGTGACGGCTCCTTTGTTTGTGTTGAAGGGACTGGGTATCAACGACGACCTGAACGGTGTGGAGCGTGCTGTGACATTCCCCATCAAGGATCTGGGTGATGCCCAGGCTGAGGTGGTTCACTCGCTGGCCAAGTGGAAGCGGCTCTCGCTGGCAGAGTATCAGATAGAGCCAGGCTATGGTATCTATACCGATATGAATGCCATCCGCGCTGATGAGGAACTCGACAATCTGCATTCGCTTTATGTGGACCAGTGGGACTGGGAGGCTGTCATCAATAAGGAAGATCGTACGCTGTCGTTCCTGAAGAATATCGTGGAGCGTATCTACTCGGCTATTCGCCGTACGGAATATCTGACCTGCGAGACTTATCCGCAGATTAAGCCCTTCCTGCCTGAGAAGATACACTTTATCCATGCTGATGAACTGTTGAAGATGTATCCTGACAAGACCCCCAAGGAGCGTGAGGATGCTATCTGCGAGGCTTACGGTGCTGTGTTTGTCATTGGTATTGGCGGCAAACTCTCGAACGGTGAGAAGCACGACGGACGTGCACCTGACTACGATGACTGGTCGACCATTGCCGAGAACGGCAAGATGGGACTGAACGGCGATATCCTGATATGGTATCCTGTTTTGGGACGCAGTTTTGAGTTGTCGTCGATGGGTATCCGTGTGGATAAGGAGAGCCTGCTGCGCCAGCTGAAGATTGAGGGCAAGGAGGAACGCGAACAGCTTTTCTTCCACCAGCAGTTGCTCAACGATAAGCTGCCGCTCTCAATTGGTGGCGGTATCGGACAGAGTCGTCTGTGTATGGTGCTGTTGCATAAGGGACATATCGGCGAAATCCAGGCAAGTATCTGGCCTGACGATATGCGGAAGGAGTGCAAGGCACTGGGAATGAACTTGATTTAGAGTTTATAGACTGTTAGGCGAGTTCAAGATCAAATGCCTGTTGTAGCTTTGCTACAGCAGGATTTTTTTTGCTCATTTCCTCGAACTGCTCGCGACGGGAGAGGATTCTGGTCTGCTCTTTTTGGTCGCTGACAAGGATGGTGAAGGTAATCTGATTGTTGTGCAGATACAGTTGGAGAGTTTTGAGGATGCTCTTGTAGATGGCATCCATATCTTGCTTGATCAGCTCGTTCTCGACCATTACCTCGACTTGAGGGAACTCTGTGATCTGAGGATTCATGTTCTTCATACGGGTGGCGATGCCGATAAGCTGAGGCTGGTTGTCAGACATACGGTTGCACATCGACATCCATTGCAGTTCGAGGTCTTCCTGCGAAAACTTCTGGTCGTTCGTATGACCGTCTTTCGTATCGGCTAAGCTGTCGGAGAAGTTCACTTTCGAGGACTTATCCTGACGGAGTTTTGTCCATGAGAAGCCGATATTCTTCAGGGATGTGGCAGAGGCTGCTGGTTTGGGAGCCTGGGCAGGCTTGGGGGCCTGTGGCGTTGCAGCCTTTGGAGTCTGATCGGAGGTAACAGCGGGGGTAGATACAGGCGCCTCAGCAGCGACTACCTGCGGGGTCGCTGACTTGGGCTGAGACTGCTGTATCAGATGCTTAAACAGGGATTTTAATCGCTTAGGGCGACGCCCCGCGCTGGCCCCGTCGTCAGGCTGGGTAATCTGTGCGATTTCAATGAGTGTCAGTTCTACGAGCAGTCGCTTGTTTGATGACTGACGGTAGTTGATGTCGCACTGGTTCATCAGTTTCAGGGCCTGATAGAGGAAACGCGTCTCGCATTTCTTGGCCTGCTCCTGATAACGCTCGCGCTGCTTGTCGCTCACTTCGAGCAGAGGGAGTGTTTGCGGGTCCTTCGCCATCAGCACGTTGCGCACATGCTTGGCAAGGCCCTGGATGAGCAGACCGCCATCGAAGCCCTTGTTGATTATCGAGTTGAGCAGCACCATGATGTCGCTTACCTTATTAATAATAGAGAGGTCGATGATCTTGAAATAGTTCTCGGCATCGAGCACGTTGAGATCCTTAATCACTTTGTCGTAGGTGATATTGCCCTGACAGAATGAGGTTGCCTGGTCGAAGATGGAGAGGGCATCGCGCATACCGCCGTCGGCCTTCTCGGCAATCACGGCCAGAGCCTGCTCCTCGTATTGGATGCCTTCTTTCTCAGCGACCGACTTCAGATGGTCAATCGTGTTGCGGACAGTCATCCGCTCGAAGTCGTAAATCTGACAACGGCTGAGGATGGTGGGCAGGATCTTATGTTTCTCGGTGGTGGCGAGGATGAAGATGACGTGTGCGGGTGGCTCTTCCAGCGTTTTCAGGAAAGCATTGAAAGCGGATGTGGAGAGCATGTGCACCTCGTCGATGATGAAGACCTTGTATCGGCCAAGCTGCGGTGGGATACGCGTCTGCTCCATCAGTGTTTTGATGTGTTCTACACTGTTGTTGGAAGCAGCGTCGAGCTCGAAGATGTTCAGAGAACGCTGCTCGTTAAACGACTGGCAACTCTCGCACTCGTTGCAGGCCTCGCCCTCAGTCGTGGGATTCTGGCAGTTGATGGCCTTGGCAAAGATACGGGCACAAGTGGTCTTACCCACGCCACGAGGGCCGCAGAAGAGGTAGGCATGGGCCAGTTTCCCGCTCTTCACGGCGTTCTTCAGGGTGGTGGTGAGTGCCGCCTGACCAACGACGGTATCGAAGGTCGTAGGACGGTACTTACGTGCTGAAACGATATATTCCATATTATTTATTATAATTTTGGTGCAAAGATACAAAAAGTTTGTAGTTTATTGTTGATAGTTTATAGATTTTTTTGTAATTTTGCAGGCGAATATGAAAGTATTAAGTAACATTAAACTTTTTGCCCAAAAGGTGTTGCGTGCGCAGGCTACGAAATATACGTTAGTCTGTCTGTTGGGCGTGCTCATCGTGGGCTTCTTGGATGAAAACAGCATCTGGAGTCACTTCAAGAACAAGCAGCGCATCAGCGATCTGGAAGAGGAGATTGCGAAGTACAATTCCGCTTATGAGCGCGACCAGTCTCAGATCCGTGAACTGAACCGCAATCCGAAGGCAATGGAGAAGATCGCCCGTGAGCGTTACTTTATGAAGGCTGATGATGAAGACATCTTCGTGCTCAGTGATGATGACCGTGAAGCCAAACCGATTGTAAGCAATGAGACAGCTGAGTAGGGTAGAGAGCATTATCTTTCTGTTGGGTGGCCTGCTGATGGTCATTGGAGCCGGCACAAGTCTGCTGGCATGGAGTGCTGCGCCTTATGTGTTTGCCCTGGGTGCCTTCTGCTTCACCGCCATGCAGATGAAACAACGCTACGACGGCCAGAACGTAACCATCCGCCGATTGCGCAGGATGATGTTGCTGAGCGATGTGCTGTTTCTGGTATCAGCCTTGCTCATGTTCGCCAGTCAGCGTAACATCTTCGGACTCGATCACATCACCTATCTTCAATATGTCTATCAGAAATGGGTAGTGACGTTGCTGATTGCTGCCATCTTACAGCTCTATTCCTTCCATAGAATAGGTCAGGAATTGGCAAAAGAATGAAAAAACTATAAAAGAATGCGCATTTGTTTTAAAATGCGCAAATTTTTTTTCCCAATTCAAGATTACGTTGTACATTTGCAACGAAAACAAAATGAAATGAATAAGTTCGTATATACAATCATCGCCATTGTGGCCCTGACATCGTGTGCTGACTCCTATAATATCCAGGGATCGTCGACGGTTTCATCGCTAGATGGCAGCAAGCTCTATCTGAAAGCCATCAAGGATCAAGAACTGAAGAGTATCGACTCCTGCGACGTGGTTCATGGTAAATTCCGCTTTGCCGGATTGCTCGATACCATTCGTATGGCCAGCCTCTATATGGATGATGAGAGCATCCTGCCCATCGTTGTAGAGAAGGGAGAGATTGAAATCAAGATCGATAATGCCAGTCAGCGTGTGAGTGGTACACCTCTAAATGAGAAACTCTATGAATTCATCACCCTGCACAATCAGCTGAACAATGAGATGAACGAACTGTCGCATAAGCAGAGTCAGATGTTGCTCGACGGTATTGATGAAGACGAGATCAATCAGCAGCTCACCATTGAGGCTGCAGTGATTGCCCAGAAGGAGGATAGTCTGGTGACCAACTTCATCGTCGAGAACTTTGATAATGTGCTGGGACCTGGTGTGTTTATGATGATGACCAGCAGTTATCCTTACCCAGTGCTGACACCTCAGATTGAGGATATCATGAGCAAGGCGACGCAGAAGTTTAAATCAGACCCTTATGTGAGTGAGTATTATAGGACTGCCAATGAGATTCAGGCCCGTGAGAATGGTCTGGTCGACGATATGCCGCAAGTGGCTCCTGCTGAGGCTGCACCCATTCAGCCTCCACATACGTTGCCTGACTCTATGCATGTGCCTCTGACTAACCTTCCCCAGAAATGAGAACCATTGTCCAGGGCGGAACTATTGTCAATGAAGGCAGGACGTTCGATGGTACGATCGTCATCGAAGACGGAAAGATAACGCAGATTATTCAAGGAAATAAAGATCCCGAAGCATCATCTGATGAGGTCATTGATGCTTCGGGGTGTTTCGTATTACCAGGCATTATTGATGATCATGTACACTTCCGTGAGCCAGGTCTGAAGGAGAAAGCCGATATCGACACAGAGAGTCGTGCGGCAGCGGCAGGTGGCGTGACCACCTATTTCGATATGCCGAATACGGTGCCTCAGACAACGACGCTTGAAGCACTCGAAGGAAAATTTGCTTTGGCTGCTGAGAAGAGCCACGTGAACTATAGCTTCTTCTTCGGCGCCACCAACGACAATATCTCTCTCTTTGAGCAACTGGATCCGCATCGCATCCCAGGCATCAAACTCTTTATGGGCAGTTCTACGGGTAATATGCTCGTGGATCATAGAGAGTCGTTGGAACAGTTGTTTTCTTCCGCGAAATTGCCCATCATGGCGCATTGCGAGGATACGGCTATCATCAACCGAAATATGGCCATGGCGAAGGAAAAGTATGGTGACGACCCTAAGGTGATCCACCATCCGGAAATCCGTAGTGAGGAGGCTTGCTATGAGAGCACGCATTTGGCTGTAGAATTAGCCACGAAACATCACGCCCGTCTGCATATTGCCCATCTGACAACTGCCAAGGAATTGGACCTATTGCCAACAAACCATTCCTCTCATCTCTCAAATATCACTGCCGAGGCGACGGTGAGTCATCTTTATTTCTGTGATCGTGATTATGTCAGTCTGGGTACTCGCATCAAGTGTAACCCTGCCATTAAGACCGAACGTGACCGTGAGGCTTTACAGCAGGCTCTCTGCGATGGCCGTATCACGGTTATCGGTACTGATCATGCGCCCCATCTGCTCTCGCAGAAGGAGGGTGGCTGTGCGAAGGCTGTCAGCGGGATGCCGATGATTCAGTTCTCGCTGGTGACGATGTTGGAATTGGTGGATAATGGCATCCTTTCTTTAGAACGGCTTGTGGAGTTGATGTGCCACAATCCGGCCCGCCTTTTTGAAGTTCGCCATCGTGGCTTTATCCGTGAAGGCTATCAGGCAGATTTGGTATTGGTGCGTCCCAATACGGCTTGGGTCTGCACGAAGAGTATGATTCTGAGTAAATGTGGTTGGAGTCCGATGGAGGGACATATGTTCCTATGGCGTGTGGAACGCACCCTCTGTAATGGCCATACGGTCTATGCTGATGGCGTGGTGGATTCAGACTATATCGGACAACCTGTCGTTTTCAGATGATTATCACCTATGATATCCATGAGTTAGCGCCTTACATCAACTGGGCCTACTTCTTCTTTGCTTGGCAGGTGAAGAATGAGGAAGAGAAGGCGCGTCTACGTCAGGAGGCTGAAACGTTCCTGACGCAATGGGAAGGACACTATCATGCCTATGCCCTCTTTGAGCTCTTTGAGGCAAATTCAGATGAGGATGATATAGTTGTTAGAGGTGAAAGAATATTTCAGCCTCACAGAATACCTTGTTTGCGACAGCAGCAGGGCGAACCGCCATACCTTTGTCTCTCGGATTTCGTCAGTCCGCAAAACATATCTCTTACCATTCCCGAGCGAAACTCGCCTACCCGTAGTCTTTCTCACCTCTTACCTCTCACCTCTAGAATCGGCATCTTTACCACTTCTGCAGATATGGGGCTTGAAACGGATTTCGATGCCGATCCTTATCAGAAGATGATGGCTCAGTTATTGGCTGACCGTTTGGCTGAGGCTGCAGCGGAACGGATGCATGAACAAGTAAGAAAGGATTTCTGGGGCTATGCAAAGGAAGAACAACTGACAATTCCTGAGATGCTTGTTGAGAAGTTCCAAGGTATCCGTCCTGCCGTTGGTTATCCTTCGCTGCCTGACACGAGCCTGAATTTCGTGCTCGACGAACTGATTGATATGAAACAGATTGGTATCCGTCTGACAGAAAGTGGTGCTATGAAACCCCATGCCAGCGTGAGCGGTCTGATGATGGCCCATCCTCAGGCCCGTTATTTCAATTTGGGGAAAATCGGAGAAGATCAGCTCCAGGACTATGCCTGTCGTCGTGGATTGCCTGTCGAAGTCTGCCGAAAGTTTCTCGCAGCTAATCTTTAGCTTGGGTTTTCAGGGTGATGACAACGATTTCACCTGGAGCACCGAAACGGAATGGAATCAGTCCACCTAAACCCGATGTGACGAAAAGCGACTGCTGATCTTCAGTATACCAATCATTGAACTCAGCGCCAGTGACAGACAAGGGGCACCAGTCGAAAAGTGCAAACTGCATCTTGTGGGTGTGACCGCTGAGGGTGAGTTGTGCTCGTCCGTCAGGGATGATCTTTCGCTTCCAGGAAGAGGGGTCATGCTCAAGCATCAGGATGAAATCATGATTATCCACGCCTTTCAAGGTCTTGTTGATATCGCCTTTCTGTGGAAAGACCTTGCCGTCGCCGTCATTCTCCATCCCGGCAATGACGATCCGGCTTTTCCCACGCTCAATAATCTGGTGACTGTTAAGCAACAGATTCCAACCTAATTGTTTTTCCAAACTGATGGTCTCGCGACAATTGGCTTCTTTCTCTGCTTCGCTACAGTCCACGTATTTTGCATAGTCGTGGTTGCCGAGTACGGAATAAATGCCATCCTTAGCTTTTAATTTTGAGAGAATGTCCATTTGCTGGTATAACTCTTGTGGCTTGGTATTTTGGATATCACCTGTGAAGACAATTAAGTCAGGACGTAAGGCGTTGATACTGTCGACGGCACGTTGCAGCAAGCATTGCCGCTTGCCGGTATAGGTGCCGACATGGGCATCGGAGAACTGTACGATGCGATAGCCGTTGAATGCCTTAGGAAGGTCGGGCGAAGTGAAGGTCTGACGGTTGATGTCCAATTTCTGGAACCCGACGAATGAACCATAGAAGAGAACAAACCATAGAATAGGCACAAAGAGCAGTCCGAGCAGATTGCCATAGTTTTTATGAGGACGGGGACTCTTTTTCCGATGAAACAGATGACTGCACGACAACCCAGTAATGGAAAAGAGCATATATACCACCTTGGGAACGGCAATGAAGCCTAATAAGAATAGGTATATATATATAATGTTAGGATTGTCAGGAATGAAGTTTTTCTCATACATCAGGTAGATGGTATAGGCAACCAGTCCGATGGTGGGGAGCCAGCGACAGAAACGTTGGCCGACAGAATACTTATGCCGCCAATAATGAAGGTCGAAATACAGATCAGGGATGATGATCAGCAGCAGGAACAGATAGGGGGCACGTGCAATCATTGGTCTGGGTTTTCCACGAATCCTTGATATTTAGGGTTGAGCGATGACATCACAGAGTCATAAGCTTGTCGCAGGGTGGCATCTATATTCTCCGGTCCCTGACCAATGGGGTAGATGGCCTGATGGATAGTCAGGGTCAGCGGATGCCAGTTGATGAAATTGAACCCTTTCATACGTGGCAGAATGTCAAAGCTGCCGTTGATGGTCAGGGGAACAACGGGCAATTGCAATTCGTCGGCCAGAGCAAAAGCTCCTTTTTTGAAATGGGCCATGTGGCCGGTGAAAGTGCGGGCACCTTCTGGGAACACCGTCACGCTATAACCTTCTTTCAATATCTCACGAGCATCCTCGTAGGTCTTGCGGATTTTGCTGGGACCCCGTTTGTCGACGAATATCTGATGTGATTTCTCACAGGCATAGCCTACGGCGGGTATCTTGCGCAACTGCTGTTTCATCATCCACTTGAAGTTGCGGCCCAAGTGACCGTAAATGAGGAAAATGTCGAATGACCCCTGATGATTGGCGACAAACACATAGCTCTGCTCTTTCTCCAGATGCTCGCGACCTTCCACCTTGACGGGAATCAGAAACAGTTTCAAAATAAGTTTACCCCACCAGCGCCCGGGATAGTAGCCCCAGAAGTGACCATTACCGATGGTCGTTCCAATACCTACCACTATTGCCGTCACAATCGTCAGAATCACCAATAACGGCAACCCTATCACCAATTGATAAACCCAATATAATATCTTAACAATGCTCTTCACTCTCTACTCTCATTTTTCAACTTTCAACTCTCAACCGGTTTAGGATATTTCCTGGTCCATCCATCCCATCTGAGTTGCATCACGCCGAAGAAGGCTTCACCGAAGATGCCCCCCGACATTTTACTCGTTCCCTCACGGCGATTGACGAAGATGACACTGACTTCTTTGATCTTAAAACCGATTTTATAGGCGGTGTATTTCATCTCAATCTGGAAACCATAACCCTTGAAACGTATCTTGTCGAGTTCGATGGTTTTCAGCACACGACGCTTGTAGCATTTGAAGCCGGCCGTTGTGTCGTGTACCTTGAAGCCTGTCACAATACGCACATATTTCGAGGCAAAATAACTCATTAAGACACGTCCGATGGGCCAGTTGACAACATTTACGCCAGAGATATACCGGCTTCCAATGGCCAAATCGTAACCTTCATCATGACAGGCACTGTATAATCTAGGCAAATCGTTGGGATCATGACTGAAATCGGCATCCATCTCGAAAATGTACTCGTAGTCGCGCTCCAACGCCCACTTGAAACCAGTGATATACGCTGTGCCGAGACCGAGTTTTCCACTGCGCTCCAAAATGAACAGCCTGTCACCGAATTCCTCGTTGATCAGTCTCTTTACGATAGCTGCTGTTCCATCTGGGGAACCATCGTCGATAACGAGGATATGAAAGCATTTCTCCAGTCCGAACACAGCCCGGATAATCTTCTCGATGTTTTCCTTCTCGTTATAAGTCGGAATAATAATAATACTGTCGCTTACGTGCATAATCTGAGTTATTACGCTGCAAAATTACTAAAAATCTGTGACAAGCATGCGCTAATCGCAGAAATTTTAGTAATTTTGCACACAATTTCTAATGAATATACAGGAATTAGAGAAAGTTTATGCCAAGTTGCCGCAGGTATCGGCCTTGGCGCAGGCAATGGGAAAATCTTCGGCAAAGACGATTTTCCTCGAAGGCCTGTTGGGGTCAAGTGCCACGATGCTCTTCGGTAGCCTGTCTTCAAAGTGTAAGAATCCCTTGCTCTTTATTCTTCAAGATGCTGAGGAGGCCGGCTATTTCTACCATGACCTGACGCAGTTGATGGGGAGTTATCGTGTACTCTTCTTCCCTTCGAGTTATCGTCGTGCCATCAAGTATGCCCAGCGTGATGCGGCCAGTGAGATTCTTCGTACAGAAGTGATGGCAAGGATGGGAGAGTCACTTTATGTCGTAACTTATCCCGAGGCCGTTGCTGAACTGGTGGTGTCGAAGAAGAGTCTCGATGAACGGACATTGGTCTTGGAGAAAGACCAGACGATTGCTGTTGCGGATATTGAGAAGACCTTGCGTGAGTTCGGCTTCCGTGAAGTGGATTATGTTTATGAACCAGGTCAGTTTGCCTTGCGTGGTTCTATTCTTGATGTCTATTCCTTTAGCTGCGAATATCCCTATCGTATCGATTTCTTCGGTGAGGATATTGACAGTATTCGTACTTTTGAAGTAGAGGACCAGTTGTCGAAAGAACAAAGGGATAGGATCGAGATTGTGCCAGAGCTGGTGACTGTCGACGACAAGGTGCCATTCCTCTCGTTCGTCCCAAAGAATACGGTGCTAGTGACGAAGGATTATCATTATGTGCGCGATGCGATTGACCGTGTCTATCAGGAGGGTTTCTCCTCTCAGGCCAGGATGGAGTTGATGGAAGAGGCTACAGAGATGGAACGACAGGAGATTGAACGGCAAATGCATAAGGAGTCGCAGCTTATTACAGGTGCACAGTTTATGTCTGATGCCGACACGTTCCGACGGATTGAGTTCGGCCATCGTCCGTCAGTGCAGCCTAATGCCACGCTGCGGTTCAACATCACCGTCCAGCCGCTTTTCCATAAGAATTTTGATCTGTTGAAACAGACTTTCGAAGACTACCAGTTGAAAGGCTATCAGATATATATCCTTGCTGACAGCCAGAAACAGAATGAACGCCTCCGGGAGATCCTGAATTCAATGGGGACAATTTCAAGTGAGTCGTCATACGGAAACTCACTCGGAACCGTCCCCATTGAGTTCACCCCCGTCGATAAGACCCTCCACGAGGGTTTTGCCGATGACGACCTGAGAATATGCATCTTTACCGACCATCAGATATTCGACCGCTTCCATAAGTACAACTTAAAGAGCGATAAGGCCCGTAGTGGCAAGATGGCCCTTACGTTGAAGGAAATCCAGCAGTTTGAAATCGGCGACTTTGTGGTGCATGTCGATCATGGTGTAGGAAAGTTCGGTGGTCTGGTGCGTATGCCCCAAGGGGATGGCTATCAGGAAATGATTAAAATCCTCTACAATGGTGGCGGTAGCATCTATGTTTCTATCCACTCCCTTTATAAGGTGTCGAAATACAAGTCGCAGGATAATGGTGAACCGCCACGCCTTTCGACATTGGGCAATGGGCAATGGGAACGACTCAAAGAGCGAACCAAGAAACATATTAAGGATATCGCCCGTGACCTGATTAAACTCTATGCCAAGCGTCGTCGCGAGAAAGGCTTTGCATTCAGCCCAGACTCTTATCTGCAGCACGAACTCGAAGCCAGTTTCATTTACGAAGATACGCCTGATCAGTTGAAGGCGACACTCGATGTGAAACAGGATATGGAGCGTGTCCGTCCAATGGACCGTCTTGTTTGTGGCGACGTGGGCTTCGGAAAGACCGAGGTGGCGGTGCGTGCAGCTTTCAAGGCGGCTTGCGACGGCAAGCAGGTGGCCGTACTGGTGCCGACGACCGTTCTGGCTTATCAGCATTTCCGTACCTTCTCTTCTCGTCTGAAGGAGATGCCTGTGCGAGTGGACTATCTGACAAGGGCCAAGAGTGCCAAACAGACTACGCAGGTGCTCAAAGACCTGGCTGATGGCAAAATAGATATTATTATAGGTACGCATAAGCTCATCGGTAAGACTGTGAAGTTCAAGGATCTCGGCCTGCTTATTATCGATGAGGAACAGAAGTTTGGTGTTTCTACGAAGGAGAAGCTGCGTCAGATGAAGTCGAATGTCGATACGCTCACCATGTCGGCTACACCTATTCCAAGAACCCTTCAGTTTTCACTCGTCGGAGCTCGCGATTTGAGTGTTATACAGACACCGCCTCCTAATCGTTATCCTATCCAAACGGAGATACATACCTTCGGCGCGGAGATTATCACCGATGCCATCAACTTTGAGATGTCGCGCAATGGTCAGGTCTATTTCGTCAACAACCGCATCAGTGACCTGACACACATCGCTGAAATGATTCATAAATACATCCCCGATGCACGAATCGCCATCGGACATGGACAGATGAAGCCTGAAGAACTGGAGAAGATTGTGCTCGACTTTTCTAATTATGACTACGATGTATTGCTCTCCACTACTATTGTGGAGAACGGAATCGATATCCCCAATGCCAATACCATCATCATCAACGGGGCACATAACTTTGGACTTTCCGATCTGCATCAGATGAGAGGTCGCGTGGGACGTGGCAATCGTAAGGCTTTCTGTTATTTGTTGGCACCGCCGTTGGCTGCCCTTAATCCGGAGTCGCGCCGACGCTTGGAGGCCCTCGAGAACTTCTCCGACCTTGGCTCCGGCATCAATATTGCCATGCAGGACCTCGATATCCGTGGTGCTGGCAATCTCCTCGGCTCCGAACAATCGGGCTTCATCTCCGACTTAGGTTACGAAACCTATCAGAAGATTCTCAATCAGGCGATGGCTGAACTGAGGAACGAAGAGCCGGAGTTCTCTGCGGCCGAATCCGCCGCAAGCCATCCTAGTAATTTTAGTCAGACTAGCCGGACTAGCAATACTGGTTCTCCTAGAATTTCTAGCCATATCGCCTTCGTCGATGATTGTGCCCTCGAATCTGATATCGAGATGTATTTCCCTGATCAGTATGTCCCTAACGATTCAGAGCGTATGCTACTTTACCGCGAACTCGATAACCTGGCTAACCGCAACGATCTCAATTCAGCTCTTGAGGCCTATCGGAGTCGTCTGAGAGACCGTTTTGGCGAAATCCCCAAGGTGGCCGAAGAGCTTATTTGTGTGGTGCCTCTACGTGCTTATGGCAAACAACTCGGTATTGAGAAGATCATGCTCAAACAACAGAAGATGTATCTCTATTTTGTCAGTAATGCCGAAAGTCCTTATTACCAAAGCGAGGCCTTCGGTAAGGTACTCAACTATGTTTCTCGGAATCCCCGCCAATGTAATTTCCGTGAGACCAATGGTAAGCGTTCTATCGTTATTTCACCTGTTCCTTCCGTAGAGACTGCTCTGACAATCTGTCGTACAATTATGACAGATTGACATTTGCTTCTCCTTTGGCATTTTTCTTGCCTTATTCATTGTGAGCGATGCTTCAAACAAGCTAAGTTCACAGCGAATAGTATTAACAATTTAAAAATATAATTAGGAGGTAAAGATTATGATGCCAGTTATGAGAACAAACAGTTGGATTCCGTCAGTGTTTAATGATTTGTTTGACACAGACTTTATGCCGAAAGCTAATTGCACGGCACCAGCTATCAATGTGAAAGAAAGTGACAAGGCCTACACGGTAGAGGTCGCAGCACCGGGCATGAAAAAGGAGGACTTCAATGTGCACATCAATGATGAGGGCAACCTGATTATCAAGATGGAACAGAAGAACGAGAAGAAGGAAGAGGATAAAAACATGCGCTACCTGCGTCGTGAGTTCTCGTACTCAAAGTTCGAGCAGACGCTGATCCTGCCGGATGACGTAAAGAAGGAGGCTATTTCAGCCAAGGTCGAGCATGGTGTCCTCACCGTCGAACTCCCCAAGCTCATCGAAGAGAAAGTGAAGGTTTCAAGACAGATTGATATTGCATAAGTTATTAGGTTTTTAGTTGTTGAATGATGAAATCCCTCGGCGCGATGTCGGGGGATTTTTTTGTGCTAAATGCAAAAAAATAGAAGATTATGTAGGTGTTTTAAGATTTTTTTGTATCTTTGTACCGTGTTTTTGACACAGAACTCCAATGAAATATTAACAACTAAAAATATAAAACAATATGAAAGCAAAAATTTCAATGACATGGGCTGTGGCTTTTGCAACAGTAGTCAGTGGTCTGACTTCGTGTGGCCTTGACTTGCCTAAGGAAGTCCAGACATCGTTTGAGACAATGACAGTGGAGAAAAAAGACATTACGGTGCCGCTGAAATTCAGTGCCAAGTTGAAGGGACAGACGGATGTGACCATTATGCCGCAGGTTAGTGGACAGCTGATGAAAATCTGTGTGGGCGAAGGTCAGCAGGTGAAGAAGGGGCAGACACTTTTTATCATCGATTCACGTAACGCCCAGTTGGAACTCGAGGCTGCTCAAGCCAACTTGCAGGCTGCGCTAGCCTCAGAGAACTCTGCAAAACTGGAGTATGAGTCTAACAAGAACCTGTTTGACAAAAGGATTGTGAGCAGTTATATGCTCAGTAATAGCGAGAACTCCTATAAGCAGGCAAAAGCTGCCGTTGCTCAGGCTCGGGCATCAGTCAACCGTGCCAAAGTGAATCTTGGTTTCTGTACCATTATGGCACCTGTGACGGGTGCTATCGGTGAAATACCTGTTCGTGAAGGCGATCAGGTGTCACAAGCTACACGCATGACCGTTGTCAGTGGAAATACGACGATGGAAGCAGAGTTCTCAGTGTCAGAGGCACTCATCGAGGAATCGGTCTCATCCGGCCTGACCAAGGCTGACAGGGAAAAGTATATGGCTAATCTGCCGCCTGTGACTTTTGTGATGAAAAACGGTACGGAATACCCGCATAAGGGTCGCGTTACAAGTTTGACGGGTGTGGTGGATGCAGCCACAGGTTCATTAGGCGTTAAGGCATCGTTTCCCAATCCCGATGGCCATCTTTTCTCTGGCATTCAGGGTACGGTCGTGCTACCATTTGACGAGAATGATGTCATGGTGATCCCACAGGTAGCGGTGGTGAAACTCCAGGACAAGCAACTGGTCTACAAGGTGCAGCCCGACAGCACGGCAACTGCCGTTGCGGTGAAGACAGCAGATACTGGCAATGGTGAGGATGTCATCGTTGTCAGTGGTCTCAACGTTGGCGACAAGATTGTGACCATCGGTGCGAATAATTTGCAGGAAGGCCAAAAGGTGCTGTTTCCAGAGGAAGTTAAAAGTGAAAAGTAAGAAAAGTGAAAAATTTGCTTCCGCATGAAAAATAATATATTCATTAATAGATACGTGATGGCATGTGCCATCAGTATCGTCATTGCGCTGGTAGGCTTCATCTCGATGAAGTCGCTGTCCATTGAGCAATATCCAAACATCGCGCCGCCTCAAGTGATGGTGATAACCTCCTATACGGGTGCCGATGCGAACACTATCATGAAGTCCGTCATCCAGCCGTTGGAGGAGAGCATCAATGGTGTTCCTGGCATGACCTATATGACCTCGAAGTCCTCGTCTACAGGCGATGTGAGCATCAGCGTGTTCTTCAAACAAGGCACCGACCCCGACATGGCGGCGGTGAATGTGCAGAACCGCGTTTCGTTAGCACAAGCCTTGCTGCCTGCCGACGTGACGCGGGTGGGTGTTCAGGTGATGAAGATGCAGAGCAACATCCTGCGCATCCTCGGTGTTAAGAGCATAGACGGGAAATATGACGAAGATTTCATATCGAACTATGTCGACATCAATATCAAACCTCGTTTGCAGCGTATCACTGGTGTGGGCTCTGTGACATCATTGGGTAATACCTATGCCCTGCGCATCTGGATGAAACCCGACGTGATGGCCCAGTACGGTCTGGAGCCGAATGACGTGTTCGCTGCCATCGGCAGTCAGAGTTTCGTATCCCCTACGGGTTCGTTGGGTGAACAGTCGGAGAACAAATACCAGTATTCGATGGAGTACAAGGGTACGCTGAAGAGCATCGAGGAATTCAACGATATCGTCCTGAAGACAACTGACAGTGGTCATATGTTGCGTTTGGCCGACGTGGCAGAGGTAGAGATTGGTGCCCAGAGTTATAGTTTCCTGTCGAACATCGACGGTAAGCCGGGTACGCTGCTCATGGTATTCCAGGCGCCTGAGGCCAATGCAACGGAGGTGAATGCCCGTATCTCGAAGATGTGCGATGACATGAAGCCTATGATGCCTGCCGGACTGGAGTTCGTGACGATGCAGACCTCAGACGACTTCCTCTTCGCCGCTATCCACAACGTGGTGGAGACGCTGATTATTGCCATCATCCTCGTGATCCTGGTGGTGTTCTTCTTCCTACAGAACTTCAAGGCTACAATCATCCCGTCGATTTCGATTATCGTATCTTTGATGGGTACGTTTGCGATCGTCATGCTGGCAGGCTTCTCGCTCAACATCCTAACGCTTTTCGCCTTGGTTCTCGCCATCGGTACGGTGGTCGATGATGCCATTGTGGTGGTAGAGGCCGTGATGGCCAAGATGGAGGGTGGCATCAGCGATGCCCGTGAAGCCACACGTCAGGCCATGAGCGAGGTGTCGGTAGCTGTTATCTCGTGTACTCTGGTATTCATGGCCGTCTTTATCCCCGTGACCTTCATTTCAGGCACATCTGGCACGTTCTTCACGCAGTTCGGTGTAACGATTGCCTCGTCCGTAGGTCTATCGTGCGTATCGGCCCTGACACTCTGTCCGGCTCTCTGTGCCATCATGCTGCGAGTAACTGAAGGCAAAAAGGAAGGCAAGAGTCTGACCTATTATACGAAGAAGGCTTATGCTGCGAGTTACAATGCCATTTTTAAGAAGTACTCAAAGAGTGTTGAGAAGTTCATTAAGCGCCCCGTCTTGTCATGGGGTCTGCTGATTGTGGCTGCCGTGCTGCTTTTCTTCTTCATGAAAAACTTGCCATCAGATCTTGTGCCGCAGGAGGACCAGGGTGTCTTCCTCGCAGAGGTCCGCGCACCGGAGGGCTATACGCTGAAGCAGACGGAAGAATTGACAAAGCAGGTGGAAGCGAAAGTGAAGGAAATTCCTGAAATGGAGAGTTTCGCAACAGCTTGTGGCTATGGCTTGATCTCTGGCAATGGCTCTAACTACGCCACGCTCATCGTCCGTTTGAAACATTGGGACGAACGTCCTGGCATGAATCATCTGATTGACCTCGTCATCGGGCGGTTCTACTACGCCTGTAAGGATATCAAAAATGTGCAGGTGCTGCCCTTCCAGTTGCCTCAAGTGCCTGGCTATGGTACGAGCAACAGCGTGAGTCTCGTGGTGGAGGATCCCAGTGATGGCAACCTGTCAGAATTTGCTAGAAACACGGAGAATTTCCTGAACAAACTGTCTGAACGGCCCGAAATAGGCATGGCCATGTCATCATACTCGGAGCGCTTTCCGAAGTATCAGGTTGAAGTCAATCCCACCCAGTGCGATCGCGCCGGAGTGTCACCTAAGACTGTTCTCAGTACGCTTGGTGCCTTCTGCGGCGGCAGTTACATAGGTAACTTCAATCAGTTCGGTAAGGTCTACCGCATCATGGCCAGTGCTACACCCGAGAGCCGTCTCGACCCGTCATCCCTCCAGAATATCTTCGTCAAAGTGCGTGGTGATAAGATGGCCTCCATCTCAGAGTTCGTCTCGTTGAAGGAAATCGTAGGCCCGTCGAACATCGAGCATTTCAACCTGTTCCAGAGTGTCACCTGCAACATTATGGCAGCCAACGGTTATAGTGAGGGGCAGGCACATGATGCTATCGCTGAGGTGTTTAAGGAGACCATGCCTCCCACTGCCACTTATGAGTATAGTGGTATGTCGCGCGAGGTGGAGGAAGCATCTGGTTCGAACACCACCACCTTTATATATATAATATGTGTGGTGCTTATCTACCTCATTCTGGCATCGCTCTATAACTCCTGGTTCACACCGTGGGCAGTGCTCTTCAGTGTGCCTTTCGGACTGATGGGCGCCTTTGTGTTCGCCTATCTCGGCTCACTACTCCACTTGCCGGGCATGGATAACAATATCTACCTGCAGACGGGTGTCATCATGCTCATCGGACTGTTATCGAAGACTGCCATTCTGATTACGGAGTTCGCTTCTGAGCGTCGTGCTCAGGGCATGTCCATCCGCGATGCGGCCTTTGCTGCCTGTCAGGAGCGTCTGCGTCCGATTCTGATGACAGTGGCCACGATGATCATCGGTATGGTTCCGCTGGTCATCGAGGGTGGCGCCGGTGCCAATGGTAACCGTGCCCTCGCCCTTGGCGTCATCGGCGGCATGAGCATCGGCACCGTTGCCCTTCTGTTCGTCGTTCCCGCCTTCTTCATCGTATTCCAGAAGCTTCACGAGAAGTTCCAGGGCAAGGTGGTTGCTGAAGTGAAAGAAGTGAAAATTGAAGAGTGAAAGAAGTGAAAAGTGAAGAGTGAAAAGTGAAAGAAGTGAAAATTATGAATTGTAAGAATATCATCACAGTCGCAGCCGTGAGCCTGATGCTCACGGGTTGCGGCCTTTACGATAAGTACGAGCAGAAGGCTGAGACCCCGGCTGATGCTTTCGGCACGATTAGGGGTGGCTCTGTAGGCGATGAGTCGCTGGCGCAGATGTCGTGGCGTGAGTTCTTCACAGACCCTGTGCTGCAGCAGCTCATCGAGCAGGTGCTGGCCAATAATACCGACCTGAACTCCGCACGCATTGCCGTTGAGAAGAGTGAGGCATCGCTGAAGGCTGCCAAGATGGCCTACCTGCCTTCGCTCTATTTCTCGCCGCAGGGGACGCTGGCCAAGTTCGACAAAAACCCGTGGTCAAAGAGCTATAACCTGCCGCTGCAGTTGTCGATGGATGTTGACGTGTTCGGCTCCATCACCAACAAGAAGCGCGCTTCGCAGGCCGTGCTCCTGCAGACCCAGGTGTATGAGGAGGCCGTTCGCGCAAACCTGGTCTCGGCTACAGCCCAGCAGTATTATATGCTGCAGCTGCTCGACCGACAGTTGGACATCCTAACGAAGACCGACAGTCTGTGGAACACTTCATTGGAGACGCAGAAGACGCTTTGGGAGAACGGAAAATCCTATTCCACCGCCGTCAACCAGATGGAGTCGTCATATCTGAACGTGAAGACGCAGATTGTGGACGTGCGCCGCAACATCCGTGCCACCGAGAACGCCCTCTGCCGTCTGCTGGCTATCCCGCCGCAGCACATTGAGCGCAAGCAGTGGGGCACCTCGGCATTGGAGAAGAGGCCTGTGGACACGGGTCAGCGTATGTTTGACACGCAGTTCCTGAAAGTCGGCGTGCCTGCCGCCATGCTTGAGTTGCGCCCCGACATCCGCATAGCCAACCACCAGATGGAGGAGGCTTTCTACAACACGCAGACGGCCCGTGCCGCCTTCTTCCCCAGTATCACGCTGACGGGAACAGGCGGCTGGACGAACAGTGGTGGTGGGCAAGTTGTCGACCCAGGCAAGCTGCTGCTCAACTTTGTCGGACAGCTCACACAACCCATCTTTGCCCGTGGCAAGCTGAAAGCCAATCTGAAGATTAACCAGCTGACGGAGGAAGATCTGCAGAAGAAGTATGTGCAGACCGTCATCGATGCCGGCAACCAGGTGAACGAGGCCATGGCCGACTGTGAGGCTGCCCGCGAGAAGTACGGCTACTATCGCCGTCAGGTGGAGGTACTCTACGATGCTTACACAGGTACTCACGAGCTGATGGACAATGGTAAGGCTAACTACCTTGAGGTGCTAACCGCCCAGGAGAGTCTGCTGAATGCTCAGCTCAGCGAGGCCTCAAACATGTACAAGGGTGCCCAGGCTGTTATCGCCCTCTATATTGCCCTAGGCGGCGGCACAAAGTAAATATAGACTTAATATAGACTTAATTATAATAAAAAGGTATCACATGAAAAAAAGAAGTATGCTTTTTGCCTTGTCCTTATTTTTAGGAGTAGGCAACATGATGTCCCAGAACATTTCTTCTGGGCAAATGGACGAGCGTTTCAATGACGGGAAGATGCCCTACGGCTGGTTTGCCAAAGGTTGGGTAGTCAAGGACAACGTTGCCCAGAAAGGGGAGGATTCGGAAGAGTCCGGCGGCTTCAACTTCGCCGACCTCTTGGGTGGAGGTGACGATTCTTACAATTACTTGATGACCCCACCCCTGAGCGTCCAGGGTAGCGAAGTGCTGGTGTTCTCGGCCAAGAAAGGCGGAGACGACAGCGGTATGACTTCCTTTATGGGTGGCGAAAGCGACTCTACCTTTGTGGTAGAGCGGGCCATCTACGGTGAACACCGTTGGGTGAAGGTGGCCGACCTCACCTCGCAGCTCGATTCCACCTACAAGACATTCACCATCAGCAATACCGAAGCGGGCGAATACCGGTTCCGCTTCAGAGCTGGCGGCAATGTGATGATTGACTCTGTGGCGGGCTTCCATATCGACAATGATGCACCTGACATCTACCCCGCTTACAAGGACAAGAACATCCAGCCCGTCGACCTCGGGCTCTGTACCGAAGACACGACCGTGACGTTCTGCGTCATCAATACGGGTACTGGTACGCTCACGGTGAACCTTTCGGCCGAGAGTCCCTTTACGCTTGACCAGACGAGCGTGAGCGTTGAATACGCCGATACGGCAAAGGTCAACCTCACCTTCAACTACGGCCAGGGCCATGAGGGCAGGAACAGCACGATGCTTGTCTTTGCGACGACCGATGAGCGCGTTGAGGAAATACCCCTTCCGATAGACGCTATCATCACTCAGCCGGGCGTATGGACAGAGGACTTCAACAACAACGAGCTGCCTTACGGCTGGTTTACCGAAGGCTGGGAAGTAAAAGAAGGCGTGGCTACCGTGAAGAACGGTGGCGGCGATAATTCGATGTCGATGTTCGGCGGCAGCAGCGAAACCTATTACTTGATGACTCCGCCCCTGACCGTCAGCGACGAGACGGACGTTCTGCTCTTCTCTGTCAAGAAACC
Source organism: Prevotella sp. (assembly GCA_017650905.1). GTDB lineage: Bacteria > Bacteroidota > Bacteroidia > Bacteroidales > Bacteroidaceae > Prevotella. The sequence goes on along the minus strand of JAGCDZ010000108.1, from coordinate 10,827 downwards.
CGGCAGCGGTGGCATGGACTTCAGCTCTATGATGGGTGGCGGTGACAATAGTGCGACCTTCTTCGTCGAGAAGTCTGTCTACGGTTCCGGCAAATGGGAAAGGGCAAAGGACTTCTCTAATGCAGTCGACACCGCCTATACCACGCAGTGGCTCTCCAACCTGGAGCCGGGCGAATACCGTTTCCGCTTCGTTGCTTCCGACAGCATCGTTATCGACTCTGTGGCCGGATTCCAGATTGACATGAATGCGCCTGACCTCTATGTCACCCTCGACAGTGCTGCGGTGAAGAGTCTTGACTTCGGCATGCTCAGGGCCGACACCACCAGTACCTTTACCGTCATCAACACGGGAACGGGTACGCTCGACGTTGCCGTTTCTTCTTTAGATCCAACACGTCTTGCCTTAGACCAGAGCAGCCTGTCGATTGCCGCTGGCGATTCTTTGCTGCTTAATGCCACCCTGCTCCGCGACGATGAGCGTCAGGGCGAGGTGCGCGAGCTGCTGATGTTCACGCCTGCCGATGAGCGGGTAAGCGGACAGGCTATTGCCTTCAGTGCCTACATCATCAAGTCTGACTCATGGTCAGAGGATTTCGAACCTATTTATGTAATCGAAGACCAGACCTTCCCGCGCCGCTTCCCTGAAGGCTGGGAGAGCACTGGCTGGATACTCACCGAAGGCGGCAGCGACGACATAATGTCTATGTTCAGCGGCGGTGGCGAGGAAAAGTCGTGGGTTGCCAAGACCGAATCAAAGGAGTACGAGGTCATCACCCCGCGCCTGCAGGCCAAGCAGGGTAATCTGCTGCGCTTCACGGCCGATATGGGCGGCGGCTTCATGCAGATGTTCGCGATGTTCGGCTTGGGCGGCGGCGACATCTCTTACCTTAATGTATATTATAAGCGTGACTACGACAAGGACTGGACGCTCTACAATACCTACTTCCAGAGCGACACCATTGTGTTCAAGGCTCCCTATTCAGGTTTCTATCGGCTGAAGTTCCAGGGCTCGGGTGTCTCGCTCGACGATTTCCTCGGCTTCAGTTTGCCTAAGGATTCCGTGCAATTCGTCGATTTCACTTTCAGTCAGAAAGTACTTGACGAACTCAATGGCCAGATTTCCAATTCGTCGTACGACCGTGTTGTTTCTGCAGTCGTCAACGAGGACGGCACTGAATCGCCTGTGGCCTGCACCGTCAGCCTGCCTTACGACTTCGATATCGACGAATACTATGTGCCGGGCACAGCACAGGCCTATCAGCTGGAGTATGTCGACACCGTCTACCGCCAGTTCATCTTCAAGGAACTGCCTAACAATAAGATGGAGGCCTGGAAGCCCTATTTGGTGATTGTCAACCACGGCGACCTGCGGTTCAATGCCATCGATGCACTGTTCACAAACCAGGTACCAGAAGGTTCTCCTGTTTATGATTTCTCAGAATGGTACTGGCACGGCAATAATACGGAGGTTGGAAAATGGGTGAGTGCGTACAGGGTCTTTATGTTAGATAAAGACGAACTGATATACGGCTTGACCGACAAAGGAATATGGGCATATATAGATCGACGTACTAGTCAGGAACGTTTTAACAATTTCCGTGGACTCTTCTCTGCCAATGATCCTGATTATCTGTTCATTCTGTCAATTCCTTTCCGGCAGAATCCGGAAGTGGTGGAATATCAGCATGAAGACGTCGTATCCGAAGCCAGAAACTTCACCACGCGATTCTACCAGCCTGATGGCGAGGTCAGTGGCGAGGTGGAAGAAAAATCCGACCTGCTCTATATTGCCGACTTCCACGACAATGGCACCACAGGTATCAAGCCCACCATCCAGACCATCGACCGCGACGGTACACGCCGCTACTTCGACCTGCAGGGACGTCAGCTCAACGACAAGCGTGTCAAGGGTATCTATATTGAAAACGGTAAGAAGTACATAGCACGATGAAAAGGATGAAGTACACTGTATATGTTGCAGCGTGGCTCTGCTTCATAGGACTGTTCGCTGCATGTGCGCCTGACGAGAAAGATAACCCGGCTTCTCCTGACGATCAGGAAGCAGTAGTCAATCGCCAGGTACTGATCAGTCACATTGAGAACGATGCCCAACTGGTGGCCGATAACCTCAGTACCGAATCGCTCAACGCAAGCTCTCAGGCATTCGCGCAGCTGTTGGAAATGATAGAGCTCGACCAGCGTTTCATTGTGAACATGAGGACCGTTCTTGCGGCCATCGCCCAGAAGAAAGCCTTAGCCGGCATCAGTCCCGTCATGGCTGGTTCGGAGTTGGCCAAGATGGGCTATCTGGCATACATCACCGCTGATAACAGCAACTTTGGTGTGCGGGTCATATTAGACGGAAAGGGTGGCAGCCGCCTCCTTTCCGCCGACCATCAGGAGTTTATCTTCCCCGCTACCGTCGATGGCATCGGCACAACACTCTTCAAGGTAATTGTCAAGAACAGCAATGATTACTATCAGACGGTTTCTGATGCAAACATCCCCAACGTGAACCGGCTGGCGTGCATCAACCGACTGCCGAAGTCGTTCACCATGACGCTGACAGGTCTCATCGACAATAAGGAGCAGACACTGAGCGAGAGCGTTGTCAAGTTGGAATTACCCGAGAGTACTGAGTCGGAATATGTAAGCCTTGACGCCCGTTCGTTCCGGATAACCGGTAAGCAGAGTTCCTACTTGAATGCCCAAAACGAGAGTACCCTCGACTTCAGCCTTAGCATGGAAGACGACAATATGGTTCTCGACTATAGCTTTACGTGCGATGGAGAGAACATTGTAAACAACAATGCCCAGATGGTGCTCCCGAAGGAGAGCAGCTTCACTGGGCAGATGTCTATGGATGCCCTTAATGTCGCCGACCTCAAGGCCTTCACCATCCGTATTCTCAATGACCTCACGCTGACGGGCGCTGTTGCCGACGGTGCGTCATTTGCAACGAATTTCGTGAATGTCATCAAGAACCGACAGTCCGTCGACTCTGCCGATGCTTTATACGAGCTGGTAGAATCGCTCAACAGCTCGTGCAGTCTGCAACTGTCTGCTGGACAGATGAAGCCTGAGACTGTCAAGTTCTGCTTAGTTCAGAAGGACAACCTGTACGCGATTGAGCCTGGCTTAAAAGACTTGGACAGCGACGATTACATTCCTGTCAGCCAGTTAGTTGACAGCCAAGTGATGGAACAGTTCAACAAGCCCTTCAGCCAGTCGTTTATCCCTACGGGTAATTCTGCAAGTTCTATACTTAGGTTCTACTCCGTATTCATGCGGATGATGCCTTTGATGGAAGAGAAATGACACCTGAATGAGAGTGATCGTGAACGGCCATTGGCTGCTGATTATCGCCCTTCTTGCTCTAACGAGTGAAGCCACTGCCCAGACGCTGACCCAAACCGAAAGGAGGGAGCGGATGGACAGTGCGCTTGCTTCTCGATACAATCGCAACAAGGGCATCGACACGGCCTACATTATGCGACCACAAACGAAGTGGACTGTAGTAGGGCGTCTCAATGTGTCGGGGGCGAAGATAGAGACCGAAGGAATCGAGAACGGACAGCATTTCAACTCGGAGATGAAAGCCGACTACAAGTCGACGCTGAGCGTGGCTGTCAGCTATTTAGGTCTTTCACTCAGCGCATCACTCAATCCGGCGAAGCTGATGGGCAAGTACCGCGATTACGAACTGAACTTCAATTCCTACGGCAAGCGTTTCGGCTTCGATGTTATTTATCAGGATGCCAAAAACTTCACGGGATGGCATGACCACGATGGCATGGAGCGCATAGAGCTTCCAGCCGACATGCTGAAGGTGAAGACGTTGAACGTTAACGCCTTCTACATCTTTAATAGTCGGCGTTTCTCCTATCCCGCCGCCTTCTCGCAGAGCTATATCCAGCGGCAGTCTGCCGGTAGTATCCTGTTGGCAGCGTCGGGCCAGGGGCAGCACGCCACACTCGACTGGGAACAGGAGATGCAACTGAAGATGACGAACATTGGCATCGGTGCGGGCTACGGCTACAACTACGTGCCCCGTCAGGGCTGGCTACTGCACATATCCGCTCTGCCTACATTCATCGTTTATAGCAACACATCTATGTCTTTCGGTGACGATCGCGTACCCCTTCATTACCACTTCCCCGAGGTTATCATTACTGGGCGTGGTGCCGTTGTTCGCCAGTGGGGCAACAAGTTCCTCGGTATGTCGATGGTATTCAATTTCACTAACATTGGCCACGAGGAAAGCCTTGCTTTGCACAACATCAAATGGCGAATCCGCACATACTTTGGTCTACGCCTCGGTAAGAAGTGATTCTTAATGGTCAAAACTCGAAGTTTACTTTCAAATTTTGGTTAAGGCTTTGATTTTTGCCGGAAAATTAGTCTAGCGTGGTCTCTTTTGGGGCGGGATGCGCGAAGATGAGCTGACGTCTTGTATATTCATATGTTGGTGATTTAAAAAGCCCGCCAAGTGGCGGGCTTTAGATATTGTTATTTGTCAAGTTCAGCAAGGTTCTCTGCTATCATCTCGTCGGTGACAGTGTAGTTCTGCAAGTCACCCTTGATGAAGGCCTCGTATGATGGCATATCGATGAGTCCGTGACCTGAGAGGTTGAAGAGGATGACTTTCTCCTCGCCAGTCTCCTTACACTTCTTTGCCTCACGGATAGTTGCAGCAATAGCGTGACAGCTCTCGGGCGCAGGGATGATACCCTCCGTACGGGCAAAGATCATACCGGCCTCAAAGGTCTCAAGCTGAGGAATGTCAACACCATACATGTAACCATCTTTAATCAGCTGAGAGATGATCATACCGGCACCGTGATAGCGCAGACCACCGGCGTGGATGTTGCTGGGTCTGAAGTTATGACCCAGAGTGTACATCGGTAACAGCGGGGTATAACCAGCCTCGTCGCCGAAATCGTAACGGAACTGACCGCGAGTGAGCTTCGGGCAGCTGTCGGGCTCGGCAGCGATGAACTCTGTATTGCGCTCGCCACTCAGTTTGTGACGCATGAAGGGGAAAGCGATACCACCGAAGTTTGAACCACCACCGAAGCAAGCAATAACTATGTCGGGATACTCACCGGCCATTTGCATCTGTTTCTCGGCCTCAAGACCGATGATGGTCTGATGCAGGCCTACGTGGTTGAGCACGGAGCCTAGCGTATATTTACAATTTGGAGTCGTTGTAGCCAGCTCGACAGCCTCTGAGATGGCGGTGCCGAGAGAACCGCTATGGGTAGGATCCTTAGTGAGAATGTCCTTACCGGCACGAGTTGACATTGAGGGAGAACCCTCAACGACGGCGCCGAACGTCCGCATGATGCTACTGCGGTAGGGTTTCTGTTGCATAGTGATCTTCACCTGATAGACGGCACAGTCAAGACCGTAGATCTTGGCGGCATAGCTAAGGGCTGCACCCCACTGGCCGGCACCAGTCTCGGTAGTCACATTAGTCGTGCCTTCCTGCTTGGCATAGTAGCACTGGGGCAAGGCAGAATTAATCTTGTGTGAGCCGAGAGGATTGGTTGATTCGTTCTTGAAATAAATGTGGGCAGGGGTGCCAAGGGCCTCTTCGAGGGCATAGGCACGCACCAACGGGGTGCTGCGATAGTACTTATACTTTTCGAGTACATCTTCTGGGATATCAATCCAGCGATGCTCTGTGTCTAGCTCTTGCACACAGCATTCGCGGGGGAAGATGTGTGCTAAGTTGTCTACACCCAATGGCTGCTTGGTAGCAGGATGGATGGGAGGCATCGGTTTGTTGGGCATGTCTGCCTGAATGTTGTACCACTGTGTTGGGATTTCGCTCTCTTGGAGGATGAATTTTTTCTGTTTAGCCATAATTGTTAAGTTTTGGATTAAGAGATATCCGCGTGCAAAGGTACAACATTTAATTATAAATGAAGAAGGTAGAATGAAGTTTTTTGTTTTTTTTTCAGTTTTGGGGGTTAAGGCTCTCCATAAACTCCTTGGGCTGGATGCCAAAATACTTCTTGAAACAAGTGGAAAAATACTTCGGATCCTGAAATCCTACCTTGTAGGCGAGGTCGCTGACACGCATGCTGGGGTCCTTTTCTGCTAGTCGGCGGGCTTCCTTCATGCGAACATCGCGGATAAAAGTAGTAACATTCATACCGGTGATAGCTCGGAGCTTGTTGTAAAGGGTTGATGAACTGGCGCCCATGTCGGCAGCAAATGCATCACGGTCATAGTTACTGTCGTCAAGATGCTCGTGGATGCAGTTCAAGGCCTTCTCCAAAAATAGTTGCTCTGGTGAAAGGAGGGTTTCTTGTCGTTCGATATCACTCTCACCGATTTTTTGAATAAAGTCTTGCTGGGCTCGTCTGCGGTTTTCGATGATGTTGTCGATACGTAGTCTCAAATCGCCCAAACGGAAGGGTTTGGTGAGATATTCATCGGCACCGATTTTGAGGGCTTCCTCTTCATTTTCCTCTTGGGTATTAGCGGTCAACAAAATGATGGGCAGGTGGCTGTAGTTGGGATCTTCCTTGATCTCGCGGGTCAGTTCGAAACCGTTCATCTCGGGCATCATCACATCGGAAACGATGAGGTCGAGTGGAGTTTTGTGGATGATCTTGAGAGCTTCTTTACCGTTTTTTGCCACCAAAACGTGGTATTGGCTCTTCAGTATGTGATGCATCAGCATGAGCAACTCGGGGTTATCTTCTACGACTAGGATACGGTAGGCATCGTCGACCAGCAAATCGTTGGTGATCATCTCGGCATTCATGGCATTCATATCGGCTGCTGTCGACGCGATGTCTGTGATGACTTCCTTGGGGATGGTCAAGTTAATCTCATGCTTCTCGTCAATCTGATCAGGCCTAAAGGATTCTTTGGTAATTGGTATCCTGATGTTGAAGGTAGTGCCTTTGTTTTCTTCGCTCTCGCAGTTTATGGAACCCTTGTGCAGACGAACTAAATCACGTGTCAAAGCGAGACCTAATCCTATGCCAATCGTCTTGTGCTGGCGGTATTCTCCATCGTAGAATCGCTGGAAGAGTTTCTTCATTTTTTCTTTGGGGATACCACTGCCGGTGTCGCGTACTTTAATATATATATAGTCGTAATTGCGGCTGGTCCAGGCTTGTAGTGTCACCTCGCCTTCGTTGGTATATTTGGCTGCGTTTGACAGCAGGTTATAGATGATCTTGTCGAGTTTGTCAGTATCTATCCAACCCATCATACTCTGGGGGTTACATTCAATAGAGAATTTCAAATGTTTTTTGTTCATGAGTGGCTGTAGACACAGAGCTGTATTATATATGTATTGCATGACATCACCCTGAGCTACGAGGAGTTTCAATTCGCCAGCCTGTGACTTGCTGGTTTCGAGGATCTGCTGGAGTAGCCGGACCATACGTTGGATGTTCATCTGCATCAGGTCGTAATTTTGGTCGTATTGGGGGGCTTCTTCTCGTAACTGGTCCACGGAAGCAGATATAACCGTGAGTGGTGTCAGCAGTTCGTGGGTGATATTAGTGAAAACCTGTCCCATCTGTAGCCGCTGTTTGACGCGTATACTGCGCTGGTAGACATTCTTTCCAAATAGAAAGATTATCATCACAATGACTAAAATGGCTAAAATAAGAATAATTCGCAGGTTCATGTTGATTCGTTTTGATGGTGCAAAGATAAAAAAAAAACTCGATTTTTCTACTTTTTAAGCGAGAAAGATGCTGTTTTTAATCAAAAAAAGTAGAAAATACGTGAAAATAGGTCGAAAAAAGATGAAATAACGATTTTTAAACCTCAAATAATTATTAATCAACCCCTATTATTTGATTAAACCCTATCTTTGCATCAGAAAAGATTTTTAATGGTTAAGGTTTATGGTTGATTAATTTAGTTTTTATGAAAAAGGCTCGTTGTGAAACGAGCCTTTTTTGCGTCTAATACTTTCAGATATGAACCTTATCTGTTCAGCAGGAACCTTTCTGCCTCGATGGCAGCTTGGCAACCAGAGCCAGCTGCGGAGATGGCTTGACGGTAAACGGGATCAGCGCAATCGCCGGCAACATACACGCCTGGAATCTTAGTTTTGGGGGTGCCGTCAATCTTCTTCAGATAACCAACCTCATCTGTTTCCAGCCACTCTTTGAAGATATCGGTGTTTGGTTTGTGTCCAATGGCCAGGAAGAAGCCATCGATGGCAATGTCGACGAGCGATTCGTCAGGTTCGCCCTTGCGCTTCACAAGATGGGCACCTTCTACACCGTTCTCGCCAAAAAGTCCAATTGTATTATGCTCGAAAAGAATCTCAATGTTCTCTGCTGCTTTGACACGCTGCTGCATGACCTGTGAGGCACGCAGGAAAGGCTTGCGGACAATTAAGTAGACCTTTTTTGCTAAACTAGAGAGGTAGAGGGCGTCCTCGCAGGCTGTGTCGCCACCACCGACTACGGCCACTGTTTTCTTACGGTAGAAGAAACCGTCACAGGTGGCACAGGCTGAGACACCCATGCCGTTGTATTTACGCTCGTCATCGAGTCCAAGGTACTTGGCAGAGGCACCCGTGGCTATGATGACGGTATCTGCTTCGATTTCAGTGCCATCATCTGCAGTACAATGATAGGGGGCCTTGGAGAAATCCACCTTGATAATCTCGCCGTCGCGGATATCTGTGCCAAAACGTTCAGCCTGCTCTCTGAGGTCCATCATCATTTGATTACCATCTACCCCTTGGGGGTAGCCGGGGAAATTTTCGACTTCCGTAGTCTGAGTCAACTGGCCACCTGGCTGCAGACCGCAGTACTCGATGGGATTCAGATTGGCTCTTGAGGCATAAATGGCAGCGGTATACCCTGCGGGACCGCTGCCGATAATCAGGCATTTCGTCTTCATATTCGAATTATTCAGATGACTAATGCAGCAGTAACTCGATTTGTGCTGCGATGTTCTCGGTTTTCTCTGTTGGCTCAAAACGGGCTACTACCTGTCCCTTTTTATTGATCAGGAACTTGGTGAAATTCCATTTGATATCCGGCTTCTGTTGATAATCGGGGTCTGCCTTTGAAAGCATGTCGTCGAGAATGTGGGCAATGGGGTGTTCCATATCCCAGCCAGCGAAACCTTTCTCCTGCTGGAGGAACTTGAAGAGAGGATCGGCGTCATCGCCATTTACCTTGACTTTCTTGAAACGGGGGAATTCAGTGCCGAAGTTAAGCTTGCAGAACTCATGGATACTTTCATCGGTGCCTGGAGCCTGCTGGCCAAACTGGTTGCAGGGGAAGTCAAGAATTTCGAAGCCCTGGGCGTGATATTTCTTGTAAAGAGCTTCAAGTTCATCATACTGTGGCGTAAAGCCGCACTTAGTAGCCGTATTCACGATGAGCAACACTTCATTAGCGTATTCCTTGAGGGATACGTCCTTACCTTTTCTGTCCTTGACAGAGAATTCATAAACAGTCTTCATTTTCTATATTAAAATATATGTGTAGGTTCGTGGGCACAAAGATAAGTATTTTATTTGGCAATGCCAAATAAAATGCGAAAAAAATCATTTCAGCCCCCATGCGCTTTTGATGTTCTCAACACCTAATGTCTCCACGTGGTCTTCTGTTTCGTCGTCAAGATTGCAGAAGAAATCGATGCCGGTAAGGGTTTCCAACTCGCGGATATTGATGACAAAGTTGGCAAGTGGGTAGTTGCCTTGCTTGTCGGTATCATAGTCGGTGTCCTTATGTTCCACCCAAAATGCGAAGGCCTTATAGCCGGAAGCATTCTTGGCAAGTAGTGCCATGAAGAAAAATTTGGGAATGATCATCTGATTCTGGATATAGCCTTTGATTTGGTCGTCGCGGTCGATTGTACCACCTTTGCAGACATAGAGCGTGTCGAGAGCTCCCCTTTTGATGCCATTGTCAACCCAGTCTCTTACTTTCTGCTCCATCTTCTGCCAGATACCAGCATTGAAGATGTTGCGCTGGGGTTGCATGTTGGTCAGGAAGAAGGTCTGACGATTGGCTTCTTTGCTATACTGTCGGTCTGCAGAAGGGCAGATATGACCATGATCATAACCTGAACCATAGTAAAGATCTGAAGTAAAGTAGTATTTGTAGTCCAGATCCTCATCGAATGGATATCCATCGTATCGTCCGACATTGCCGCCATAGTTACCTTTGTGCATCTGGTAGCATGACCAACGTTGGGATTTTTTCTGTGTGTCCCATTCTGTACAGAAATTGACACCGTACATATCGTTAGTACGGTGTATCAAAACGATACTCTGGCCTCCCTTTAATTTTGGAAACTCCAGACGAGCGGCTTCTGGATAGACACTCGTAAGATTTTTGTTCTTGTTTTCTGCGATGCCAGGCAATTTGGCATCGTTTTCATCCTTGCTGCAAGAGAGAACTGTCAACAGCATGAGCAAGGGTAATAGGGTTTTTAGCAATTTCATATTTATCATCTTGACTGAAGAAGGTGCGACCATGGCATATGCAACTACCATCGACGCACCTTCCCGGTTATAATCCTGTGATATTGTATCTTACTTCTTCGCAGCCTTACCGTAGCGGCTCATGAACTTATCGACACGACCTGCGGTGTCAACGAGCTTGCTCTTACCAGTGTAGAACGGGTGAGAGGTGCTAGAGATTTCGACTTTTACCACTGGGTAAGTTTCGCCTTCGAATTCCACTGTGTCATTTGTCTTTGCTGTGGACTTCGAGAGGAACATATCGCCGTTGGACATGTCCTTGAACACGACGGGGCGATAGTTTTCTGGATGAATTCCTTTTTTCATTTTGAGTTAAAATATTAATGTTTAAAACCTAT
>JAGCDZ010000107.1 GCA_017650905.1 Prevotella sp. | reverse complement strand
GGGTTATACATTTCGGTCCCCTTGTTGACCAGGAACATGCCCGCATCAAATTGGGCCTTCCAGTCCGTGGGGTTCTCGTCTGCCGCTTTCGTCAAGCGTAGCATCTCCTCGTTCTTGCTTTCCGTCCCTTCCGTCTGGGCGCAGACATTCATTGCTGCGAAGCAGGCAAATACTGCCAATACAAAAATCTTTCTCATAATAGATAATGTATAAAGGGTTTCTTTTTTTAGTTAATCTGCCACAAAGATAAGAATTTTATCTGATTAAACAATAATTTACGGTGAATATTATTCAAAAATGTTATGAAATTGAATATTTATAGGTTTTATAGCAGTATTAATAAAGAAAAATTGCGCAGAACGACGCAATCAAGAGGTTGATCATGATGCCGGTTCTTGATCACATCTGAGTTACGGCAGTCGGAACTCACTGAGAACCGTCCCCTTTGAGTTCTAAAATCGAAATGGAATGATGAAAATCTGGAAATTATTTGGTGCATTGGGATAAAATGATTATCTTCGCACCCAGATTTTCGACATATTGAACACAGCATAGCTTCTGTTCATACGCATAACACGGGGCGGTTTTTATCAAAACTATAATTTAGTCTTAACTATTAATACAATGCATTATGGAAAAGAAGAAACCGTTGGTAACAGACGAATTGATTATTGTAGGTGGTCGTCATGGGGAGCTGTCAGACAAACTGATCCCGTTGTTTAGCGAAGGTAATCCGATTGAGGAAAAGGACATCAGGAAGGAAATAGGCTGTGAGATAGTCTATCTGATGAGGTCGAATAATGATCACGACCCATACGCCATCGGGGTGTTTACCTCATCGATGAAGCGTTTGGGATATCTGTGGGTACACCAGTCGTATGCCATGTACGAATGGATGTTGGCGCATAAGGTGGGGCGTGTGAGGGCGCGTATCTGTCGGGTGAACACCAAATACGGATTTATGATTTCGAAGCCTCTGACACCGATGAAGCTGACCATACGCCCCAGCGAGAATCTGTTTCTGAATCTGGATTGGGGCAATGATCTGCCTAAGTTGCAGCATTGCAGGATGATAGAAAAGCTCAACCTCAGCATGATGATGCTGGAGGATGCGCTGGCAGAGGATGATGCCTGGAACGAGGATCTGAGATTGCGGATAGAGGATGTGATTGAGAGATTGCCATACGACCTGTCGACACTCACGTTTGTAAAGGGCGTGAGGCTGTATCTGATGATGAAGGACTCGAAGATCGGGGAGGTGAGGCGTGAGAGTGATAGGCTGCTGTATGCCATGATTCACAGAGGGTCGCCGGAAAAGATGGACTGGTGGCTGAACAGTTGCCTGACGAACTATTTCAATGATGCCAGCAGGGGTCCGCTGCTGAAGATGTATGAGTGTGCCAACTATACGCTGGAGCAGGTGGAAGCGCTGCTGCACCAGGCTCCGGCACAACTGTTTCATTATTATCTGGCAGATAGGGATTTTTTTCCTGCCCATCTGCTCTATTCATCGCTGCCTTACGAGCTGTATGTAAGGTTCTTGACGCTGCTGGCGGTGAGGGAGACGATGATAAAGGGGGCAGGCAAAGTCCTTGCAAAAAAGAGGAATCAATCAGAAAAGACAGGATGTTTTAAAATCGAGAATGAGTTTGTCAGGCAGAAAGTTGAGGCTGTGGTGAAGTGTTTCTATAATGGTAGTGCGGCTAATCTGGCTCTCATAGAGATCATGCTCTTTGAACATAATATGCTGAAAAAGCGTAATGATCACACTCCACTTCTGAGGGCTCTTGTTGCATGGGGAATCATGGACCGACTTTCGGTTGAAGAGATGAAAAATATAGCCGGTGGGATGGCATATAAAATGCACTCTCTTCCTGCAAGCCGACATGTGGAATGGGATGAAAGGGCCTTTGTTAATGAAAAAAAGACGTGTGAGGATATTGGCAAGATATTAACGCAATAAATAGTATATAACAAGAGAAAAGAGAATAAAGACCGACTAATTCTACTAATCCTAAAAACTAATTCTTACTAATTCTTGCTAATGCTCCTAATTCTTCGTGGATTAGGGGCCTGTTTTTGTGCATTTTTTCTTGATACTCTTGAAAAGCCTTCCTAACTTTGCAGAAAAAGTTTATCAGATGAAACAGATAAAGATACGAAGAAAAGACAGGAATGAATTGATTAGAAAATACGGCAGAGTCAACGTTTGTAAGGCTCTGTTATACTATTCTGACTCTCTTATGGCTCGCGAAATCAGACATATCGCACTAAACGAGTATAATGGTCAAATTATTTATTTAAATTTTTAAAGTATGGTTTTTCAAGCATTTGTAAAGAAGGAATTGCCTGCCATTACAGGCAAGAATGACAATGGTCCTTGGGAAATTAACCCATTCATCATTGAGTGTACCGAGGAAACGCCTCGTGGCCCCGTCGTCCACAGCATCAAGGCTGAATTCAGTCCAAAGAAATTTGAGGTTGACAAAATCCGTAAGTTGATCGGATCTAAGGAATCTATCGAAGTTAATGTGTCTATCGATGTTGTTTCTTACAAAGATACCTATCTTAACAACGTGTATGTGTATCTGCGCGACCAGAGCTTCATGAAAGAACGCGAATACTAAAAAGAATTGAAGTTATGAAGGATGAAGGCAAGCAGCCGGTGAAAACCGACGAAGTAAAGAAGTTAGCGGGTATCGAGATGCCTGACTATTCTACAGATGAAAGGTTTGATCTTGAAGTAGGGGTGACCTATGAAGGATCATTCCGTATTCAGAACAATGGTTGCATACATGTGCGCCCGTACAAAAGAGGCACTAAGCCTGGCAATCTGAAAAAGGCTATTGACGGCGACAATCATGCAATCTTCCTCTCGAAACATCTTGTGCGCATTGTGATGACCTTCCAAAGAACTACCGATTTGGAAGCTCTGAAACGTGCGTACAGAGATGCAGTTCAGAATTGTTTCGTTGATTTAAATGACTTGCATTTATGATTGAAAAATTCCGATACATTCAAAACAAAAAGCAGACAAAGACGCTCCCTCTGACTTTGCAGCAATACGATGCCATCATCAAGGATTTGCACCTGGCATATCTGTGTGATGAGGCACGTAGAGCCAAGCAGGAAGGAAGAGGTGAGGACTATGAGAATCTGAAAGGCCAATTGCCTTTGGCCTTTTGGATCGGATACAATAAAGACGGCAAAAGAGCGGCAGACCTACAGACCCCAACGCAGTATTTCTATATCGATATCGACCACCCCAAACAGCCCGCACCAGAGATTTGGAATACTATCGTTATTGATATGCAGAATGTTGACGTTAACGTTGACGTTAAAACTGACGTCAGGAAGTTCTTTGGTATCCGTCTGGTTCACGAAACACCAAGCGGCGGTTTACGTATCGTGATTAAAGCCACTCAGAAATTATCAGCAGTAGAAGACCATATTAAATGGTTTGCTGAGACTTTCAGACTCGACAGATTCGGAGATGTTGATTATGTTGTTCATGATTTGGCGCGTGGATCGTTCATGGTGAAAGCTGATTGGATCCTCTATTTCGATAAAGCTCTATTCGAAGAGGAGATTACAGAGAAAATCATCTCGGGCGGGGCTTCTGTTGACGTTAACGTTGACGTTAAAAAGACCCTGCCTGTGGTTACTGATAAGGAGCGTAACTTCAAATTCGGTGGCAAACCGGTTAGTGAAATCGCTAATGAGTATATCATTGACCAGGGCGGTGTGCCTGAAGAGGGGTTACGCCATCCATTCTACAATGACTTAGTAAAGAACTTCAGAAATATCTGTGAGAATGATCCTCGTATTGTTTTTGCCGTGCTGCCCTTATGTGAGGGCACGCCTGAAAGGCGATGGTCGCAAGTGGCCTCCATCTGCAAGACCAACAATTCAACACGCATCCCAAGGGACTTTTACTTTTGGCTAAAGGATAGGGGGTATATCCAGACGAAGGATACCAAGAAGATGTTGGAGGCTTTCGATGAGGCTCCTGCCGAAAAGAAACCACTGCCACCCCTGCCTCCTGTATTTCGTGAGTTTGTGGGCATCGCGCCTGAGGATTTCAAGTTCCCGACCATCATCGCGCTGCTGCCTGTGATGGGTACGCTGACAAGTTATCTCAAAGCTCAGTACTATGACTTTACAGATCAGACCACCACGTTTTTTTCATGCGTGTGGGCTCCCCCGGGCTGTGGTAAGAGCTTCACGAAGAAGATCGTGAAGATGCTGATGAAAAAGATTGCATTGAGGGATGAGATTAATAGCATCAGGGAGCAGCTCTGGCTGGTTGACAGTCGCACCAAGTCTGACAATGATAAGGGCATCGATTTGCCTCATGTGATGGTGCGCATCATGCCTGCTATCAACTCACTGCCTGAGTTTCTGGAGAAGATGAGGGATAACAAAGGATATCACATGTTTACCTATGCAGAAGAAGTCGACACATTCAAGAAAGGCAGTTCAAGTGGAGGTGCAGACAAGAGTGATCTCTTTAGATGTGCGTGGGATAATTCGGAGTATGGCCAATCATTCCGTAGCAACAACACCTTCAAAGGTAAGGTTACTTTGTATTACAACATACTGCTCACCGGAACACCTGGAGCCGTTAGGAACTACTACAACAATGTGGAGGACGGCATGGTTCAGCGGATCTCCATTTGTGAGATAGAGAATCAGCAGTTTGCTGACTTTGTTGAGTGGAAGCAGTTGGGGCCGAAGCAGATACAGGTGATAGAGAGATTTTTGGAGCGATGCGATAGCAACAGTTATGCCGAGCCGCTCAAAATCACACTCGATGATGCTGAGGCACAGAATACCACATCTTCCAATTATGACCAGAAGATCAAGTGGCGTTTCAAGATGCGCGACCGTCAGGAGGTGGATATGATGTGGCTGAGACCAACCATCATGGATTGGCTTGGCAAAGAACGCCTGGATTCTCTGATAGCCTACGATTTGGCTAAGGATACATTCCGCAGACGTACCGCTGTGAAGGGATTCAGATTGGCATTAATCTGTATGGCTTGCTGGGTAAACGTTGGCAAACGAGAAAAGAAGGTGATAGCTGATTTCGTAACATGGTTTATGGATAGAGATCTCGAGGAGAGTCTGAAGATGTTCGGTAAGCGTTACAATGAATTGCAGAATACAATCAACAATAGTCCATCAACTCGAAATCGGGCATTGTTTAGTGAATTGGGCGACACTTTCACTAAGATGGACATCGTTAATCTCTGTAGCGAGAAAGGCATCAAGCAGCAAGTGCGCCAGATTGTCTATCTCTGGAAGAAAGACAAAGTCATCACCGATGGCCCCACAAAGGATACTTATAAGAAAGTAAAGAAGAACTGAAAAATTGAAGGAAAAAACGATGGTAGAAATCAGATTGAAACGAACAGGAGAAAATGTCTGCTGCACATTTGGCGAACTGCGCATACCAAAGATCAAGTTTGGTTGCAGAACGTTAGAGCTCAAAGACGGCTCAGACATGAAGTGCAAACAGAGTTGCAGACTGCCAGAGGGAAACTATATCATTGATATGAAGATTAACCAATGGGGATTCTTCGTACCTGTCATCAAATATAGGGTGAGGGGGTTTGCTGTCAAGCCGAAGTTCGACTTGTTGACACACCATTTCTCTAACTTGCTGAATGGTGACATTGCTGTAGGTACTGAATATAAAGGTCAATACGAAATCACAAATGATGACAACTTCCGTCAGGCATTCAGCGATGCATGCAGGGTGGCCTATATGGAGAATCATCAGGATCAATTCGTTCTCAGGGTGTACAAGCAGGTTAAGGATTATCAGATGCATGAGGATGACTTCTTTAAGGATCTGGTGAATCAGAGCTGGGATTTCCTGGATAATGTAGATGATGAAGAGGACGAAGATGCAGGCCAATAGCATTCATTGGAATAAGACCAACACAACGGACGATAAGATGGTTTATCTCTGTTGCATGCGTAACTTGAAGGAATATGCAAAGCGGGGGTTTTGTGACTTCTATCTTGCAGCCTTGAAGTACTCTGACTACCCCTCAACGCTGGCGTTGCGGGTGCTTGCTCCATACAAGCATATCAAGCCTACTTATGTGGATTGGAATGATTACGATAGTGCCCATGTGTTCCTTCGAACCTTCATTTTCAAACTTACTGAAGCGTATCATACAAAATTTAATCAAGTAGCATTCAATGAGGCCTGGAACGAATTCAGCCAGTATCTCACAGCAGGTCGCAGTCCTTAATATGTGCTCGGTATGCGTCTTTTTTGTCTTTTTTGTCTCCCGTCTTTTTTGTCGTTCGGTCGAGACGGAACAAAAATAAAAACCCCCGCTTAACCGGCGGGGGCTTTTATATTTACGGTAGTGGTAGGTACCAGTTCTTGGGATCCATCAGGAGCGAGTAGAGTGTGGCGTCGCTCTCGCCGTTTCGGCGGGAGATGGGCGCGGCCAGATAGCTGGCATCGCCGCGGCGCAGGGCCACGCGCATCAGGTCGTTGAAGCGGTAGCCTTCGAAGGCACCCTCCAAGGCCATCTCCGTGACGATCATATCCTCCACCAAAGGAATCTGATAGTTGACGGTGTCCTGACGGCTGGCCAGAGCTGTCTCCGGCTGCGGCAGCACGTAAAAGGCGTTGGCGTGGGAGTCGCCTGAACCCCGAGAGTGGATGCCAAGCACATCCTCAATCCTGAAGACATTGGGATCGAAGAATGCCAGGTCGCCTGCCTGTTCGAGCTCCTCGGCATCGACACGGTTCTTGAGCACCTCATCGCAGATGCCGTACTTCAGGATGGCGAATGCGATCTGCGGGTAGCCGGCGCGGTTGAGGGCCTCGGCATAGCGCAGGTAGATCATGGTCTTGCGGTAGAGACTGATGAACGATGACTGGATCTTGTTGATTCCCTGGAGATACGAGTTGTACTCGGAATACTCGCTCGGCGTGCCCGAGGAGCGGAGGATGAAGTTCGACGCAAAGCGCAGGTCGCCGACGTATTCCGCGCGGGTGAATCCTGAGCGTGGCACATAGACGGTGTCCTTGGTAGTACCGCCGGGCATGTCGTTCTCGATGCAGTAGATCTGGTCGGCCGAGATCTTCGACATGGCCGATGAGGCGGTCAACTCGTAGAAATAGTTGTTCTCTGTGGTTGACTGGAACAGATTCGGCAGGTTGCTGATGGTACCGTCGAAGACGCGCGCCTCCATGGGGATGGCGGACATGGTCTCGATGGGATAATAGCGGTCGTTGGGCGAGGTGTACTGCGACGAGTTGGGCCAGGCGGTGCGCTGGAGACTCATATTGACGGGTGAGTAGCGGTCGGTCAGGAAGTCGTGGTACCAGCGTGCGGCCTCCTGATAGCGTCCTGCCCAGAGGCAGAGGTCGCCGAGGAGCACCCGCATCGGGATGAAGAACGCCTTGGAACTCATACCGTTGACGGAGCCGATTTCCGGCAGGTTGACGCCTACGTAGGGTGTGAGGTCGTCGATGAACGTGTCGCAGATGGCCTTGATGCCGACGCGTGGCTGGTTCATGGCCTCGAGGGCCTCACGCTCGGTCATCAGCGGTGTGAGGATGAGAGGCACCTCGCCATAGGCCTGTGCCAGCTGCAGATAGGTCCATGCACGGTAGGATTTCACCGCGGCATACTCTCGCATGAAGAGGTTGCGGCCGCGACGCTCCATAGCGGTGTCGATGTGGGCCAGGTAGTAGTTGCAGTTGTTGATGACGGCGTAGTAGTCGCTGATCTGATTGTAGCGGTTCTTCTCGTTGAACGAGAAGGCTGAGAGACGCTTCAGGTCGTTGCTGGCAGCTGCGGTAGGCGCAACCAGGTCGCCGCGTACCTCGCCTAAAAGTACGACACGGTCGGCGATGATCTGCAGCTTATTGATGATACCCATGACGCTATAGACAGAGTCGGTGGCGTGGTCCAGGGTGTGGTCCTCCTCATACTCCACCAGGTCAGACTCTGGCTTCAGCATATCCTCGCAGCTGGTAAGGAGTAAAGGAGAGGAGGAGAGAAGGAGTAAGTAGGATACGCCTGCGATGAAACTTCTCACCCAATTTTTATTGTTTATCTTGGTAATCATAACTATAAACTATAAACTGTAAACTATAAACTACAAGTTAATATTAACACCCATAGAGAACGAACGGCCCTTGCCAAGCAATCCGCGGTCGATGCCTTGTGTGAGGATGCTGCCTGCGATGCCGCAGTCAGGATCGCTGCCGAGGTACTTGGTAATAGTGAAGAGGTTCGACACGTTACCAAAGATAGTGATACCCTGCAGATAGGTGCTCTGGATGGGCAGATAATAACTCAATGTGAGATTGCTCAGACGGAGATAGGAGCCATCCTCGATCCAGCGGTCGCTGAAACGCGAGTTGCCCATGGGATCCTTGTACTCTGCACGGGGATAGTCTGTCTGCTGACCCTCGGTGGTCCAACGGTTCTTCATGGCGGTGGTCTGGTTCAGGAAATAGGTGCCTCCCTCCAGGAGCGAGCGCTGATAGTTGAAGATATCGTTGCCCAAAGAGTAGTTGAAGACAGCCGACAGAGTCAGGCTCTTATAGCTGAGCGTCGTATGGATATTACCGTAGATGTCGGGGTTGGGATCGCCGATCACGGTGCGGTCGTTCTCATCGATGACATGGTTGCCGTCGAGGTCGACGAAGTTCACGTCGCCTGACTTGAAGAAGACTTTATCACCATTCTCCTTGATCAGGTATTTGGCATCGGCATTGGCTTCTGCCGTGTTGCTGTAGACACCGTTGGTCTGGTAGCCGTAGAACAGGCCTACGGGCTGGCCGACCTTGGTCTGGATGGTGGCACCATAGAGATCGGTCTCGAAGCTGCGGTCGTTGTCGGGTAGGGCAGTCACCTCGTTCTTGTAGTGGCCTACAGAGGCACCGACCTCCCAGCGGAAGTCCTTCGTGTTGAGCACCTTGACCACGGCGTGTACGTCGAAGCCGTTGTTTTCCAGTTTTCCTTCGTTACTCCAGTTGACATCCAAGCCGCTGGTCCATGCCAGCTGCTGCAGAGAGAGCAGGTTGCTGGTCCAGCTCTTGAAATAGTTGAAGCGCAGGTTCAGACGGTTGTTGAAGAAGTTACCCTCTATGCCGGCTGTGAGGCGCGAGGTGGACTCCCACTTCAGCTCGGTGTTGCCGATGTTGCCGATGACGATACCTGTGGCGGAGCTGTTCATCATGCGGCGCGACACGAAGTAACTGCGTGAAGCTGTGTAGTCGATGTCATCGTTACCTGTGACGTCGAAGCCCAGGTTCAGACGCAGGTAGTTGACGGGCTTGATGCCGGCAAACCAGTTCTCGTTGCTGATGACCCAGGCGGCCTCTGCGCTGGGGAAGAGTCCCCATACGACACCGGCCATCTTCAGTCCTTCAGCATCCTTACCGAAACGGGAAGAGGCGTGGGCAGAGAGTCCGGCATTGAGATAATAGCGCTGGGCGTAGTTGTAGTTGCCTAAGGCGTACCAGATGAAGTCGGAGGTCTTGTCGTTGGCACCGTCGGTATCCTTGAAGCTCAGCGATGAATTCATTCTGGGCGCCTTGTCGTTCGGCGTGTTGTAACCGCTTTGTGATGTCAGCTTATAGGCTGAGTTCAGGTAGCGGATACCGCCCATGGCACCCACCTGATGGGCACCGAACTGGTTCTTCCATGCCAGACGGGTATCGCTCTGAATGGCTGTGAGGCTTGAGGCCTGGCTCTGAACCAGGTTGTTGAGCGTGGTGCTCTCATCGAGTCCGTCGACGATGAACGTTGGCGTGCCCTGGATGGGGAGATAGTAGTTCTCGTTGGTGTTGACCAAGGAGAGGGCGAAGTGCTCGCTTATCGTGAGATGCTTGTTGAACTCATATTTCGGCGTGATGGCGAAAACAATCAGACGGTTGCCCAATGAGTTGCGGTTCTTGCCATCACCATACTCCAGAATGCTCGCGGGATTGGCCAGACGGCCTCTTCCCTGGAACAAACCCTGCAAGTAGTCGTCGGCCTCTGACAGATAATGGCTCGGATTGCCCGCATTGTCGAAGGCGTAAGGAGAGAGGAACGGCGACTTAGCCAGAGCGATGAAGCTTGGAGAGGTCATGACGCCTGATAGCACGGTGGAGGGTGCACCGTCGTCGAACAGTGAACGGTCAACGTCGCTATAGGAAGCATCGAAGCGTACGTCGAATCCGCGGGCGATATTGATATCAGAATTCAGGCGCATATTGAAACGCGAGTAGTCGTTCTTCTTCAATGTGCTATTGGCTAATGAGTAGCCTACGGAAAGATTGTAGGAGGCGATATCGTCACCACCCTGTACGTTGATGCCGTAGTTCTGAGAGAATGCATTCTTGTAGACCTCATCTGTCCAGTCCGTATTGTTGTGGTACTGGTTGTAATAGAAATAGGTGGGGTCATTGTTCAGGAACTTCATCTGGCTTAAACCAAGCGTCTTGTTGGCCAGAATCTCTGAAGCGTAGAGACGGTAGTCCTCGGGCCCCATCATCTCTGGCAGGCGTGGAATGAGTTCGTAGCGGCCATTGATGGTTACGTCGATCTTGGTGGCCATACTCTTGTTACGCTTGGTCTTGATGATCAGCACACCGTTGGCACCCTTGGCGCCATAGAGGGCAGTACCGTTTTTCAGCACCTGTACGCTCTCAATGTCGTTGACATTCAGGTTGGCCAGCATATTGGTGAAGTAGCCGTCGTGGAGCGTGCTGCGGTTGTACTCCATGTCCATGATGACATCGTCGACAATAATCAGCGGCTGGGCATTGCTGTTCAGCGAGTTGATACCCGACATCAGCATGATGTTGCCAAGACCGACGTTGCCACTGCGCGAGACAGAGCGGACGTCACCGCCCAGCTGCTGGGCAATGAAGGGGTCGATACTTACTTCAGAGGTGTTGGCAAAACGGTTGGCTTCTGAGGTCTGAATCGCATTGGTCTGACGTTTGTAGACCTCTGTGAATGCATCGTTGTAAAGCTGACCGTCGGCCACGCCATCGGCAATGGCACACTGTAGGAAGTTGTAGCCGTCGATGCGCATCTGTACCGAACTTACATAGTCGGGAACTTTCAACGTGTACCGGCCTTCTTCATCGGTCATCGTCGAGTACTTGCTGTTATCATAGGCGGCCACGATGACACCCACCAACGGTTTCTTGGTGGCGGCATCGACAACCTGTCCTGTCACAGTCTTGTTGTTCTCCTGTGCTGCCATCGTCAATGAGACAAGCAGCAGAATAGCGGATATGATAGATTTCTTCATTGTTCGTCAGATTTAGAGGTTCGGGGTCTGAGATAAATGCAGTCGAGATACATCTCACGAGAGAAACGTGAGGTTTCACGAGCAAGGATGGAGCACTCCAGTCTAAGCGTTACCTTCACTTCATTCTGATCAAAGTTACAGGTGGGGAAGTGGAAGGCTTCTGCCAGCACGACGGTATCTACTCGCTCAGGATTACTCTGGAACTGGGTGTTGTTACAGTTGAACGTCTGCGTGTTGTTGTCCTCATCCACATAGCTGATAGTGGCTTTGAATTTGCAAGGCTTTTCACTGCTCAGGCCAGCCACCGACTGGGGCAGGATGACGGCACAGATGTCATAGTCGCCTGCCAGCGTGTTGTTGAGCCGGAAGGTCAGCTGCCAGTTGGATGTTCCCGTCCTGGGAATAATCTGCAAGTAGGAATCGGAGGAGATGCTGTCGGCAATCTGACGGCGCGCGTTGTAGGAACAGTCTCTTTCCTGGGTAATCATCCAGGTGCTTTCTCCCTCGGTACGTAATTCCTTGAAGAAGGTGTCCGTCGGTTTGAACGACCACTTCGGGGTTGTGTATACCCAGCCATTGCTGCACGGCAGTTTCTCGGCGCCATAGAGGATGCCGCCCTCTTCGAAAGGCTTCTGGAACACATGGTACACCTTCTTCCCCTTTTCGAACGACTGGGGGGTGTAGATATACGGCACGGAAATCAGCGAGTCGTTGATGGATTTCTGGTCGGTCATGTTGAACACGGCATCTTCCAGCAAGGCATGCATCGTATAGAACTGTTGCAGTGAATCGCGCTTCTCAATACTCTTGTCATAGAGGAAGTATTGGGCCGTCTCATTATAGATCTCGTTCCAGCCCTCTGTGGTGGGAACCACAACAAGGTAGGTGGAGTCTTCAGCATCCAGAAGGCCGACATATTCCAACAGACGGTTACGCTCATAAACTACTGAGTCGACATAGACGGGAACACCATCCACGACACCATTGGATACTGACGTTGCAGGATCGAAAATGTCCTCATTGAAGCGGCGGATGTTCGCACCGATGTTCTCCAACGCCGTATTGTCACACAACATCTCAAGGATATTGTGCTTATAGGGCAGTGCGCGCTCAATGACGTGGAGCACACCATTGCTTGACTTCGTGTTAGGAGCCGTCAAGTGTATGTCGTCGATCATGCCGTTGGCCATGGTCAGATGCTTCAAGTTGAGCATCAGCATCTTGGCGGCGTCGGGTGTCGACGATACGAGTTGGCGGGTGATATGGTTCTGAACGAAGCTCTTCTCTACAGCAGAGTCGCCGACAGCCGTCTGTACCTGCTGCAACAGGGAATTCTTGTCGAACGAGTTGTTCACTGGTGCCATGACGGTGAAAGTCTGACCGCTGTTGAGCAGGTCGGCATAGCTCACGGGTGTCTTCTTGTGCATGCGGTAGACCTTGGTCTGCTCCAGCACTTCGCAGAAATCGCTCAGCTGGGGGTTCGCCTTCATCTGCTGCCATAGCGTAGCGCCCTCGGCGGCATCTGCTATGCCCTCATAATGATCGTTCCAGTCAGAGCAGGCGGTGAGAACTGCTGTGGCACAGCAGCAGACACAACCTGCCAAGAGGAATTGTTTTATGCTTTTTGTATTCATATTCTTTTTTTATTTCTTTAAGCGGTAGCAAATTATTCACTTTTCACTTATCCCTTTTCCCTTTTAGTGCGTGTCTTCACCTTCAGGACTGCCATAGACGCTCTTTGGGCAAAGTTCAAGATAGTCAAAACTCCAATAGCAGGTAGGATCCTTCAATACCTGACGGCAACGCAGATAATAGGTTTCGTTCTCGTCAAAATACTGAGTGGTCAGGATGTAACGGAGGTTGTTCTCCTTAGAGCGTAATACGTTCGCTTTGTCACCCATCTGCCAGTAGATGTCCATGGCTTTCATGTAGCCACGGTTGTGCATGGCCTTGTCAATGGCTTTGTTGGCATTCTTGGCTTCATTGGTATCACCAGTCTGGTCATCCATAAAACCAATGCTGGGATCGCGGCCTCCGATACGCAGGTCGGCGGGAATGCCACAAGGCACGTTGTTCAGATAGAACTGTACCACACCACGCAGCGGATTGGCTGTGTAACCTGTGCGTAATTCGTATGTACCCGACGGTACGGGCGGTAGCTTGATGGTCAGATCGAAGATGCCACTTACTGTGACACCATTGCTCTTATAGTGCTGCCATGTCCAGCTATCACCGTGCAGACCGATGACAGCCTTTTCGCCCATCACCTTCCAGTTCTTGATAAAGTCGAGACGATAGCCCCTTAGTCTTTGTACGTCCCAGAGTATTCGTTCACTGTTCTGGAAGTCTGGACTCAAGACGGTTGAATCGAAGCGGATACGGCAGTTCAACACCACATCGCGCACCTCTGTGGTATAGGCCAGAATACCATCCAGATAATGATAGATGCCATTGGGACAATCCTGCATGGCAGAGCCCGAATCACTTGGTCTCAGCACACGCACACCTTCGACCTCTGCATTGTTTTTCAAACCCTTCCGGTTGATATAAAGCTTCTCATTCGGGTAGCTGAAACGCATGAGGGCACCAGGGCACATGGTCTCGTAGAACTCCTCGGGGTCGCTCAGGCTTGTATCCCAGTGTGAGAATGCTTCTTTGCTGAACATAATGAATTGATCGTATGGTATTTTACGATCGAGGAGGTGATAGCTGATGAAACGGTTCAGCGGATTCTTGCGGCTCTTGAAGTCCTCGTCATACTTGCCGGCATCTCCAGGATAGACGGCATCGTAGACCTTTTTGGTATAGGCAATCAGATCCTCAATGTTGTTGATACCATGCAGCCTATAGATAGAGTCAGGCTCCACCAAGGCCGTATATTTGAAGTAGCGCTTCTGTACCCACTGGATAGGATCGGCGCCTTCTGCCCTACAATCCAGCATGTTGACCCATTGGTATGCAGAGTCCTGCGATGCCTTGTCGGCTCCCCATTCCGGATAAGTCTTGTCCTCGTAAGCCATCAGCGAATCGGCCATACCCGTAAGGAACAATGCTTGTGTGAAGAGGGTTACTGAGGGGTCAAGGGCAATGACATCGGGCAGCATCTGACTGGTACGTGGAATGATGTTGTTTACAATATGTACCACACCATTCGATACTGAGTCGTCAAACTCCACCATACGTGCCACCTTATTGGCATAATGTACCACGGCATTGTTGTTCTCAGCATCGGTGTTGATGGAGAGGGTGATATCCGTCTCTGCCATGTTCATACTCAAAGTACCTTCTGATTTCTCTGTTGTGAACCATGCCTTGGTCTTGATGATATGTGTACGTGCCAGCGTATCGCAGACCGCATCGGGAATGTCCTCGATGGTCTTGTAGTTGTTGCTGGCCAGGTACTTGTCAATGGCCTCATTGTTGGGGGCGAAAACTGTATAGGTGCCGTATGTAGAAAGCATGGCGTAATAGCCTGAACGCTGAAGAATGTTGACGAACGAACCTACACGATCCTCGTTTTCCGAAAGGAACTGTGCTGCCGTCATCTTTTCAGCCGAATATCTGCTCATGGGCACATCGTCGTCATTATCGACACACGATGAAAAGAGACAGGAGACAGAAGTCAAGAGACAGTAGAATACGCCTGCCATCATGATCCTCGTCCATTTCTTATTATTTATCTTGGTCATCATATTTTTCATTTTTCAATTATCTGTTTTCAATTACTTAAGCACACCCTCCTCGGTATTGCTGAAGGCTGGGTTCTGAACCAGCAATGGATTCACCTTCAACTCACTCTTGGCGTAGGGGAAGTAGATGTAGTTGGGATCTGTCAACTTGATCTTGATAACATTCTGATCCACTGAGTGCTTGCGGATGGTGTTTGATGACAGTCGTTCCGTCTTTCCATCGCGACGGGCCAGACGTACCAGGTCGAACCAACGCTTGCCCTCGAACAGGAACTCGCGCTGGCGCTCCTCAAACAACAGGTCTTCCATCTTATCCTTTGAAATGGCATAAGTCTCGTATGTCAAGCTTCCGGTTGTCGTCTCAGGTGAGATATTATTGCCACGCTTGTAGACATTGTTAATCAGCTTGAAAGCCTCGGGCCAGTCACTCTCACTGCGTTCAATCAGTGCTTCGGCCTTCATAAGCATCACATCGCTCAGACGGTAGATAATCCAATTGGCATCCTTTCTGGTGCGACGGTCGCCGCTTACGGTGACGTTGCTCGTGCTCCTGAGGCTGAAGCTGGCACTCTGGCGGACGTACTTCGTAATGGAATAGCTGGTACCTTCACTTGCTATGGCTTCGTAGGCGCGACAATCACTCGATTGCCACAGCTGGTTCGTGTTTGAAGAGAGGTTCTCCATAAGGAATTCCGGTGCTTTCAGACGGGCAATAGGGTTGTCCCTATTACCATAGTAGTTGCTGATAAAGTTGTTCTCCTGACCGGTGTTTCCATTATAATATATCTCGAAGATACCTTCAAACGAGTTGCCAGTGCCGAAGATGGAAGTATAGGCATTACCCACATCTTTCGTACCTTTGACAGTAGCCTCAATAATCATGGGGATTCCATCATACAACTCAATATCGTTAATCTGGTCAGCCTGTAATAATTCATTATAGACCTGAGCCTTATAGTCGATGACCATGTCACAGTACTTGATGACATTATCCCAGTCGCCTTTCCAGAGATAGAGGTCGGCCAGCAGGGCGTAGGTGGCCCAGCGGGTGATGCGGCTGGTGTTGGCATCGGGTACATAGATGCTCTTGTTTTGCACCTTCTCCAGTTCGAAACGACGTTGGGCATCGTCCTTGACACCTTCCAAATCGTAGATGAGTGAGTCGATTACTGCATTGAATGGTGTTGCAGGGAGAACGTAATTCTGGTTATCGTCGATACTGGGTTCCGTTGTGTAGGGCACGTCACGGAACGCGCGGATCAGGTAGAAGTAGCAGAGGGCACGGATGGTCTTCATCTCTGCGATTGTCGCTTTCATCTCGTTGTAAGTATAGTTCGGGTCAATTTCCTGAACTTCCGGCGCATAGTGGCATACAATGTTACACCGGTTGATAACGTTGTAGAGAGATGCCCATTTGCACATGTCATTGGTAGGCAGAAGATTCTCTCTCAACATTTCATTGATGTGGTTGGGGACATTCGTACCAGCCACGATGTTATCAGAGCGCAATTCGCCCCAAACTCCCATACGGGTGACGACATCTTCAGCTGCCAGGGCTTCATAACAACCGTTGACAGCACCGGTCACGTCGGCCTTCTCCTTCCAGTAATTCTCAAGCACTGTCGAGTTCATGGGCAGAATGTCGAGGAAATCGCTGCAGCTGGAAAGAAGAGCAGGAGGGAAGGAGAGAAGGAGTAAGTAAAATAGTACTGCCTTCACCTTATTATATATATTGACTGTTTTCATACTTTTCATTTTTCAATTATCGTTTGTCAATTAGAACTGAATAGTCACACCACCGGTGAACGATTTAGAACGCGGTGTCTTTGCACCATCAGTCACGATACCCATAGAGCCATAGCCAACCTCCGGGTCGGCACCGCTATACTTGGTCAGAACAAACAGGTTGTTGGCCGAGACATACAGGCTCAGTTGTGAGAGACCCCACTTCTTGATGATCTTCGGATCGACGGAATAGCTGATCTGCGAGTAGTTCAGACGGATGAATGAACCGTCTTCCACAAAGCGGTCAGAACCTAAGTAGTTGTAACCAGTCTGGCGGAGGGCACGCGGAATCTCCGTAATGTCACCCTCTACACGCCAACGCCAGTTAACGGCACGGCTCTGGTTATTGTTCGAGTACATATTCTCAACATCCATTCGGGCCTTGTTGATAATCTTGTTGCCATAGCGGAAGTTGAACTGGTTGTTCCATGACAGACGACCCCAGTTGAGCTTGAATCCGAAACCACCGGTAAACTTCGGCAGTGAAGAGCCGAGGTAGACGATATCCAACTCATTGATCTGTCCGTCGTGGTTGATATCCTCATATTTGGCATCACCACCGCCGAACTCATAGTTCACGGAACCAGCGCAGAACATCATAGGGATGGTCAGGCCATGCTCGTCGAGAATCACGTTGCCGTTGGCATCGCGAGCCACAGGTGCATCGGGACCACTGACACCCTTGACTTCCGTCTCGGAGTAGTGAGAGTACTGATACACTCCTTTGTAACGGAAACCGTAGATGCTACCCAAAGCGCGGTTTAACTCGACACGTGTCAGGTAACTGCCGTTGTCACGGTTAAACTCGCTGTTAAGATTCGACAGACAGGTCTCGTCCATCGATGTAATCTGGTTCTTGTTGTTGGCGAAGGTGATATTGAAGTCTGCCGAGAATTTACCGGCTTGGATGATACGGCTGCCGTTCAGGTTGAACTCCCAACCGATATTCTTCATGTTACCAGCATTCTGCCAGCGCAGGTTCTGATAACCTGAAGAAGTCGGAATGCCATAGCTGCTCATCAGCATGTCGCTGGTGAACTGCCAATAAACTTCCACGTTACCGTTGATGCGGTCGTTCCAAAAACCGAAATCGACACCCAGGTTATAGGTTTTCTTTTCTTCCCACTTCAGGTTCTTCAACTGGATATTCTCGGGATGGACACTACCCTGGTTCATATACGAGTTACCACTGGTATAGGTGCTGAAGTACAGGTATTCCTGACCAGGCTGACGACCTACGATACCCCAACCGGGACGGAAGGAGAGCATCGAGACCCAAGGCAGTGTTTTCTGGAACCAAGGCTCCTTATGGATGTTCCAGCGCAGTGAGAGGGCAGGGAAGTTACCCCAGCGCTGGTCACCGCCAAACTGCGTGCTACCGTCGCGACGTACCGAGAAGTCGGCCATATAGCGTCCCTTATAGGCGTAGTGGGCAGAATAGGTGAAATAGACGCTGCGCCATTCACCGCTGTTGGTATCCATACTCTTGATGAGTCCCTGTGCGGCAGGATTCTGGATGCTTCCAGAGGGAAGGCCCCATGATGAGGTTGACTGAGAACTGTTATGACCGCTGGTCATCTGTCCGCGGAGCATCATGGTCAGTTGGTGGTCCATGTTGCGGAATGCCGGTGTGAAGGTCAGCGTGTGAGTGGTTGTCACAGCAAAGCTCTTCGACGAGTTGGAAGTCGTCGAGTTACTTTCCTTGCCGTCGGTATCGTTCCAACCACGGGTGTTCAGTGACAGTGGCATGTACTGATCCACATAATTGTTGAAGATGTTGAAGACCACCTTTCCTTCGTAGTTCAGGTGTGTCTTATCTTCTTCTGTCGACAAGAGGTTATAACGAAGTTTGAACTCAGGCTCAATGTTATAACTTGTCTCGTCGTTCTTGGCCAAGTGAGCCAAGGCCACAGGGTTCTTATTGCTCAACTGGTCTCGCAACTGACTGCTTACCGTTGGGAGCATGGCGTAATATTCGTCGAGATCATTGCCGTTGCGGTCCTGCTCGTAAATGGAGAGGTTCGGCATGCGTACGTAGGCAATACTCAACAAATCGCCGTTGTTCTTCTTGTTCTTAGTATAGGTAAGTGCAATATTGGTCTCAATCTTGATACGGTCGCTGACGAAGTAGTCCAGATTGACACGTGAACTGAAACGGTCGAGCTGCTGCTCAATGATGGAACCAGTCTCATGGTCGTAACCGGCACCCACGCGGAAATGGGCTTTTTCACCACCACCGCTCAGAGCCAGGTAGTGATTCTGGCGCCAACCGGTCTTCTTGACTTCGCTGAGCCAGTCGGTGTTATTGTTATACATCTGATACTCAGAGAACGTGGGGTCGTAGTTGAGTTCTGGAATGTTACTCGACACGTCACTCATCTCGGGATTGAAGTACTCTTCCTTCATCATCATGGTGTACTCGTCACCATTGAGCATTTTATAACCATTGGGCTGATAGGTGCCGGTCAGACGGAACGAATAGCTGACACGCGTCTTACCGCGGGTACCACGTTTGGTCTTGATTTCGATGACACCATTCGAACCCTGCGAACCCCAGATGGCTGTTGCGGCGGCATCCTTCAACACGGAGATGCTCTCAATGTCCTCAGGGTTGATGTTCAGCAATTGGGCGAATTTTTCCTCGTTCATGTCGCCGTCGATTTGCTGACCACCGGTCTGCCAGACATTGCCGTCGACCACAATCAGCGGTTCGCTGGAACCGTTGATGGTTGACACACCACGCAGACGCATGGAGGTACCGGAACCCAGGTTACCGGAGTTGCCCACGATGTCGAGACCTGCAATACGTCCCTGCAAGGCTTCGTCGACTGTGGTGAAGGCCAGACCTTCAAACTCCTTCATACTGATGCTCTGCTGGGCCGTAGAGATTTCATCGATAGGGATATTAAGACCAGAGCCGCCAGCACGTTTCTTGGCTATGACGGTCACTTCTTGGACCTGAGTAGCATCCTGCATCTTTACGTTGAACTTGGTCTTGTTAAAGGGAAGTGTTACTGTCTTGTAACCTACAAAAGTAACACGGAGTTTGTCCTTGGGATTCTTCAGTTTGAACGAGAAGTTTCCGTTCATATCGGTTGTCGTTGATGCCACGATACGGTTGGAAGCGTCGATCTCCACCACGTTTGCCATCATCACAGGTCCCATCTCATCGGTGACCGTACCGCTGATGATATCGCCTGCCTGCTGGGCATTCGCTGCAATCAAACAATTAACTAATGATATTAATATGAATGTCAGTCGTTTCATAATTTTTGATCTTTTAATCATCAGTTGAATATGATAATGGTTTGTCAATCAGATGTATCACAGCCGAAGAGGTGGTATACAACTCGGTTGCTGTTAAGGCATCGTTATTATTATACATATATTCACGTGCCTGAATGTTATAGAGATCTCTCTGTATACCGTCATCATCGATATAGGAGACTTTCTTGACGGTATGCTTCGTTGTGGCCAAACCGTCTTTCATGTTCTGTTGGTCTACTGCATCGAGCACTTCAATCTCATCGTCTTTCAGCTGCGACTTCACCATGTAGAATCGGCGGGTCTTCTTGTTAATCAGCGAAGTCTCAAAGTCACCCGACTCATTCTGGGCGCCGATATAAAGCGCATTATCCTGGATGTGATACTTAAGGAAATTCACGATATTCAGAGAGTCACTGGCAGCCTTCTCTTCATTTCCTGCCTGATGATCCTCATCGACCTCCTCCCACGATGACAGCTTGCCTTCCTTCTGTAGTTGCTCAATGGCCTCGTTGTCGGGTACGTAGATGGTGTAATGGTAGGTATTGAATACCGATATGTTTGTTCCGCCACAGGCTTTGTCCTGATTAGGATCACCTGTGCCCATGTCGTGTTTGGTTTCCAACAAGGGACTGCCTTCCAACAGCTCTAGGAACTTGCCGAAATACTTGGGATGGGCAGCCAATTGGTCGTAAACCGTCAGACGGGTTCCCATGATAGGCTGGCCTTCGAGCACGTAGCTCTTACCATTACCGCCAGCGACTTCCTTACGCTGGTCGTAGACGCGGGTAACGTTCAGGGGTTGTCCCTCGTACATCTGATAGCTTCCCTCAACTTGCATTTTGCTTTCATCCTTCGGGTTGGTGATACGGATACCCGTACCGTTCTTTGTACGGAAGTAAGTGTGGTCGCCTTCCCATACCTTGCCAATCACGATATGGGTATCCAGGATGTCCTGCAGACACCTCGTAATACGATTCCAGTTAGTCACCGTTCCGATAGAGTCTCTCTCACCTGTCTTTTCATCATAGTTGTAAAGTACGGCGTAAACACGCTCATTTATATTCGTCTTGTTTTCATCCCAGCGGAAGCTAAGCAACTGGAGGTTGGGCTTGCCGAAAGAACAGGGGTCGATGTACTCAATCAATGCATTGTTGGTGGGTATAAAGAAACTGTAGTCTGATCCAAGGGCATTCAGATAAACGTTATATTTGCATTGTGTGATGGCCCAGTCGATAATTTTCATGTTGCGGTTGATCAGGGCAGGGAATGAAACACTGACATAGGCTGTCGGCGAATATACCTTGTTGGTCAGATAGATTGCACCGTTACATGACATCCACACCGAGTCAATGTCGGCTACGTTAACACCCATCGGATCGTTGGCATCGTTCAGGACCGCATCGAACTTAGAGGGAACTGAAGATGTAAACGATGGTAGCATGTTGACATTCAATAGCTTGATGATTACGTCGTCGGGCACGTCATCCCACGAGGCGTAATTCTCGCTTAGTGGCTTGCCGGCACCATTCCAATATTCTTTCATGGCGTCGTCAGAGGGCACCATCATTACAGCCATATCGCGCTGCTCGGCAGCATTTCCCTCACTGTTATCTTTATTGCTCGTTGAATAGTAGGAATTCCATTCGGGGTCAAAAAGCAATTGCGCCGGAACACCACCCCCGTCAGGAGTCCTGTCCACTGCTACCTGATTCTTTTCGTTGAAGAAGCGCTTAGTATAGACAGTGTCTACACTCGTGCCGTACAGATAGTTGTAGCGTTCCGTCTTGGCGAGGTCCTTACCGTCGGGGTAAGGTGCACAGAAACGTTCCAATAACTTGTTGAACATACTTACCTGAGGCTTCTTGGCTATTAATTCCGCCATATTCGTCAGTGGCGTGACCACTTCAGCTGTACGGTGTATGAAACCGTTTGCACAACGGATATTGTCTTCTACCACATTGATGCCATTGACGCTGGCGTCACCAGACTGGCGGTTTGTCGTATGGTTAAACAGGAAGTTGTAATCTTCATTAGTAATACGATTGTTGGATAGTTGAGCCTCCAAGAACAGCAGCATTGGCACGGCCGTACCATCTTCCATGCAGACCATGTCCTTGCCACTATCACGATGGCGCTTCCAATACTTGTTGTCGGGCATGTCCTGAGTCTTCAGCACGGGAATCGTGTCGTATTCGCTCAGGGCTGAGAATCGGCGCATGGCCTGTCCTTCTTTCAGCGGCTTACCCTGAATGGTCGACAGACTGTTCAACTGAATGGAGTTGTCAATCATGTTGCCAAACAGTAACATCTTCTTTTGGGCAAGTGAGAGGTCCTCGTAGCGTTTCACACCCCACGGGTTGTTGCCATAGAACCGGTCATAGGCAGCATCGTCGGCTACGAAGAGCGTCTTTGAACCCGTCTTACCCAGCACTTCCTGATAGCTCAGGTCGTTGATCATACGTACCGTGTTGGTGAAGTTCCCTTGCTCGTCAAGCCAGCTGTAAATGCTGTTGCCCCAGCCTTCGGGCGTATTCTCGTCAAGGTCATATTGTTGACACGACGATAGGACGAATACACCAACCAGTAGTGCAATCCAAAATTCTTTTCTGGTTTTCATACGTTTAATTGAGTTTGTTAATATATCAAATTTGAGTGCAAAGGTACTTATTATTTATAAGAAGTGCGTTTCTTTTTATTTCGGAGGCTTTTCTGTTTGTAAAGGTGGTTTTCCTTTTTGTTTCATTTCTTTTGGCATTTGTGTCGCTAATTGTTAAAAAAATGAGTTTTCAGGCGATTACAAAAAGCAAAGAAAGAGAAACAAACGTGATAATCATTCTCGTAGAAATAGTGTAACTTTGCAGCCGGAAATGAAAAATCAGTAGTAAACTTCATAAGTAGTATATTAGCATTAGTTATGGTAAAACTAAGTTTTGCGGCCAGCCCATATGTGAATATCGGCGGCCGTTTTTTTTGATGCAAATTTAAATTATTTGCCTATAAATTTGGTTCTTTAGTTTTTTTTATGTATCTTTGTGCCGATATTTAAAAGTAGTACCAACATTGTTTTACCATATAACTAATGAAACGGATTGCTTCTTATATTGTGGGACTTTTCGCCGTACTATTGCCAGTGCAGGCGCAGATGGGGCATTTCTATTTCTCAGAACGCTTCACCAGCGGTCTTGTTAATAAAGTATGTCAGGATCAATACGGCTATATATGGGTTGGCACCGAATACGGATTGAACCGTTTCGACGGCTACCGATTCACGCCTTTCCTGCATCATCAGAACGACCCAGGGTCGCTTGGCAATAATGATATCTCCAGTATGTTCTGCGACAGTGAGGGGCGTCTTTGGGTGGGAACTGCCAAAGGACTGGACCGTTATGACTATACGACGGGTCAGTTTGTGCATTATCCTTTTGAAGGTAATGTGTCACCCCGTGTTTCGTGCATTACCCAGTGTGATAAGGGGCAGTTGTTTGTCGCTACGGCAGGCTATGGCCTGTTTAAATTGCAAGATGAACAATTGGCGTATGTTGAGGATGGCTATACGACCCCTGGCCAGGAACGTTTCTACAATCAGTTTATGTGCGATGGCCAGGGACGATTCTGGAAAAGTGGCTTTGGAGATGTCGTGACCATGCGGGAACCTGATGGTAACGTTATAGAGATGAAGTCGGCCCAGGGCAATGTGATAACCATTATCGAGCGTAATGATGAGATGCTGGTGGTTAGCCTGCATGGCATCTCTGTCTATGCAGATGGTGTTCTGAAACCGGCTCCGTTTGATATGTCTGCTCTTGGAAGTAACATCATTCTGGCCAGTGCTTTTCGTGATCACGTAGGTGATATATATATAGGTACGCGCGGAGAGGGCCTGTTCCGTCTTCCCAAAAACAGCCTGAAAGTGGAGCGCGTGGAGTGTATAGCCTGGGGCATCGACCTGAATACTGCCAAGATATGGGATATCAACGAAGATCGCAACGGTAATCTGTGGATTGCCTGTTATTCCAAGGGCTTGGTTCATTTGCGTCATATCCCTCCCCAGTTCAGAACCATGAGTTTCAGCGCCCAAGGTGTGGACATTGGTTCAACGGTGTCATCGGTTTGTGAGGGCGACGGTGGTATGATCTGGGTAACGGTTCAGGGTAATGGTATCTACGGTTTCAACCGTCAGGGTCGTATCGTGGCCAAACCTGTCTGTCCACCGAATCCGGAATTTATCTTCCGCGACAAGCAGAAACGCTATTGGGTAGGCACTGGCGATGCCCTTTATGCCTACGACCCTGCTACGGGCCGCAGCCAGAAGCAGGTTACCTTCGATTGCGACAAGTTTAATGATATGACCAGCGACGATACCGGTAATATCTATATCTCGACTTACTCCAGAGGCTTCTGTATCTATAATCCGAAGACAGGAGAATTGCGCAATTTCCGTTCTGCCGACCGCGATTCGCTGCGCGGCCATATCTGCAATGACTGGGTGTTGGCCATGCTGCCCGATCAGGAAGGTCGTATCTGGCTGGCTACCTCTGATGGTTTGTCGTGCTATGACCCTAAAACTGATAGTTTCCTGTCGCAAGGGTGGCTGCAGCAGTTGACGCATGTGAAGTGCAACTCCCTTTGTGCTACGAGTCGCGGTGAAATCCTGATAGGTACGGATGAGGGGTTGTATGTTTATAAGGATTCTGCAGAGCCGCAGCTTGTAGAGGCGATGAGTGACAAGGTGATAGGCTACATCGTTGAGGCTGACAATGGCGATATCTGGTGTTCCACGCCGATGGGGCTTTGGCAGTATGATGTCAGTAAGAATACATATGTCAGCCATGTCAATGGCAATGGTCTGATTACGAGGGAGTATGTCAACTGTGTGGGACTCCATACCGATGACGATTTTATCTATTTTGCCACCAACGACGGCCTGGTCGGTTTCCGCCCGTCGAATGTGGTGAGCAGCAGGACTGAACTGAAAGATGTGCAGCTGACTGGTTTCACCATCGCTGGACATGAGTCGAGGCCTGTCATTGGCTCCGACCGTTTCAAAGTATCTTATATGGAGACGGATTTGACACTGGAATTCTCACTGCTCGACTTTAACAATCCGCGTAGCGTTGCCTATGAATATTGCGTGGGTAGTGGCTCATGGGTACGGAATCCTCAGGGCATTAATGTCATCCAGTTGAGTCATCTGCAGCCTGGTGAATATCCGATTCAAGTGCGGGCACGTGCCGGTGACCTTTGTTCAGCTACAAAGACCATTACCATCGAAGTGACGCCGCCTTGGTATCGTACGACGCTGGCCTATTTCCTTTATCTGCTGGCACTTATAGCTCTCGTTGGCTTTATGGCTTACAGCTATCGTCGCAGGGCGAATAGGCAGATGGATGAGGAGAAGATGAAGTTCCTCATCAATGCTACCCATGATATCCGTTCTCCGCTGACCATCATCCTATCGGCTTTGAAGAAAATCAAGGCTGAAAGGCTACGGGTAGGTAACGACCAGTCGGGAATGGGTAATCCTGCCGTTGATACCATTGAGCATAATGCCCAGCGTATCCTGAATCTGGTGAATCAGATTCTTGACGTGCGTAAGATTGATAAACAGCAGATGCAACTCCATTGCCAACAGACCGATATCGTTGCCTTTACTGAAGGTGTTTGCAGGATGTTCGATTTCCCAGCCAAGGAGCGTAATATCCATTTCACTTTTGATCATGAAGGACTGGACCATCTGGATGCCTGGATCGATAGGACACAATTCGACAAGGTGATTTCCAATCTGCTCTCCAATGCCTTTAAATACTGCAATGACGGTGGTGAGGTGGTAGTAGGCCTGAAAAGTCTGGAGGATTCTCTCGAGCTCTCCGTTTCAGATAATGGCGTGGGTATTGATGAAGATAGTTTGAAACATATCTTCGACCGCTTCTACCAAGGCAGCAACTCCCGTCGGATTCATATTGATGGTACGGGCATTGGCCTGAACTTGTGTAAGATGATTGTCGCTATGCACCACGGAACCATTGAGGCTCATAATCGTACAGATACCAATGGTGCTGTCTTTACTGTCCGTCTGCCACTGGGTAAGGACCATCTAAAACCGGAAGAATTGGAATCACAGACAGAGATTGTTCAGTTGAGTCGGGCAAAGACGTCCTCTTCGAAATATCGTGTCCTCATTGTCGACGATGACTTGGAGATGGCACGTTACGTGTCATCGGAACTGGGTCGGTATTATAAGTTCGGCATCTGTCCGAATGGCAAGGAAGGTCTGAAAGAACTGCTGACCAATGAATACGATGTCGTGGTGAGCGATGTAATGATGCCCGAGATGGACGGCTTTACCATGCTACGGATGGTCAAGACCAACATCAACATCTCGCATATACCGGTGATTATGCTCACCTCCAAGGCCGATGTAGCCAACCGTTTGGAAGGTTTGGAACGTGGCGCTGACGCTTTCCTGGCAAAGCCTTTTGACATGGAAGAGTTGCACATGGTGATTGAGAATCTGGTGCAGAGCCGCCTTCGACTGAAAGGTAAGTATTCGGGCGCCCAGCAGGCACAAGCCGACAAAGTGGACCAGCCGGAGGTTCGTGGTAACGACGAGGTGTTGATGGAACGTATCATGAAGTGTATTAATAAGAATATCTCTGACAGCGACTTCAATGTGGAACGCCTGACTCAGGAAGTGGGTATCAGCCGCGTGCAGCTACATCGTAAGATGAAGGAACTCACGGGCATCTCCACCAGCGAATTTATCCGCAATATCCGCTTAGAGCAGGCTGCAAGGCTTCTGAAGGAGCAAAAGATTAACGTGACACAGGTAGCCTATACGGTGGGATTCTCCAATCTGGCCCACTTCTCCACCATTTTCCGTAAGCATTTCGGTGTGGCACCATCGGAGTATGCAGAACGGGAGGCAGGTGTTTAATATTTGTCTCATTTCTTTTCAAAAATCCCGCTTTTCATAGACAAAGGCGGGATTTTTGTTATTTGAACACAAAAATGAAAGCAAATGAAACAATTGGAAAAACGTGTATGTAGGTTATTATATACCTTTGCAGCAGAAATTTCAATTTTTTATTAACTTTCATTTAAAACTTTAACAACATGAGAAAAATTTACCAAATGTTTCTTGCTCTGGCAATGATGATGCTGGGTGCAATGAATGTAAGTGCAGAGGAGATCTCCTTAGAGGAAGTTCCCTTCTGGGCGCATGAGGCCGGTCTTTGGGGGTTGGATGCTCCTAAGAACACACAGATTACTCCCGCATGGGTAATCGGTGAACCTACCGGTCAGCCTTACGGTGATAGCTCGGTAAACGCTTGGGCTGATCTGTCTGGCTTTGATCAGTTGGTAATCACCTACACCGAAGGCAAACCCCGTGTGATGATGAACCGTGACCAGGATGAGGGACAGTTCAATGCCACTGAGACTGAATCTCACCTGATTGAGTATCCCAAGTGTGCTTCATCTTGGGCAGGCAAGTACTTTACCGACCAAGATGGCGTCCTGACTGTTGACCTGAAGCAGATTGTCAATGAGAAGGGCTTTGCACATTTGCATGCCATTAAGGGTGACAACTGGGCTAATGTTACTATTACAAGCATGGTAGTGATCCGCAAGGGTAAGGAGAAGCAGGTAGGCTGGGTTAATCTGATTAACAACAGCAATATGGAAGGTGACGATAACAGCAGTTTCTTTACGAAAATTGCCGACGGTGCTGTTGAAAACTCTATAATCGAAGATGGCGTGGGTGTTGATGGTAGTCGTGGTATTCTGGTTGCTGCTACTGAAAAAGTTGCTAACGCATGGGATAATCAGTTCTGGTTCCGTTTCAATGAGATTGTTCCTGAGGGTACCAAGTATCGCGTATCGTTTAATTATCGTGCCGATACTGAGGCTACAGTAAGTACGCAGGCACATGCTGAACCTAGTGATTATATTCACTATGAAATGCTGGGTAATCTGAATTTCCTGACCGATTGGGAGACATTCACTAAGGAAGATGTGGTAACAGCTCAGCAGGCAGGCCCTAACGACAAGGGCGGATTATTTACCTCTATTGCTTTCAACCTGAACGAATTGGCTGCTGCCAATAATTACTATTTCGACAACATTAAGTTCGAGATTTGGAAGTATGGAACAACTGCTGAGTTCAAGTCTGACTTTATCCAGATTGACTTCGGTTTCGAGACTAACATTCCTGAGTTGTGCAAGGCTGCTGGTGCGAAGCGTATTATGTTCCCCAATGAGAATGCTAAGGTTCTGGTGAATGGACAGGAAGTAAGCTTTACCTCTATTGAGGGTTATGAAGACGGTCGTTTCTATATCTTCTTGGATGAAGGCTTTAGCGATACGGATGAGATTCATGTCACCTATAACAATGCTGCTGGCGCTATGCAGCTGAAATATGCTGGTGGTCCTAACGCTGGTCAGGCTATTCCTAATGTTGACGAGATCGCAGACTATAACGACTATCTTGATGATGGTTATGACGACATCTATCCTTACATGATGCTGGCTCCTACTATCGTGGCTGCATATCCTGAGCAGGGCTCGTTTAACATCAAGAGTGATCTGAAGGAGTTCAAGGTAAAGTTTGATAAGAAGGCTGATGCTGCCCAGATTGTTGCTAAGCTTGATGGCAAGGCTCTGACTATTAGCCCTGCAGATGGCTTTGTTGAGGAAATCACAATGACTTACGCTGGTGCAGACCTGTCTGATGGCTTGCACACCATCAATGTCACGAAGGTTTATCCTGAGATGATTCTTGATGAGAGTATCTATACCGACACGACTTACGTGTTCAGTGTAGGCGCTCCTGATCCTACCGATGTGGCTATTGAGCTGATTCCGCTGAGCTATTTCAATACCTGCGCTAACAATTCTGTTCCTGAGGGCTTCAAACTCTATGCAGATAACATGGAGGAACGTGTTGCAGGCGGTAACTATAGTGGAGGCGGTCGTTTCTTCAATGACTTCGCTGCTGGTGGTGACTTCACCGGTGCGCTTTACATGCGTACTAATTACCTGACTTACGGTTTCAACGACGATGAGCACAAGCTGACGATGGAAGCCGGTAAGAAATACACGCTTACATTCAATACTGCCCGTTGGAAGGCAAGTGGTGAGTATCTGAAGGTGGTGATTCTCAACGCTGCAGGTGAAGAGCAGTTCGTTCAGACTGTAACCTGTAATCCTGACGTCAATGGCACAAAGAATGCTGTGAAGAATTCTTCGGCTTACACTTTTGAGTTTACTCCCACAACTGCTGGCGACTATGAACTGCGCTTCGTGGTAGCTAATAATGCTGACGGTGAAGATGCTGGTGAAACCTGGCATGAACTGCTGCTTGCTAACGTGAAATTCGGTTATATTCCAAGCTCATTCGGTATTGTTGAGACAATCGCTGTCGCTGAGGCTCTGGAGAAAGCTAAGACGACTCAGGCTGATAACGCTGCTGAGCGCTATGACGGACCTGCCCAGACTGCCCTGAACGATGCTATTGCCAAGGTTGAGGCTGAGAAGGATAGCTATACTTCTCCCTCTGAGTGCTACGGTGCTGTTGAACTGCTTGACAACAGCAGAACTGCCCTGATTGACCACGTTGATCTCTGCAACAGTTACGACAAGTTGATTAAAGATGGTAGCGATGTTGTACGTCAGAACGAGAACCCCAGCAACACAGGTGTTCCCACAAAGTTCGTGAGCCTGCCGATGTTTGCTGAGCTTAAGGCGCTTGTTGATAAATATCATGGTGTATCTGAGATGCTGAACGATGGTACAGAGGAAGAGCCCAACTGGCAGAAGCACTATACCTTCGACGTGTTGAAGGACGACGCACAGCTGAAAGATGCTGTTGCTGAACTGACTGACATCGTTAATACGACAGCCAAACTGTTCACCACAGGTGCTTCTCAGAGAAATACCACTGGTGTAGCTGCTTTGGTTGAGCGTCTGCGCTTAGGTGCTGAGACGCTGAAGGCTCTGGGTCATGCTGAGGATTCTTATCCTGTTGCCCAGGCTTTCAATGCCCTTGACGACGATGATGATCTGGCTGAGGAGGTGAAGAAGTATATCAAGGCCGACGTCTATGGTAAGCTGAAGGATGGTGAGAACATCTTCGAGAAGCTGGATAACTCAGATCCTGAGAATCCGGAGATGAAAGCTGTCTCTATCGATATGTCTGTATTCGTGAAGAACCCGAACCTCTATGCGCGTGAATACACAACAGAGGTTCCTGGTTGGACGACTGTTTCCGGTAATCCTACAGCTTGGAGCAGCTGGGACGGTAATGTTTCTCACAATACGAAGACTCCTTATGTTGAGGACTGCTGCATCTATCTGCAGTGGCACGCTCAATGTGGTGTTGAGCAGACCATCACTGACCTGCCAGCAGGTGTCTACACCATTCAGTTTAACGCAAATGATAACTCTGGCGAATCAGATGGTACTTATGTCTATGTGAAGACTTCTGAGACTCCTGCTGTTGAGGAAGGTGCTGAGTTCAATGTGGATGTCAATACTGCCGGTTATGCTCAGGTTGATAACAGTGGTTGGGATAGAGTCGTTGAGAACATCGTTGTTACCGATGGTGTCCTGACCCTTGGCTTCAGGTCTGGTACGGTATCTCAGCCGTTCCTGGAGTGGGTACACGTCCTGATGACCAGTGCTGCTGGTGTTGACTACAACGCTCTCTATAACGAGGTTGCTGCCGGTATCGAGACACTCGATGCGCCTGCTGCAGCTAAGGTTCGTGCTATCCAGATCTTCGACCTCAATGGTCGTCGCCTGACCAAGGCCCAGAAGGGTATCACGATTGTGAAGAAGGTGATGAGCGATGGTTCTATCCAGACAGATAAGGTCATTGTGAAGTAAATTTTAGAAAAAAAACGAAAGTGGCGGGCTTCGGTTCGCCACTTTTTTTGTATCTTTGCAGCCGATATCGCAATTAACAAGGAAATGAAGGATAAACTGAAACTATTAAGTCCTGCTTTGGTCGTGGTGGCTCTGCTGACGACTGCCTGCTGTCTGCTTGTTTATGAGCAGGGATTCTTGTGGAAGGCGCAGGAAATGAATCTCTTCTTGGACACGCCGCTGTTTCTGAAACAGCAGATGGTGACATCGGGCTGGCTGCTGACGTGGATCGGCTGCTATTTTACGGAGTTTTTCTATCATCCGGCATGGGGTGTGACGCTGCTGACATTGTGGTGGGCGGTGCTGTTGATGGTCATCTGGCGCACCTTCCGTATACCCGTCAAGTGGACTGCCGTATTGCTCATTCCTTTGGCTGCAGTCATCATCATGAATATGGATGTGGGCTATTGGATCTATTATCTGAAGTTGCGTGGCCATTTCTTTGCTGCGGCAATCGGCACTACAGTGGCTGTACTGTCTGTATGGCTGTTCAGGCTACTGCCTGCAAAATATCACTTGCAATCTGTATATATGTTTGTCAGCACAGGTGTGCTCTATCCGCTGATTGGCATATATGGCCTTTTTGCCACGTTGCTGATGGGAGTGCTCCTATGGCGCATGGATAGACTGACGCAGGCTTATCGCATCATAGGCTCGGTGGTCGCCGTCCTGTCGATAGTGTTCTGGCCGCTGTTCTGTTATAATTATGTATTCTGTCAGACCGGTATTCATAACATCTGGTGGACAGGCATACCAATGTATTGGGTAGACAAAGAACTGCCTGCTTATTATATTCCTTATTATGTTCTTGCCGCTTCGCTGGTATTCCTGGCATTGATGGATGGAAGATGGAAG
Organism: Prevotella sp.; assembly: GCA_017650905.1. GTDB lineage: Bacteria > Bacteroidota > Bacteroidia > Bacteroidales > Bacteroidaceae > Prevotella. The sequence continues at coordinate 26,777 of JAGCDZ010000107.1, read as the reverse complement.
ATGGAAGAGGTAAGAGGGAAGAAGGATGAGGTAAGAAGGAAGAAGTCTGGAAGCAAGGGAAAGAAATCCATAGACAGAGGGCTCGCTTTGTGGCTCGGTATTCATCTGGCTCTTGTGGCAGTGGCTGGTTATAGCGTCTACCGCTTCTGGTATAAGGATCATAACTTTCACAAGGAATTCCGTATGCAGCAGTGCATGGAGAACCTCGACTGGCAGGGTGTGTTGAATGAGGAGGCAGGAGATGATGTGGAGCCTACGCGTGCTATCGTCATGATGCGCAACTTGGCTCTGTTCCGGCTCGGTCGTCAGGGCGATGAGATGTATCACTATATCGAGGGTTCGAAACTTTGCGATTCCCCTGTTCCGGTACGTATGATGCAGGTCGTGGGCTATGGTATGTATTATAATTATGGTCTCGCCAACTACTGTCATCGCTGGTGTCTGGAACAGGGTGTCGAGTTCGGATGGCGTGCTGAATACCTGAAATATCTGATGCGTTGTGCCCTCGTGACTGGTGAAAACCAAGAGGCCCGTAAATATGCATCGCTGCTGAAACATACCCGTTATCACAAGGCTTGGGCAGAGAAATATGAGCGTTATATCGACCGTCCCGACCAATTGAAATCCAGTAAGGAGTTTGCTCCAATCTTCCAGCTGATGACGGGAGGGGATTATCTGGGTTCTGACCAGATGATGGTCGAGAAGTTTATCATGGAACGATTCGTGAGAAGTCACAGCGACGACAAACTCTATCAGGAACAGTCGCTATTATCAGCTTTATGGATGAAGGATATCCAGATGTTCTGGCCCCGATTCTTTGAATATGCGAACAGTCATCCAGGACAGCGTATGCCAACGCATTATCAGGAAGCGGCTTATCTTTATGGCAGCCTGGAGCATGAGGTCGATATCAGCCAAATGCCATTTGACGAACAGGTGAAGCGCGACTACGCAGCGTTTATGGATTTGGCTAACAATGCTACAAGTCCCAGCGAGGATGAGATGCGCCCCATCTTCTATGCTCGCTTCGGCCATACCTTCTATTACAACTATTTCTTTGTCCACGACCTGAATATGTATTAATAGTTTATAGGTTACAGTTTATAGTTTACAGTTTATAGTTTATAGTTTACAGTTTACAGATGATTACTAAGATAAACATAAACAGATGGTGTGGGAGTGTATCCTCCTTACTCCTTCTCTCCTTACTCCTTCTCTCCTCGTCTTGTCATAATGCCTCGGTGCCCGCGCAGTTTACCGACATCAAAAAGGCACCCCGTATCTATCCGGATTATGTGGACGTGACGATACCTGTCAACATCGCCCCACTGACCTTTGAGATGAATGATTCCTGCGACGAGATAGTGGCACGCTTCACGGTGGGTGAACATCAACTGGTATGTGGCGGTCAGGCCGTACAGCCAGAGATAGACGACTGGCGTGAATTGGTCAACAAGGCCGTTGGCAAGGATATCGATGTTGAAGTGTTTGTCCGGCTCAATGAGGAGTGGTGGCGATATAAACCCTTTCATATCACCGTTTCCCCTGACAGCATAGACCCTTACCTTAGTTACCGACTCATTTCGCCGAGTTATGTCGCCTATGAGGAGTTGACTCTGAATCAGCGTTGCCTGGAGAATTACGATGAAAATGTGATGGTCAACAATATGCTTTGTGGTAAGGAAACCACGGGTCAGTGTGTCAACTGTCATAATTTCCAGCAGTATAATCCCCGCCGCATGCAGTTCCATGCCCGTCAGTTCCATGGGGGTACCGTCATCGCTTACGACGGCAAACTGAGCAAGATCAATATGCGCAACGACTCCATCCTTTCTGCTGGTGTCTATCCCGCTTGGCACCCCTGGCTCCCGCTGATTGTCTATTCCACCAACAAGACCAGTCAGAGCTTCCATACACGAAAGGCCAATCGAATCGAAGTGTTCGATGCGGTGAGCGACCTGATTGCCTATGATGTGAAGAAGAACGAGGTGACGAATATCGAGAGCGAAGAAAGCGAGTTTGAGGTGTTCCCTTGTTGGGCGCCAGATGGTAAGACGGTCTATTATTGCAGTGCCCATTTCGAGTTCCGCGATACGATTTCTCATGATAATGAGGTCGTTCACAGGTATCAGGAAGTCAAATACAATATCTATAAGAAATCGTTCAATCCCGACACCTACCAGTTCGGTCCCCGGGAACTGGTATTTCAGGCTGACAGTCTGAATAAGAGTGCCACTCTGCCACGTATTTCGCCCGACGGCCGCTATCTGATGTTCACTTTAGGTCATTATGGCGTCTTCCATATCTGGCACCGTGAGGCTGACCTCTATCTGCTCGATCTCACCAGTGGCGAGGTGAGACCTATGGACGAGATCAACTCACCCGAGACGGAGAGCTATCATGCCTGGTCGAGCAATGGTCGCTGGGTAGTTTTCAGCAGCCGCCGCGATGATGGCAGCTTCACCCGTCCGTTCTTTGCACATGTCGATGCCGATGGCAAGGGCAGCAAGCCTTTCGAACTGCCACAGGCCGATCCCGATTACCACCGTCAGTTCATGAAGTGCTATAATATCCCCGAGTTTATGCATGGGCCTGTTGAGATATCACCCCAGAAGTTCGCCAATGTGTTGAAGGCCAGCGATGGCGAGTCTGTGAAGTATGTTCCGAAACTGAATAAGTAAATGCAATATAGATTACTAGTTGTTATCTTGGCAATGCTGATGCCTCTGAGCCTTCGGGCCCAGAAGCTGACGTTCAGCCAGCCTCATGGCTTCTGCGAGGCACCTTTCTCCCTGACAATTTCTGTTGCCGAGGGCAAAGCTCTGCCCGAGGGCGCCGCCATCCGTTATACCGTCGACGGTAGCGTTCCCACGCTCACCAGCCCGGTCTATACCCAGCCGCTCGATATCAAGACCACCACCATCCTGCGAGTTGCGGCCTTTTCTGCTACAGCTCGGCTGACACCTGTTGCCACCGCTACATGGATCTTTGCGGAAGACGTGCTGAAGCAGTCAGACCACCCCGAAGGCTACCCAGAAGAATGGGGACGCTATACGCAGATTTCTGGAACGGCCAAAGCCGATTATGGCATGGACCCAGAGATGACTACCGACCCTGTGCTGGCACCGAAAATAATCGAGGGCTTGAAATCGTTGCCCGTACTTAGCATTGTCACTGACAAAGACAATCTTTTCAGTCATGAGAAAGACGAGGATCGGGGCGGCATTTATATCTTCACAGGGCCTCCGGTAGGCGATAACACAGGTCATGGTTGGACACGTCCTGCCAGCATCGAACTGATGGGTGGTACTATGCAGCACGATCTCACTGTCGACTGTGGTCTCCGTCTGCATGGTGGACATGGTCGATTGGCGGAGAAGAATCCCAAACACTCCTTCCGATTAGTATTTAAGTCACAATATGGTCCGAAATCGCTGGATTATCCGGTGTTCGGAGCTGATGAGCCCCAAAAATTCGACCAGCTTGTGTTGCGTTGTCATTTCGGCAATTCCTGGCAGCACTGGTCAGAGGAAAACCGCGAGAAAGCACAGTACACCCGTGATGTCTGGGCTCGTCGTATGCAAAGGAAGATTGGTCGTACCAGTGTCAATGCCCTATATGTCAACCTCTTCCTCAATGGTATGTATTGGGGCATCTACAACATCGCTGAACGCGTAAACGACCAGTATGGCATGGACCATCTCGGCGGCAGTAAGAGTTTGATCGATGTAGTGAAGATTGAGGAGGATGGTGGCAATCACCATGAAGCCACTGAGGGCACGCTCGACGCTTGGAATCAGATGGTGGAAACTGCCAGACACGCAGCTAATGCTGAGCGCTATCAGCAATTGAAATCCATGCTCGATATCGACAACTTTATCGACTACATGCTTATCAATCAATATGCAGGCAATACCGATTGGGATCACCATAATTGGTATGCCATTCTCCGTCGGGGGGAGGGGAGTCAGGGCTTTCGTTTCCTCTGCTGGGACTCGGAGGTGATTTTCGAGAAAGTCTACGAAAATGTGTTGGGTAAGAACAATGGCAGCCAATTTCCCACGGGCATCTTCCAAAACTTATTGAAGAACCATGACTTTGTCTACCGATACGGGCGTCGGGCTGAAGCATTGTTGGCCGATGACGGACTATTGGGCCCTGCATCGGTAGTGGCGACGTGGGATAGTCTCTATCATGTCATCTCCAAAGCCCTCTATGCCGAGGCAGCACGCTGGGGTGACTATCGTCGTGACGTGCATCGTTGGCAGACGAAAGGACGGCTCTATACCGTCGACGAAGCTTACATGACTGAGCGTAACCGCCTGCTCAACGAATACTTCCCCTATCGTTCAGCTCAAGTGCTTGGCGACATCCGGCAGTTGGTGGAATCGGGCATCATTCACCATACCCCAACCACACACGAGGCCGAAGGTTCGTTATACAACCTGCATGGTCAGCGTATCTTGCGGCCTTCCAAGGGCATCTATATCAGAAACGGCCGGAAATATTATCAATAGCATTTACCAGTCGTCGTCATCATTCCCCACCAGACCGTTCTTAATCGCCTCTTCCACTTTGTCAATGATAGCGTTTGAATAGGCGTGGGTCATCACGAGTGCCTTAGCACAGGTGCGTTTCTGGGCATCTTTCTCAACGAAGGGATAGTGATGGGCTATCTCCCATTTCTCGTCGTAAAGGTTGGCATTGGTCTTGTCGTCAGCCTTACGCTTGGAGTCACCTAACGATGTCTTGTTCTCATTGGCTAAACCAAACCATCCGCCGCTCACATCTGTCAGGATATCGTAGTTCTGCACCGTATACGTTACGCGAACCTTGTTGTCCTTGATGTCCAGACGGATAACGGGGGTGATGCTCACTGCGTACTTGTTCAGTGTACCTATGTGTTCAGCGATGCCTTTGAGACTGGAGGTTACAATGATACAACCAGCCTCCTTGTCATTGAGGGTGATGGCTTGCTTATCTTGGAAAGTGGCCGTTACCCAGTAGTTCAGGGCCACATATAACTGCTGTTTCGTCTTGCCCGGCGCTTCTATCACTTGCTGATAAGTCAGACTTTGGTTCTTGTCAAGGGTCACGCCGGCGCCGATAGTTGCAGCGGCATCAAGCCACTTGTCTCCATACTTCTGCTTAGCATATTTTTCCAGGTCAGCCGCTTTCATTACCTGCGCCCTTACGATTGTCGTACCGCAGAATGCGAATACCACACCCAAGAGACAAAGTTGGAACATTCTTCTTTTCATTTTGATACAGTTTTCTATGTTTTTATGATTCGGCGACAAAGGTACAAATTAGTGAGAATATTACCAAATAAATCGGCAAAAAGATTCCATCGTATTAGCAAGTCATGGTGATAATGCGGTCGCAGTAGCGCAGGTTCTCTTGACGCTGCGAAATCATTATACGTGTACATTTCATCTGCGCCAGATGTTCAGCTACACGCTGTTGTGTGACATTGTCAAGGGCCGAAGTGGCCTCATCAAGCAACAGGATGTCGGGCTTTTGGACCAGAGCGCGTGCCAGCAGGATGCGCTGCCTCTGACCACCGGATATACCATGCCCATCCTCGCTGATAGGCGTCTGTAGTCCGAGGGGCATGTAACTGATATCCTCGTCGAGTGCCACTAAGCGCACCGCCTCCCATACCTCTTCTTCTGTGGCTTTCGGAGCCGTAAACCGTATGTTGTCGAGCAGCGTACCCTCTATCATTTGTCCGTTCTGTAATACTGCTCCCAAACAATGGCTGCGTAGGGCGGACTTGTTGAGGTCTTGCAGATTGAAAAGGTCGAAGTAAATGTAGCCTTCATCGGGTGCCTCAAATCCTAAGAGCAGTCGCAGCAGGGTGCTCTTGCCGCTGCCAGAAGGGCCTGTAATGCCGACATACTCTCCCGGCTTGATGTGCAGGTTGAAGCCGTCGAAGATCCAGGGTGCCGTATCACTGTATCGGAAGCGAAGCCCGTTGATGCCGATGGCTCCCTTCAAATGGGTGACGAGTTGCTGGCTCTGCACATCCTCGGGCTGTGCACTGAGAATGGGCTGACAGAGACGGGCCTCGGGTAATATCCGTCCGAACTGCTTCAGGACAGTTTCCAATTGGCCGATGGTGTCGAGGGCAATGCCCAGGACAGCACAATAGGCGATATAGTCAGACAGGGGCAGATGGTAAGACCAGGCTGCCGCAATGGTAATCATCATCGGCAGCATCTTCGCCACAAAGGCCAGTGAACCGGAATAGGTGTACATGGCAGGTTGATAGGCACTATTGGGCTCGGTATAGGCAAACTGTTCCGCCCATTGTGCAAAGGCGCGCTCCTCGGCCCCGTTGGTCCTGATTTTCTGGATGCCGCCGAACAATTCGTAGAGCAGTCCAAACATCCGTGAGCGATGGGGTGTGACAGCGGCCTGTACCTTTCGTACATAATAGTAGTTCAGCAGGATGAAGAACAGTTCGAGTGCCAGCACACCGATACCCACAAACAGCAACGGCCCGCCATAGATGAAGAACTGAATGAACAGGATGGCAGAGAACAGGGCTGACAGCATCGTGGTGAGCATACTCTCGGTGAGGAGTCCGCTGAAGTGCGACAACGATAGCACGCGACTCGACAAGTCGCCAGCCGTCCATTGTCTGAAGAACGTTGTCGACAGATGTAGCAGGCGGGTCATCAGAGCTGTCTGCAGGGCATATTCCAACTTGTCTTTCACCCGGAATACCACGAGGCTTCGTGTCACCTGTACCATCACCAGACCTACGGTGGCGCTGAACAATAGCATGGCTATCGGCAATAGGGCCGTCGCACTACCCGAGGGTACTACTTCGCTGAAGATCTGCTTGGTGACATAAGGTGTAAACATCATGAGCAGCACCACGCTGATGCAGGCCAGACAGAGATAGCTCAAATCGGTGCCACTGAGTCCGCGCCAAGCAAAGCGCCCTAATTCACGAAGCGACAATTGTTTAGCTGGAAGTGGCTGTGTCAGGCTGTAGGCTTCTGGCTTCAGCAGCGATGCCGTACGGCGCGACACATTCACCAATCTACCTGTCTGTGGATGGACGAACGAATAGCTGGCAAAGCCGGGCTTCAGCACAACAGGCGTGTCATCGTCGGTCATGAAGGCCAGCAGACTGCCTGTCGTGCGCTTCCACCAAGGACCCGAAAGGGTGACCTCACGGAAGAACACACCCTTGCTCATCAGCGTCTGCTCCAGTTGGCTGGGATTGGTCAAGCGCTCATTGCCGCTCTTCAGCTGTTTCATGAGCTGACGGTCGATCATCGACATGAAGATGTCGCCCGCAAGACCTACGGCCTTGCGATTGCCCTCTATGCGCTTTGTCAGTTGTTCAATCGTCAGTCCCATAAGTGTTCAGTTGATAATAGAAACCTTTGGTGTCGCTCATCAGACTATCGTGAGTACCATGTTGTATCACTTTTCCATGTGCTATCACGTAGATGGTGTCACACTGGCGTACAGTCTCAAGGCGATGGGCTACCATCAGCAGGGTAATGCCCAGTTCACGTACGGCTTTGATGATGGCTGCCTCAGTAGTGAGATCGAGTGTGGCTGTGGCTTCGTCCATAATCAGAATGGAAGGTTGTTTGGCCAGTGCTGCGGCAATCTCCAGACGTTGCCGCTGGCCTGACGAGAGGTTCTGTCCGCCAGTTTCCACCATGCTGTCATAGGTATTCGGCATATTGGTTACCTCGTCGTGCAGTTGTGCACAGTTGGCGGCATTTACCACGGCCTCATCACTGATGCTTTCATCCCACATTCTGATGTTGTCGGCTATGGTGCCTTCAAACAGTTTTACGTCTTGTCCCACTACGCCGATACTACTGGTCAGTGTCGCGCGACTGGTCTGATGGATCGGCTTACCGTCGAGCAGTACTTCGCCCTCCCAAGGCTCATAGAGTCCTGCCACCAGCATGGCCAGTGTGCTTTTGCCGCAGCCTGACTTTCCCACAAAGGCTACTTTTTCGCCAGGTTTGATGTGTAGTGACAGGTGTTCTATCAATGGAGGCATCGAACGGTCGTAGCCGAAGGTCACATTGCGGAGCTCGATATCCCCCGTCAGCAAATCACTATTCACTATTTCACTATTCGCTATTTCACTATTCACTATTACCTCCAGTACCTCTTCTTGGCGTTCCAGTATGGAGTGGGCCTTAAACACGTCCTGCATCACGTCGCTCATCTTGGTGATGGGATACAGCATCACCGACATGAAGCCTTGTGATGCCAACAGCATACCCGGCGTCAGTTCGCCCTTCAGGATAAACCAAGCTCCTAAGCACAAGAGGACAGCAGCTGTCAGTTGTTGCACGAGCAATGGCAATGCCCCCATCAGTATCATCTGGCGTGTCACTGTCACACGGGCATTCAGGGCCTGGGTATAGAGCGACTCCCAGTTTTGGTAGAACCGCTGTTCAGCACCTGCTGCCTTGATAGTTTCCATGCTATGCATACCAGCCATCGTGGCACTTTGCAAATGGCGCTCTGTGGCTTCCATACTGCGGGCCTTGCGCTTTTGATAATCCATGCTCAGCCGTATCGAGAGTGCGATGGTCAGGATGGCAGCTATCTCTATCATTCCCAACTTCCAGTGATACACAAACAACAGATAGGAGAATATCACCACGTTGAGCATCAGCACCAGCGCCGGAGCCATGTCGAACAGTTTGACACCAGTGGTGCCGATACCCATAAAGCGGGCAATGAGGTCGCCTGACGAGAAACGCCGGTGGGCTGACATCGGCATGCGCAGGGCATGCCAGACGAAGCGCGCCTGACTCACCAGACTGAACCGCATCTCCAGTTTACGCCGGTGTCCGTTCAGCACCAGCCAGGCCACCAATTCCAGTATAAACAGAGCACAGTAAAGCAGTATCAATGGCCAGAACCATTCAGGATTCTTGCCCGTAATGATATTGTCGGTAAACACCTGTTGGAAGAGTGGTGGAAACAGGTTCATGCCGATGGTGATGGTATAGAGCAGCACACTGAGTAATATCAGCATGCCGCCACCCGTCATAAACCGGCGCAACAATCCCCATGTCGTCTTCTCACTCTTCATTCCTTCAATTCTTCATTCCGAACAGATACTGATACATCGATCTCCGTTCTGTCTCTGTCAGCACATTGCAATAGGTTCCTACACCCATGTCTACATTATGGGGCTGACCAAACGACCAGTCATAATGCGTCGAGTCATCTGGCATCTCGTTCAGTTCTATGATTACCTGCCAGGCTGATTCCTGCATGCTGAACAGGGCTTCGGCCATCGCCGTACTTTTCAGATGGCCTACAATCTCCTCGCGTGGGGTGGGATAGCGGTCAATGCTTGCTATCTTGCCACGCACATAGCCTATCTCGTCGCGTTTCTCGCCCTTCGGCCACACCTGGGCTTCCATGCCCTCGCGCAGATTGTGCTGTGTCTCCATGTCCACGTATGCCACCAGCATCGTATGTACCGCATGGTCGACATTTTCTTCGCAAACCATACTGACCAGTGGTTCCAGAGGCTCAAAGCCCTCACGCTCCTGCTTGGTAAAGAGCACCGTTCCGCCCAGTGTGCTGTGCACCATACTGTCCTTGCCCAATGTCTGTACACGGGCAATCAACTGGCCTGCCACTACCGTGTCGCCAGTATGAACAAACATCTTTGTGATCGTTCCTTTTGAGTCCATTGTCACATCGTCGGTACCGTGATGGGGGAATATCAGTCCGCTGTATTCCACTCGCTCCGTCACCGTGCCGAATACGCCCCACACAACAAAGGCGCACAGCAATAGTAGAATGGTGCAGCCGATCAGTAGTGGCGACACCGACGTCACCCTGACATAGTCTTTCAACTGATCAGGCGACTCCAGCCTGTCGGGATGGCTGTTATTAGTAGTTTGATCTTCTTTAGCCATGGTTTCTTTGATAATCTTGCTGCAAAGATAATAAAAAAGTAAAAAAGTAAGAAGGTTAAATGGTAAAAAATGAAGAATGTGCTTTACTTTTTTACCCTTTTACCTTCTTTCCTTTAAAAAAATTAGTATCTTTGCACACAGACTAACAAACCCAGATAATGAAAAGAATCGTTTTAACATTGACGGTGTGTTACGGCATGGCTATGGCAATGGCACAGGATTATCAGGTGCTCGTTTCGGAGCAGCACGAGAAGATGCAGACGGGGCGATACGAACCCACGTGGCAGTCGTTGGAGATGCATCAGACACCAGAGTGGTTCCGCGATGCGAAGTTCGGTATTTGGGCACATTGGGGGCCGCAATGCGTGGAGGGTTCCGGTGATTGGATGGCCCGAGGTATGTATATTGAGGGCAATAGTCAGTATAAGTATCATGTGGAGCACTACGGCCATCCGTCAGAGTTTGGTTTCAAGGATATCCTGCCTTTATTCAAGGCAGAAAAATGGGATCCCGAGGCGCTCGTGGAGCGATATAAGCGATGTGGGGCGAAATATTTCTTCGTGTTGGGAAATCACCATGACAATTATGACCTATGGGATTCGCAGTATCAGCCATGGAACTCGAAGAACATCGGTCCGAAGAAGGATATTCTCGATGGTTGGGCTAAGGCTGCTAAGAAGGCTGGCCTGCCCTTGGGCATCTCGTTCCACGCCGATCATGCGTGGCTGTGGTATGAGACGACACAACGCTACGACCAGAATGGATCGAAGGCCGGCGTCTACTATGATGGAAAGCTGACCAAGGAAGATGGAAAAGGAAAGTGGTGGGAAGGCTACGACCCGCAGATGCTCTATCAGCAGGACCACCCGATGAGCGACCGTTCGTGGAGCAACAGTCAGATTCATCGGCAGTGGGGCTGGGAAAACGGGGCCTGTCCGCCTTCAGAGGCGTTCGTGACTAATTTCTATGACCGTACCATCGATGCCATCAATCGCTATAATCCCGATTTGATTTATTTCGACGTGACTGTCTTGCCGTTCTATCCGCTGAGCGACTGCGGACTGAAGATAGCCACCCATCTGTATAATAAGAACCCGCGGGGTGTGGTGTTTGGTAAGATCCTGAACGACGAGCAGAAGAAAGCGCTGACCTGGGATGTGGAGCGTGGCGCTCCGAATGCCATCATGCCTGAGGTCTGGCAGACATGTAACTGTATCGGCGACTGGCACTACAATACAAGGACCTATGAGCGCGGCTATCGCACCGCTACGAATCTGGTGAAGCAACTGGTGGACATCGTCTCGAAGAACGGTTGTCTGCTGCTCAATATCCCCCTGCGGGCTGACGGCACCTACGACGAGAAGGAGGCCCAGTTCCTCGACGAGCTGGAAGCCTGGATGACTCAGAACGGTGAGAGCATCTTCGGCACCCGTCCATGGGTAAAGTTCGGTGAGGGACCTGTGGCAGAGAAGAATATCGCCATCAATGCGCAGGGTTTCAACGAAGGCCAGTACAATGGCATGGACTATCGTGACATCCGTTTCAACCAGACGAAGAAGTATCTGTATGCAACGGCGATGGGGTGGCCGCAGGACGGCAAACTCATCATCAGGTCATTAGCTAAGGGGAATAAGGATTTCCACAAGAGTATCTCCTCCGTCTATCTTATGGGTTACGGTAAAATCAAAGCCCGCCAGACATCCGACGGGCTTGAGGTGAATCTTCCGAAGCCTAGCAACAAGATTGCTCCTGTGCTGAGGATTAACCGTTAATCTTCTAAAATCTTGATGCGGCCCTGTGGCTGAGCGTAGGCCTTGCCGGTGTTGCCGCCGAGGACATTCTTCAGATAGTCGGACAGGGCCTCGTAGTAGCGCAGTGTACTCTCCTGAAGTACCACACATTTTTTGAAACAGTCGAAGAATCCGCCGGCATCGTGGTTATAGTTGGTCAAGGCGACGCTATAGGTGCGTTGCATATCGATGGGCTTGTAAATGCCATCGGCCTGCAGGATTTCGATATCGCTGACGGTATGGCGCTTGCTGTGGATGGTGAAGCGCAAACCGGATACCTGCGGGAAGTTGCCGTCGAGCACAGGTACAAGTGCCGTGCAGCGGGTGAGCATCTGCTTCAGTTGGTTGGCAGTGACCATGATGCGGCGCAAGGTGTTGTCGTAGGGTAGCATACCGATAATATCGCCGTAGGTGATGTCGCCGGCGTTGATGTCGTTGCGGATGCCACCGCCATTCTCGAGACCGATATCAGCTTTCATGGCGTAACGGTAAGCATCGGCCACTAAGTCGCCGGCATTCGTTTCCTGTCCGCGCACAATCCATCGGTCGTTCTCATCGCTCACCACGAGGGTGTAGTCGCTGTGGGCAACCACCTCTGAGGTAACAGCTTTCACCTTCTTGTGGATGTCGTCGATAGCATTGCTGACTTTTTCATTCTCATAAGGAATGTCCTTGCTCTTGATGAGCTGGGTGATGAAGCGACCATTGGGGGTGATGAGCAGCTTGCCCACATTGGCGAACTGCGTGCCTGTCTGCGTGACGGTGATCTCCTTACCATCGAGGTTCTTTACCTTCACACTCTCGAAAATCTCGTGAGAGTGGCCGTCGAGGACCACATCGATGCCTCGGGTGTTGTTGACGAGGCGGTGCGAGCTGAAGCCCATCGATTGTGGGGTTTCACCCACATGTGAGAGCAATACCACATAGTCGGCGCCCGCCTTGCGGGCATTGTCGACGGCCTGTTGTATGAGCTCATAGAAGGCCTTCGGCTTCAGGTCGTAGAGTAGGATGCCGTTGGTATCGTAGAATGAATAGCCCTCGAGGATCATGGTCTCTGGGGTGCAGGCGCCGATAAAGGCCACTTTCTTATTGCCGTACTGATGGATGACATAGGGTGCATACACGGGCAGCGGCTCACCAGCCTCATAGAAATTGGCACAAGTTACAGGTGTGCCTATCTGCCCCAACAAATCCTTCAGACGTGGTACCCCATAGTCGAACTCATGGTTGCCTAAGGTAAGGGCGTGGTAGTCCATCAGCCGCATGATATCAGCGATGTACTGGCCTTTGGAGATGGCACCCGTGGTGTTGCCCTGAAGGAAGTCGCCGCAGCAGACGGTACCCACATAGGCCGTATCCGAACCCTCGATGGCTTCACGCAGACCAGCCATCTTCGTATAGCCATCGATACCGCAATGGGCATCGTTTTCATAGAGAATCACAATACTTTTCTGTGCAGATACAGAAAGACAGCCCATCATCAGGGCTATCATGGTCAGGTAATATTTCTTTGTCATCATGCTGCAAAGATACGAATTTTTTCAAAAACTAAAAACAATGAAACAAAAAAAGTAGATAATCCTTACGTTTTTTCGTAACTTTGTAAGAAATCGCAGGATTTCTTTGTATAAAGGCAGTCTGGGGAATTGAGGAAAAAACAGGGTTACAAATTGGAGACCGTACTCAATTCCACGTTCTGCTATAAATTGCTTTCAATGAGCACCCGACGCTGAGCCACCAGCCTTTTCATGACTCATTGTCAAATGCAAAGGTACATAGAATATGTGAGAAGACAAAACTTTTGAGGGATTTTTCACTCTTTCTTCTTTAGTTTCGTGATTTTGTATCATCAAGAACAGGATGCGCAAGTATACGATAGAGTTCTTGGAACTTGGGAGGAAGAGTCGCATTCAAAATTGCAAAGTGGTCGAATTTGACCACTTTAGGACGAGCACAGGAGCCTGCTGAATAAAAATGAACTGCCGAGAAATTCTCGGTAGTTCGTTCTTCAACACTCATATTTGCAACAAGCGAAACCAATTGTTCTTTTCTCTTTTGAATCTAACCGTTCGTTGTCGCAATGGCTGATGAGCATAGATAGCACATCCTCCTCTTGACCATGCAGGATATTGTCGATGGCATAGTGACGGGCGATATTCTCTATCTGGCCACCACTAAAGTCATACTTTGAAGCCAACGTGTGGATATCCATATCGCTCAGTTCTGGTATCATTGTGTGCCAGATATGTCTGCGAGCCTCCTCAGTAGGCTTCTCAAACTTGATTTTATAGAGGAAACGGCGTTCGAAGGCCTTGTCCATATTCTCCTGCAGGTTGGTTGTGGCTATCATAATGCCGTCAAGCTGTTCCATCTCCTGCAGAATGATGTTCTGTAGCGAGTTCTCCATCTTATCGACGGCATTCTCAGCGCCGTTCTTACGTTTGCCGATGATGGCGTCAGCCTCGTTGAAGAGTAGGATAGGGGTTAGCTTGTGGCGCTTTACCTGTTCACGATAGCGCTCGAACAAGGCCTTCACGTTCTTCTCACTCTGTCCTACCCACATACTCTTCAGTTGCGGCACATCCACCACCATGATATTTCTTCCTGTCTGGCGGGCCAGCTGATAGACTGTTTCTGTCTTACCTGTACCAGGACCGCCATAGAACAGACAGGCAAAGCCGTTGCGGAACCTCTTCTCCTTCATCCTGTCTTGAATCTTCTGGTAGTTCTCTGGCTGCAGGAAACTGCCCAGCTCCTCCACCTGTCGCTCAATGTCCTTGGGGAAGAACAACTGCTTCTCACCTAACTTGCTGGCATCCAGCATATCGGCCAACTTCTCCTCAGACTCGTTGATTTTCATCTCTGCCAACAGCGTGCGCTTCGCACTCTCAGTCAGTTTATATCTGGTCACGTCGGCAATACCATCTACACACAGATGTTCAATGACATTCTTCTTTTGCACTTTGTGGTCTCCACTTCTGAGCTCAGTCTTGGCCCTGTTAAAGTCACCTTGATTGTCAAACAGGTCTTCTATCTGTCCGAAGCGAATGTCGTCATCATCCCTGTTTACCAGCCGATGACAGAAGAACGCCACCATCATCTGGTCTTCTGGATTCAGACAATACTCCTTCAGATGCTTCACAAATCCAACCTGCGGATTGTCCTCGAAGAGCGACTGCAGCTCTTCGCAGAGCTCATGGGGCGAGATGGCATCGTCATCTAAGTCTTCGAACCAAGAGTCGAGCAACTCGAATACGCTGGCACAGTCAAGCCCTGTGCGTTTGGGCAGTTCGTACACCTCGTTGTGCTTCAGACAGCGTATGACAGCGGTGGGGATGTCAAAGTCGTCCTCGTCCTTTACATCGCGATACTTCAGCAAACGGCGACGCACCAGCGCATCGATGTCGCTGGCATAGCTCAACACGCTGATTTTGTTTATGTCCAGATGGCTGGCAATGTCATGATAGTCCACCCTGCTGGGGCCTTTCTCCATGCACACGCAGAACAGCACCGCCTGCCGCTCCGTGATGCCATAACTCTTAGTCAACAACTGAATCTCCGCCTTGGCCTTCTTCATAAACTCCAGACTCATCTGCGAGTCCATCGACAACTCCACGACATGCTCAATAGCCTGCAGCAGTGTCATTTCTTTCTTCTTATTGTTCATTTTCGTTGCCATTATTGATGATTAGTTTAGGCAGCCAAAGCCAAAGGCTCTGACTGTTTGGGTGAGAGATGGAAGTGTTTGGTCATTTTTTGAATGAGAGAGGTGGTTTGAGAGGATGAGAGTTCAAAGATGGTGAGGGTATAGACCCCATTGTTAATGGATGGGGTAAAGAGGAGTCTTTTGTTGTTGAGGTAGTTTTGGATTTTGTTGAAGTAGTTTTTGGAACTGGTGCTGATTGTTGTGGTCATATTCTTGAATTTTTAAGTTTACGTGCATAATATAGACACATTCGCGAAAAAATTCAAAAAATCGACCAACTTTTTTTCATGGCAATATAAAAATGGCATCCCAAGACCTTTCTTCTACAGGATTAGAAGGATGCCTGCCAGCCTCCGGCATATAGCTTTCTACAACTGATTCTTGGTTTAAGTTTTACTCCTGATATTTCAATGCTTTACGAAGAATAGTGCGCTGAATCTCGGCTTCCATCAGGGGAACGAAACTGTTGTCTGTACCTTCCGCTACATATTGTTGCAGATGCCTGTCAGCAATCTCACCTGTAATGGAATTAAGCGATTCGGCTGAGAATTCTTCAACAGGGATGAGCTTTCTCTCCACGCATAGTTCTATGTATTGACTGATGGGTTTCAGTGCCTTTTCTGCCCAGAACTCTATCACGTAGTCGTGCCAATGACCGTAGGCCCACTTGTCTTTCTTGAACATGTCGCTCAATCGCGTATGCCTTATTTCGAGTTCACAAATTGCCTCGCTGATGCCACGCATGGTCTCTGCCGAGAAGGGTACACCTGCTACTATCATGTCTGGTGTCACCAGTGTTTTGCGTCCGCAATACGGACAAACGGCTCCCTTCTCTCCAGTCTCGGTCTCCTCGAAATCATTGACTTCCGAAGAGGAGAATACTTGGGTGCAGTAATAACAACCACACTGTGGAGCCTCATGAATCCGTTCCCAGTTTTTGGACGAATGATTCTCCAGATCTACTTGGCGAAGTATCGCCTGTATTCTATTCATCTTACCCATATCTTTTTTTACTTATTTCATTTCTACATCTAAATTCTTAAAGCACTGGCGCAGGGCATAGAGCAGCGGCTCTCCATTGTCGGCCTCTGTGGTGATGACGAGGCTGTCGGAGGCTTTCCGTTCCATAGCGAGAACATTACCGCGATAGTATTCCGAATCGCTGCCCACCAACATCTTCATCAACATCTGCTGCGGCACGAAAAGCCCACACTCGTTGCCTGGCGTACCAAACTGCTGGCAAAGGTCATTGATGAGTGTTTCTACTCCATCAAGTGTTACGCTATTGCCAATAAGTGTATAGTGGAACTCCTTAGGGTATTCCTCTTCAGGAAAATCCTCAGTGGTATATTGCTCATAGACCGCATCGCCTGCCATGTCGTAATAGGTCTTGGCTGCCTTTTTGTCGATGAAGATGCCATTCTTCTCATCGCCATAACGGTATTTCTGATAGAGTTGTTCGGCAGCCTCCTTGATACCTTTATCACAGAGTTTCTGTAGCATTTCAGGGTTGTCGATGACGCATGCCCAACTCTCGTCACCACGGCGCACCAGTTCCATATAGACATCATCAAACGGACGTGGCCAGAAACTTCTTGTCTTGTCTATGAAAACGCGCAGGGCCTCCGTGCTTATTTTGTCAGCACTGGCGGCAACGTTCTCCATCAGGTTGCGCTCTTCTTCTGTGGTGTCGGTAGAGATCAGTTCATCACGTTCCACCGTCACCTCTTCACCCGTATCCTCGTCAATGAAAGTCTCATTCCAGCGATGATGATTCCGCTCCAGCATCTTGACCAGTGATTCAATTCTTGCATCCATCATAGGGTTTCCTGTCTTTTCGCTAATAGCCTGAATCATAGCTTGACGAATCCACCAGACGGCATACGACAGGAATTTGCACTCTGCATTGAGGTCGAACTTCTCTACCGCTTTCTTCAGACCTTCTGTTCCGACCTCAATCAGTTCTTCAAGAGAGAGTCCCTTGTTTTTGTACTGGTTGGCGACACTTACCACGAACCGCATATTGGAACGTACCAGCTTGTCCATCTTGTTGCACTCGGGCCCCTTTTCCTGAATGGCCTTGATTAGTACCATTTCTTCCTCTGCACTCAGCAATGGCTCACGGCCAATTTCAATAAGGAATTCGTCAATGTTAAAACCTTTCTTTTTGTCTTTTTCGTTTATCATATATTTCTGTTTTGTTGTTTATGAAACTAATATAGATACATTCCATGAAAAATTCAAAAATCAGGGCAACATTTTTATTCACAAGGATAAGTTCGCTCCGTTCTCTCTCTGTCTTTTTCGTCCCATACGACAACGAGTTGCACCCACCATTCGGCATCCTCAGGGGCGATGGTGCCATCGTCGACCTCATCCTGTTCGATAGCAGAGCAAGACAGTTCCACCCGCTCGTCGCCTCGTTGTAAGATGACGTTCCAAAAGCCAGAGACGAACATCCCTTCTTCTGCAACCTCGTAGCCTTCACCTTTCAGCTCCGCCACTACGGTGTCCCTCTCTTCTTCAATGTATAGTTCCCAGTCTTTCTCTGTATTCATGCTTTCTTAATGGCATCAATTAATACTTTCTCAAATGGCCAGAAATGTTCCCCTGGATGATGATTGCCGCCACTACTGTTCGTGTTGAGAATATAATATGTTTCATTATTGTCCGTTATCTTAAACACACGGTAATTGCGTTGCTTCTCTTCATAAGCAACCACCTTTTTCCTCTTCATTACATATTGCCATTTTGCAACGACATGGATATTCTCCACCTCGCTACTGACATAATAACGAAGATTATCGAGAGCAGATTCTGGCATTGAAATTTCGCTACCTAAACGATCACATATATTTTTTGTGACATCTTCGATCTTATCGTGGAAAAATTCCTTCATCAGCTCATATTTAAACTCTGCACCTATGCATACGGCAATCTTTGCAGAGCTTTTCTTCAGACTTTCAAACAGTGGCTGTATGGCTCTCCTGTCGATAATATCAGTGCAATTATCTGTCCAACTATTGTTTTTCCACTTCTTCGAATGCCATCCGCAAAGCTCCATGCCAAAGGGCAATCTCTCGTTTTTCTTGCCACAGACAGCTACCACGAGATGGTCAAGCCATTCACGTTTGCTTTGCCACCAATGATAACCTTCATAGCCACCTTTACCCTCTTCTTCTTTCTTTGCACAGAACCAATCCATTCCGTTCTTCTCCAAGTCTTTGGCATCTCTAAAGACAGGACACTCAGTGGCAAAGTTACTATAACTGTTGTGATCATTGACATATTTAATCAATTTCATGCCACTCTCGTCGCCATCCTTATATTTTATAGTAGTGTGACGATTGGGGTCTGGTCCACCGGCAGGATTGTAATCCAAC
Source organism: Prevotella sp. (assembly GCA_017650905.1). Taxonomy (GTDB): domain Bacteria; phylum Bacteroidota; class Bacteroidia; order Bacteroidales; family Bacteroidaceae; genus Prevotella. The sequence continues at coordinate 7,966 of JAGCDZ010000107.1, read as the reverse complement.
AACACAATAGAACAATCAGTAGGGTTACCCCAGTATGGTTCAGGCATGTGCATGGTGTTAAGCTTGTAATTGGCACTATTCTTACAATTCTCATTAATTGCATTTATCACCTGAAGCTGTTCTTTTGCATCCTCATCTTTTTTAAAAAGGGTAACATCGGCATTTTGGTCAAGCCATAGCCTTATCACATGATCCCAATACTCAATAAAATCTTTTTCTAAATCAAAGTTCTCCATAATTAATAATGTTTTAGTTATTATAGTTTATTCATTATTTCTGTGCAGCTCGAGTGCTAATCTTCTTGCCCTCCTTGTTCCAGGTGTAGATCCATACGCCGAGGCGACTGGTGAAGGTGCTGCCTGATACAGAAACCACTTCACCCACCGACTGTGCGCCAAGCGTCTTCAACGTCTTCCCCTCAGCATCACAAATCAGGTAGAAGGCTCCTCGCTTGGTCACAAAGAAGTCCTTCCCCCATCCCTTGATGTCGCCGATGCCACTGCGGTACAGCGTCTTGATTTTCTTACCACTTCCATCATATATGTAATACCAGTTCTTGGTGGTCTCGATATACGAAATCTCCTTCTGTGCCCACATGGATATTACGGCACATAGAAAAACAAATAATAGTAAACCTCTTTTCATATTATAAGAATAAAACGATCAACACACAGAAACCTATAAAAATCCAGAACAGACAGCCTAGAGTATGGCTACAGCCTTCCGATAAGAAGTTGAAGACGACCTCCACCCCCTTGATGAGCCATCCCAACAGACCACCGCCCACAAAAAGCAGTATGATCAAAACGACAACGCCAATAACAGTCAATATAGTCATCTGTTCCTGTTTATATGATTTTTTGGGATTAATATAGGTACCTTTTACATCGCGAGTTTTTTTTATTTTTTTCTTTCATTGTTATCTCCAGATTCTCGAAGCACTGACGCAGGGCGTAGAGCAGGGAATAGCCATTGTCGGCCTCGGTGGTGATGACGAGATTGTTTGGAGCAGGCTGCTCCATCGTGAGGATATTGCCACGATAGTATTCTGTATCAGAACCAACGAGCAGTTTCATCAAGATGCGCTGTGGAACATATAGTCCAAGTTCATTGCCTGGTGTACCATAGTCGCGACAAAAGTCGTCTATCATCTTGCGGATGGCGTTGAGGGTGCCTGCATCGCCAGTGAGCGTATATTCATAGTTAGAGGGATCTTCTTCCCCTGGGTCATCAGAGTCATCCCATTCCTCATACGCCGCATCACCAGCCAGATTGTAATATTCCTTTGCCTTCTTGCGATTGATGAAGATGCCGTTTTCCTCGTCGCCATAGTAGAACTTCAAGTACAGCTCACGAGCTGCATCACGATTGCCTTGTTCGCAGAGTTCCTGAAGCATGGCAATATCGCCAACCTGACTGAGGGCATCGACATTGCCTCGCTCTGCTAGCACCTCGACAATCGATATGTCGTCGATGTCGGTAGAGAGTATTTGGCGCTGAAGAGTCCTTAGTTCTTCGTCACTCAGTTTAGGGAGTTCAGGAATGATTTGCTGCCACAATTCGTGCTCCTCGTCGGAGGTCTCTGTGGTGAGCAATTCCTCGCGCTCTACGTCAACCATCTCGTGGGTGTCCTCATCCTCAAAGGCCTCAGTCCACCTCTTCCATTTTTTCTCTTGCAACTTCTGCAACTGTTCTACTAATTTATTCATCTGTGTTCCTAATTAAATGTAATACCATTAATATAGTCACTTCTCTCGAAAAGTTCAAATTATTCAGCAACTTCTTTCAGTTTCTCCCAGACTTTTACCATTGCCCAGGTATCGAGCTCGCAATAGCGGAGGAGGGCTTCACGACTGGCGGCGGCTTCGGCAGGTTTCATATCCTTGATCTTGGGGAAGATAGTCATGGCATGACCACCGTTCTGACAACGCTCATCAAGATTGTGGTAATCGAGCTCGGGGTCATTGGGGAAAAGGGCAGGCAGCACACTCTTGATACTGAATGAGCCGCCCATAGCAGGCACATAGTAATCACCTGCACGGAACGGGTCGATGAGGTCAACGATATGGTCAGCAATGTTCAGCAGATGCGTAGCAAGGTCTGGATACAACGCGGCCAACTCACGGATGCGTCCACACTCGAACATCATATTATATGCCAAGGTACAGACGTTCATAGGGATGTGCTCACAAAGACGCTCCGCTAACGAGCGGCGTGGGTCACTGCCATCGCTGGGAGCCAGGAACTCTTTGTGCTGATAAGGTGCCGTCTCACTCTCCTTGATATGCAGCGAATACTGGAAGGTTATCTGCGCATAGACCTTTGCCCCATCGTACTGCGGAATGGCATCCTGCATAGTCTCGAAGTCGAGGAAATACAAAGGATAATAAAGCTTGTAGAGGAAACTGCGGATGCCGGCGGGATTGATGTGTTCGCGCCCCGTTAGCGCTGCCTCAATCTGCATATTCTGAATGGGGCCAATCGACAGACCTCTTAAGTCCTCGAACGTGATTTGTCCTGCTTGGTAGCAAGCCAGCTTCTTGGCAAACGTGAAACCGCCTCGGCCTTTACCGCCATAGATATCGAAGACTGAGGGCGTGGGTACGCCATGCTTTTGTTTACAATATTCAAGGAAGGCACAGCGGTAGGGCTTCATGCAGTGCTCCGAGAGGTCGAGGTCGGGCTCAGCCTCGTTGTTGATGACCTTCAAGGCCTGACTCACTCTGACAGGCACCTTCAGATATTCGTTCTCCACCAACTCACGCATATCGACGGTGACGAAGAGTTGCTGTAAATCGAGTTCACCCTGACGCACATAGTCGCTGTTCAGGCAGATGAGATAGGTGCCTGTCACATTGATGCCGCATTGTGTCAGCACCCACTTCTGATAGGCAATATCGGGTGCGTATTTCTCTAATCTGGCAGCCTGGCCGTCGAACTCAGGAAAACTGCTGCTCTTTACTTCGTAGATGGCCCAGCCACCTTGTGTCTTGCGCAGGATATCAACTGCGCAATAGTGCGACTCGAAAGTCAGCGAAGCCTCGCAGATCACCTCAGTGCCTCGCTCCATCTCCTGCTTGGTTTTCTCCACCATCGCATTGAGGTCGAGGCTGCCGTCTTCATGTTTCGTCGTCACCTCCACATACGGGCCAAACAGCCCCATTGCCAGGTCTCCCACTTCGTTACCGCTCTCGAAACGAGCCTCAACACTTGCATCAACAGTAGCTTCATCAGGTTTATACACTTTCAGCCACAATGCCTTTGGGCACTGGCAATACGTGGTGTAACGCGATTTGGATAATCTCTTTGCCATATAGTTCTTAGTTTTTTGTTATTCTGCTGCAAATATAATTTGTATGGGATAAATACAGTTGCAAAGATACAAGAAAAGCGTCATTGGCGAAGTACTTCTTTCAGTTCTTTCGCCAGTTCAAATTGATTCAAATTGATTCAAATGTTGTGGTTCTCGATAAACAGGTCACTTTTTGAGTGCTGTCACTCGTTTCTCAGCAGTTCCACTTTATCGAGGTTGCCCAGATCGCATTGGTCAGTCACACGTTTCCAGACTGTTTTCTCTATGGAGGAGTTCTCCTTGTCCATACGGTAGATACCCAGAAAGACATAAAAACCGTCAACGATGTTCTTCATGAATGTGAGGCGCAGTTCGTCTTTCTCCAACCGTTCATAGTAGAGTTTCTCATTGGCCAGTTTCACATATTCCTTATTTTGATAGTCCTGTTCGCCAGGCAATGGTGTCCAATATTCGGTAATTGTAGGCATGAGTTGAGTCGTATCTCCCTCGTTGTGCCATACGGGATGCATATACTCTGGGCCCCACAGATAGACAAATTTATGGTCTGGCAATGGACGGAAGTAGGCTGTATCGGTAGCTTCAATGCCAAAAAGTGACAGATAGTCTTCAATCGTGCGGAAACAGTCCTGTCCCTTTCGCAGCACACGCTTTCCTGAGGAGGCAATAGTATCTTTCTGAGTCGAAGTATCATCCTGTCCTTCCGACAGAGTCTGTTTCAGCAATAATCCACCACCTATTACTATCAGTATAAGAAGGGCAACAAGGGCATAAATCCTAATGTGCCGATGTGGCTCATTCTTGGTGGATGTAGGTAATTCTTCTGGCATTTTCCGCTCTTCATCGTTGGAATTATGCTGGAGAAAGTCATCCCAATCGCGAAACCCGACATAGCGTGCAATGGGGTTGAGTGACGACTTACGGGGCGTATTATCATACCTATTATACCCCCAAAGCCTTTTCAACGTAGAGATACTTACCATCTCATGACATTCTTCATAAATGCTGTTACGAAGATAATCGAAATCCTTGGGTGTCTGCATACGTCTGCCAGAAACAGATTCCACTGCCTCACGTAATCTTTGTATGTTATGATCTTTCGTCTCCATTTTTTTTGCCTGAATAGACCTGACATTCACGTATCTTTTTGAAGTTAAAAGCAAAGGTAATAAAAAGAAAGTGATTTCACAAACTTGTGATTCATAAGGATGTGAAATTTAAGTATTATTAAACAGTCAGAAACCGATTTTCCTTTCTGATGCCTTGTCCATATTCTGTTTCAAGTTGGTGGTAGCCATCATGATACTATCGAGCGTTCTCTTGATATGTGGCGCATCGACAATCCTGAGATCTCGTCATGTCTGACGAGCCAACTGATAGACCGTTTCCGTCTTACCGTCAATTCTGTCTTTTTTGTGTTTTTAATTGTGTTGCCATATTCTTGAGTTTTAAAAAATGGTATCCCAAGACCTTTGAATTTCATTCTTTCTCTCTCACGACTCGGCAGAGATTAAACAAGTTTTCTCTGTTCTCACTTACTCGGAGTTTTCTACGACAACTCCTTCACCAATCCTCCGAATTATGCGTTACCCTCATTTTCGTACTTCCTCATTCTTCCCCGTTTTACCTTTATTTTAGGCCGAATTGCGTTAATCTTCCCAAATCCGTTGTTCTTTACAAGCATTTTTCGTAACTTTGCAGCCAAATCAACAAAACTATTTAAAATGAAACGACTTGTTATCAGTTTGATGACCGTGATGTTCGCGGTTGTTGTTTTTGCACAAGATGTAAAGGTGGAATTCATCACTCCCAGTATCGTACACATCGTGAAGGGCCTGCCCACGAAGACACTGGTCATCATGGCTCAGCCCGAAAATGTTCAATGTTCAATGGTCAATGGTCAATGGAAAAGCAGTGAGCTGACGGTCAAGCAGGATGCCCAGGGAGACCTGACCTTCCTCACGGCGAAAGGCAAACTGCTGCTGAAGGAGAAGGACTGCAATGTAGCCGAAGTCCGTCAGACCTTTATTTTGGACAAGGATGAGGCTGTCTATGGCTTAGGCACGATTCAGGACGGCAAGATGAACCGTCGCGGTACCAAGAAGCGTATGGAACAGTCGAACCTCGAGGACTTCCAGAACGTGCTACAGAGCATCAAGGGCTGGGGACTCTATTGGGAGAACTATTCGCCTACGCTCTTCGAGGACAATGCCCAGGGTATGACCTTCGATGCCGAAGTGGGCGAGGGGATTGACTATTACTTCATGTATGGCGGCTCTGCCGATGGCGTGATAGCCCAGATGCGCTATCTGACGGGCGATGTGCCGATGTTCCCCCTGTGGACTTACGGCTACTGGCAGTCGAAGGAACGTTATAAGACTGCCCGCGAGACGGAGGGCATCGTCGATAAGTATCGTGAGTTGCAGGTGCCCCTCGACGGTATCATCCAGGACTGGCAGTATTGGGGTTCTAACTATCTGTGGAATGCGATGGACTTCCTGTCCGAGGATTTCTCGAACGGAAAGCAGATGATTGATAATGTGCACAAGAAACATGCCCACTTCATGATTTCCATCTGGGCCAGCTTCGGTCCGATGACGCAGCAGTTCCGTGAATTGGAGGCAAAAGGTCTGCTCATGCCTTTCGAAACCTGGCCGCAGAGCGGTATCTCGCATGTCTGGCCCCCGATGCGCGACTATCCCTCGGGTGTGAAGGTCTATGATGCTTTCAGTCCTGAAGCCCGGGATATTTACTGGAAGTATCTGAAACGACTTTACGACTACGGTACCGATGCCTGGTGGATGGATTCTACCGATCCCGACTTCTTCAATCCCCGCGAAAGCGACTATGCCCACAAGGTGTATGGCGGTACATGGCGCTCGCAGCGCAATGCCTTCCCGTTGGAGACGGTGCGCGGCATCTATCAGTCGCAACGCAAGGATTATCCCAATGCCTCGAAGCGCGTATTCATCATGACGCGCTCGTCGTTTGCTGGTCAGCAGCATTACGGCTCAAACATGTGGAGCGGCGATGTGAACTCGTCGTGGGACATGCTCCGCAAACAGGTGCCCGCAGGTCTGAGTTTCACGCTGACGGGTAATCCTAACTTCAATACCGATATTGGCGGTTTTTTCTGCAGTTCCTATAACACGAAAGGCTCAGGATCGGCTCCGAAGAATCCGCAGTTCCAAGAATTGTATGTGCGCTGGATGCAGTACGGGCTATTCTGCCCGGTGTTCCGCAGTCACGGTGCCGATGCGCCCCGCGAGATCTGGCAGTTCGGCCAGAAAGGTGAACCCGTCTACGATGCCATTGAGAAGATGATCCGTCTGCGCTACCGCCTTATACCTTATTTATATAGTACGGCTTGGCAGGTCACCTCGAACAACGACAGTTACATGCGTCCGCTGTTTGCCGACTTTGCTGCTGACAAGAAGGTGTGGAACATGACCGATGAGTTTATGTTTGGCCACAGCATCCTGGCTTGCCCTATTGTCGATCCGCAGTATACCGAAGAGAAGGTCATCCGCACGAATGCCATGACGGGATGGGACCGGAATGATGTAAGAGGGCAGAAGGAAGATGGAAGAAGTGTTGACTGGGCGGCTGTGAAGACGGCTGTGAAATATCTGCCGAAGGGGGCTGTGTGGTATGACTTCTGGACGAACAAATCCTTTAAGGGCGGACAGAGTGTGACGCTGGAGACCCAGCTCGACCGTGTGCCGATGTTCGTACGTGCGGGCAGTATCCTGCCTCTCGGTCCTGAGATGCAGTATGTGGGCGAGAAGGCGTGGGATAATCTCGAGATCCGCGTCTATCCAGGAGCCAATGGCAGCTTTGTTCTCTATGAGGACGAGGGCGACAACTACAACTATGAGAAGGGTGTATACAGCACCATCACTTTCTCTTGGAACGACAAGGCCCGCAAACTCACCATCGGTGCCAGAAAGGGTGAATTCCCGGGTATGTTGAAGTCGCGTAAGTTTATGGTTGTATTGCCTGACGGTCGTCAGCAGGAGATTAATTACGACGGCACAGAATGTGTTATTTCGCTCTGATAACAAGGGCGTGTTACATTTGCAAAGATATATGATACAAAAGAAGAGTCCGATGTGGCTCTTCTTTTGTAATTTTGCGCCATTAATAAACTATTCATTAAAATTCAGGAAAATGAAGAAGAAAATTTTATTGTTAATGGCCCTGGCTGGCTGTATGTCAGTCCAGGCGCAAGGTTTGAAGGATGTCTATAAAGACTACTTCATGATTGGTGTCGCTGTGAACCAGCGCAATGTGACGAATCCCGATCAGGTGGCTCTGATCAAGAAGGAGTTCAACAGCATGACTGCTGAGAACGACATGAAGCCCGAGCCCACCGAGCCCCGTGAAGGCGAGTTCAATTGGGAGAATGCTGACCGTATCGCTAATTTTGCCCGTGCCAATGGCATCAAGCTGCGCGGACACACGCTGATGTGGCATTCTCAGATTGGTCGCTGGATGACGGCCGAGGGTACGACTAAGGAGCAGTTCTATGCTCGTATGAAGAATCACATCCAGGCTATCGTCAGCCGTTATAAGGATGTTGTCTACTGCTGGGATGTGGTGAACGAGGCTATGGAGGACAATGCCAACGCTACCGACCCCTATCGTCAGAGCGCC
>JAGCDZ010000106.1 GCA_017650905.1 Prevotella sp. | reverse complement strand
TCACCAGCCACACGATGACGCTTCTTGTAGATGAGCACCATACCGATGAGGAAGGCAGGAAACACCACGATGGTCAGATCGAGATTGTAGCCAAGCGACATAATCCAGGCTGTGAGCGTAGTACCGATGTTGGCACCCATGATGACTGATATCGCCTGAGCCAGCGTGAGCAGTCCTGCTGAGACAAACGAAACCGTCATGACCGTTGTGGCTGATGATGACTGTACGGCGCAGGTCACCATCGTGCCTGTCAGCATACCGCTCAAACGGTTGCCAGTCATACGGGCTAATACGTGTCTTAAACTGGGTCCTGCCATCTTCTGCAGGGCATCGCTCATCGTCTTCATGCCGTAAATGAGCAATGCCAGCGAGCCAAGTAGCCTGAAAAACAATTCAATCGTCATAACTTTGTGCTTTACAATTTCGCTGCAAAGATACAAAAACCGCGTCATACGAACAAATAAAGGCGATTACAATTCGGTTACAAATTAGAACATGACGTCGTTGGCTGATATTGTGACAGTGTGACAGTTCAAAATACGCCCACCTTATATAATTAAAAATAGGTATTCTACGACTTTTTTCAGAAAAAACTCCCGAAACTCCGCAAAAAGTTGTACCTTTGCACCCAAAGAGACAAATAAGATGGAAGAAAGGACGAAGAAAATCGACTATCAGAACGCCCGCGCCGAGGTGTATGGCTTCGACGCAGGCACCGAAGTGAAGGAATATCATGTGATGATTCACGCCAATAGCGCGCTGACATCGTTCGAGGCGCAGCTGGAGGCTGTATTGAATGCCTATACGGAGTTACTGGAGCAACTGCCAGGCAAGCCGCAGGCTGTATTCAAGCGCTATTTCCTGAGCGATGCTGCCAACCAAGCAGACCATGTAATCGTGAGCGACATGACCGACTGTGCAAAGAGTATCATCGAACAGGCACCCCTCGACGGCACGAAGGTGGCTTTGTGGGCGTATCTGATGACCAATGTCGCAACCAGTCTGACGAGCAACGGCTTATACAAGGTGAGCCACGGACAGTTCAGCCACCTCTGGAACGGCTCTGCCCACAATATGGCAGCCAACTCAGAATATCAGACACGACTGCTCTTCAATGAGTATAACATGCAACTGCTCGAAGAGGGTTGCACACTGGAGGCCAACTGCATCCGCACGTGGCTCTTCGTGAACGATATCGACCTGAACTATGGCGGTGTGGTGCGCGCCCGCAACCAGTTCTTCTTCACGCAGGGACTGACCGTCCACACCCATTTCATCGCCTCTACGGGCATTGGCGGACGGCAGCAGGATCCCAATGTCTTGTCGCAGATGGACAACTACGCCATCGCAGGCCTGCAGCCTGAGCAGCGTCATTTCCTCTACGCATCCACCCATTTGAACCGCACCAGCGACTATGGTGTGTCGTTCGAGCGTGGCACTTATATCGACTATGCCGACCGTCGCCATGTTTTCATCTCAGGCACGGCCAGCATTAATAACAAGGGTGAAATCATGTATGCACGCGATGTGGTGAAACAAACCCATCGTATGTGGGAGAACGTGGAGGCCCTGCTCAATGAGGCCGAGTGCTCTTACGACGACGTGGCAGAGATGGTGGTCTACCTGCGCGACATCGCTGATTATCAGACCGTTCGAAAGCTCTATGAGGAGCGTTTCAGCGACAAGCCGGTCGTCATCGTGCTCGCTCCCGTCTGCCGTCCAGGCTGGCTCGTGGAAATGGAGTGTATGGCTGTCAAGGCGCAGCAGAAGCCCGACGTGCCTGCTTTCTAAGGCAAGAAAATGAAGATCAGGCCGTTGACATATCTCCTCGTCGCAGGATTACTGGCTATAAGCAATATGGCGGCGCAGGACAGCAAGCCCCAGCAGACCAGCGAAATCTTCGAAACACGTGGCGATTTCACGCTGACGAAAGTAAACGACAGCCTCTACTGGCTCCGCTCGACTGAAAGTCGCATGCTACCAAAGGAACGCAAGAACGACTGGCAACTGCCCTACCCCGTATACCAGTTTCAGACAGGTGATGTCGACGGCGACGGAAATGAGGATGCAATGGTGGGCGTAATCAAGTCGACACGCTTCTATCCTGAGAAGACACGTAGGCTCTTCATTTTCAAACTGGTAAATAAGAAAGTACGTCCCCTGTGGTTGGGTTCGAAATTAGGCGGCATCCTTGAAGACTTCCGCTTTGTCGACGGCAAGATACGTGCCTTGGAATCGACCACCGACTCGCTCTTCGTGGTGTCCGACTACAAATGGGACAAGTTCGGAATGGCATTCGACCATTTTATTATAAAAGGTGTAGACCAAGAAACAGCAATAAAAACCTTTAGCCAATGAAAAAGTTATTATTTGCAGCCTGCACAATGGCCCTCTTGATGGCCTGTGCGCAGAAACAACAAGCCGTGGTGACAGTTCCTCCCTCGCAAATCGACGTGGAGAAGCTGCTCGACAGTATCGACTACGACATGGACGTCAGCGGTCTCTCGCTGGCCGATGTCCGTACGCTCCGCAATGCGCCTGCTGCCCAGCGCGGATTCCCCTTTAAGGACTCCTATATCCGCGACATCTTCTTGACCACCACGTGGTACGACTCGCTGATGTATGCCTTCGACGAAAACCTGGAAGAAAATCTGGAAGAAAACCTATCCTATGACAAGTATAAGCCCAAGGAGGATGAGTCATATCTCGATTTCTACTACCGTGTGATCGATGAGGAGAATATTCTGAAGTTCACTGATCAGGAACAGGCCTTCATCAAGCGCATGCAAGAGCGTGAGGACGAACTCAAACAACAGAACTTCGAGGTGGAAGTAGGCCTGCGTGTCAATATGCAGAACCTGACAAACCCCACGCAGCTCAAGGAGTTCGACCCGCAACTCAGTCAACAATTAGGAAAGGACGGCTTTGCCATTGTACCTGCCCGTCAGAACCAACTCTTCCAGATCTACGAGCAGAACGACTATTCCGACTTCCCCAGTTTCGTGACCACCGACCTCTATCTGCAACTTTATCATCTCTATTTCGACTGTATGCTGCGCGAGCTAGAAGAAACACATCTGATGAAGCTGATGACCGACTTCTCGCATGATATGTTCTACGCCATGAATCGCATAGAGAACTGGTCGGGCGGCGACGAGCTGATACGACAGACGGCTCTCAAGAATGCAGCCTACTATATTATTGCCTACAAGCTCTTCACAGGCGAGACACTCGGCACCAATGAACAGATTGCCATTGCTAATCCGGAAATAGAACTGTGTCTTGCAGCACTAGACAGCTACAGCACCTTCATGAAGGACTATAAGGAAATCCTATTCGGCTATAGTCTTTTCCGTCCGCGAGGCCACTACACTCGCAGCGAAAAACTGCAGCGATACTTCAGAGGTATGATGTGGCTGCAGACAGCCAACTTCGGACTGGACAACAAGGACGAGGTATTAGCAGCCGTCATGCAGACCTACGCCCTGAAAAACGACGATAAACTGATCAAGAAATACGAGACGCTGAACGAGCTTATCACCTACCTCATGGGTAAGCCCGACAATCTGACCATCATGCAGGTGAAGGCCCAGGTGGATAAGTTGAACATGCAGATGGAAGACCTGATGCACAACGACGAGGCCATCGCCCAGCTCACAGAGAAACTCAATATGATTGGTGACAAGCAGACACGTATCCGCCCGAAGTACGAGAAGACAAGTCACAACAAGATCAATGTGATGCCCCAGCGCTATCAGCCTGATGCAGAGGTGTTGCTCAATATGGTCGACTACGACAGCAGGCCCACAAAACGCGCCACACCGAAAGGTCTCGACTTCTTCGCAGCGATGGGTGTGCCTGCAGCCGAGCAGATTCTCCTCGACGAGAAGAACGCGTGGAAAGACTTTGGCCCGATGCTCGACAAGATGAAGCTGGCCATGCAGGGAGTCGTCTGGAGCGAGACCATCGCTACTGAATGGATGAGCACCCTCCGATCGCTGTGCGACCGCGACCCGCAGTTGAATCTTCCCTACTTCATGATTACCAAAGAGTGGGATCGTAAAGACCTCAACGCCATGCTCGCCTCTTGGGCAGAATTGAAGCACGATGCCATCCTCTACGCCAAGCAGCCAATGGGTGCGGAGTGCGGAGGCGGCGGTCCCCCAGAGCCAATCGTCAAAGGCTACGTGGAGCCGAACATCGGTTTCTGGAAGAAAGCCATCTCCCTACTCGAGAATACTTCACGCCTCTTGACGGAGCAGAATATGCTGACGGAGAAAATCAGCATTGCCACCAACCGTATGAAGGAGGAGGCAGAGTTCCTGTTGGCTGTCAGCGAGAAGGAACTGGCCGGCAAACCCCTTTCCGATGAGGAATACAGACAACTGGAGTGCATCGGCGCAACCTTCGAGAACATCAGCCTTGACCTGGTGCGTCAGCCGGACCAGTATCTGATGGGCTGGGACGATGTGCAGGGTGCCGACAAGAAAGTGGCTCTCGTGGCAGACGTCTATACCGCCAATGCTGACAACAACCCTGAACATTCCATCCTCTTTGAAGCCGTAGGTGATGCTGACGAGATCTACGTCGTGGTGGAGATCGATGGCTATCTCTACCTGACGCGCGGTGCCGTACTGAGCTATCGTGAGTTCATCCAGCCCATCAGTGAGCCTCGCCTGACGGATGAGGAATGGCAGGAGCAACTGGAGAAGAATCCCCGCAAAGGTGTGCCAGAGTGGATGAAGCGCATCATCGTGCCCTTGGAAAAGGAACCCGAGGTGAATGAGGAATATCATTATAGCTCTGGCTGCTAGCATATTGTTTAATGTATCTGCACATCGCGCAGATACATTAAATATTATTTTCACAGGCGACATCCTGCTCGATCGTGGGGTACGTCGTGTGATTAACCATCACGGAGTCGACCATCTGTTTTCGGATGGCATCGACTCCGTTTTTCGCTCTGCACAAATCGTTGTTGGCAATCTCGAATGCCCTGCAACGAAAATCGAGGCACCCGTCTTCAAGCAATATATCTTCAGAGCAGAACCGGAATGGCTGGAGGCCCTCCAACGACATGGCATCACTCATCTGAACCTCGCCAACAACCACTCGATTGACCAGGGACGCGAGGGACTCATGGATACGCAAAAGAATATCCTCGCAGCCGGTATGGTACCCTTAGGAGCAGGCGAGAACATGCAGGAAGCTGCCAAACCCATACTGCTGGCCTCAGAACCACGCAAGGTATGGCTCGTGCCCTCACTACGCCTCGCTCTCGAAAACTACGCCTACCTGCCAGACAAGCCTTGCGTGAGTCAGGAGCCGATGGACTCGCTGCTGCAACGTGTTTTCCGCCTTAGACAGGCCGACTCCACAGCTGTTATCATCGTTTCCCTCCATTGGGGAGGCGAGCATACACTGGAGCCTGTACCCCGTCAGCGCCACGACGCCCACATGCTGATACACGCCGGAGCCGATGTGCTCATCTGCCATCACACCCACACCCTGCAGACCATTGAGGATTATCACGGCCACAAAATCTACTACAGCATCGGCAACTTCATCTTCGACCCCACGAAAGCCCTCAATGCCAAGGCCTGCATCGTTCGCCTCATCATCACCAACGAAAAGGATGGCCTCCAAACGGAAACCATCCCTATAGAAATCCGAAACTGCGTACCTCGAAAAACAGATTACTTGTCCCAATGACAATTGGGAACTGATTTAACTCAAAATCTTAAGTGTTTTTGATTGTATTTCGACCGACTAATTTGGTGGAATCGAAAATATAATGTATTTTTGTTACCTCATAATTTCTGTTTCCGCACGTGAAATACACATTTCAGGCCGAGAAACGTGCGTTTCAGGGCGAGAAATGTACGTTTCTCGGCGGCGAATAACAAAACTAAGATAGAAAATTAACTTTTGTAAGCCAGTGAGGAAACAAAACTAGGGAAGAGAAAAAACAAAAGTAGTTAAGAGAAAAAATAAATGTATATTAGAATTAATTATAAAACAATTAAGAAGATTGCACTTGCCCAGAAAGTGTCTATTCTTCTGCAAAAGTATCCGACATTTGAAGAGTTTGCAAAAGCAAATTCTCCTGCACGGCAACTCTATTTATGCCAAGAAGCAGAAAAGTGCATTCTTGGTAATTCGCCCTGGCTGGGTTTGCTCGATGCAACATACGGAAGGTTTGCGTCTGCCATGTGGCTTGTGCCTCAAATTGCAGACGTAAGTGTCTGCTGTGGTCTGAAAGAAGATGCAAGCAAAGACCAGATCAGACTGGTAGCATCGGCTATAGCAAGTAGGTATAAATTGTTGAAAACCGATGAGGTGATGCTCTTCTTTTTCAACTTTAAGGCTGGTCTTTATGAACGATTCTATGGCTACTTTGACCCACAGACTATTGTGAGAAGCGTCAAGTCCTTTTGCAGTGAACGCGAGTTGATATTAGCGGCACACGAACGAGAACTTCAACAGAGAATCAACGAGGCAAATGCCCCGATAAGACATAGCATACAATCATGAATCAGAACATCATTTTTACTAAACTCAATGCGGATTTATTCCCATTCTTGGCCAAGTCATTGCCTGGCCGCACATCACGATTCTACGCTTTTTTGGATCTATACGAACAACAAATCAAGGACTTTAAAGTGTTCGGATATTATGCCCTTGAGATTCCCTTTTTCATAGCTTATCAAGATCTATCCGAACGTTGGAACTGGGACAGGAAGACAGTTATGATATTCTTGAAATCACTGCAAAAGATGGGTGTCATTGAAATCAAAAGGGAGTACCGAAGAGTCACTGTTCACATCCTCAATTTGGCAATTGCGCCACCTAATACTAACTCTAAAATCAATGAGGATTCCACTTAAAAAGGCTTGCCTTTGTGTGGACTAATTTTTTAGGGGCAGCCTAATACCCCAAAAATCCATTTTGGGTGGGAGTAATTGTGATAAAACGAGCAAGCTCTCACCCAAATCAATGCACCAATGTTATTCAAATGTGAAATATCCGTAAAACAAAAGAGATTTTTGTCTATAACATAACCGTATTTGAAAAGTTTTCTCTATCTTTACTACCGAACTATAAATTTGAAAGATATACAAGACGTAAATCGCCTAAAATTAGTGTTGGTAGAGAAGAAGAAAACCAGCAAATGGTTATCAGAAGAATTGGTGGTTAGCCAATCCACCGTTTCTAAATGGTGTACCAAAGCAGCAAACACTGCAAACACCGTGTTTAACATTGGAGGAGCATTAATCGGATGTCTCCTTGGTTTGAAATCTACTAAGAAGGCTAAATCGTCAGGAATCAGAAGGAAAAGGTCTAAAAGATGGTAATAATGTGACGATTTGAAGAATTTTCGTCTGATTAGACGCTTTTTTTTTTGAATTGTTTGCAGTTTCTTTGAATTCTCACTATTTTTGCAAGTGAATTAAAACAGAACAATTATGGAAGATAGATTAAAGACGATTATTGAGCAAGCCAAAGATAATGGCACGCATGAACAGCTTATGGCAGCAGTTCGTGAGTATGAAAAGACGCATGCTTCTGGAATTCCCCCAATTCATGCATTCTTAGTAAAGATAAGGAAAGAATATTGAAATATCAATTAGAGGGAAAAATGTATAAATAGTTATTCATAAACGATACGTGGCCAAATGGAGAATGCAATAATACCTAGCGTTTTATACCACTACACTCGCCTAGAGAATCTACAAAATATCATTCGAA
The DNA here is from genome assembly GCA_017650905.1 of Prevotella sp. GTDB lineage: Bacteria > Bacteroidota > Bacteroidia > Bacteroidales > Bacteroidaceae > Prevotella. The sequence goes on along the minus strand of JAGCDZ010000106.1, from coordinate 6,029 downwards.
CAGGTGATAAAGGGGTAGAACTTGTGTTTTGGCTAACACACTTTAGGCAGCTTAATGATGCTGCAGAAGGAGCAACGCTGGATAAAACTATTGCTGATTTGATTCCAGAATGGGGTATTAATCCTATTCCAGACATGTATGTCTTATCTTTATGTGGTAGTAAAGAGAATCTTCCTCTTTGGAAAGAATATGCCAACGACGCAAAAGGGATAGCCATCGCCCTGGATAGCAACATAATTTTAAACAATACGGCAGATTTAAAAAAAGAAATAGTAAAATGCGAATATGGTGAGACAGAGAACTTAAATGCCATCCGACAAAGCATAAAGGATTTAGATTTATATATTGAATCAGATGAAGGTAAGGCTCGGATAGCCAATATGTTTAATTATGAACGTTTCCCTGAATTACTTAATTATCCTCATAATAGATGGATTCTGAAAATGGGTGAAATAAAAAGATTCTTTAAGCCACTCTTAGCTTTCAAAGCCCCTTGCTATTATTATGAAGATGAGTATCGTTTAACAGTAGATGGTTTTTATGCTGAACGCATCAAATACCATGTAAAAGGCGATAGGCTTATTGAATATAGAGAATACCATATTGATATAAAGGCACTTAAAGGCATTTATTTAGGATCAAATAATACGGAAGATACCGCAGAATATATACGTCGCTTTATACGTAATTTTGAACTAAAGCAAGATGTTATGGTAAACAGAGTCGATTTGCCATATAGAACATATTAAAATATTAAATGATACTGTTATGAATAATGAAATTATGCTTCAAAGTTTATCAGATGCGTTCGAAATTCTAAAAGATTCTTGGGAGAGCAAAAAAGAGGCTATTATAAATTGTATTGTAGAAACAGAAAGATATGACGGATCTCTTGCAATGGATATGTGGTTTTATATACTTCAATGCCATATACCAATTATAACACAAGAAGATGCGAATAGCTTTGTTGATGATGTTCTGGAAAGGTTTCTAAAGAAAAATGAAGAACATGATTATTCAAGTGGAGAGAATAGATGTAGAGCTATCCTTAATCATGTTGCGCCCCACTTAATTAAAAATGAAGACCTTATAAAAGCTATTTATGGAAACACCTATAATGCAGGTTATAAATGCTATCCAGATTTGCAATGGGATGATATTTTAACTATTAATTCTGCAGTATGTGTCGCATGCATATTGTTGTTAGGAAATCCGCATATTGTCGAGGTCTTAATTAAGTCTTTAGCTCAAAATGAATTTATGTTTGAGATTCCTATGGGACATATTCTATTAAGAGCTAACAAACATATTGAATATATATGTAGAAATGAAGATGAGTTTGGAAAGAAATATGCGGTAAGTACAGAAGTAAAAGAGGCGTTACTTAATAGCCTTCAATACATTAAAGACAAAGAAGAGCGTGCAGAATGTACAATAGCCTTTTTGTCTATGTAGCTTATAGAAGAATAAAGAGAACATAATTAGAAATCTTGAATATGAATAACGATATTATCATCCAAACAATGACGGAGTCTTTTGAGGCATTAAAGGACTCGTGGGAAACAAAGAAAGAGGCTATAATTAAATGTATTGTGGAAACAGAGGCGTGTGATGGTGCATTGGCAATGGACATGTGGGGTTATGTACTAAAGAAAAATGAGGCCCTTTTAAAAGATAAAAATGAAAATGTTAACTTTATTGATAATGTTATTTTAGGTTTCAGAGATAAATATAAAGGCGCAAGCACTTCTGGCTCAGATTTCTGTGAAACTATGCTAAATCATGTAGCGCCTCATTTTGTTAGGAATGAAAACCTAATAAAAATTGTTTTTGGTTTACTGATTAATGCGGGTTACAGTAATAAGGAGTATTATTATTTTTCAACTCCTTCTGAATTATTACCAGCATTGATAGCATGTCTGTTTTTGCAAGATTATCCACCATCAATCCCTGTTATTATAAAATCATTGGCGCAAAATAAAAACATGGATGATGTGAGTATAGGAAATTTAATTCTTAAGTCAAATACTTACATTGATGGCGTTGAAAAACAATGGACGTGGATTGAAAGGAAGTTTTATATTTCAGATCAAGTAAAAGAAAGTTTACTTAATTGCTTGGATTTAATTAAGGACAAAGAAGATAGGGCAGAGATAGCACTGTCATTAATGGCTAAATAAAAAAACGTTATTGTGATGAGCATGATTAAGAATATTATAAGAGATATTAACACTTCCTTTATTGCCGAAGCGAAGAATTCTCCGGCTCTCTTATCTGATATGGCAGCGATGGAAAAGTATATGTCAGAGAGCTATAGTGGGCGCATTATTGTGGAACTGTTACAAAATGCTGATGATGCTCATTCTTCGAGAGTATATATTACAGAGCAGGATGGTAACGTTATATTTGCCAACAACGGCCGCCCATTTAATGATACTGACGTGATGGCCATCTCTCGTTCTGGTGCAAGCGAGAAGAAGCGAGGTGAGACAATAGGATATCGTGGTATTGGTTTTAAGAGTACATCGTTCCTCTCGTCTGAAATCGTTATCTATTCCAATGAAACTGCATTCAGTTTCTCCAAAGCTAAGACGGCTGAAGCCCTTGGTATTGACGAAGATCATGTACCAACAATTCGCATACCATTCTTGGTAGACGCAGATCCATATATAAATGTTATAGAGGAATTGTTGGATAATGGCTATACCACCATATTTATATTCAAATCATCAAACAAGGAAGTCTTACAGGAAGAGATAGAGTCGCTGAGTGCAGATCTGATGCTGTTCTTACGACACCTAAAGGAGATAGAGACTTCGAACATGGGCGAGGATAAGTTGCTTCGTGTTGTCAGAAAGAAAAAGGACTGGGGGCAGGAAATTACCATCGACAAGAAGAAATGGGGAATGGTGGTCGATTGTCTGGCATTCAAAATGGAAGATGACGTGTTTGTAAAGTGTGAGGCTGACGAGGCTGTCTATTACACTTTCCTGCCGACCTATGATAAAGCGCCCTTCCAATTTAAGATGAATGGTGACTTCTCTACAGATCCGTCGAGAAAGCATATCCGTCTAGACGAAACGACACAAAAAACACTCAAAGCGTTGGCCGAAGCTGTGGCCACTGTTATCGAGAAGGCTTTTAAGGAACCCAAGCCCGTTTATCGTAATCTGCTTCAGATGATTACTGATGGAACTTCGTTCAGTCCGATTAATATGCAAATGAAGAAATATCTGAAAGAGATACTGAGCGAAAAGGAGATGCTGAGGTTCAACGACGGAACCACAGGACGGCTATATGATTACAAATGTTTCCCTGTTGGCTTTGAGGGGAGCGTAGCAAATATCGTCAGGAAGGAGTCGGAGAACATCCGTAATAAAAGCCTTGCACCAAAAGTGTACGAGAATCTGAATGGTGTAGAGGAATTCATGAGCACATATAGTGAATCTGTATATAGCTCACAAGACATTGCCGATGTGTTGCAAGATGAGACATTAGTAGCCAATTTGTCAGAATATGCCTATTCATACCTGTTGGGTAAAACGGTACAAGCATATAATCGCAGTAAATTGATGTCCACCAATGACGTTGATGTGTCAGAAATACTAATCAAGGAGAAAGGCGGTGAGGTGATGCCGTTGAGCCAGAGCAAAATGAGTTCAAAGGACATCAGCGAATTATTGCAAGAGAACGACAGCAACCAGTCGCTGACAAATGTCGGGCTGAAAGCATTCACTCAGGAACTTGGCTTGAAATATGAGGAAGAAGAGGGCTTCAAGTCGTTCCTCAATGGTTTAAAAGACGAGGAGTCGGAAGAAGAAAAAGAGCCAGAGTTACCCGTATTCTCACCAAAGGCTGTGTTCAAGGCTTCTATGCCCATCATCCCAAGATGGCGATCAGCTGAGAATGCATGCGTCGAGATAGAAAAATTCTTAGGAAACGAGGCACATGATGTAAGTACTCAGAATCTTGGCTACGATGTGGAGAGTACAACTCCAACAGGTGAGAAACGATATATAGAGGTGAAGTCTGTATCCAAATCGGATGGGAATTTCTCACTTACTAACAATGAATATACTGCTGCCCATCAATATGGTGATGCTTACTATATCTGTCTGCTACATCATGGCGATGAAAAATCGAAAGCCATATATATACAGAATCCTTTGGGCAAGCTGAAACTCGAAAAAAGAATCAGGCAGTGGGAGTGGTACTGTGAGGAGTATCAGGGTGAAGAAATCGAGATTGAGTATTGATATGAATGGTATTAATAAGAAAAAGATTAGTCTATACATTGGGATGGTAACAGCCGCTATCCTTGGAATGTATTTTTTCATTTTTCACTATGGGCTTTCTTCCAACAGTAGTGATTGGGCCAATCTAGGCTCTTATTTCAGTGGATTGTTATTACCTATTTTAACCTTTGTCAACATTCTTGTTTTCATAGAAATATCTGTTTGGCTATCTAAAGAAGATGGTAATAGGGCTTTGCGCCAATTCCGGATTGACGAAATCAGAAGACTGAATGACGTAATAGATAAAGCAATTGTTCCCGATGCATTAGGCACCACGAGTATAAATGCGGCATCTGCACCAATTGTACGGGCAACTTGCTACTTAGAATCATTTCTAAGAACACAGTTGCCATTATTCGGTCTTAAAACAGATTCTAAAGAGGCTGATGAAATCAAAAAACTTCATTCTTGTCTAACAGCTTTGGCAAAGGAGTTTATTCGGCCAGAGAGCATACCTGTTTCAAACCATACAGTGATAAATGTTCTAGACCAGAGAGCTATTGTTATAAATATCCTTCAAGGCATAACAATATGTAAACGAGTATGGTAAAAACAGAAAGCCTCCTATGAATAACAATTATACCATTTGCAATGGTACAATTAATGATGTAATGAGATATTATAGTAATTTTGCAGGCGAAATATGAAAGAAGAAAGTGGAGATAAGAAAGAATTGATCACAACTAATGCTACGGCTGAAGCTGTGCAGGTGATTAAGGCGGCCATATTGCAGAGCCAACAGAGAGCACTGAAGGCGATTAACCAAGAGCAACTTGCCCTCTACTATGGTATTGGACGATATGTTTCGGCCAACACAAGAAAGAAGAACTGGGGTAAGGGCGCTTTGGCTGCCATCAGCGAACAATTGAGGAAAGAACTGCCGGGGTTAAAAGGTTTCTCGGCAACAAACCTAAAGAATATGCGCATCTTCTATGAAGAGTGGAAGATGCTGGAGAACTATAATTCGTCAGTCCAAACTGACGAATTTACAGAAATTAACACAGAATCGTCAGGTCGGACTGACGAAATGCCAACCAATTCGGCAGTTCAAACTGCCGAATTACAAGCGGATGACGAAATTCGCCAGTTGCAACTGACGAATTTGCCAGATTTCCCAGTTGTGGCCTTCCTCAGTATCAGCTTCACGCACCACACTGCCATTCTTTCGCAAGTGAAATCGTATGAGGAACGTAAGTTCTACATCCAATTTGCGGCAGACTACAAAGTAAAGTCAGAGGATTTGGAGCAGTTGATGAAAGATGGTCTATACAATCATCAGGGACAGCTACCCAACAATTTCAAGAAGACCATACCTGACCAATTACTGGCATATCGGACTATAGCGATGTTCAAAGACGAGTATCTGTTGGACTATATCAACACGGAAGAGCTGTTCGTCAGGGACAAGGACAGGGATGAGAAATTGATAGAGCAAGGCATCATCAACAACGTGAAGAACTTCATCATGACTTTTGGTAAGGACTTCACTTTTGTTGGCAACCAATACCATCTGGAGAAGTTTGGTGTAGAGCAATTCCCAGACTTACTGTTTTTCAACAGAGAACTGTCTGCCCTCGTCTGCGTGGAACTCAAAGACGGGCCATTCAAGACTGCGTATTTGGGACAGTTGGCTGGTTATCTAAGAATATTGGATGACGAGGTACGCAAGCCCAATGAAAATCCATCAATTGGTATCGTGCTCTGTAAGAGTGCCAACAAGAAGTTTGTGGAGTA
>JAGCDZ010000105.1 GCA_017650905.1 Prevotella sp. | reverse complement strand
TGCTATCTTCTGAGCATTGGCCTGACGAACACGCAGATAGAAAACCTGACCGACATTCCCCACGTCACCGTATGGCGATGGGCGAAGAAAATGGAGTGGGCACTGGGGAGTACGTGAAGTGACCGCAAAGCGGGTCGGACTGCCGTGGCGCAGACAGTAATCGCGCAGATAGGCCAGGGCCTCAGAATAATGTGTTTTTTGTTTCATACGCTCATGATTTTGCAGTTTTTTGCCTACAAAATAACAAAAAAAGGCGTAAAAAACGACTCGGCGAAGCCCGAAAACAGGTCGCCGAGGGTGCAACTCTAAAACTAGTTAAAGAAAAATCTGAAAAAAATGGCTCAAACCGTGATGATTTGAGCCAAAAACGTGTGTTATTTCTCTTTGCCGAAGGTGAGCCCCTTGCGGAGTGTGCTCAGATAGCTGGGCGTAATGTTGAGGAACGAGGCGATGTCCTTCAGTGAGAGCATCTGCACCACCTGCGGACAGCGTTCGAGCAGACGGCGGTAGCGGCTGCGGGCGGTGTAGCGGTAGTGGTCGAGGTCGCGGGCATAGACCATCTTGAACAGGTTCTTCAGTATCTTCACGTCCATCTTCGCCATCTTCGGGTCGTTGTCAATCAGGGCCTGCAGCTCCTGTCCGCTGATGACGCGCACCTCGCACGGCATGTCCGCCTCGATGCTCACCTCCGACAAGTCGCCGTCGAGGCAATAGGGGAAGTCGGAAACGAACTCGCCCTCGAAGGCAAAGCCCGTGCAGTAGTCCTTGCCCTCCTCGTCGTTATGAACCATGTACTTGAAGCAGCCCCTCTCCACGAACGCCACCCACTGTGCCGGCTCGCCCGCCTCCTCTAGCGTCTCACCGCGCTCCATCACGCGCCGCTCCCCGTGCTCCATGCAGTACTCCCGCAGGAACTCCAAATCTAGTCCCTCCTTGTAGGTATTGAATTGTTTGGTTGGTATGTCATTGTTCTCTCTTATTTGTGAGTACACAAGATCATCTTTATTTCAAACTATCATTCTGTTGGATTATCTTCTTTCTTATTCTGCCACTCATCAGCAATTTGATTCCAGTTTATTTGACGTTCGCTATATCCCGTCCAAACATTCCAATAATCAGGGTCATCAGATTGTGGACATTGTGATTTAGGCAGTGTTCTCATCTTCACCATGACAGGTAATTCTGATGCCCAACCCAACAGAACTGCATATTGGGATGGAAGTGATGGCATCTCACGTAGAACACCTCTCATATTGTCAGGCAATAAACGATGTACCAACTCTTGATCACGATCATTTGATATTCGGTGCAACAAGAACGAATTGCATTGAGAAAGAACGGTTGGAGATAATTCTGAAGGTCTTTGCGAAGAGAGCACTAATCCCAGACCAAACTTTCGTCCTTCTCTTGCTATCTTCTCAAACACCTTACAGCATTGTGTAGTAGGGCCTGTATTTTCTGCATCGTCATTATAACGTTTAACGAAATAGTGAGCTTCTTCCATAACCATTACAGTAGGTAAGCACTGCTTGTTTAATTTGAGGTAACGTTGTTGAGCTTCAAACACCATACGAGCAATCACAGCAGTCACAATACTTGTAACATCAGAGGGCAGTAACGAAAGATCAATAATAGTCAGTGACTCCTTGTTATTTGAACCTATATAATTATTCAACCACTCACTCAGATTCAGATTCTCGTTGTCAATAACTTTTTTGACTCGAACATCTGACAACAAGGTTTTGATTCGAGGCATTAAAGAAACTACATATTCTGTGGTATTCAGTATTTCCGCATTAGCCTCGATTGAACGCACAAAATTTTCCCCCGTAAAAGGAATTGGACTATCTTCATCAGTTGGCAAAAACTCTTCTTCTTTACCGCCCGCTTTCAGAAACACGTCTTTCAATAGTGTAATTAAACTATCAACCTCAACCTTTGTGTAATCATAATGAGGATAATTGCCATTTCGAGCAGCTATTAGCCCTTGAGCTTTTGTTGAGAAAGCTTGAATAGCCTCCTGCAATTCTTCAGAATATTCATCAGCACTTTCTATACCCACTGCCCATTTCTCAACAGACTGATGGAAGTTCTTAGAAAGTGGGAATTTACCCCACGGATTACCTGCAGCCTTATTAACCTCAATAGTATCAATTACAGTCCTTACGTAACTTGCCAAGTCGCTTTGTTTGGAGACCGTTTCAAAAATATTACCACTTCTTACAGACTTCAACGCATGAACGATTGTTGTTCTATGTGTCTTGGGAGATGCTTTGGTAAAGCCACACCATTCATCGGTATTCCAAAACCAAAGTGGAACTTGCAATTGTTTCCTCCCATCTCCTTCTTCTACATTAACGGTGTAGATATTTGCATCCACCTTATCTTCAAATGCCTTGCTATATTCTCCATTTGGATCTAATACTATAAAGCGGCTATTGACGGAATCTTGATTATTTGTTTTTTGCTTTTCTGCACTTTCAAGCGACCATCTGATAAGGCCTGCAACCGAGCATGATTTTCCGCTACCCGTGTTACCCAAAACGGCAAGATGTCGTCCAAACAACCTGTCAGGATCTATCATCACCTTGGCATTACCCATAAGTGGACTAGTACCAATATACACCCTTCGGTTCTCTCCTGATTCAATGATAGATTTCAACTGTTCCTCCATTGGCAGGATTACAATATCTCCTACCGATGGGAAAGTTTCCATTCCGCGTTTAAACTTATAGCCGTTTTCTGTTGCCACAAGTGTTCCTAATGGCTGCAATTCCATTTTTCGCAGTGGGAAAGGCAGATCTATCAAGCCAAAGTCTTGAAAACCGCTACGCTTAGGATACGGGGAGCGTTGTATTGTTATCCATGAAACTTGTCCTACTACAAAACCCAAGTCAACGGGAATCATCACGTATCCATTTATACGTGGAAAACTACGTGGAGTCCCTGGGTTAAGAGCTACACTGTCAGGCGATTCTATGTCAAGTAATACTTCTATCCTGTCTGGCGATATAAATTCCACCGTGCCAACTCGAAGTGAGGCCAGCTGTTCAATAGGGGTTGTAATCATGTGCTATACGATTGGTGTTGTTGGAGTTGCTGAAATAGAGGAAGCTGGAGTGGTAGGTGCAGATGAAACAGAAGTTGTTGTTGCAGATGCCCTTGAATCAGCTCCCATTCTATGCTGTAACAGTTCTGCCATTCTAATAGTAGTCCGGTCAATAGCAGACTTAGGTAAGTAGTCATTAGCTAAATTGGTAATGTCACCCAAATCCTTACCAATCAATACGGATATCTGTGCATAATGCGCTGACTCATAGTAAAACTTTAATATACGACCAATTGGGTCATTAAAAGAAATGACCACTAAGTGTGTGGAAGGGATTGTGAGCATATCATGAATGACTCGGTTGATGTGCTCATCTCCGAAGCCATATCCATACGTCACCAATGTGCTATTTGGTCTGCAAATTGCTGCTGCAAAATCACGGAATAACTCTACGTAGGGATATTCTGCCGTTTCACGGTCTTTTGCGGAGTTGGGATATATCATCAACTTTAGTGCATCAGAACCTTTCAATCCAGGTGCGCTCAAATATGGCATAATACTATCAGCACCAAAAGGTAATCCTACCCGTCTTATTTCATTACCATTCTGTATCCAGTCAACAGAACCATGAAGTTTGGTCAACCTCGCAACACCTTCAAGATAACGTGGTTCTCCTCGTATTCCTGGCGGATTATAATGAATGTCAAGATTCAACCTTGAAGACCGGAAAATCGGCATCATGGTTCCAACAAACCTGTCCATCATGTGTATGCCTGCCAATTCTGCCCCAACCTCAATCAGTCGGTCATAATTGGTTGTGAATATGTTCAATCTTTCTCTATTTCCTGTCCGACTTGCAAAACTGAGAAGGAAATTAACAAGTACAGAATAAGCGTTTTCCCGTTTATCTTCAGTAGCTGTTGCTATTCCATTCTCAGACAGCAATATTGATTTAGCAAATTTTGAGATAATATCATTCAATTCTGTTTCCAAAGCTGTTGCCTCTGTAACCTTCTTTAAAATTTTCAGTCCTCTCAACAGATCGTTAGCCGTCCTTATCTGGTCTTCTATATTGCCCTTCTTACGTCCACTGGCCTCTGCTGAAGCCTCTGCAGCCTCTTGAATCTCATCCTTAAACTGAGTGAATGTGGTTGTTCCCATCGTAGTACTGCCTGTTGCTCCAGCCAAGAAACTGATAGCATTAGTAATACCAGAGCCGCAAAGCAGTGATAGATGCTCAGATTGGAATAGAGAAGTCAACCATGGTTCAATACGCGTACGAAACACCGACTTATTAACTTCTCCATTATCAGGTAGCCACCCACAGTTGTCAGCATTCTGTACCTTCCCGTCTTTATCAACGAGTATCAGCTCACGGTCATCACGTGTTTTTATTATATTACCTTCTCCGTTAAGCACCGTTTGAGCATTTTCTATTTTTTGTTTTATATCCATAATAAACCTATATTCATATAATTGATACAGTACTTTATTACTTACCTCTTCGCATATTCGGTTGAAATGTCTGGTGGTTCTATTTCCTTTTTTTATGTTTCAGAATTTCCTTCTCTATACTGGGCAGCGAGTCTACGAATTTCTCAAAACGTACCTTGCCCATACGTTCGTAGAGTGCACCGCCCAGCTGATAGACTTTCGTCTGCAACAGTTCGGGCATATAGCCGTCTGGATTTGAATCTGCATTGCGGGCGTTCCCGATGGCATCGAGCATCAACGGCAGATACTTGATGTAGTAATAGCCGCCCTTCTCAATTTTGTCGAGTGCCTGTTTGGCATCATTAGCGGTTTGGATGCCAAGGTCTGTCAAGTCAGTCCGTTTATGATACAGGAGCCAGATTTCAATGCTGGGATTGCTGATGACCAGATGCCAGTTCTCCTTCTGGGCACAGAAAGCATGCAGTTCCTCTATCTGCTTCTGCGGCCAACGGTCAACATCGATGACGCACCACAGCGAGTCGCCATCCTCGGCTCTCAACTGATTCTTGCTGATATACGCCTTGACCTTCTCCAAAACTTTTGAGGGCGAAGAGGCTTTCCGCTTTTCTGTTGCGTCCTCTTCGTCCGATGTTTCCGGCTCGATTATATCGACCTTGATACGGTCTATACCGTCGAAAAGCCTGAAGTAGTCCGGTTCGCGCCCGGTTCCCTCAGTTGCAATAGCAAACAGGGAATAGTCACGAACCTTCTCCTGAGGGACATCCCTTGTATAACCTCTAACTTTGAATCCCATATCACTCCCAATTTAAGTCGTTGAAACGTGCCAAGAAAGGAATGGCTCCAAATCGGCCATTTAAGTAACCTTTCTCCAGATCCAAATCCGCACGGGGCTTGAATTCGTCGAGCGTGTATAGGTGGGTGCTCTGCGTCTCTCGGTCTTTCTCTGCAAAC
>JAGCDZ010000104.1 GCA_017650905.1 Prevotella sp. | reverse complement strand
TGTTGCGAGCCGATGCGCTGCTTCACGATGGTCTTGCCCTCCCAATAGACATTGGCACAGAACCAGTGACCTTCGCCGGCGAAGAAGCCTGGCTCGAAGGCTGCGAAATAGGCACGAACGCCCGTGTTCTGACGAAGGTTGCGCTCCAGTGTCTCAAAGACTTCCTCAGGCGAACCCAAGTGGCGCTCCACCTCGACAGCATCGTTGAGTGCTGCCACCTCCACGCTTCTCAGTTCCTTCTCTATCGACTTCTTGCTGGTCTCCATCACCACCTGGTAATGGGCCTCGCTCACCTCTTCCGTCATGCGCAGCGTCTGCACGACGATACCTACCACCATCAGCCCCATCATGATCAGCACAATGAGAATCAGCCTGCGGGAGAGGCGCCTTGAGAATGATTGGTACGTTTTTGCCATTTCCGCCGCAAAGATACGAAAATAATGCGATTAGTTGACGTACCGGCTTTTAAAATTTCCAAAAAATGTTTCAAAATCAACAAAATCTGTCGTTTTAATCATTTTACTATTGCAATAAAAATGCTTTTGTCTTTTTTGTCTTTTTTGTCTCCCGTCTTTTTTGTCGTTCGGTCGAAACAAAAACATAAAGTCCCCGCTTGGTTTAGCGGGGGCTTTTATTTTTACTACTCATCGAACTGGGCGACGGTCTGGAGAATGTCGGGGATGTCGATGCCGAGTTTAGCGAGCATGGTGGTCAGGGGGACCTCCTCGCCGTTGGTCAGTTGGGAGCGCAGCATCACCGTGGGATAATAGCGGCCGCTGGCAGCATCGTGGACACTGCCCATGAAGAGGTCGCCCAGAGGGATGGTGGAGAGGTTGAGCGACAAGACGAGGTTGTCGTTGAAATCAGCCACCAGCTGCCGACATTCCTCCTCGCAAAGAATTGTCGATACAAGATTGAAGCCTCATGTTGTTGAATCATATAGAACATTCGAACGATTTTTATTTGTTATTTGAAAAAAAAGTATTACCTTTGTACGCAAATATACTAATAACTCATTTTTAAATTACTACAATAATGGAAAAGACTCTTGTATTACTGAAGCCCAGCTGTGTTCAGAGACAGTTGATTGGCGAAATTGTGACCCGTTTTGAGCGTCGCGGACTTCGCGTTGCAGGTTTGAAAATGATGCAGCTCTCCGATGAGATCCTGCGTGAGCATTATGCACACCTCGTTGACCGTCCTTTCTTTCCCTCACTGGCAGCATCGATGCAGACCTCGCCTGTAGTGGCCCTCGCTCTTGAAGGAGTGGATGCCGTGCAGGTGGTTCGTACGATGACCGGATCAACAAACGGACGTGAGGCAGCACCTGGAACCATTCGTGGCGACTACTCGATGAGTAATCAGCAGAACATCGTACATGCCAGCGATTCTACGTCGAATGCAGAAATTGAGTTGAAGCGATTCTTCCACGACGAGGAGATCTTCGAATACGTCAGCGGTACCTTCGCTTTCGTCTATGGCGACGGGGAGACAAAGTAAACAGCATCTTGGATTACCAATCCTGCCAGCATAAAACCGAAGATGGCAGTGATATGTGCCAGAGTGCCGTTAATCTGAGCTTTCGACGAGCACCATTCATGATTTAACAAAGATGGATCACCAGGACCATTCTTGGCCTTGGGACATATACATTGTTCCGTTCCACAGGTGGCGTTATGGCCTTTATTCTCTAACAACTCATCGGAAAAAACGCATTGGAATTTACGCTTTGGATACTGACCATCGCGTTTAAAGCGCTTGCGCAAGGCCCGAGCAAGTGGATCGCCCTGTACTTTCCAGAATTCTGCAATTTTGATACGGGTAGGGTCTAACTTCAAAGCAGCACCCATCGATGAGAAGAACTTCGCCTGGGTCTGTGTCGCCATCAGAATAAGCAGAGCTTTGTCTTTCAGTGAATCGATAGCATCGATGATATAGTCGTAGCTGCCAATATCGAAGCTATCAGCGGTCTCAGCTGTGAAGATTTGTTGCAGAGCAGTGATATCGGCTGAGGGGTTGATGCTGAGCAGACGCTCCTTTAAAGCCTCTACCTTAACCTGGCCAATAGTCTTCGATGTGGCCATCAGCTGGCGGTTGATATTGGTGATGCATACCCGATCAGAATCAACGATGGTGAGGTGCTTGATGCCTGAACGCACTAAGCTTTCGGCACACCATGAGCCGACACCGCCCACGCCAAAGATAATGACGCGCTTTTCGCCAATACGGCTCATCGCCTCATCGCCCAATAGGAGTTCCGACCTACGGAAGATAGCTTGTTCTAACGCCATCGTAATTAAAATTCTGCTATTACCTCGATTTCTACCAAAGCGCCTTTTGGAAGGGTCTTGACGGCAACGGCAGAACGGGCAGGATAAGGCTCAGTGAAGAATTCAGCATAGACGCTGTTCATATCAGCAAAGTCGTTCATGTCGGACATAAACACAGTGGTCTTCACAACATTGCTCATATTGAGGCCAGCCTCTTCAAGAATGGCCTTGACATTAGTGAGTGACTGACGGGTCTGTTCTTTGATGCCTCCTTCAACAAATGCGCCAGTTGCAGGGTCAATGGGAATCTGTCCGGAGGTATAGACGAGATTTCCTACTTTGATAGCCTGACTATACGGGCCGATGGCAGCAGGTGCCTTTTTTGTACTGATTACTTTCATTGTATGTTATGTTTTATTTTTTTGTGCAAAAATAGTAAATATTTTGAAGTTTATGGATTAAGGACTCCGGCGGTGCAGACCTTGATACGGGTGGGTTTGCCGTTATTATAGAAGGTGGCATTGAAGCGGCCGTCGTCATCAAGTCTGGCGTTGGGGTTCCAGTAAAGAGTGCGACGGTAGTCCTTCACCTCATTAGAGAGCGGCTTGCGACTGTAGTCGGGATGATAGAAATCGCTGGGTGCATACATGCCGTCGAGGATGATGCGGCGATCACGGTAGGTGTAGCGCTTGGCATCGTCGGGGTAAAGCATGAAGTCGAGAGTGACGTCAGCGACGGTCGACTGCATCTCGATACGCTTGTCTTCATTGCGCAGCTCGAAGTCGGTGAAGAGCCGAATCTGGTCCTGACGGTTCAGTTTGATGCGATTGAATATCCACATATCGCTGCGAAACTGCTGCATGGCAGTGGGCCCTGGGTCGTAGTTGCGGTAGAAGACGTAGGGTGTCAACTCCTGATCGTTGAGACGCGCCATCACCTGCAGGGCACGGTCGCTGTTGTAGTTGCCGAGCAGGGCCATGCTGACCTGCATAGGGAAACGCTGGGGGTCGAAGCGTCCGAAGGAGAGGCCGCGGTCGGTGGCGAGGTTATAGAGGTCGTAGGCATCGAAGACATAGGCGGGCTTGGAATAGTCGATGGCATGACGTCCGCGACGGCGCCTAGCCTGGACCTTCACCTCGCGCAACGTCTGGTCCATCTTCGAGATGTGGGCGACGGTGTCAACCCATAATGACTTGTCAATGTCATCACTGACCACCTCAGGCTGGTGGCACTGGTAATAGTCGTATTTCTTGGCGAAGACAGGGAAAAAGAGATCGCGCTTGACGTAGAAATCGGGCCATGCAGTCTCGTCGAGGAATCCTTTGTTCTGGCGCTTCTGCCGTTTCTCCTCACTGAGGTCTGAACGAGAAGCCCTGAGGAAAAGAATGGCCTGGCCGTAGTAGGCCGGAATGTCAAAGGCGAAGTGTCCACCAGCGTCAGTTTCCATTTTGATAGTAGCTATATCGTCAGGGAAAACCAGTTCACCCTCGAGAGTGACAGCTTTGCGCATCGCCTTGTGGTCGATGCCGAAGAAGGGATCGAAGGCACTCTTGGCATCAGAAGGATCCTGCACATAGACAGCCGTGCCCACTTGTTCAAGTTGAATGGTGCCGTTTTGGGATTGAGCAACCAGACCATCAGGTGTCGTCGCCTCATAACGGTTCAGCCCCCTTACCATCTCATATCCTGCCTCCTCATTGACCTGAGAGGTCGTACTCTCCTCTATATCAGACCTATACCCGAAGATGCCCATTGGCCAGTATCGCACCTCGTCGGCATATATCTCATCACTATCACCTACCGGCCAAACACTGCCCTCGACGGTCATGTACTTTTCCGGCTGATAGCGAAGAGGCATACCACTGGTAATCTCATCGAAGTCGTAGCGCCGCCAACCCTGCACCATCATCAACAGGTCGAGCGTCTGACGGTGCTCGGCATCGTCGGTCTCGAAGTAATAGTCGGGATAGGCCACAAAGCCCTTCAGCTCGCTGGAGAGCAGGAGGTCAGTAAGGATCGAACCTGTATCGTAGGTCAGTTCCTCGTTAGCCCCATCGCGTACAGAGATAGAGAGATGCTTCATCGCCGCCGGCGCCTGGAACTGTAGATTGACCACCTCGAAGGGCTGGTATTCGTCCTGCATGCCGGTTACGGTGACGGGCTGCATATCATAGTCGTGATGATTGACGAAGAACAGACGGTCGGCCAAGAGGTGGCCATTCTCATCGAGAACAATGAGGTCGTTGACACCGGTAGGAAGCAATGATTTGTCAAGCGTGATGCGTCCACCGGAACTGGGGATAGGCTGGAAGGATTTCAGTACCCCGCGACAGAGCACCGCCAAGGCATAGGAACGACCTTCTGGGAAGCCTTGTAGGGCAATCTCCGCTGTCAGCACGGGGCCGACGGCATCGAGGTGCAGGGCGCAGCCCATCGTATCTGCCTTAGGCAGGTCGAAACGATATTCCCTGTCATGATAAGAAAAGCGGGCACGAAGGCGTCCATCTTCCGGCACATCGACCGTGAAGACGCCACGACCCTGATGGGTGGTACAGATAGGTATCACAAAAGAACCGTCCCCCTGTGATACTATGCCCTCAATATCGATCTGTTCGCCTTCTTCGTTGTGTACCTCAAAGGCTACACGGCAACGGGTACCGGCAATCAGATGGCCACCCTCGGGGTAGAAATTCACAAGCAGGTTCTCTTTCAGTTCCTTATCGACGCGTGTCTTCGGACGGCTGACAATGTATTTCTGTGCATAGTCGCCTGCGGAGTCAGGACGTTCATAGACAGGCACCACACGGCTATAGACCGTTCCGAACTGACGGAAGAAGTCACGGGCCATCTCGCGGTTATAGAAATACTCGCGGTCTTTTCGGCCGTAGGGATGCTCGGTCACACGGAAGTTGAGCATCCAGCGCGTGTAGGCACGTAGTTCATAATAGCCAGAATAGAGCGAATCTTTCAGGGCGAAATTACCATCGCCGTAGCCATCAGGTGACACGATGATATTCTGTCGCTCCACGACGAGACCGTCTGGCGAGAGTAATTCCACATAAAGGATATGACTCATGTCGGTATAGCCGAGATTGTCGGCACGTACCACGTAAGACTTATACCAAATGGTATCGCCCTTGAAATAACAGTTATTGTCAAGATGCAAATAGACCTTTTCCTGAACCGGCGCCTGCTCGAGCCTTTGGCGAATGCTATCGAGACGGGACTGCGAAAAAACGCCCGCCGGGCGCATCAGCCCGACGAGCATTATCAGGATCGCCATCAGGGTCATCCCTAATCGATTGGTTCTATGCATCGTTTGATCCATCTTCGTATTGTCAGTTAATGGTTTCTATTGATTCACGATGCAAAGAAACAACTTTTTTCGCAGAAGACCAAAGGTTTTTCCCTAAAATGGCGAGGATTATCTCAATTTCCTATTCATTCACAAAGACCAGTCCGCCATTCTCGGGGATGGTGATAGCAATGGGCTTCGAGCCAATCTTCATCGGCTTTGCGCTGCCATTGAGGGTTGCATCGTCGGTATAGGCAGTGACGGTAGAACCTTTCGCAAAGAACGGACTGAGGTCAATTTTGGTCTTTAAGGGTTCTTTCTGGGCACTGATACCTGCGACGAACCACTTCTGACCGGCACGACGTGCGATGATAGCGTATTTGCCGGGATAGCCATCGATAAAGCGCACCTCATCCCAAAGCGTAGGCACATCCTTCATGAACTGCACGGCCCATGCGGGGGCATCGGTCAGGTTGTTGGGTGCCATAGCGAAATGCTGAACGCTCGACTGGAAAAGCACGGCGGTAGCCAAAGCAAAGACATCGCTGGTACGGCGGACAGTACCGTGCTGGTTATCGGCATTATAGTACTTGTTCAGCGTGGAACCACCGAAGTCCATCGAGCCTACAGCGTTGCGGATGAAGGTATGGGTGCAGGCATTCGTGGCCTCAGCATCACAGGCACCCTGTCCAAAGTGCAGGTTCTCAGAGGCGAGTACAGCCTCAGAGGCAACGTAATTAGGATACATACGCTCCCACCCTCTCGGCAACGTACAACCATGGAAGATGCACTGCAGACCGAACTCGTTGGCATCGGTAAGGATATCCTCATAGAGCTGCATCATGGGCTGCTTGTCGCCACCGAAGAAATCGACCTTGATGCCGAGGATGCCAGCCTTCTGCATCCATGCCATCTCCTTGCGACGAGCTGGCGACTTGTCCATCTTATCCTTCGGCGACTGCGGGGCATCGTTCCACGCACCGTTGGAGTTATACCACAGGAAGAGACCTACACCCTTCGACTGAGCATAGCGTGACAATTCTTCCATCTTCTCATAACCAATTTGCTTGTCCCAAAGAGCATCGACAAGCACGGAACGCCAACCCATAGCAGCAGAGAAATCAATGTAACGCTTCTGTTCATCAAAATTACAACTGGAGTCCATGCCGATAATCCACGACCAGGAACCTTTACCATAAGTATAGTCCTTAGAAGCCTTGTATTTGGGCTGCACGAGGTCGTTGGCAACCGTTGATTCTACGATATTCTTCAGCGTGGTACCAAGGGTTATGGTACGCCAAGGTGTCTCATATGGTAGACTGACAGCAGCAGAGGTGCTGCCATGTCCATTAAGCTCGCCAGGCTGCGGGAAACCGATCTTATATTTCGCACCACCCTCGTTCAGAAGGCGGCAAGCCACATACGAGCCATCAGTACCAGTCTCGGAAATGAGCAGCCAACCCTTTTCCCCGTTCTTGAAAAGGCAGGGGAAACTGTATCCCTCACCCCAGCCGTTCTTGCCCATCGCGTCGTCGAGGGTATAGCTCGTCTCATAGCTGGGCGATGTGCGTGCAAAGCCGCCCATCGGTCTAGACTGCGGACAGAGGAAAGTTGTGGTTCCCTCGGGGAGCACAAAGCCAGAAGCCTCATCGGTGATGACCGCTACCAATGTCTCGCCGCCACGGGCACGACGCGGATATAGTTTATAACGGAAAGCCACATCGCGGTTGCTGACGCGGAAGATGACATCAAGGACCTGACGACCGTTCTGTTCAAACTGACAGACAGCCTCAGTAGCCTCGTAAATAATCTGACTCTCCTTGGTGGTCTTGAGCGTATAAGCATCGCTGACCGTACGCACCTGACAATCCTTCATGGTCAGGTTTTGGAACAGTTCGCCGATATTCGTATATAGTCCAAGCGGTGAGGGGTTCAGAAATACCGTGCCTCCCAAGCTGACCTGATAGATGGGTTTTCCACCCTCATCGTTCACTGTCACGACCAAGTTTCCGTCGGGACTTGCAAATTGCTTCTCAGTAGCCATGGCATTGCCACAAACTACCATTGATAATGCCATCAGAATGGCAATCCGGATTTGTTTCATATTATATTACCTTATTATATTAATATTATCTGAATATTTTTCGGGTGGTGCCGTCAGCCTGACGAAGAATCAGCACGCCTCTTGCCTCGCTTCCAACACGACGGCCGTGCAGATCATAGACACCTTCGACCTGAGTATTGCGATTCACACGGACGATACCTGACGGGGTGAGGTTTCTGATACGGCACTCTGCCAATAGGAACTCCTGCATACCACTACCAACTTCCTTGAACTGAATGATGTAATTTCCCTGTGTCTTGATCTCAAACGGCAGGGTGATACGTTGGGCTGCAGAGATATCGCCTGCAAAGTTACCATTGATATTCGGCTTACCTGTCAGCGTTTCCGACGACTTTATGGCGGTGCCACTACTGTTGAGAATCTTCGCCTGATAGGTCGGCGTACCCTTCCAGGCCGCCATGACGAAGGCCAGTTCATAATTGCCGGGCTCCAGAGTCAGGCGATAATTGGAAAGTCGCCCGTACTCGGCACTTGTGGTACGCCAGTAGAGTGCCTTGCCCTGATAGCCTGTCAAGCCGGCAAAAGTACGTGGACCACTGCCATTCTGCGCGGGGTAGTTGCGAACATCAGAACCATCGGTGGTACGCCATCCCTCAGGAAGGGCTCCATTCGCCACATTGGTATAATCCAGTTCATAAACAGCCTGCATGTCGTAGAAGAGAGGCTGGATAGTAACATTCTCATCGGGCATGACGAATGATATCTCAGTGTCGCCTGCTGACACAGGGATAGTCTTTCCCTGGGTGAAGAAGACAGAGTTGACAACAGACAAAGCCTTAATACCATAGCCCTCATCAGCAGAGATTGTCAGATGTACCGTTTCACCGGCTGCTGCCGAGTCGACATCAGCAACTACACGACCGAAATCTGCATCACGCACCAGCACCTTGTATTTCTCAGCCGGTGTTCCCACAGGCTCGTAGATCACCTGGTCGATGATCATCTTGATGGCACCAGTATTCTGCAGAATCAGTGTGTTGGTACCAGCATTCAGCGTCGCCGTAATGACAGCCTCACGCCAGTCGTTCTTGGCAACCTTCTCGAAAGCCATATTTTGCGCAGTACCGTTAACGGTAGCTTTCATGTTACCAGCCTTGCTACTATTGCAATAACGCACGATGATGTTATAGTCGCCACCTTCTGCCAGTTTCAACTGATGACGCAGGGCACTGCTGGAGCTGGCCTGTGTCTCGATATAGCCCAAACCCGCAAAATCTGAATAATCCTGTGCCCACCAGCCAGAGTTGGTCAGTGAGCAGTTTGCGCTCTTACGATCCATATTTTCGGCCTCAATCACGATGGGGCCTTTAAACGGCTCCGGTTGCTTGGGCAGTTCCAATGCTTCGGCAGGTAGCAGATCGGTCATTCGGTCTATACCGGCTCCAATACAGTCAATCCTCAGGTCGACCGGTCCCATGTGCTTGACGGTGACGGTATAGGTTTGCGTCGCCTCATCATAATTCTCATCGGTCAGACTGGCCGAATAACCAGAGGCGCCCGTCGTATGCTTGGTCAGCGTGGAGGTTGGTTTAGTAATCACACCTGTGAGGCTGATGATGTCATTCTGTGCCGTTGTAGAATCGTTGCGGTAGTTGTTCAGATAGAAATCGATATGGTCGGCATATTCACGGATGACACCACTGGAGAGTTTGCCATACTTCAGTTTCAGGGTGTCGCAGGTGTTATACTGCAAAGGAATATCAGCCGAGGCCGTTTTCTTGGAATTAAAATAAGTATACGGGGTATAAGTCACCAACTGGTTGCGGTAGCGATTGACAAAGAGATCGCCCTTCGACACTTCCGGATAGAGCTCATTAAACTCCTTCACTTTCTTTGAAGATGCAGTAGCAGATGTTCCCCAACGCGAGGTATAGTTGGATTTATTCACCTGAACAGGAATGGCCTTTGCAGTAGCATCATAGAGTCCTGTCACCATAGGAATAGCCCCATAGCGACCCGTCGACTTGAAATAACAGAGATTATTCTCCCACTGTCCGTTACCAGGATTGCCAGGGTCGGTCTGCTTATAAAGACCATCGTAGAGATTATCCCACACACGGAAATCGTCGCTGGTGTCGTGGATGATGACGACTTTCGTCTTCTCTACAACCTCCTCGCGCGTAGGAATATACATCGTACCATCGATAATCTTGCGCCACATGTCAAGCCAAATGCCCTTGAAATTGGGGAAGGTAGTCCAGTTGCGACGGGTGTATCCATCAACCTGTGAATCGTTCTGATTCTGGAAACATTCGCCCGACCAAATGAGTTCGGGCCCGTCCCAGACGGCACCACCATTAACACAGGTCTGTTCCATCACTGTGCCGATGCCCGCACTGCCGGGGTACTTTTTGCCGTGCTTATCGCCCAGCAACTTTGACAGCATGTCGTTCCATCCACAATTATCGTAACGAACGCCATAGTTTTTCGTCAAGCCAGAGACAAATGGTCCCCAGCAGACACTTTCATTATTGTAAAAGCTACTACAGTGCGTATACTTATAGAGGAAGAGAATAGCCTCAGGATATTTCTTACAAGCCTCCAGAAATCGTGGTTCGGTCTTCAATTCGGCAATGGGGTCTGTATTAAAGTGATAGATACCGCCACACCAACTGACGGTGAGGAAGCCACCATATTTATGCGACATCTCCACCAGGTTGGCAAAGAGTGCCCAACGCGAGGATGTTGTCATCGAACCCTTGTCGCCTGCATCACCGAATCCCCAGAACTGCTCAGCATAGTTCCAGCCAAGGAAGTTGGGATAAGTCTTGAAGAAATATTCAAAGGTCTCCAGGTCGTTATCCTGAATATGGGTGTGTCCCCCCGATGCCGGCTGACAGGAGAACCACATGCCATTCTGTTGACAAACCGATGCCCACGACTTATAAGTACGCACTGCATTACGGGGCATCTTGTACATATTGGTTTCCGTATCATATTGGCACGACAGCGAGAGATTCATGCAGACATAGGGCTTGATATCAGCAGGAATCAGGTCTATGATTTTCTGCGGATCAGCAGAATTCCATACGTCAATATGAATGAACCACAGGGGGTGCTGTGAGTCGATGGGACGGCGCTGCTGAGCCATTACACTATTGGAAGCCAACAGCAACATCAGCAGCGATACAAATAAAAGTACTTTCTTTTTCATCGTTTCATTTCGTTTAATTTCCTTTTGGCTGCAAAGTTACAACAATAATATCATATAACCTTTGCTTTTTGTTTCAGAGGTTTTAAAAAAGGTTTCAATCTAAACATCTGGCTCCATTGTTTCCAATAAAAAACCCGGGCTTTCACAAGTCCGGGCTTTTACCAAAACAATGTAAAGTTCTAAATGGTTCATGGCAATTAAACTATACAAGGTTTTTCCAAACTAACTACTAACTATATAACTAACCTAAAAAACTGTCTTCTTTAATAAATCCGGTGCAAAATTACACATTTTATCCCTAACAGACTCTATTTTATGCATCATAAACTTAACAAAATGTATCATTTATTTGGAAGTTACAAAAAAATAGCCTATCTTTGCACAGAATTTGACATATAAGGTTGATTTTCGAAACAATGTTACGCAAGTATACTACTATATTACTAACTATATATGTGCTAACTGTGTTTGCACAAACGGGTAAGTTGTTTGATGCAGACAAGCAATTATCAAGCAGTTTTACGAGTCAGGTGTATCTGGATCATGACGGCTTTATATGGGTCGCCACCCGAAATGGCCTGAATAAATATGATGGCTACAAGTTCCATATATTAAAAAAGGAACAGGAAATAGAGAACGGGATGGCCAGTAACTATGTAAACTGCATGATACAGGATAAAAGTGGTCTGTTCTATATGGGTATGTATGGTGCATTTCAGACCTACGACGGCGACCGTTTCTATGATATAGAAGTTACAGATCTCGACGGAAACGTTGTGCCATGTTACATGACCTGCTTCCTACTTCGAAAAAACGGAGATATTCTGGCCGGTACTTCCGGGCATGGTCTACTGAAAGTGACAGACCGGAGTCATGCACGCCAAGAAGGTGGCCCTTTAAAAGACATCCACACCATCAATGCCATCGAAGAAGACCAACAAGGACATGTCTGGCTGGTAACTGGTGATCAAGGGTTATTAGAGTATGATGGGAAGAACGTCAAGAGTTATTTCAATTCGGATGCAGAACGGACAACCATGCGCAGACTCGGCCAAGACAAAGATGGCAACCTCTATTTGGGGACCTCGAATCAAGGTGTGTATGTTCGTCCTGCGAAAGGGGGAGAATTTAAACATATTGATGTGACAGATCATAAGCATATTTCTGCGATTTATTGTCGCCGCGACGGCAAAATGATGTTTGGCTACGATGGCACCGGCCTGGCCATCTATGATCCGGAAAGCGGAAAACTAGAAGACAATCCATATTTCTGCCGCGACGTTAATCTAAACATGAGTAAAGTCTATTCTATCGTCGAAGATGCTGGTGGTAACGTATGGTTGGGACTCTTGCAGAAAGGCATTTTCATGCAACCCAGACAGATTTCGGAATTCAATTACATGGGTTATAAGCTTGACAAGCAGAATCATATCGGTCAGGCGTGTGTCATCAGTACCCATATCGATAAAAAGGGACGTTGCTGGGTCGGTACCGACAAAGACGGACTTTACTGTCTGGATTCTGACCAGCATTTACTCAGACATTTCAAAGATAATTTCCCAGGTTCCGTCATGAGTATCGGCGAAGATCTGAACGGACGGATATGGGTAGGTAGCTACGGTGAGGGGTTTGGCTATATCGATGCCGACGGTAAGAGTTATCACAAATATCCCCAACACCCAGCTATCAGCGTCTTTGGTATCGCCATCTCAAAGATAGGAGAACTTTGGCTGGCTACTATGGGCCAGGGGTTGCTGCGCATCAACCTCAATACGAATCAACAAAAAGCCTATGTCACTGATGTGAAGGCAGAAAACGACCGGAGCCAGAATTGCCTTGTCAACGACTATATTTCCACACTATCGTTCTCGCCTGACGGGAAGCGCATCTACGTTGCAACAACGATGGGTGTGTGTTGCATGGAGATAGATAATGAGAACTGGACGAACGTTTTTGGGAAGAACTGTCTAAATTACGGAACGCCGACACGTGTAGCCAAGGAATACAACGGTCAGTTATGGATTGGCACTAACGATGGTCTATATTGTTACGACTTGAACAGAAAAGAACTGGAGCACTATACGACAGAAAAAGGACTAGCCGATAACGGCATCGCCTCCATTGAAGAGGACAAGCATGGTGTTCTCTGGATAGGTACAGACCATGGTCTATGCAGCCTGGCACCAAAAACAGGACAGGCAAGGAGTTATTTCGTAGACAACGGCCTGCAGTCTAATGAGTTCTCCGACGGTGCATCCTGTGCACTTGCCGGTCCTCAACGCAGTCTGATGCTTTTTGGCGGTGTTGGCGGCATCACATGGTTCCACCCCGAGCTCATCCAACAAACTAAATGGGAAGCCAAGGTCAGACTCGTATCATTCCTCGTCAATGGCGTACCCATCAGCAGTTCATCTAAGTCAGACGGCTATCAGATCTGCGACACGACTGTCATTGCAGCTAACCGATTCCAGTTAGCTTCCCACGACAATACTTTTACCATTCAGTTCTCGACACTCACCTATGACAACCCAGAACACATATCTTATTTATATAGTATCAATGGTGAGGAATACAACCGTCTCCAACCAGGTGTGAATGAAATCACTTTCACCCATCTGCCCCCAGGCACATACCGCTTCAGGGTTAAGGCCCAACGCAATGGCCAATCAACACCCGAGAAAGCGTTTACTGTCATCATCCACAGTCCCTGGTATCGCTCTGCATGGGCCTATTGTCTGTACCTGCTGGTCATTGGAGCCTTTATTTGGCAATTGCTTGTTAATCGTCGTAGAAAGGAGAAAGACCGACTGCGTATTCAGGAGCATATCCATGCTGAGGAAATGGGAGAAGCCAAATTGAAATTCTTCATGAACATCAGCCATGAGATACGTACCCCGATGACTCTCATCATCACCCCATTGCTCTCGCTGATGAAACAAGACAATGATCCTCAGCGTCACAATGTTTATCTGACTATCAAACGTAATGCAGAACGAATCCTCAACCTGATTAACCAGATGATGGACCTTCGTAAGATCGACAAGGGTATGATGCAGATGCGGATGCAGGAAACAAACCTGATAGCCTTCACTGAGGACATACATAATATGTTCAAACACCAAGCGGAATCGAAACAGATTACGCTCACTTTCGAACACGACACGAACCGTCTGCCTGTATGGATTGACAGGAAGAACTTCGACAAAGTCATTTTCAACATTCTCTCGAATGCCTTCAAGTTTACACCGACAGGTGGAAAGATTAACATCAAGATTACCCATGACAATCAGAATGCCTTCATTGCTATCAGTGATAACGGAGAAAAGATTCCCGAGGACAAGTTAGACCGCATTTTTGAGCGTTTCTATCAAACGCCTTCCAGCACCAATGACCGAAACTTCGGTACGGGCATCGGTCTCGACCTAACCCGTTCACTGGTGGAACTCCATTATGGTGCTATCAAAGCACACAATCTGGAACAAGGCTGTGAGTTTGTCGTAAGTATACCTTTGGGACATGCACATTTGAGACCGGAGGAAATGATTGAGGAGAAGGAGAGTACTACTACCAATTTGACAGATATGATAGACACGGAAGACGTGCCACCTATAGAATTACAACCAGACAAACGTCTGCAGCAACGTCCTGCCATCATCATCGCAGAGGATGATGACGAAATACGCGACTACTTGACAAAGGAACTCTCAGAAGACTATGATATACATAGCTGTACCAATGGTCGGGAGGCACTTGCAGAGGTGTACCGCACCCATCCGGATATTATTATCAGCGACGTGATGATGCCTGAAATGGACGGTAACACGCTATGTACCCAACTCAAGTTGAACCCACAGACCAACCACTTGCCTGTGATTCTCCTGACAGCCAAGAACCGCGACGAAGACAAGTTGGAAGGCTTAGAGACGGGAGCAGACGCATATATCGTCAAGCCATTCAACATGGATATCCTGCGCCGGACAATTGCCAACCTAATCAATGCGCGCACCCTCCTACGCCAGAAGTATGGTCGTACAGAACAACTGGAGGGCCAGATGGAGGAGGTGAAGGTCAAATCGCCCGATGAGAAGTTGCTGGACCGCATCATGAATACCATCAACAAGCAATTGAACAACTCAGATCTCAGTGTGGATATGATTGCCGACGAGGTAGGTATCAGCCGTGTCCACCTGCATCGCAAGATGAAAGAACTGACAGGACAGACGCCGCATGACTTTATCCGCTCACTAAGATTAAAACAGGCCGCCAACTTGTTGACGACCCAGAATATGAATATCACCGAAGTGGTCTACGCTTGCGGTTTCTCCAATCCGACTTCCTTCTCGACGCTCTTCAAGAGTGTCTACGGCATGTCACCGCGTGAATACATGAAGGAGCATCATAAATAGAAGTTTTAAAAGTCCATGTTGATGTTATCATCCCAATCTGCATCAACAGATATGGTGATAAAGACTGACTGGGCAGAACTGGAACCGTCGAACAGGCTACCTCGACAGATGGTGATGCAATTCCGTTTCACAGGAACTTGACTGATTTCTTTTTCCGTCAAGCTATGGATTTTTCCATCCTCTTCAATATAATACGTACTCAGATTAATATCAAGCAAATCGTTATCTGTACTCGGAATCATATAAAACTCATACTGGTCGGCATCAGGGTCCACTTCAAGTTTAACCGTCTGGGAAGTGTTCGTACTGCCATAACCCGTCAGTCCATCGAAAGTGCCTTTGCTTCCCTTATAGGAAAAAATCACCTGATTCATATTCGCAGGCTTGTTATCCGTCGGAATGAATCTTAACATAGAAACAATTCGTTTCAGCCTTAGGTTGAGTTCGATTTCATCTTCTCCCACCTCAAGCTCTTCACAACACCAAAACGTATCACCGAGATTATTGCCAGAAATACTCACTTTTTCATTGGCACTGAAACTCGGATTCGAAGATGCGCTATGTCCCACTACTACAAGAACATACCGGCCTTCGCCCAATGAGAACGATGCGGTTCCAAAGTTAGACTCTTCCAACTTTTGATTAACATAACTCACACGAATGCCGTCTTCATCATAAATATGAAAACAAAGTCGTGTACACACACTCCCCACCTCAGCACGGGTCTGGGCACCAAAGGGAATTTGTTCAAACTGGGTCACTCTCAAAACGACGTTCCCCTTATCAATATTCTCAGACTTGGCACTCTCAGAAAGTGTCATTTTCTCACACGACGACACCACGGCCGTCATCAACATCAACGCAAAAACGTTGTAAAGCAATTTGCTTCTCATATTATATTTGTTTAAAGTTAACATTCTCCCCCCGTGGGAGAACTTTGTGGAGCTGGAGGCAGCCAAACTAAATTCTGCAATTTCATGTAATTGCGTGTAAAGTCAAAGCCACCGCCATTTCTTTTTGGCAAATTTACTTCAAATTTGGCATACTTTTGTCAAATCCGTTGATTTTTTAAGTTTTGTTAGCATTT
>JAGCDZ010000103.1 GCA_017650905.1 Prevotella sp. | reverse complement strand
AGAAGTTCTCGAGGGTGCAGAGTGATTTCTCCTTAGTGTCGGACTTGAAGACGAGGAAGATGGCATGCAGACCTACGAGCTCGGTCTTGTCGATGCCTACTGCGCATTTCCAGGGTTCCCGTTTCATGTCGGCTAAAAGGTGGATTTCGCCGATCTTCTTACCGCCTTGCGAGATCCATGGGCGGTCCTGCATGATGTCGATATCTCCCTCGATGCCTTCGGGGATGAGGCTCAGGATGAACATCAGATTGCCCTTGGTTGCCAGACGCTTGGCATCGAAGTTGAAGTATTTGTAGCCCACGATCGAGCCGTCGGTATTGTTGACCACGCGGTTGGTGTTGTAGCGGATGTCGTAAGGCGCATCGTATTTCTCTTTCGAGGCGAGGGCCTGTTCCTTGGTCATATCGGGCGTGCCGCCGTAGCCGGCCTCGACGTAGGAGCCGAAGAACTTGTTGTTAGGCCATTCGTGGACGGCGGGTTTCGGACCGGTGAGCCAGCAGGCGATGCCGGCAGAGTGACATTCGAAGGGATCGAGGCCGTTGAGCGCAAAGCCGTTGCTATTGTATTCACCCTCAGAGATCTCCACCTTGCCACCTTTGCCTTCCTCGACGTTGACACTGATGGGAGCGACCATCGCCTGACGGGCGTACTCGTCGGTACCCGTCTGACGGTGATAGAACACATACCACTGACCGTTGATCTCGCAGATAGAGCCGTGGGTATTGCCATCGGGCGTGGCCGAAGCGATGACATTGCCCTGCTCGTCTTTCTCGCGACCGCGACCGTCGATGATGGTGCCGCCATAGGTCCAGGGTCCTAAGGGTGTGTCGCTGTAACAATAGGCGAGGGTGTAGTTGGAAGTGGGCAGGCCGAACTCGCCGTCCTTGGTGAAGCGGCTGTAGATAAACACATATTTATCCTTGATCTTACGGATGCTCGAGGCCTCGAAGAAGCTGAACTCACCTTCCTGATAGCGGCCTGAGATCATATCCTCGACAATCTTGGTGCCGGGCTTGACGGTAGCCATCGTCTCGGGATCGAACTCTGCGGCATAAGAGCGCTCGAAACCCCAATAGCCGTAGACGCGCCCGTCATCATCGACAAATACGGCGGGATCGAACTGCAGCACGCCATCAACCTTGTTAGGATCATTCTTGCTCCAATTGCAGACCTCGAAGGGACCGTCAGGCCGTGAGCTCTTGGCTATCAGACCATTGCGGAAACCCGTCTGGTCGTTGGGGAAGAGGTAGTAGGTCTTGTTGCCATCCTTGTCGGTGACTAAAGTGACGTCGGGTGCATAGAGTACATCGGCTGTGCCAGCGGAGTCGAAAGGCTCACCATCGCGGTTCTTGTCGACCACGAGTATCTCACCATCGTAGCGCCAGTTGTTCAGGCTGTCGACGGAGGCCGACCATACCACTTGGTCGCGACCGCAGTATTCGGTAATCAGGTCGTCGTGGGAACCATAGACATAGACACGATACTTGCCAGGCTGATCGGGGTCTTCGAAGACATAGGGTTCACCATCGGGAATGTGTTCCCAAAGGGGCATGTAGGGGTTGCCTTGAGTTGACAGTTGACAGTTGACAGTTGACAGTTGGGATTGATTCTGACATGCGGTCATGGCCATGCCTGTGGCGCCGCAAAGAATGAGATTCTTGATTTTCATAATCTTTTGGTTTTAATTTTGGTGCAAAGATAAATAATAAAAATGAAAAAATGAAGAAATGGAGAAATGAAAAGCATGCAAATTGCAATTATTAATGAAAAAGTGCACCAGAAGACCAATTTCATTCTTTCATTCTTTCTTTTTTCATTTATAATTTGTACCTTTGCGGCGTCAATTATTCATACCATAGACGGAAATGATACGCTATACCAAAAAGGAAGAGATATGGAATGCTGCGTCGCATGGCGGGGGTATTCTGTTGGGTGTCGTGTTCGGCATCATCTTCTTGGTTTGGTGTTTCCAGGCCGACAACAACTGGGCGCGGGTAGGGGTCATCCTGTATCTCTTCGGTATGCTGGGTTCGTATGTGGCTTCAACGCTCTATCACTCGATGAAGCACCACTCGAAATGGAAGGAACGGCTTCGAAAGTGGGATCATGCAGCTATCTATTGGCATATCGCGGGTTCGTATTCACCGCTGACGCTGACGGCCTTGCGCGATCAGGGCTATTGGGGGTGGAGCATGTTTGTCTTCGTCTGGTCGTGCGCCATCGCGGGCACTATCGTGAGTTTTATCCGGTTGAAAGAGCATTCTCATCTGGAGACCTTCTGCTTTGTCGGCATGGGTCTGAGTATACTCGTGGCCTTTAAGCCGCTGATGGACTCGGTGTCGGAAGCGGCCGTCATCTGGCTGATTGCTGAGGGTGTGAGTTATATTACGGGTGCCGTGTTCTATTCGTTCAACAAGAAGAAATACATGCATTCAGTTTTCCATTTCTTCGTGCTGGCGGGGTCGGTCTGCCATATCATCGCCGTCTGGGATGTGCTGATGCAGCAGTTATAGATTTAGAAACGAATTCCCCTAATAACCCTTAATTTTGACCACGAATTTATTTAATTAATATAGAATTAAGATAATTCGTGAATATAATTAAGACCAATTAGGATAATTCGTTTCTAAAAATTTGGCGGTTTGACGGAAAAATAGTAATTTTGCAAGCAAAATTTGTAGAATTGTAAAAAGTAAATTGTCAAATCGTTAAATTGAAATGGCTTATACACGTATGACCGCTGCAGAGGCTGCAGCATTGATTAAGAATGGCGACCATATCGCCATGAGTGGTTTTACTCCAGCTGGTGTAGCCAAGGCTACCACAAAGGAGTTAGCAAAGATCGCCGTTGCCGAACATGAGGCAGGGCGAGAGTTCAAGGTGGCTATCTTTACGGGTGCCTCTACGGGACAGTCAACCGATGGTGACCTGGCTAATGCCCAGGCTATCCTCTATCGTGCTCCCTACACCACGAATCCCGATTTCCGCAAGCATGTGAACATGGGTGAGATTCCCTACAACGACCTGCACCTGAGTCACATGGCTCAGGAATTGCGCTATGGTTTCTATGGTGATGTGGACTGGGCTATCCTCGAGGTGTGCGACATCGAAGAGGTGGGCAACGACTATCATGTCTATCTGACCGCTGCCGGCGGTATCTCTCCCACAGCTGCCCGTCTGGCCAAGAAGGTGATCCTGGAGCTGAACAGCTTCCACAATCCCAATGCCAAGTATATCCACGACGTCTATGAGCCGTTGGATCCTCCTTACCGCAAGCCCATCCCCATCTTCAACGTGAGCGACCGTATCGGTGTGCCTTACGTCTCGATTCCCAAGGAGAAGGTGGTTGGTGTCGTGGAGTGTAACATTCCCGATGAGGCCCGTGCCTTCAAGGACAGCGATCCCGTAACCGATAAGATCGGCTATCTGACTGCAGAGTTCCTCGTCGACGAGTTGCACAAAGGTCGTATTCCTAAGGAGTTCCTGCCGTTGCAGAGTGGTGTGGGATCTACCGCTAATGCCATCCTCGGTGCATTGGGTGAGGACAAGCATGTGCCCGATTTCAATATCTATACCGAAGTGCTGCAGGATGCTGTGGTCGGCATGATGCTGAATGGTCGTGTGAAGGATGCTTCGGCCTGCTCGCTGACCGTCTCGAACGAGTGTCTGAAGCAGGTCTATGACAATATGGACTACTTCAAGGATCACCTGACACTGCGTCAGAGTGAAATCTCGAACCATCCTGCCGTGATCCGTCGTTTGGGTGTGATTGCCATCAATACGGCCATCGAGGTGGATATCTATGGTAACGCCAACTCAACCCATATCAGTGGAACGAAGATGATGAACGGTATCGGCGGTTCGGGTGACTTCATCCGCAATGCTTACTTGAGCATCTTCACATGTCCTTCTGTAGCCAAGGGCGGTCTGATTTCTTCAGTGGTACCTTTCGTGACTCATCAGGACAGCTCGGAGCACGATGTGAATATCATCGTGACGGAGCAGGGTGTGGCCGATCTTCGCGGCAAGAGCCCGATGCAGCGCGCTCAGACCATCATCGAGAATTGTGCACATCCCGACTACAAGCAGTTGCTGTGGGATTACCTGAAGCTGGGTACTGGCGGTCATACCCGTCACTGCCTTACTGCCGCCTTCGCCATGCACGACACGCTGGCTCGTAAGGGCGACATGAAGCTGACGGATTTCTCGGAATACGTGAAGTAGTTTGCAGTTGATCGTTTATAGTTTATAGTTGAATTCTCCATAGGCTGAAAGGCTGGCAGGGTAATCATCTATAAACTATAAACATTAAACTAAACTTTAGATGGAAATATGAAACTAAAAACCAACTCCGGCTTAATGATTATCATCGCTGCGGCGATTCTGCTGCAAGGGATATTGGCTGTGCAGTATTATTATACGCGCAGTCTGCTGGCTGATGAGTTGGAAAAAAGGGCTGAGTCGGAAATCACGACGAAAGCCATTCTCATGAAGAATTCCCTGAATCTGTCGGAGAACTCGCTGATGGGACATGTCTGGGACTTGAAACGGAATCTGTTCCATCCGGATTCTTCATATACGGTGATGGAGTGGGTGCTCAAGTCTCATCCCCATCTGGCGGGTTGCTGGGTGGCCTACGTACCAGACTATTTCCCTGAAAAAGGACGGCTGTTCGAGCCTTATGCCTGGTGGGATAACGGGGAGATTAAGAACGCGGAGATTGCTGCTGAAGGTCGCGACTATACCCAGAACCCTTACTACAAAGCTGTATATGCTTCAGACACTCCGATGTGGACAGACGTCTATCATGAGTTCCTTACAGACATGAACCTGGTTACTTATATCCTCCCTATCCATGATGAAAGGGGGGATATTGTGGCCATGTTCGGTCTTGATGTGTCGACGGAACAGTTGGGAGATACGCTCAACTACCGGCATATCTATCCTTCGTCATACGATTTCCTGCTGACGGAGAAAGGCCAGCTGATTGCGGGTCCCAAGCATACCAGAGAGAAGAAGGTCAAGGAGATGCAGCACATCATCGATTTGATCAACGACAGTACGGTGGAGAAATCGCCCAGCAACAGCGGCCGAAGTGTCATCTTCCCAATCAAAGACGCTGATGGCGACAAGGGCATGGTGTTCTATACCCATTTCAAAGGACAGCCCAAATGGCAGATTGCCGTGGTATGCTACGACAAGGAGGTCTATGCCAAGTTGATGAGGATGCGTCACACCATCGGCATCCTGATGCTGCTGGGTCTCTTGGTGCTGGGTCTGATCATCGCCCGTTTTGCCAACAACGACCGTAAGTTGCAGAAGGCGAATCTGCAGCAGGAACGTATTGGCAGTGAGTTGCGCATCGCGAAGAACATCCAGAAGGAGATGTTGCCCCATTCGTTCAATCTGGCGCGCGATGATATAGATGTCTTTGGTTCGCTGACACCTGCCCGGGAAGTGGGTGGCGATCTTTTCGACTTCTTCATCCGCGATGAGAAGCTGTTCTTCTGTATTGGCGACGTGAGTGGCAAGGGTGTGCCCTCGGCCATCGTGATGGCGGTGATACATGCCATGTTCCGCATGGCCTCTGCCAATGAGAACAATCCTGCACAGATCATGCAGACTATCAATAAGACCGCGTGTGACGGCAATGAGTCGAATATGTTTGTCACGCTCTTCATCGGTGTACTCGAATTACCCACAGGCCATCTGTGCTATTGCGATGCCGGGCATGATGCGCCCTTTATAATGGCCAATGGTCAATGGTCAATGATCGATGTCACTCCTCATCTTCCCATTGGCGTGTTTGCTGATGTGGATTATGGTATGGAGGAGATTCAGGTACAGCCTGACAGTACCATCTTCCTCTATACGGATGGTCTGACGGAAGCGAAGAAAGCGCCAAAACAATTCTTTGGCATACAGCGTACGGAAGAGGTGCTTAGCAAGTGTGCCCAACAAAAATTGATGCCTCGGCAGATATTAGAAACTGTCAGCGAGGAAGTGCATCGC
Organism: Prevotella sp.; assembly: GCA_017650905.1. GTDB lineage: Bacteria > Bacteroidota > Bacteroidia > Bacteroidales > Bacteroidaceae > Prevotella. The sequence continues at coordinate 54,378 of JAGCDZ010000103.1, read as the reverse complement.
TTTATAGGCGATGCCGAACAGAGCGATGACCTGACGATGCTCGCCATCCGCTACTCACCAAAGTAGCTTGAGAGTATGCTAAGGTCGTGATGCGTGGTGTGAATAAAACAGAGCTTGCAATATGGTTAACAAGGAATTACGTGAACGTATTATTGAGCTGATACACCAGGAGGTGGTGCCTGCCATTGGCTGTACGGAGCCAATGTGTGTAGCTTTGTGTACGGCGAAAGCTACCGAGAAGTTGGGTTGCCGACCAGACAGGATCGAGGCATTGCTGAGTGCAAACATTCTGAAGAATGCGATGGGGGTAGGTATTCCGGGAACAGGCATGATAGGCCTGCCCATCGCGATTGCCTTGGGTGCCCTCATCGGCAAGAGCGCCTATCAGTTGGAGGTGCTTAAGGATTTGACGCCTGACGCGCTCGAAGCAGGCAAACAGTATATTGCTGAGAACCGCATCTCCATCAAACAGAAGGAGAATATCTATGAAAAGCTGTATGTAGAAGTCATCTGTACCGCTGGCGACAAGAAGGCTACGGCCATCATTGCCGGCAGCCACACCAGTTTCAAACCTTGTGAATCTGCCCTTTCTAATATGGCAAGCCTCTCTGATACGGATAGCCTTTCTGATACGGATAGCGAAACAAGCGTATCGCTAAACCTCCGCCTTGTTTACGATTTCGCTACGACGGCACCCCTCGACGAGATCAGCTTCATCCTGGAAGCCCGCACTTACAACATGAATGCGGCCCGCGAGGCTCTGAAGGGTAATTACGGGCACAACCTCGGCAAGACCATCGACCGTCCGCTATCGAAAGGCATTTTCGGTAATAGCATCTATTGTCACATTATCTCCCGTACGGCTTCAGCTTGTGATGCCCGAATGGGCGGTGCTATGATTCCCGTGATGTCGAATAGCGGCAGCGGTAATCAAGGCATCTGTGCCACCAATCCTGTATGTGTCTATGCCAAGGAGAACGAGAATACTGAGGAGGAACTGATCCGTGCCTTAATGCTTAGTCACCTGACGGCCATCTACATCAAGCAGTCGCTGGGTAAGCTGTCGGCACTCTGTGGTTGTGTGGTGGCCAGTATCGGCAGTAGCTGTGGCATCACCTATCTGATGGGTGGTGACTATGAACGCATCTGTTATTCGGTGAAGAACATGATTGCCAATCTGACGGGTATGATCTGCGATGGTGCCAAGCCGGCCTGCTCACTGAAGATTACCTCGGGTGTCTCAACAGCCCTACTCTCGGCTCTGCTGGCCATGGAAGGAAAATGTGTCGGTTCGTCTGAAGGCATCGTTGACGACAGTGTGGACAAGAGTATCCACAACCTGACCAGCATCGGTGCCGATGCCATGTGCAAGACCGACGACATGGTACTCAACATTATGACGTCAAAATGAAGAAGTCAGATGATCATAACGAACAGAGTATGCTGACGGAAACGCTTGTGTTAAAGAATGACGTTCACGAAGTGACACGCTTAAGTAGCTTCATGAAATCGGCAACCGGGAAGCTGGGTGTCGAGGCATCGCTGGCCCGCCAATTGCGGCTTGCTGTTGAGGAGGCCGTGGTCAATGTGATAGAATATGCGTATCCGATAGGTACCGAGGGCGACATTACGATCAAGATGACGTATGACGGCTATATCCTACGATTCCGGATTATTGACGCGGGTGTTCCATTTGACCCCACGGAGAAGGAAAAGGCCGATATTACGCTCTCTGCCGAAGACCGTCAGATAGGTGGACTTGGCATCCTTTTGGTTCGTGAACTCATGGACTCTATCAACTACGAACGTGAAGACGGAAAGAACATATTGACTTTAATAAAAACTTTAATAAATAATTGATTATGATTGCAAAAATTGAAGAAATCGACGACAAGTATGTTGCCACGTTGGATGGAGAAATGGATACCGCTGCTGCTCTCGAGGCCGAGGAAGTGTTGAAGCCGATTTACAACAGTAACGGCAAGGATGTCATCATCGACTGCACTAACCTTGAGTATATCGCATCAAGTGGTCTGCGCATTCTGCTGAGCATCCTGAAGGGAGCCAAGGCCAGTGGGAGCAAGGTTGTAATGCGCGGTGTTAACGACGATATCAAGAATGTATTCAAACTGACGGGATTCATCAGCATTTTCGAATTCGAATAAGAAAAAACGCCTATGAAAAAGTATTGTGTGTTACTACTATTATTGGTATCTATGGGCAGTTGGGCTCAGACGGACACGCTTAACACATTAAGCATCGGTCTGGATCTGATGACTCATGGTGAGACGTGTGGTGGCGGACTGCCCAGGTCTGACGACGTGAGTATCAATGACGACCGGTCGCACTTCCTCTTCGGTCGTACCCGCCTGATTGCAGATTACAGCAGGAAAGGTCTGCAGGCTCATGCCGTCGTTCAGAACAAGGCGGTATGGGGCATGAGTGGCAACCAGAGTCTCAATCTTTATGAAGGTTGGGTGAAGCTGACTGCCAACAACGGACTCTTCGTTCAGGCGGGGCGTGTGGCACTGGCCTATGACGACGAGCGCATGATCGGCCCTAACGACTTTGCCACCGCAGCCCTTTCGCACGACATTGTGCGGACTGGATATGAAGGTCATGGCCATAAGCTGCACGCCATACTGGCCTACAACCAGAATGGCGACAATGTCTATAATGGCACCTATTACGACAACGGCGCACAAGCCTATAAGACCATGCAGACCATCTGGTATCATTACGATGTGCCCAAATTCCCGCTGGGCGCCTCGCTGCTCTTTATGAACTTAGGCCTGCAGGCAGGCGGCTATAAGGAGGTGAACGATCAGACAGTGGAGGATGAAGTCAATCCACCCCGAACCGAGTATCAGCAAATGTGGGGTGGCTACTTTAATTTCCATCCCAAGTACCTGACGCTTGAAGGCTCCTACTACCGTCAGACGGGTAAAGTGGTGAACGAGGATAAATATCCTAAACCGATCAAAGCCTGGATGGCCAGTGTGAAAGCCACGGTCAACCCTGCCGACAGCTACGGTTTTCAGCTGGGCTACGACTATCTGAGTGGCGACGACTATGTGCCGGTAGCCTATGGCGGCCCTCTTGTCATGGTGAATCACCCTGAAATAGGCGGCTTTTCACCACTCTACGGTTCACGTACCAAATTCTACGGCATCATGGACTATTTCTATGAGAGTGCCTACTCCAATGGCTTCACGCCAGGTCTGCAGAATGCCTTTGTGAGCGTCTTCGGCAAGCCCACGAGCAAGTTGAATTGTAGCGCCACCTACCACTATCTTGCTGTAGCCACCGAACTCGCTGTACTCAACCGCACACTGGGTCACAGTGTCGAACTTCAGGCCAGTTATCAGTTCTCAAAGGACATCTCCCTCTCGGCAGGCTACACCCAGATGTATGGTACCGAAACGATGGCTTGCCTGAAGCAGGACGGCAGTAGCAAACGGGCTCGCTGGGGCTGGTTCACATTAGCCGTTTCACCCAGCCTGTTCACGACTAAATGGTGAAACAAACCATAGGATGGTTCGTTCCTATAGCTATCGTCATCATTTTCCTCGACTCTGTCATATTATAAAACGATTCTTCTGCCCCATTATATAATAACGTAAAAATCACAATAAAATGAGATCATCTCTGAGTCAAAGCCAGTTGGGTGTCTATTATGCCTGCGTTGCTAACAAGGACAATAATGTCAATTACCAGAACGCATTGTTGGTGGCACTTCCGTCAGTCATTGATTTGAAGCGTTTCCGCAAAGCGGTCTATGATGCCCTTTGTGCCCATCCGTACTTAGCCTCACATGTTGTACTTGATGACGATGGGTTGCCCCAGATGGAGAGCGGCGTGTTCCCCAGTTTAGAAGAAACCGTCCCCATCTTTTCCGTAAATTCCCTAGATGAAGCCCGTCGTGGTTTTGCACACACCATGGACCCTCACGGTGAGCGTCTCTGGCGTACTGAGATCTATACGACTTCCAGCGGTGAGGCATACTTCTATTTCGATACACATCATGTAATCACCGATGACTTCTCGATGATACTCTTTAATCATGAAATCGAACGTTGCTATAATGGTCAGCAACCTTTGGGCGAGACGGTTGACGGCAGTATCATTGCGCAGGAAGAAGAAACGCTGCGTGCTGACGAGGCCAAGATGACTGAGGCGCGTGAGTGGTATACTAAGACTTTCTGTGACGCTGCCGACACCGATTCCCTGCCGCTACCGGAAAGCACGCAGAATACGGCAACCGCCGAAATCCGTTATAAGCCCTACCCCTTATCTTTCTCCAAGGAAGACATCCAAGCCATCAGGCAGAAATGGAATGTCAAAGAGAGCACCCTGATGCAAGCAACATGGGGCCTACTTCTGGCTGCATATAGTGCAGAAGATAAAGCCTCTTACTGCACCGTTTATCACGGTCGTTCAGACGTCCGTTATCAAAGTTCTGCTACCATGATGGCACACACCCTGCCGGTGTTTGTTCAGACACGTGGAGACGAGACTCTTGGAGAACTCTTCTGCACATTGAAAGATCAGATGGATACTGCCCAACAGTTGCAATACTATGCCTACCAAGATGCCATCCGCGATCTGGGACTGAATAATCAGATTGTCTTTGTCTATCAAGGTAGCATCTTCGAAGATAGATTATGTATGAATCTGGAAGGACAGCGCCTTTACACCCAAGACTTGCGTGCACTCACCCCTGGCTGGAAGCTCGTTGCAGAACTCATGACGACAACTGAAGGTTATTTTCTTAAGTTAGGCCACAGCAACGCTGATTATTCCGAGGCATTTATGACGGAACTGGCGGCCTGTTATAGCGCCATCCTCCATTCCATGCTCACGGCCGAAACCATAAAGGATATTGAATATGCCTTGCCGAAACAAGTGGAATGGCTGAATAGCCTCAACCCCACGCTGAAGCCAGCTCCTCACCAGACGTTGGTGGAGCGCTTCAAGCAACACGTGGCCGAGCGTCCGAACGATATCTTCTGTGTTGCTGGTGACAAACGTCTTACTTTCGCCGAGGTCGATAAGCTTACGGACACTATCAATCCGTTGTATACCGTCCGCTGTGGAGAACGCGTTGTGGGATTTTCCGTGCCCCGCGACGAGAAGATGGTATTGGCGCCGCTGGCCATTGTCAAGGCCGGGCTCACGCAACTGCCATTAGATAGTAGTTATCCTGAGGAACGACTGGAGTTTATGAAAAAGGATGCCTCCGCTTATGACGGAACCGATGCGCTGGTGCTCCTCTATACCAGTGGTACCACGGGTACGCCTAAGGGCGTGATGCTGAGCGAGTCTAATTTCAATACCTTTGCCCGCTACCATGCCAAGAATATTGGGCTGACAGCCGACTCGAGTTATGCCACTTACGCCGGATATGGTTTCGATGCCTTCCAAATGGACCTTTGGAGTTGTGTTTGGGCTGGTGCCGCCATCCATATTATCCAGGATGACATCCGTTTCGATCTCGAAGGCATCAGCCGTTATATTCAGAAAGAGAATGTCACCCATTGCTTCATGACCACGCAGATGGCTACGCAACTGGTGCTCAACTATCCCGACATCCCGGGCTTGAAGTGGTTAGGAACGGGTGGCGAGAAGATGATGAGCATGGATCCGCCTCACTATACTTTGGACAATTGCTATGGCCCCACGGAGACAACGGTGTATGTCTGCAGCCATTTTGTTCTCCAGAATGAACCTAATATCCCCATCGGCCAGCCAAACGACGAGGTAGAACTCCATATCGTAAACCGTTTCGGGAAGCAGGTGCCATGGGGCTGTGCTGGTGAGCTCATCGTGGCTGGTCCGCAAGTGGGATTAGGCTATTTGAACCAGCCTGAGAAGACCGCAGCAGCCTTTGTGGAGTGGAACGGAAAGCGCGTCTATCGTACCGGCGACATCGTACGCTACCGCGAAAACGGTGACATCGAGTTCGTGGGTCGTAAGGATGGTCAGGTGAAGATTCGCGGCTTCCGCATCGAGCTGAAAGAGGTGGAGGCTGTCATCCGACAGTTCCCCGGTATCAAGGATGCTACAGTGCAAGCTTTCGACTATCCTACTGGCGGAAAATTCATCGCTGCATATATCGTGTCCGACGAACAGATTGATGTCAAGGCACTGAATAGTTTCATCATGGATCAGAAGCCGCCCTACATGGTGCCCGCTGCCACGATGCAAATCGATGCTATCCCCCTGAACCAGAACCAAAAGGTGAACCGCCGTGCGCTGCCGGAACCTGTTTTCGGCGCTGCCGACGAAACGGAGACAGAATCTGCTGCGCCGCTCAATATCCTTGAGGAGCAATTGAAGGAAATCGTGGCTGGCGTTTTGAATACCGATGCCTTCGGTATCACTACCGACCTCCGCTATGTTGGTCTCACCTCTATATTGGCCATCAAGTTGGCTACACAGATTTACAAACGTTTCAGCGTACAACTGGACGCCAAGCTCCTTACTCAGGGTGCCAGCATCCAGAAGATGGAGAACGAAATCCTGACTGCGATGCTCTCTGGTAGCGCTGCTAATCCGACTAGTCCATCTAGCATGATCAGTTCTTCTAGTCCGGTTAGTTCTGCCCCGCTGAGCTATGCTCAGACCGGTGTCTATTTCGACTGCATGAAGAACCCCACTTCCACGCTTTACAACACCCCCGTATGTCTCACCTTCCCTGTAGAAACCGATACTGAGGCCCTGAAGAAGGCGACAGTCCAGGCTGTGGAGAATCACCCAGCACTCTTCGTTCGGTTTACGACCGATGAGAGTGGCGTTGTGCAGGTGATGGGCGATCGAGAACCGGTAGAGGTTGAAGACTATACCATGAGCGAAGAGGATGCACTCGCTTTCCGCCACGGATTCGTGCGCCCTTTCAACCTGGGCAAGGATCGTCTCTTCCGCTTAGCCACCATTCGTACCGACAAAGCACTTTATCTGTATTGCGACATTCATCATCTGGTGTGTGACGGCTATTCCTATGACTTGTTCATACATGAGATCTGCGACCTTATGAATGGTTTGGAGATTGAGCCAGAAATGTGCAGTTATAATCAGTTCGTTGCCGAGCAGAAGGCTGTCGAACAGGGTAAGGCTTTCACAGAAGCTGCCGAGTTCTTCAAGCAACAGCTGGCCGAAGTAGAAGAAGTGACAGAATTAGCTCCAGATCTCACTAATCCCCGTCCTCAGGGCGAGAATGGTCGTGTATGGGCTCCCATCGTGTGGGCCGATGCTGAGCAGTTGGCCAAGCAGCAGGGCTTGAAGCCTTCGGCCGTACTGCTGAGTGCCGTCTTCTATTGCCTTTCACGTTTCTCTGGAAACGACCATGTGTGCATCACCACCATCTCCAACGGCCGCAGCAACCTGAAAGTGGCCAATACGATGGGTATGTTCGTCAACACCCTTGCGCTTTCCTCGAAAATAGGTACCCAGAGTGTGCAGGAGTTCCTGCATGAGAGTGCCGATACTTTCGAGCAGACCCTTGCCCACGAGAACTATCCCTTTGCACGCGTCGCTGCTGACTTCGACCTCAAGGCAGACATCATGTTCGCCTACCAGATTGGTGTGCTGAGCGATTACCGTGTAGGTGGTAAGAAGGTGTTGGCTGACGAGACAATGGAACTGAATGTTCCCAAGTTCAAGATTGCTTTCTACATTACCGACGAGAGCGGAGAGCCCGTTGTGGCTATCGAATACGACAACGGACAGTATAGCGAGGCCATGATGCAGAGTCTGGCACAGAGTGTGAGCAATGCTGTGAGTGCTTTTGCAACCGCTGCCGACAAGCCGCTTCGTAGCATTTCGCTCATGGACAGCGCTGGTGTCACCTTGTTGGATTCCTTTAACCAGACAGCAGTGGATTACGACAACACTCAGACCGTCGTATCACTGTTCCGTCGTCAGGTTGAGCTGTATCCCGACAATATTGCAATGGTATATCATGATGTGCGTCTGACATACAAACAGGTCGACGAACAGTCGGAGCGCATTGCACAATACGTTCATTCATTGGGTCTCGCTAGCGAGGATGTCGTATCGATTCTGATTCCACGATGCGAGTGGATGGTAGTGGCATCACTGGGTGTACTGAAGGCTGGTTGTGCCTATCAGCCACTGGATCCAAGCTATCCTGCCGAACGCCTGAACTTCATGATGCAGGATGCTAATGCCAGGCTGCTCATTGCCGACGAAGAACTGCGTCCCATCGTGAATGATTATCAAGGCAAGGTGCTACTGACCAAGGATATCGCAAGTCTTCCGAATACTCAGATTACTCTGAATACTCCGATTAATCCGAATAGCCTGTTTATCCTCCTTTATACTTCAGGCTCTACCGGTACGCCTAAGGGTTGTCAGTTAGAGCATGGAAACCTTGTGGCCTTCTGTCACTGGTACCATCGCTACTATGACCTTAAGCCTGAAGACAAGGTGGCCGCCTACGCCAGCTACGGTTTCGATGCCTGTATGATGGACATGTATTCGGCCCTGACCTGTGGTGCTGCTGTCTATATCATCGGCGAGGACATCCGTCTGAACCTGCCCGACTTGAACGACTATTTCAATCGCGAAGGTATCACCCATTCGTTCATGACTACGCAGGTAGGCTGTCAATTTGCGATGAATTTCGACAACCATTCGCTGCGTCACCTCTCTGTAGGTGGTGAGAAGATTCTGCCGCTCACACCGCCAACTACCTATCAGCTACACAATGGCTACGGTCCTACGGAGTGCACCATCTTCACGACTACCTACGCGTTGACGGAGTATGAACAGAACGCGCCTATCGGCAAACCGTTGGACAACCTGCAGCTCTTCATCGTCGATAAGGACATGAACCGTCTGCCGTTGGGCGCCGCTGGTGAGTTGTTGGTATCCGGTCCCCAGGTGAGCCGTGGCTACTTAAACCTGCCGGAGAAGACGGCCGACACCTATATTAATTGGAACGGGAAGCGCTGCTACCGCACAGGCGATGTAGTGCGTTATTTGTCTGATGGTAATATCCAGTTCGTGGGACGCCGTGACGGTCAGGTGAAGATTCGTGGTTTCCGTATTGAACTCAAGGAGGTTGAATCAGTCATTCGCGAGTTCCCGGGCATTGGCGATGCCACCGTGCAGGCTTTCGACTATCCCAATGGCGGCAAGTTTATCGCAGCTTATGTGGTGAGCGATCAGCAGATTGATATTCAGGCACTGAACGCCTTCATTCGCGACCGCAAGCCACCTTACATGGTACCTGCTGCCACGATGCAGATCCCCAGTATTCCACTGAACCAAAACCAGAAGGTGAACCGTCGGGCCTTACCCGCCCCGCAGATTCAGGTGGAAGAACACGATTATGTGGCTCCTGTTGGGGATATAGAGACGTTGTTCTGTGATATCTTCGCTGGCATCTTGTCTCTCGATAAGGTGGGGGCCACCGACAATTTCTTTGAAATGGGTGGCACGTCGCTCATGGTGACCAAAGTGATTATCGAGGCTGACAAGGCCGGACATCATGTGGCCTATGGCGATGTGTTTGATCATCCCACGCCGCGCCTGTTGGCACAGTTTGTAGGAGGAACTGCTCCGGAAAAGGATACTGACACTGAGATTCAGAACTTCGATTATTCGGGCATCAATGCTATCCTGCAGCGCAACAATATTGAGACGTTCCTGAAGGGTGAGCATCAGCAGTTGGGGCACGTTCTCCTGACTGGTGCCACGGGCTATCTGGGCATCCATGTGCTACGCGAGCTCATCGACTCCGATGCTTCCACCATCACCTGTGTTGTGCGTGGCAAAGATCAGGCTTCTGCTGAGCACCGACTTAAGAATCTGCTGTTTTACTATTTCGAGCGATCATTTAAAGAACTCTTCGGTAGTCGCCTCTTTGTGGTGAATGGTGACGTGACGGTGGATATGTCAGGCATTCTGCCCGACGGACATCCAGCCATCCAGACCGTGTTCAACTGCGCTGCTAACGTCAAGCACTTCTCCAAGGGAACGGACATCGAGGACGTGAATATCGGAGGTGCCCAGCGCTGCATGGAATTCTGTCTGAAGACTGGCGCCCGATTAGTACATATTTCCACAACTTCAGTGGGTGAAGTCTGGATTGTTCGCAGCGAAGGAGAACAGGTGCCCATGTTGGACGAACGTAAGCTCTGGTTCGGCCAGTTCCTCGACAACCGTTACATCCACTCCAAGTTCCTTGCGGAGCGTCTGGTGCTCGATGCCGTCGCCCACCATGGCCTGAGTGCCAAAGTGATACGCGTGGGCAATCTGGCACCGCGCAGTTATGATGGTGAATTCCAGGCCAACTTTAACAGCAACAGTTATATGGGACGACTCAAAGTGTTCCATACGTTGGGCTGCTGCCCCTACGACGGTTATGACGAATATACCGAGATGTCTCCTGTCAATGAAACAGCCAAGGCTGTGGTGCTCCTTGCATCTACACCTAAGGAATGCACCTTGTTCCAGGCTTTCAACAACCACACCGAACTATTGGGCGATGTGCTTCTCCTCATGGAAAAAGTGGGTCGTGAGATGCGCTTTGTGGAAGCCGATGAGTTCCAACAGGCTATTGACCTTGCCGGACAAGACCCGGAGAAGGCTAAATTGCTTTCTGCTATGTTGGCATACCAGGACATGGCTCACGGACAAAAGGCTGCCATTATCGAACGCGACAACCGCTACACCTGCAGTGTCCTGCACCGTCTCGGTTTCCATTGGAGCGATACCTCCAGCGAATACATCATCCAGATGTTGCGACAAATAGCTGCCTTCGGATTCTTTGAGTAAACACGAACACAAGATGAATAGAGAAGATAAAAGATTATTATACAGGATGAAACAATTGAAATTATGGATGCTTGCCGCCATTCTGACTTGCGGCTCTTTATTGACTTCGTGTACCAGCGACGATACTCCCGTAGGGCCATCGCCTGAAGACAAGGTGGAGGCACAGTTACAGAAAATGACGCTACGTGAGAAAGTGGGGCAACTGTTCTTTATTCGCCCCGAGGCGCTCGACACCACCATCCACTGGAAGGAGTATGCCGATTTGATGCCTCTGGAACTGCAGGCGGTGAACAATTGCATGAAGGATGTAAACGAGAAGTATCCTGTAGGTGGTATCATTCTCTATGCATGGAATATCAAGGATGAGGCACAATTGGCGCAGTTCCTGCCACAGCTGAAAGCACTGAACGGACAGCCACTGATGTGTATCGACGAGGAGGGTGGCCGTGTGGCACGTATCGCCAACAACGATAACTTTCACGTGAAGAAGTACGAGTCGATGGCTTCCATCGGTGCTACTGGTAATCCAAAGAATGCGTACGAGTGCGGAAACACCATCGGTACTTATCTGAACCACTATGGTTTCGACATCGATTTTGCCCCTGTGGCCGATGTGAACACCAACCCTGAGAACATCGTTATCGGCCCACGTGCCTTCAGCGATGATCCTGCTGTGGCTGCACCTATGGTGACCAACTATCTGCAGGGACTGAAGGATGCCGGCATTACTGGTTGCATTAAGCATTTCCCAGGTCATGGCGATACCAAGGCCGATACGCATTACGGCTACGCTCAGACACAGAAAACATGGGCTGAGATGCTCAACTGCGAGATCGTGACATTCCGTGCAGGCATCCAGTGGGGCTGCCAGCTGATTATGACGGCCCATATCAGTGCGCCTAACGTTATTGGCGAGGATATCCCTTCCACCATGCCGTCCGTTATCCTGCAAGATAAACTGCGCCGTGAGCTGGGCTATCAGAACATCATTGTGACTGACGCTATGGATATGGGAGCCATAACGCAGCAGTACACCGTCGACAAGGCTGCTGTGGGCTGTATCCAGGCTGGCGCTGACATCGTACTATGTCCCAAGGACTTTGTCGAGGCTTTTGAAGCTGTCTTAACCGCCGTCGAGAATGGCACCATCACCGAGTCACGCCTCAACCAGAGCGTGCGCCGCATATTAAGGCTCAAATTCAGCGCAGATTGATAGAACGGTAGAGGGGCTTATTGTGGATTAGCCGTTAGGACTTGAATCAGTGCATCTAGTTGCTGACGACTCATGCCGTGAGAGAGCAGAAAGTCGGAAAAAGCTTTGGCGTAGTCAACGTTTGGCAATTGTGATTCGTCGCTTACACCGGCATAATACATCAGGCACATGTTGAGTCTCAGCGACACCAGGGCGTTGCATATATCGGGGTCTTTTGCTGGGGTGATGTGAAAATAGTTGCTATAGGTGATCAGATAGTCGGTCACCATTTCCTCATACGTCGCACCGCATAATCCCTCAAGAAGTGCGCATACATATCCGGTGCGGTCCTTTCCCTCCATGCAATGCACGGCATATGGCGCTGGGCGCGACAAAAGTTCCTTCAGCGCTGCTATCAGTCGGTTGTTGAAATCATCTGCCGTAGGGTCTGCCTTCAGCGGACATATTATCACATCACCTTCTTCCCAGAGCGTGCGGCTATAGGGAGGCATGTCGTAGGTCAGCATTTTCTCCTCTGTGTCAGCGAGGTTGAGCACCGTCTTTGCCTTTTCTTGCTTTAGAAATTCCGATACGTAGTAGGCGCGGTTGATGTCGTTGCAGAACGGCGATGAACAACGGAGTAGTACACCGCTTGCAATTTTGCCGGCGCTTACGGCGCGTGCATTGGCAAACGCTGCATCAGAGATTAAGGGATAATCATTGCGGTTGTTGCTGTATTTCATACTCAGAGCCGTTTGAATGTCGAGACTGCCACCCTTCTCCTTCATCCTGATGGTGACGGCATGCCCTTCCAGTCCTGTGAGTTCTGGGGGCAGGCCAACGTTATTAGCCGTAAAGCAGACGCTGGGATAGGTAGGATAAGCCACGCACAGGTATTCTCCATTGCGAGTATAGAAGCCGTCGTAGTATGGCATGACGATTTCTTTGTCGTCGATGGTGATGCTAATAATATCGCCGAGTGTGAATCCAGCCTTCTCCATGTCTACTTCCTGGAAATCCAACATTGCTGCGCCAAATTCGTTATACGATGTAATTTTGCCTTTCAGAATCGGCTCTTCGACGGGGATATCATTGGTAGCGCAAGAGGTCACCAGGATTAGTAAACTTACAAGGACGAAGAAGAGGGCCTTTACTCGGTTGGCGAGTCCATACGAAGATGTTTTAGTTGTTCTTATAATGATATAATTGCGTTAATAAACGTACTTGCTTGTTTCTTTGATGACTTTTTTTACCACTGATATCGTGCTTCTACAAACGGCTGGTTACGGATTATACTTCAACAATGTATTCCGCACCATCTTACCCCATGGTTTGATAAGATCGTCGGTCCATTGTCCTGTTGCCTTGGCCCTGGGAAGCAACATCGAACTGGTCTCGTTCTTGTCGGAGAGTGACCAGCAGGCATAGCTCACCTTGTTCTGCTCCATACAATCGACCCACGCTTGCCATTCCTCTGCATTAATTGGGCCGTCGCCAGAGGCCTCAACACCGGCGCACTCGCTGACAAAGACGGGTATCCCTTTTTTGACTGCATCGGCCATACGATCGCGCAGCCACTGATGATGGGTGGCAGCATAGAAATGGACGGTATACATCAGATTGGTGAACCCCTTCAGTGGAGAGTCGGCCACGATATGGATGTCCTGATCCCAATGTGGACAGCCCATAAGAATGACATTGTCGGGGTCGTAGCGCCTGATCTCTTTGATGACGGCCGTAGCATAGGCTTTCAAATCATCCCACGAATCATTGACAGGCTCATTGAACAGTTCATAGATTACATTCGGACGATTGCCGTATTTCCTGGCCACTTGGCCGAAAAACGTCACGGCAGCCTCCTGCTGGAGTGTGTGACTGTGCCAATCGATAATCACATAAAGCCCCTGCTTAATAGCGGCATCGACTACCGGATAGAGGCAGTCGAGAGCAAACTGCGGGTTTTCGCCATAATGGTCATCCACAGAAGAGGCGCCAATGGCTGCCCTGACAACCGTGGCATGCCAATCGTCCTTGAGCCATTTCACCGCCTTCTTGTTATAAAATCGCGGCCAGATATTATGCCAGCCGAAACTAACACCACGTAAAACGACGGGATTACCCTGCTGGTCGCAGAGCTGAGCACCATTCACTTGCAGCTGCCCGTAAGTCTTTACGGGGCTGATTGCCACCGCTGTCATCACACTAAATAACACGGCTAAGATACATAAAAATCGTTTCATATTCATCAGTTGTTTAGTTTCTGCTGCAAAGATACAAATTTTATTTGAAACAACCTGCATTTAAATGAGAAAATAAAGGATGGCTTCGGAATCTTTGAATGAAAAGCAGATTTTGGTTACAAAGTAGCATTATTTGAGAGAAAATATGTACCTTTGCAACCAAAATCTTAGGAATATGGAATCAAAACTTGTTATTTACAATACGTTGACGCGGCAGAAAGAGCGTTTCGAGCCGCTGCATGCCCCCAATGTGGGGATGTATGTGTGTGGTCCTACGGTCTATGGCGACCCCCATCTGGGCCACGCCCGTCCTGCCATTACGTTCGACCTGGTGTTTCGCTATCTGAAGCACTTGGGCTATAAGGTGCGCTATGTGCGTAATATCACTGATGTAGGCCATCTGGAGCACGATGCCGACGAGGGCGAGGACAAGATCGCCAAGAAGGCCCGTCTGGAGCAGTTAGAACCGATGGAGATAGCCCAGTATTATGCCAATCGCTATCATCAGGCGATGGATGTGCTGAATGTGTTGCGCCCATCTATCGAGCCCCATGCCACTGGGCATATCATCGAACAGCAGCAGCTGGTGCAGCAGATCCTTGACAACGGTTTTGCCTATGAGAGTAACGGCTCCATCTATTTCGACATTGAAGCTTATAACAAGAAGTTCAAGTACGGCATTCTTTCCGGCCGCAGCCTTGAGAATATCAAGGATGCCAGTCGTGAGCTCGACGGCGTTGGCGAGAAGCGTAATCAGGCCGATTTCGCCCTGTGGAAGAAGGCGCAGCCCGAGCACATCATGCGCTGGCCTTCACCTTGGAGTGACGGTTTCCCGGGCTGGCACTGCGAGTGTACAGCGATGGGCAGGAAGTATCTGGGCGAAGCGTTCGACATTCATGGCGGCGGTATGGACCTTGTGTTCCCGCATCATGAGTGTGAGATTGCCCAGGCACAGGCTTCGATGGGTCACCCTGCCGTGAAATACTGGATGCACAACAATATGTTGACTATCAATGGTCAGAAGATGGGTAAGTCGTATAACAACTTCATTACGTTGGAGCAATTCTTTACTGGCAATCATCCGCTTCTGAAGAAGGCCTATTCGCCCATGACCATCCGGTTCTTCGTACTGAGTGCCCACTATCGCGGCACCGTCGACTTCTCCAACGAGGCGCTTGAGGCTGCTGAGAAGGGTTTGGAGAAGCTGATGAACGCCATCAGTGATATGGAGCGTATTCAGGCTGCCGCCGAGTGCGATGCTGAGACCAAGGCTGTAGTGACGAGCCTACGCCAGAAGTGCTATGACGCCATGAACGACGACTTCGCCACACCACAGGTGATCAGCTATCTCTTTGAGGCTTGCACCACGATTAACAAGCTCGTCGACCATAAGGCTACCATCTGTGCCGACTGTCTGAAGGAGCTCTCTGAGACCATGCGGCTCTTTACCTTCGATATCCTCGGTCTGAAGGCAGAAAAGAGCAGTTCTAACGATGCTCGTGAGGAGGCCTTTGGCAAGGTGATGGATATGGTGCTCGAGCTTCGTGCGAAAGCCAAGGCCGAGAAAGACTGGGCCACCAGTGATAAGATCCGCGATGAACTTGCTGCAGCCGGCTTCGAGGTGAAGGACACGAAGGATGGCGTCACCTGGAAACTGAATAAGTGAGAATTGACCATCAATCAGTGAAGACGACGTGAAAAAGATTGCCTGGCTGTTGCTGACCCTGATGGTTGCCCTGCCTCTTTTCACCCAGGAGCGCAAACGGGTTGCCGTTGTGCTGAGTGGTGGAGGAGCCAAGGGAACGGCTCACATCGGTGCACTGAAGGTCATTGAACGGGCAGGCATCCCGATTGATATCGTGACGGGAACCTCAATGGGCAGTCTGATAGGCGGCCTCTATGCCATCGGCTACAATGCTGATGCCCTCGACTCATTAGTGCGCGGTTTGGATTGGAGCTATGTCATCAGCGACCGTGAGAATATGAGCCGCCAGAGCTTGAGCGACCGCAAGAAACAGAATACCTATATCCTCTCACAGGGACTGACCATCGGCAAGCATAATGAGAACGACGGAGGCTTTATCAAGGGCAAGAACATCAATATGCTGCTCGAGAAGCTTTGTATAGGCTATACCGACTCCATCGACTTCAACCGTTTGCCTATCCCCTTTGCCTGTGTGGCCACTAACCTCGTCGACAATACCGAGATTGACTTCCATTCCGGTCGTCTGCCTCAGGCCTTGCGAGCCTCGATGGCCATTCCAGCCGTCTTCTCCCCCGTACGTATCGGAAAGATGGTGCTGGTGGACGGTGGCCTGACCAACAACTTTCCCGTCGACTTGGCTCGTGCCATGGGTGCAGACATTGTGATAGGTGTTTCTGTACAGGATTCGCTGAGGTCTTCCGAGAAGCTGAACAGCACCATCAGCATTCTAATGCAGATGGTGGATCTGAACACGTTGAACAAACTCGATGAAAACATTGCTAATACAGATGTCTTTATCCACGTGGATCCCTCTGGCTATTCTGCTGCCAGTTTCAACTCCGCAGCTGTTGACACACTGATCAACCGTGGTGAAGTGGAGGCGATGCGCCATTGGGACGAGCTGTTGGCTCTAAAGCCGATGATTGGTATCGACTCCTCGTTCAAGCCTGTCAGACTCACTCCCCTCCGTCCTTCGGTGATGACTGATCGTGTGCATATCACCGGTTTCACTTTCGAGAACATGACGCCTCAGGACGAGAGTTTCCTGCGGGCCAAGTTCCACCTGAACCGGCTCGACAGTATTACATCGCGTGAGGAGGAAGAGATTACCACCTCGATGCGTACCGACCTGTTCTATCAGACGGCCACTTCCCGTCTGATAGAGGAAAAAGACGGCTACCGTCTGGTGCTGACGGCTGGTAACCGTAAGACCAGTCATGTGAATCTCGGTTTACGTTTTGACAACGAGGAGATGGTGGCGCTGCAGGTGAATGCCAACCTTCCTCTGAAGAAAACGCTTATCGTCAGTTCCGATATCACTTTGCGTTTAGGTAAGCGTCTGATGGCTGGTGGCGATCTGATTCTCCACCCTCGTGCGCTCAGGTTTACCCGACCCGTCATTTCCTATTATTTCCGCCGAAACGACATCGATGTCAATTATGAGGGCGATCGTGAATATAGTATCCTCTATAATATGCACCAGACGCAGGTTGAGCCCGTGAACATTGCCATCCGTAATTTCGGTTTTAAGGCTGGACTGCGCTGGGACTATTACCGCTTTGGCAATAAGCTTCAGTCCAGTTCCTCGCGGCAGGTCGACTTCGAAAACGGTCATTATTTCATCTATCAGGCTCAGATGGAGTTTAATTCCGAGGATCACTGGTACTTCCCCACCCGGGGTGGACGTTTTGTGGCCCGCTATGCCTATATCACTGACAATTTTGCGCAACTGAACGACCGTGAAGGTATATCTGATGTGAGTGCCTCGTGGCGCAAGTCATTTCCGCTTGGTAATCGCTTCACGCTCGAGAGTCTGCTCTATGGCCGTTTGCTCTTCGGTACTGACATTCCCAATATCTACGGCAACATCATCGGTGGCACTAATTTCGGCCATTATGTCGAGATGCAGATGCCGTTTGCCGGATTGGGTCATGTGGAGTATGCTGAACGTCATTTTATTGGCGTGCAGCTGCAGGGACGCCAGCGCATGGGCAAGAATCATCATGTCTGCCTGCTTGCGTCCGTCGCCCAGCATGCCCCTGATATCGATAAGATTATGGAAACTAAGACGCTTATTGGTGGTCAGTTAGCTTATTATTATGACTCGATGTTCGGTCCCCTTGGTGTGTCTGCAGGCTATTGCAACAGAACCAAGAAACCGTATTTCTATATCAACCTGGGCTACGAGTTTTAATTCAGAGTAAAGGCTTCTTTTGTCATTTCTACCGCCACCGTCTGTTTGCGGAATGTGCTGAAGGAAATATATTCGAGTCCTCTGTAGGGATTGTCGGTGCCCCAAGAGTTTTTCATGATGAAATATTTCTTGCCCTCTTCATCGTGAGCGATGCCGACGATGGCCATTGCGTGGCCTTTGTTCTCCCAGCAGACACCGTGATGCTCTTGCACGGCACGTTCTGTCTTCTTCAGGAGCGAATCGACGGGAAGGTTGTAAAATCGGTCGTGCATCCAATTGTCAGGCAGGTCGATATCTATCTCCTGATAATATGCTTTGTCGTCGTTGCAGGTGAGGGCGATATACTCATTGGGTCTGCAGACGCTGCGGGCGAACTCCTGAGCCGTGTATTCTGCTCCTGCCATAAAGACGTATCTGGGTGCAGGTGTCTCTATGGTCCGCATGGCATCATAGCCCACGATGCCGTATTTCTGAATCAGGTTGAGAAGTGTCTTACCCATACCCCGTTTGTTTTCCGGCTGGTTGGGCTCCCGTTCCATCATCTTCTCTATATAATAAGGTGAGAGGTTGACGGAGTCGCCCCATGCGAGATGTTCTGTCTCGATGGCTGCCAGCATGGCGTAGATCCAGCAAGTCTGGCTGTTGCCCTGGTCTTTGATAGGTGTCATGCGATTGAGCACTTCGTGGGTGAAATGCTTGGGCTCCTTGCGGAAACAGGAAGTGAAAAGAGAGAAGTGAAAAGTGAGAAGTATCACTCCCACGAGAAACCGCCCTTTTTTACTGTACTTCCTCATCACTTCTTACTTATATCTGTCCGGCTTCCACCATCAGCACCACACGTTCCGTCAGGCGGTCGGTGCCTTCTGCATCGTAGCCTTTCTTAAGACTGGCACCAAAGGCCCAGGCGAAGGTTTGCCAGAAACCGGCACGGAAGGGACCCATAAAAGCCTGGATCATCTCATAGCTCGATGAGTGGCACTCACGATCAATCAATTTGATGAGCAGTTTGCCCTGAGAGTAGGTGAGCTTTTTCATTCTAGGCTTGTAAGTGCGGAAGATTTCGCTCTCCACTTTCTTCATGTGAGCCTCTTTCGCCTCTTGCGTGGGCAACATCTCCAGTGCTTCGGTGGTCTCATAAAGCATCTGCTTGGCTTCTTTGGCTATCGGGAGAACCTTCTTTACGTTAGTCACCAGACGCATATAGGCCTGTGCCTGTTTCTTGTTTTTGAAGGTCAGTTCAGGATAGACGTAGACATTGTTCATCTCCATATATTGGATGCTGTCGCCGTCGACGAGCACCTTGCCCACTTTCACGGTGGGGACAAACGTCGGAGAGTCCATCTCTGCCAACGCCTGCTCGGCTGTGATCCGCTCCTCTTGGGCGAAAGCAGTGAATAGCGAATAGTGAATAGTGAATAGTATCGCTATCACTCTGAGATATGGGTTTGTCTTTATCATTTCGACTGCAAAAATACTCAGTTTTTCTGAATAGACGATAAATATGTAGGCATATTTAGCATTAATTGCATAAAAACATGAGAAAAACTTTGTTAAAAGAGGATTTTGTTGTATATTTGCAACGAAAACTTATTTGTTAAACAAAAAATCATTAGCTATGGAAAAAATGCATGAGATTACTCCGTGTGAGATAGAGGCTCTCTTAATCGATTTGAGAGGTCAGAAAGTGTTGCTCGATAGAGATGTCGCCTATGTGTATGGTGTCGAAACGAGAAGAGTGAACGAGGCTGTAAAAAACAATACAGAAAAGTTTCCTGAAAAGTATTGCTTCAGATTGCAACCTTCTGAAAAACAGCATGTAGTCGAAAATTTCGACCACTTAGGAAATCTTGACAAATCACCAGTAGTTCCAAGGGCTTTTACAGAAAGAGGACTATATATGATAGCTACTATTTTAAAAAGCAAAAAGGCTACGGAAACAACACAGTAAAGCGGACGAAGAAATGAGAAACATTTTCTTTTGTGCTGCACTGATGCTTGGGATGAGTGTCAGTGCGCAGTCAGCGCGTGAGTGGGAAACCTATCTCCGTGAGGTGATTACGGTTGAAGATGTTGGTTCGGCTGCATGGGAAGAGATGTATGAACAAATGTGTGAGTTGGACCAGCATCCGATCAATCTGAACCAAGCCTCGCGTGAGCAATTGGAGCAGTTGCCGTTTCTCTCTGCCCAACAAGTGGAGGAAATCATGGCCTATCTCTATCAGTACGGTCCTATGAAGTCTGTGGGGGAATTGCAGATGATCCGTTCGCTGGATTATCAGCGACGACGGTTACTTACCTATTTCATTGAAATTGACGATGGCGAACAGAAACGAGACTATCCCAATCTGAAAACGATGGCGCAATATGGTCGACACGAACTGATGGCAACGGCTAAAGTTCCCCTGTATGAGCGAAAAGGAGACCGTGAGGCTTATAAAGGTTGGCCTTATCGGCATTGGATGAGATACCAGTTTTCCTATGGTGATTATGTGAAAGCCGGATTCGTTGGGGCACAGGACGCAGGCGAACCGTTTTTCGCGAATAAGAACCGTATGGGATACGACTATTACTCTTATTATCTGCAATTGAAGAACTGGGGACGACTGGCGTCGCTGGTGTTGGGGAAATACCGTGTGTCGATGGGTATGGGCCTGATAGCCAACAATAGTTTTGCAATGGGGAAGTTGTCGTCGTTGCAGAACTTGGGGCGCGCTACCAGTACCCTGCGTGCGCATTCCTCACGCAGTTCAGCCGACTATCTGCAAGGCGTTGGTGCAACGCTCACCATCACGAAAGGACTCTCAGCTACAGGCTTCCTGTCGTATCGGGCGATGGATGCAACACTGAATAAGGACGGGACAGCTGCCACCATTGTCACTACAGGCTATCATCGTACAGAGACAGAACTTGAAAAGAAAAACAATCTCAAGAATACCTCCTATGGCGGTACGCTTCGCTATCAGGGTGGCGGCTTCCATGCTGGTCTGAATGTAGTGGGTACCCATCTCAGTCGGGAATTGAAGCCCAATACCACTGTGCTTTATCGCCAGCATGCCGCTCAGGGAACAGACTTCCTTAACTTCAGTGCCGATTATGGTTATGTCAATCCTCGTTTTGCTTTCAATGGTGAGACGGCGATGAATAAGGATGGGGCGCTGGCTACGATCAATAGCCTGAGTTTGCAATGTGGTGGTCAGGTGTCGCTGATGGCGCTCTACCGTTTCTATTCCTTCCGCTATACCTCGCTCTATGGTAATAGTTTCAGCGATGGCGGCACTGTGCAGAACGAGAGCGGCGTCTATCTGGGTGTCAATTGGCAACCCTCGCCCCGCTGGAAGGTGATGGCCTATGGCGACTACGCCTATTTCCCTTGGGCCAAGTATCAGGTATCGCAGTCGTCGCATGCCTTCGACAATCTGTTGCAGGTGTCATACCTTCGGAACAACTGGACGTTGGAGGCCCGCTATCGGCTGAAACTGCGAGAGAAGGATAATGAGGACAAGACGACCCTGCAGACCATAACAACCCATCGTGGTCGTTTGAGTCTGAGTTATGATGGCAGCTGGAGTAGTCGCACGCAGTTGGACTATAGTCAGATTGCTTCCGGACAACAGGAGCGGGGGTGGATGGTGAGTCAGTCGTTGGGTTACAACTATCGTTGGCTACGACTCAGTAGTGGTCTGGGCTATTTTCATACCGACAGCTACGACAGCCGCGTTTATCTCTACGAGTCGGGGCCGCTCTACAACTACGGTTTCAGCCAGTATAGTGGCGAAGGCATTCGCTATTGGCTGATGGCGCGTGGGGAGATTGGAAAGCGCTTGACTGTCACAGCGAAATTCGGTACTACCGACTATTTCGACCGTTCAGTGATAGGCAGCAGTTACCAGCAGATCGACGGATCTTCACAATCGGATGTCGATTTGCAGGTGAGATGGAAGTTCTAAAAAAGCAGTTGGTGATACAAGTCGACAACCTGTTGGGCGACATTCTTTCCTTCAAACCTGCGGATATAGGCCTGACTGCGCAAAATACGCTCTTCGCGCCCCTCAGCTCCTCGGAGCGTCTGACGGATGGCAGCAGCCATACCCTCGGCATCGTCAGGCGCCACATAGAGGTTATCGGGTCCTCCCGCTTCCTCCAGACACGACCCTGTGCAAGCTACGACAGGCAGACCTGTGCTGATGGCTTCGATAATCGGAATACCAAAACCCTCATAAAGTGACGGGTATACAAATGCCTCTGCTCCAGCATAGAGATTGGGCAGTTCTTCATCTTTCACGCCATGTAATATCTTTACCCTTTGCTCCAGTCCGTGCTTTTGAACATAGTCGATGACGACATCCGTGTATTTGGTGTGTCGTCCTACGATGACGAGGTTCACATCGTCAGGCAGGTAGGGTAGGGCCTTCACAGCCAATAGGATATTTTTTCTTGCCTCGATGGAGCCCACACTGAGTATATAGCGTTGGCGTATCTC
The DNA here is from genome assembly GCA_017650905.1 of Prevotella sp. Classification (GTDB taxonomy): domain Bacteria; phylum Bacteroidota; class Bacteroidia; order Bacteroidales; family Bacteroidaceae; genus Prevotella. The sequence goes on along the minus strand of JAGCDZ010000103.1, from coordinate 31,764 downwards.
ACAAGGGGATGGTTCTTTTGATACATCGCGCGATATAACAAAAGAACCGTCCCCTTGTGAGATGAATCTGGGCGAGCAGCTTTGATAGATGACAGAGATTTGTTTCTCGTCGACATTGCCGAATTCCATGATGTCGCGTTTCGTGCATTCGCTGATGGCGATGATATGGTCGGCCTCTTTGATGGTCTGCAGGAATTTCCAGGTGTAGATCTTGGTGTCGAGCCAGTGGTAGAATTCCGGATGACGCAGGAAAATCAAATCGTGGATGGTTACCACACTGCGGATATTGGTCTTGCTGATGCCAAAGGGCAGTTCACCGCTCAGGCCGTGATAGATCTGTATCTGATCTCGCTTCAGATCCTTCACCATGCCTTTGGTTCGCCACCAGGCTTTTGCAAAAGGCAGAGTGGTGTCGTGAGGATAGCAGAAAGTGACATTCTCCCGGGCCACAATCTGTCCACGCAATTCGTCGCGCCCTTTGTCTGGGGCGTAGAGCCGCAAGTCCAACTGCCTGTCCTGCTGAGCGATGTCGTTCACCAGCGTCCGTCCGTAGTTGCCCAATCCTGTGCCATTACGCACGATTCGCTTTGCGTCGTATCCTATCTTCATCATGCTAATTTGGGTGCAAAGTTACGAAAAAATAAGAGAAGCTATCTAAAAAATGCTATCTGGTTTTGTTGGCGTTGCGTATCTTCTCCAGCATTTGTGCCGCCCTGCAGATAGATACATTTCACCTTGCGGCGCACCAGCTCCACGCCTGAGAGCGATGAATACTCGTCAGCTTCTGATGCCAGCAATTGTGCCAGACAGGTAACGAAGCCCACGCTCACGATGCTCACCGAGCGGTCGGGCTGCGCGGCCAGCAGACGGCGGTATAGCCGCCAGCCGTCGGGCAGCGACGAATAGTCGGCCACCGTGCGCTGGAACATCGGCTGCCCCTCGCCATCCTTCATGTCGGTCACGTGAGCATAGTCAATCCACACCTTCGGCTCCTTGATGCCGTCGCGGACAAGACCGATGGGCACGTTGCCATGGCTAAAGTACGTATTCATCACGTCGGCAAAGGCCGCATTCCGTTCGCCCTCTCTGTCAACCATTACGCCGAGCAGGCGGCAACGACCCTCGTCCTCGTAGCGGTAGAGCATTTCCAAGGCAAAGAGAACATCGGCCGATGAGCCGATGTCAGTGTCGTATATGATGAGTGGCACGCCTGTGTAACCAATCGGCTCTACCGGTTCATCATCGATGGAGCAGGATGTAAGCATACTTGCGCCGCAAATCAGGATGGCGGCCATCATCCATTGTATAATCTTTTTCATCGTTTATTGTTTATTTCTCAACTTCCGTCACGAAGCAGGCCGATTAAAGGCTTTGCGTCGTATCCTATCTTCATCATGCTAATTTGGGTGCAAATATACATAAAAATAATCGAAGAACATATAATTCTATTGAAAAATAAGTAGAATGCAGAAAAAAGGCATGGAATCAGCAAAGGTTTCAGATTGCTTGTAAAAAAGAATAAAGCCCGCAAACTGCGGGCTTAGTGCCGCCGATATACTCCACAAGTGTATATTGGCGGCTGTTATTATAGAGTTTTACTGTATTAGAAGTCTTGGCGGCAGAGCTCCCAACCTCGTAGCATGGCGAAGTAATCCAGCGAGTCAGTACCGTTTTCCTGAATCGCCATGGCCACGCCGAGCATCATCCAACGGGCAGGGCGTTCCAACGGGATGCCGATGGGTTCGTCTGGATCGATGCCGGTGAGGCGAGAGACGTTGGCGATGTAAGCCGCCGTATTGTTCTCCGACGACGGTGCCCAACGGGAGATGATGCCTCGAATGGTGTAGAGGCGGTACTTGTGGTAGTATGTGCGGGTGAGCAGATAAAAGGCGGCACGCCAACCATATTCTAATGACTTGAACTGTACAAAGGCGCGGTCGTTCTGCACCTCTGCCATACCCTTCCACTGGTCTTTTGACCTGCGGATATTTAGCGGGTTGTGATTACGAATTCCTCTTGGTAAACTCATGATAATATTAATTATAAAACCTTGAACTTCATTCGAGCTTTTCCTCGCCACGGCAAAGCTCAAGTAAACTCGGCTTTGCTCATGGCTTACGGAAAACCTTTAAGTCAAGTTTGCAAAAGTGCAAAAGTGCAAAACCTCTGGGGCTTTGCCCCATGAGGTCTCACAGCTTTACGGCAGCTCTTGAACCAATTTCCGATAGGCACCATAGGTCAGTTTCTCTATGAGTCCATCGGCTTTCAGGCGCTTCAGAGCACGCGAAGTGGCCGAATCATTAGTGCCGAAACAGTCCTTAAACTGCTGCGTCTTAAACTCATCCGGCAACTTGCGGAAACAGTCTTCGTAGCGACCAGTACGACGACGCTGTACAAACTCCTTGTTCTGGTCGGCAAAGTAGTTGAAAGCCATTTCGCCGAAGAAGAACTGCTGGCAGCGGTATTGGATTTCCATAGCCAGACGGCACAACCGCTTATCCCTGTCATCCATGGTCAGCGTCTTAGACTCCTGCCACTCATCCCAATGACGCATCAGGATAAAGGGCAAAGAAATGCCAATGCCATAGTACGGGATTCGCTTCAGAAGCGTTCTATCTGCCTTATCGCCATTGAACTCCGCAATCTCCAAATGGCTGGTCTGCCACTCGTAGGTCTCGTCGTTCAGCGGCTCAATAGACAACTCTCCCTCCACCTTGTCGAGGCGGTAAGCCCACGTCTTCAGCGTCTCGTTGGCTGACGGGTCCACCTGCTGGTGTCGATTGGCAAAGCCCTTGTCAGGCAATGGGATGACAGCCAGACGGGTTGACATACCCGTACCGAAGTTCCTTTGATTCACCTTGCGGTGCAAAGCATACGGCGTACCCGTATAGATGAAGTTCCAAAAGACGTTGAACATGCCGGTGACGCTTTCCTGATTGGCATACATCTGTCCGTCCTGCTCGTTATGGAACGCCTTGAGTTCCAGTATCTCGCGGTCTTTCCAGTCACCGCCCTTATTCTGCTTGGTGACGTTATCCAGTTCCGCATCAAACGAGAACATGTGCAGATTCAGAGGCTGTCCCTGAACCGTCTCAACAGCCGCATTCATGTGACGGATAAACTCACCTGTAGCAGTACGGGCAGGATGCACTCTGATACCCACAACGGGTCTTTTCAGAGCTTCACCCTTCTGTGCCTTAGTAGAAGTTGAACGTTCTGTGCGCCCCTCCTTATAGCGGTTCACCGCATCTATCAGACATTGGTCAGCCTGAATCATCGGGTCGGCAATCTTCTTGTAGAACTTCTCCACGATGTTCTTACCCGCACCTGGGTCACCGATGATAAAGATGCTATAGTTCAACCTACGCAATATCTCCGGCTCGTACCAGAAGTGATACCAGGCCCTTGTCATTAGCGTGCCGAACAGCGCCGCACTGGAGAACCACACCGCCGCCAACTTATGCGGATGCACATTCAAAAAGAGCTCCTTCAAGCAGGGGTAATACTCTGCCATCTCCAGCAGCTCCTCAGCCCAAGCATCCAAAGGAAGAGCGCCATAAACATCGTCATTCTGAGCATTAGGCGTTGAATCAATGGGGACAGGTCCATGATTCGCTGACGGGTCAGCGATATCACGCGACCTGTCCCCTTGATTCTCGAGAGCCCCGCTCTTCTTCAGTGCCTCCTGCATCCGCTTGGGAATACCCTTTAAGAACTCATAGTTATGGGCACTCTTCACGGTGGTAGCAACATCCTCGTTACGTGCCTCAATAATCTCCTTCACAAAGGGCGTCTGCCGCAGGATCTGCTCTATCAGCTTCGGATCATTGTCCGTGATGTACCGCAGATGATCGGCCAGCACCAGACTTGTGCGGTGTCTGTCGCCAATTTCCACCTTCTTGTCACCAAGCCAAGCCTCTACAATCTTCTGGTACGGCACACCATGATAGGTCACCACTTCCTGATCATCCACATGGCTGACAGCCGCATCCCCTTGTCCAGCTTCCTGATCGGCCACAGCAGCAGTCTTAGTAGGAGCACTATGACCAGCCCGATACTCAGCATCATACTTCTTACCGAATTCTTTATTCTCATACGTAATCAGTCTTTCTTCGTCAATAAATAAAACATCGTCACTTGTAGTCAGGAACGCTCCTCGACTGGCATCCTTGCAGCTTTCGTCGGGGTTCAGTCCCAGTTTCAGGGAAAACGCCTTCTGGTTGTCAATCAGGTTGCCTGCAGCCGCATCGGCTATGAAGACCACCTTCAATCCATGCCCCGAAGGCGTTACGAACACGAAAAGGATACGCTTCTGATCCTCCTCATTCAATTTTGCGAAAGCCTCTGCCCAGACCTTGTGCACATCGCCCTCAATGTGGTCGAAGTCGATGACACACAAACCGTTCAAACGGCAATATTTCTGGTTGCGCCAAAGGCCCGTCTTGGCGGTTTTCTCGCCGGTCTTCTTGTTCTCGAACACTTTGACCGAATCGTCGTAAGTAGCGATGAAAATCACAAACGGCAGGCTCTTCTTTTTTCTGTCGTAGGTGTTCTTGTCGCCCTTGGCCAGAGCCTCACGGGCCTCTTTCACCAGATTGACAGTCCGGGGCGCCGCGATAAGCGCCCTGAACTGTTCGGCAGTTACTATTTCAGTTGGCAGACCGAAGCTTCGTTGATTACAAAACATTTGTCAATCTTGCTTGTTAGATTGTACAGCTCTCTCCTTACGTCTATCAATCCTTTAGCCTCAAATGTGAGCCAGGCCACAACCTTGTGCTCCTTTGCCGCAAAGCGTACCTTCACGTTATCCTCATTCAAGAGATACTCACCCTCAGGCAACTGCGGCTCCTCAATCTGAATGTCCTTCGTCAGTTTTGCCAGTTCCTTGTGGAAGAAGGCAGCCTTGTCGGGCACATCCTCGGGACACTTCAGTTCAACACACGTCAGCGGGTTCTTACCGTTGGTAACGTACCGCTTCGACTTACCCACCTTTTTCACGTCCTTCTGACTGGGCTCGCCCTGAGCCTGTGGGTCAACCTCGATACTCCCGTCATCATAGATACGGGTGTTCGACTTGAACGACTTCTGCAGCTTCCTACGAGTCGTAGAAGGAGTGGCAGAGGTCTGCTCTGCCATCTCCTGAGTCTTCTTAACGTCTTCCATAAGTTCAAGATACTCTAAAGTCATATGAGGTTAATCTTGTCAACGTAGATAGTGGTAGCCTGCATGTGTTCGCCAGACTGGGAACTATCCCATTCACGCACTACCATAGAGCACTGTACCTTGTAGATGTACTGGGGATCAAACTTAGGGCAGTTGACAGCCCTCTCGCCGGTGATCTCACCGAGGAAGGTATCTGTGCCGTCAGTCAACTTCAGGGTCACAGTATTAATCACCTTCTGTTCCCCTGTCTTCTTGTCCGGATACTGGCGGGTAGCCAGCGGACTCTGATTCAGAATTCTTACAATTCTTTCCATTCTAAAACAAATTAGTGTAATTCGTAAGATTCGTGTTCCTTATATCCATATCCTTATTTTTTCAACATAAACAACAAATAGTCTTTCGTCTCAGTCAGCACCTCGATGCCAATCTGGAAGTACGCCTTTTCGGGGTCGAGTTCCAACAATTTGATCAGTTGGTTAGCCAACTCAGCATTGTTGAACTGAAGACTGCTACTGTCTGGCTTGAACTTCACCTCGATGCCCCGTGTCCGGTTGAACATCAGGACCACGTCTGTGGTCTGTCGGCTACGGGTCAGCAGCATGTGAGTCGAAAGTTTCTTGGCCACCAGCTTCGAGTGCTCCATATTGAGCGTCAGTCGGTTGCCGCCTTTCAGACTCAACGAACAAGTGTTCTTCGGTAGACCCAGACAGTTAGTTCTCGTCTGGATCTCGATAATTTCCAAGCCCAAGCTGTTCAGCTGGTCAGCCTCGCTGCGGTCAGCCCGCTGCTCCGAAAGAAGTTGGTTCCATTCCTCGTGGATAGCCAGCCAGAAGTCCTTGCCATAGATCGTCTTCGGATAGACGAAAGCCAGTGGGATAACACTCTCAGCCTTGGCCTTCTCCAGATAAGCCTCCAGCGTAGGCGGGTTCGATGTCAGGTGGTTAGTACGGTAGTACTGTGAGAACATTCCGAAAAGTTCTCTAACGTGTAGGAATCTTTTGAATTCCTGTATTTCTGTTCTGTTCATAAGCAAACAATTTATTTAACGTCGCCCCCTTGAAGGCGACCTTTATAGTAGATAAGTAATGTACGTGAGAAGAAAACTGCCGTATCGTCACGACAGGACAGGGTCCGGCAGTCCGCTGACCGCCAAAATGCTATGATACTACTGCAAGGAAATATGATTATGGTTGCAATAAGTCAATGAACGCTTGCAAACTGATTCCAGGCGTCCCCGGGTTTGCTGGATAAGTGAAGTGCAAGGCGAACGCATAGCCAAACTTGTTCGGCTATGCTGAGCCGCAGCCTTCACTCGCCGTTGCAACTTACTTGCAATGGCAAAATTAGGCATAAAAAAATCGCCCCAATTTTTTGGAGCGATTTGGTAACGATTTGGTAGTAGTTTGGTAAAATCAGATCTGCGGAAGGTATGATTTACCTAATTCTTCGGCTAATTTAAGAGCTATTTCGCGACACCATAAAAAGACGTCCTGGTCCATGTTGCTTACCTTCACCTTCTCCATATCGCGGACGTCGTAATCCATGAATGAGCAACTGCAGATCCTTCTGATGTTGTTGTAGTCACATGGTATCTCCAGCGCCCTCTCATAAGGCAGGGACTTGATCTTATCACAGGACTTCTGCACGTCCACCGGATAATTACAGGCCCACCGCAGATACCAGTAGGCACCCGCCCATTTCTGCTTCTGGTCGATTACCTTACCCTTGCCCACGCAGGCTGTCAGGGCCTTGGCCACCTGCTCATCACTAAAGCCATTGCTATTAGGCTGTGTACCCAGATTCAGGGTGCCTATATTGATTTCCTTGGCAATAAAGTTCCCCGGACTGTACACATTGATACAGAATCCGTCATCTTTCTCCATGTCTGTCTTCATCTTTCCTTTCTATTTTTATGGTTCGTGCAATTGTGTTTCCCGGACTCTTCACGTCGACATCCATATCTATACCCGCTGTCGCTGAAGGCATGAACTGATAGACGTTTGGAGCTGTGGCCTTGGCGCGGGCCAGTTCCAGCTCCTCCAGGCGCTTCCGTTCATCGGCGAAGAGTATATCCGCCTCAGATTTCACCATGCTCCACCAGGGCAGGCCCGAGAGCAGGTGTTCCATACCATCATAATCCTCTTGAGTTTTCTGCAGACCTTTAGCTTTCAGGCTCGCCGTGATGCGCTCCACAATTTCTGCGGGGCTGACAACGATAGTTAAAGGGCTCTGATTGCTCATTGTCGAAGCGGGGGGTGTTGGAAGTCAAACGATGTAGTCTACTAACGCTGAAATAACAAGTGGATGCTCTTTCCGTCATCCTGTCTGCCGCCAACGGATCTCCTATATACACGACGATGGGGATACGTGCAGCAGAGCGTTCGTCAGCCGCTGCTACGGCTACCGATCTCCCCAGGTCACACAAACCCGATAAACGTCCCTTTAGTCCTGTATCTATCATTTCCATATACGAAAAAACGATTCGCCCGCCATTGGTGCAAATCGTCTGCAAAAGTAATAAATATCCCGAAGATTATGGCATGATCCCAGAAATAATTTCCGTTAAAAAATATAAAGAATGTGGGATTTGTAAAATGGTTAGTTTAAAATGTTAGGACATCCCAGAACAACTTCACCCTTGCAAAATACTCTCGAATCGTAGTTAGATATGCCCTTCTAGATTTGGGCATTTCAGCATTGTAAGCCTGTAAGTTCTCCAAATCCAGCCCAAGATGCTCTGCCTGATACAAGGCAAAATGTCGCTTCCCCCTTATATAATCCCCAAAAACCGTTCATAACACCCGCTACGCTCAAGGATTCATTGGGATTGGGGCCCCCAACCTGTCTCCCCAAATCCCATGAATAAATAGAGAGAATTATTTGGGGGAAAAGTTTTTTTTTCGTAATTTTGCCGCCAGAAGTAAATGAGCGCATAAAATAGACTTATGAATAAAATTATCATTTCCATCCTGATATGGCTCGTCTGTATGCCTTGTATGGTAGCTGCAGAGACATCGAAAGAGCTCGAAGAGGCTAAAGAAGAAGCCAAGAAAGAGGCCGGTGCCCTTTTCGACACAAACGAAACTGAGGCATACACAGAAAAAGTCCATAAACTGATGGATCTCTGCTTGAAAGCCAACGATGAGGAGTTGTACTACAAGTCATGGTCAAACCTGGCCACCTTCACTTTCCGTCACAACCCCCAGAAGGGACTGAAAGTGGCCGAGGAGATGCGCGACTATGCCAAAGAGCACGACAGCAAGTACGGCATCATCACCGCCCTTTACACACAGGCCAATATGTCAGTAAATGTGGGCATGGACGATCGGGCTGCGAAATTGTGCAAACAGGCCATTGAATACAAAAACCAATATCTGCCCAAAGTCAATTTCACCCATCTTTACTGGATGCTTGCCAAGATCAATCTCGTTAAATTCCGGAGGGAGGAAGCCCTTGAAGCACTTGAAAAATGCCAGCAGGAACCTGATCTGACGCCCTACCAGCAGATGAATATCCTGGCCTATAAATGCGAAGCCGCCTTCTGTAAAGAACCTGTCGACAGCATCCTCTTCATGACTAACTACACCGAGTTGCAGAAAATGATAAAGAAGACGGGCAAGACTTCCGAGTTCTTTACATCGCAGAACATTCATTATGCAGAGCTGACAGGCCAGTACGACAAGATGCTGGAACTCGCCCATCAGAAACCTAATAAAGTGCTGAGATATGAGGGCATATATAAAGCCTACAAGCATATGGGACGGTGGAAAGAAGCGTTCGATACCATACATCTCTATGTCATGGCGCGCGACTCAGCCAGAACGGCAGAGACACGCAGGCAGACAGAGATGAGTTCGCTGGAACTCGAGGCAGCCCGCGCCGAGAACGAAGCCCAGACATTGAGACTCAAAAATCAGCAGTTGACGTTCGTCGGAATAGCCCTTGGCATCCTGGCCCTGGCCGTCTTCCTTTTCATTTTTATGCGGTCACGCCATCGTGCAGCCATGCGTCTGGCCGAGGTAAAGGCTGAACAGGAGCGTATCCAGAGTGAACTCCGTATCGCCCGCGACATCCAGATGTCGATGGTGCCAGGCGTATTCCCTGAGATTGAAGGCCTCGACATGGCTGCCTATATGAATCCTGCCAAGGAGGTAGGCGGCGACCTCTACGGCTTTCTGCTTCAGGGCGACAAACTCTACTTTGCCGTGGGCGACGTCAGCGGTAAGGGTGTGCCAGCCTCACTCTTCATGGCCCAGGCCACCCGATTGTTCCAGACAATGGCCAAGCAGGGCATGATGCCAGCAGAGATATGCACCCGCATGAACGATGCCCTTTCGGGAAAAGATAATGAGAACGGTATGTTCGTTACCTTATGGCTGGGACTGGTGGATCTGAAGACGGGACATCTTGACTACTGCAATGCTGGTCATAATCCCCCAGTAATAGTTGGTGGCGATCATCATGGCGATTTCCTTGAGATGATTGCCAATGCGCCCATCGGTCTGTGGCCTGAACTGCAGTATGAGGGCGAAGAAATCGATAGCATTAAGAATCGCCTGTTGTTTATCTATACCGACGGTCTTAATGAGGCAGAGAATCCTCAGCAGGAGCAGTTCGGCGATGATCGTCTGCTCGAAGTCCTGCGACGTACCAACTTTGAAAACGCCCAACAGGTGATAGAATCGCTGAAGCAGGAAGTAGAGGCCTATCGCAACGGTGCCGAGCCTAACGACGACTTCACAATGATGTGCGTCAAGGTCTGTTAGGATAATTCCTGATCATCCCCAGTGTTATCACGCCCGCTAATATATTGGCGACGAAGGAGGCGGCTACCAGCAACAGCGTGACGAGCAGCCCTTCGAGGGCAGCGACACCTCCCAGCAGCATACCGGCATAGAGCATCGGTACGACCATCACCAAAGGCTGAGCCAGATTCCTTATCTGATGAAGCATATCCTCGCGCAGCGCTTCTGGCTTTTGCTGGTTGCGCTGGTATCTCATCATGGTCTGCATGAGCGAAGCCGTCATACAGGCCATCAGCACCGAATAGATGGACAGGAAGACACTGGCGGGCAGCATCAGCATCGCACTGCCTCCCACCACGATGCTACCCACGAGCATCGCCACACTGACGGGCCGCAACATCTTCTTCCATATCGACTGCAAAGGGAACAGGCACCAGCATATCGACAACGCCAGTACCAGCAAGAACCAGAGCAGATAGGCCCACCAGGCGTTTGTCTGATAGACCAACCACACGACAGCCACGACGACGGCCATCTGTGCCACCGTCGCTCCGAATATCACCAGCATCCTAAGCAGCATCTGCCTGTCGAAGAAAGCCAGTGCTATCGCCGCTACTAACACCACGCACGCTACTATGGCTGCGCCCCATAAAGAGATTTCTGATACAAACATGATTCGTCGTCAGAGTAGAGACCAATTTTGCTGCAAAGATACGAATCTTTTATTAATCATCCAAATTTTGATGAGTTTTCTTACGTCTTCGCTCACAATGTTTCTGAAACTTCTTTGTGCGCACTTTTGGACAACTTTTCGTCCTATTTCCTTGATTTGTCTATTATTAGGCCGTTTGTCCACACAAGTTTGAGAAGAATTGGCTATATTTCTTGGAATCAACCCAAAATCACTGTAACTTTGCATCAGTTTCTTTTTCATACGTTTTGGTTTTTAATTAGTTAGTTAGTAAAACGTTACAGCCTCGCAGGGATGCGAGGCTGTAACGCGTTTGTACGACTCACGGGACCTGTCCCCGCGAGTTCAGGTGCCTGTCCCTAAGGCTGTGAGGCATCAGTTCCTCATTTTCTTCTGGATCCTTGCTAAACTCCAACTGATCATATTCATGCACATGAGCCGTCCAAGGAACATGAAGCGTACCAATCTTGCAACCTATCAACGCCCCCTCTTCTATCTCCTCTACCCCCTCAGGAATCCAATATGCGCCCTCCACATTGGCCCCTTTCAGCAACCGTTTCCCGTCTGCTGAATACACAAAGCCATAGCTATCCATCCATAACTGATCACTTTCCACCATCTTCCTGATACACAATCTCCTTTCCGATAAACTCCACTCGATCCATTACGCTGGCAAAGGCATCCATCACCATGTTTCCCTTTACATACACCTCATAATCATTCTGAGAAGCATCCTGCCAACGCACAGGCATCATATCTAGACCTATGCTCTTATAGAAACGCTGCTGATGATCAGGCCTTTCCGCCACTTTACAAGTCAGCAAGATAGGTTCTCCCAATTCCTCGAACATACATTGCAAACGGCCTGCCTCCATCTCGCGATTATCTCTCGCAGAGAAATCCTTCAGCATAAAAACGACATGAGCATCAAACTGCTCGCATCTGTCATTATCGTTCAGATGCAGCGACACAGCATAGCAAATATAAAACCCATCTGGTGGAAAAATCCAGAAACGAGGAGGCTCCAGACCGTGCTCCCTGCAAAAAGCCTTCAGCCTATCCTGCAATTCATTCACCCCAAATTCGTCACCACATGCCATTGGCACATCATCAGACATTATCTTCAATCGTCGCATAAAAAGAGTAGATCTAACCTACGCCACACAGTTTGAGTATTTTCTTCCACTCTTCACCCAAGTCACCATTCTTATAGGCTTCTTTCATTTGCTTCATAAAACCTGCACTAGTATCTTCCTTAGGTGTGAACTTACCAGAAATGGTGTGATCTTCAGCATTGTATGTCAATAACTCATAACCCCATTTTGCAGCTTTCTTATTATAGCCATCTATGATATTCATCACTTTAGGCAAAACACTCTCTGGTACAATCAGTTGTGACTGTTCTTCATTTTTTTCTATATTCATAGCAATATTGATTCTAAAATTTCAAATTAAACTATCAAAATTCTTTTATTCATCCCAACTCTCCCAACTCTTATCTGATTTCAGTTCTACTATTTTTCCATTAGCCATCTTCACTCTTGTCTGACCCTCATTACCCATATCTAAATATTTCACAGTGTACCAACCATCACCATCAGACTTTACCTCATTTATTTTGCTAACATCACCTGTTTCGGGATTAAAATCCTGAGCAGTTGTTCGAAAACGCCAATATTCATAACAACCGTCATAATCTTCTGTCCATAAAGACTTCTTCAAAACTGAAGAGAGATAGGTATCTAATATATCATCGTCCATTTCTTTCTCACCAAAAACATATTTGTAGAACTCCTTAATCATTGCTTCTGGAGAATCTGGAACTTTAGGAAGAACCTTTGGAGCCTCATATTTTAATTCTGTCTTCAAATCGTATCCATTCATATTTTTTATTTCCAAGACTTTCCTGTCATAGGTAATACTTCCCTTACCCCAATCGCAATCAAAATCCAAAAATGCGCCTTTACCTGCTGGCGTATCCATTACCACCCAATGGCCACCATCAGGATAGTCTTTACCATCCACAACTTTTTCTAACTCTATAGTCTTTTTTGTATCTTCATTAGTCGGTTCCCAAATAAAACTTCCATCTGCCTTTAGGGATATCTTAAAAAAGATACGATAATTTGTATTACCTAGGAAATAACTATAAATGTAATCTCCAACAAAATGCTGTATGTCAGGATTTTCCTTCGGTTGAGATTCTTCCGATGTTTTCTCCCGTACTTTCTCTTCAGTCACTTCTTCTTCAGAGTCTTTAGAAGCTTTCGTTTCATCTGAAGCAGTAAAACCTATGGCAAAAACAGCCAACACTAACATTGAATAAAAATACTTTTTCATAATCTCAGCTTTTTAATTTGTACATACTTTATTATTTCGTTTACTCCAAAGACCAATACAGGAACCCAATAACACATTAAGTCACAAACATCAAATGTTCCATTCTTGATTCCGAAATACTGTAGAATCTCATATACTATTGCAGCAATAGGGATAATTGAAACAATCAAATACTTGGATAATCCTTTTTGTTTCCCCCAGATTGCATCTATCATCAAAATGTAAGCTGCACAATATAATCCATCAGGGATACTATACTTAACGAAGTCAGGCACAGCCCATCCAAGCACAACACACCGCAAAAGATTAACATACTCAGACAAACCTACTTCATTGCACCATTGGTAGATATTAAGTGTTTCACTACGAGACAACAAATATATGCTACAACCACAGAAAAGAAAGAGTAACCCAAAGATTATCTTATAGGCACTATTTCCTGTTTGTATCTGAATATTATGATTTGACAATACCATCTTATCTCCCATCTATACCAAAGTCTTACATATCACTCCATTGAATTATTAAAACCTTCAAAGAAACCCTTTATTTCGCTCTCCAAGCCGTCCAGAGACTTAACGGCACTTTTCATGAAGTATCCCACACACTCTCCTTCTAATTTGCCAATCTTTTCTACTTCTTCATTTGTATACTGGTAATTCTCCATATCAGCAGCGATTTGCTCATATCGAGCATACGCCTCTTTCCAATCTGCCGTTGAGTATTCTTCGTGATGCTCGCGAATATCTTCCGTCAGTTTTTCCAACTGATTAATAGGATTCTGCTTTCCAACAGAGCAGGAGAACAGAAACAAACAAAGTAGCAGCATCGCTACCAACTTAACTTTTGAGAATTCAATCTCATACCAATACCGATGACACAAACCTGCATCGCCAGCCTCGAAACAGAAATCAACATAAAACTTTGCTTTATCCATCATCAGTATCCCAATTCCTTTAGTTTCTTCTCTACCCTATTCTTATTATCATAATAATCCAAGTTCATACACTTGCGATAGTAGCTTGCAGCGAGTTGTTTGTTGCCTTTGGCCTTATAGCAATCACCTAATCCTTCATAGCCATCTTTATCGGCTTTTTCATAACATTGAATAGCTTTATCAATTACATTTTTCTTCAAAAATGCATCACCTATTTTTGACATATAATATTCTGCCAAAAACATACCGCCACGGTTTTCTACTTTGCTCTTTATTGGATAGTATAATTCCAAAGCCTTATCTGGATTACCTATATAACAATATACATCAATCCATCCTTCGAAATCTAATAATTCTTCAGGTAGCGAATACCTCTCCAACCAAAAAACGGCTTCTAATGGATCACCAATTCCTCCTCTATATATAGCCCCTGCTATATTCACAGCAAGTTCACTTATGGCTTCCTGATCTCCATTGTAAGCCTTAATATATAACTCCTTATCGTAATCATCTATTTCGTTATCAATACTCATCATAACTGACAAATCAGTTTGTTTTCCACTTTTGATATCAAAATCCGAACGATACTGAGCGTAGCCATAGGTTTTACAACTAAAATAATGATTACCAGTTTCTATATCTATCGTACATGGACTCATGCCTACATATTTTCCATCTACACTAACTGGCAAGTTATTGGGTGTCGTCTGAATACGAAGTTTACCCATGGAACGCTTGAGTTCTGGTATTACAAATGTCTGACTCTCTTTCTCCGCTATTGAAATGGTTTGAATATTGGATTCATAATTCTGCTGCCTCGCCTCTATTTGATGTTCGCCAGCAAATATAGTTCCTTTCCAAAAGCCATTACCTTTCCGTTCTCCATCAATATAGATTTCAGCAGTACCAGTCTTACACTTCACCTCAAACTCAGCCATAACCGACTCCAACTCCACATTCAGATTCTGTGTTCCCTTACCTGTAGTCACCACTTGCACATTGGGCCGATAACCTTTCTGCTCTATACGACAAACATGGTCACCCTTAGGAAGATATAGTTGATATAGGCCATTACCGCTTAGATTCTCCAAATAAACATCATCGATATAGAGCATAGCAGTCTCTGGCTTCACAATTGCAACCAAGCCGCTCTTCTCTTTGTTATACTTTTGTTCGGTTAGTGTTAATATATAAGTTGCCTTAGAGATAACTTCACCTATGCCGAAACTATCGAAATCTAAAGACATCGGCAGGAAATTTGGATGTAAGATATTTAATTGTTTGCTCCCCTGAATCATATAAACCCAATACTCATTGGTTTTGTTTTCTACCTCACCGACAATATTGCCTTTGAACTTCAGTTCTGCATTATCTGTTCTCACTTTTATCAAACCACATGGGTGCCCTTCTGCATCCAAAGGAGCATGAAAGGCAGAACCATCATTGATATTCTGCTTAAATTCTTTCACTTTGAATCCTTGTGAGATAGAAGGAATAGACCAACATATTAATAAAAAAAATTGTATTAAACGCATGTTATTAGTAATTTTTCTATTCATATATAAAATCTGGGTTCAATTTAGGATTATATTTCAATTCATTATCAAGCCCCATGTCTTTAATCATCTTGATATAAGCAGGGTACCAATACTCCCCCTCCTCTGTACAAGCCCATCTCATATATTTCTTTGCTTCCTCTATATTCTTTTCGCAGCCAATCCCATAGAAATAGTGCCATGCTAAAGCTGCATATGGATAATATGACCACATTATTACTTGTTGTTCGTATTTTCCCTCACCATCAAGTTCATCTATTTCGTGCTTTAACGTACAAAATGACAATTTAGCATCGTCCGTCTCTGACGGATAACATGGACCTAATATATTACTAGCAACATCAGAATTAAGTTCTCCTCTATCACTCAAAATCTTCTTATACCAAGATACTGCTTTTACGGGATCCAATGAAATATGAAAAGTGTCTTTCACACATGCGTTATGCTTACCCCTATAACCTACAGTAGAACCAATTCGATAATACATGGCTATTGCGTATGGATCATCATCCTTTCCTGCATTTACTATTAACTCCCCGAACTGTGTCAGTTTCAATTTCCCTGTTTCCTTCCACTCCTGATCTTCTGCTATCTTCACAGTGGCGAACTCCTTCACATAATATTCCTTCCATATTTCTAAATGATAATCACCAACAGGAAGCTCCTTTATGTACAATGGTGTCACACCGACCTTCTTGCCATTCAGCAATATATCTGCTCCCGCCGGCTCATAATCCACTCGAAGACTTCCCGTAATGGTCTTTAGTGCTGTAAACTCAACTTTGATAGTCTCATTATCCTTCAGTTCCACTTGTCTGCTTTGGGAATGGCAACCATCCTTTTGGGCCTCAATGGTATATTTGCCAGGAATCATCATACCTCCCCATTTACCAACTCCCTTCTGCTCACTGTTAATCAAAATGTCTGCATCTTCTGTTTGGCAAGAAACATCAACCTTTGCAAAGAACTCCGTTAAATCCACGTTGATATTTTTGGCAGTCTTATCAATCTGTATAGACTGGTTATTGATGCTGAAATCCTTCAGCTTTACCGTGTAATAATGAGTACCGTATGGTAATGACAGCGTATAAACACCACTTGAGCCATCAGCTATCTGGCCATCGATAAGTAGCATGGCATTCGAAGGTTTAATGTTGAACACAGCTATTCCTTTCTTGCTATTGTCCACCTTCGCCTGCTTCTTATTGGTTTTCACCTTTAACTCATAGGTGGTAGATGAGATGATCTTCTTGGTTCCATAGTCCGCAAAGACAATGGTAGTTGGCAGATAGTCTGGATGTTTGATACCCAGTCGTTTAGTACCATTGGGCAAATATACAAGATACTCATCCCCAGTGAACTGCACCTCACCCATCACATTGCCCTCGAACTCGGCCCCAGGCTCCTTCAACTGTACCTTCACTAATCCACACACCATCCCATTGATATCCTTTCTTGGACTCGATGCTGCCGTCTGATCTTTCGCCATAAGTTCAAACTTCTTCACCTCAATGTCTTGGGCATACGCCCAAACGCGAATAAGAAACATTAATACCAATAATAAGTTATGTTTCATAATTTCAATGTATTATTTTGGACTTAACAATTTCGTATACAGTACTTAACTCGACTGTCCCTTCTTCACTATGACAAAAACATATAATGTTCTTTAATTGCTCTTGATATGTTGTAACAAATGTTGAAAAAGTCATCTGTTCTTCTGTATCATCATGCAATAGTTTTTCAACTAAATATGTCCCATTTCTATATCCTGAGACAATGCCCTCAAGTTGGGCTTTTGTACTGCAATAAATTAAGAATATAGCTACACGATATGGGTTATTCCAATTACATTGGCTACTAAATTTCATCAGTTTGTTCAAATCATAGATCATCTCAGATGGTCCTAAATTAGATGATCTTTTGATCTCGCACATTATTTCTTGAATACCAGTTAATGGGTAATCACCTTTATGTATAACAATATCTGGATGTTTTATTACCATATTAGCTTCATCTCCCTGAGAGAAAGAACCTTTTTTCACAGGTCCCACGCAATCTAAACCATAAGGATTATTTGCATGATTTTCAAATAGGATATTAATCTTAGTTACCAGCCTGCTTGTGTATGATGTTTCTATAACCTCATTATTTGCATTAGCAGATGGTGTTTCATCAATAATATATCGATGTTCAACGTTTTCTAATGCAGTATAGAAAACATCAATGTAAAGGATGTCATTTTTATCAATTACATGATTATCAAATGTCCTTATTCCTAAGTTATAAATTTCATCTATATGAGCCATATTCAAATAAACCAAATAATGACAACCCTTTCAACTACTGCCCATGCTATTCAACATACCACAGGGGTGATATTTGGTAGTATGGGATATATGACAGACTCAGAGCGTAAACTTAGACATAATGTCCTACTGTATATCAAGAAGAGGCTTAGTTAATTTTTTCCAGTTCATTTTTAGCTTCATCATACCCTTCTTCTAATGCCCTATATAGGAGTTCTTTTGCCTTATCTTTATTTACAGATACACCAAGACCATCCCGATAGATGATTCCTAGATAACACAAGGCTTTTGACTTTAACTGTCCGCTATAGCCGTCTCCATAGTGCTCATCATCCAATATCGCCTTTTCAAACATCATTCTAGCCTTTTGATAGTCTTTGCTAATGCCTTTTCCTTCAAGATATATTTCACCTAAATTACAAAAAGCATCACGATACCCCATCTCTGCCTCTCTCTGATACCAATAGATCGCTTTTTCATATTTTGATTGTTTCATAAAACCATCTGAAAGTTCATTAAGCGTAAATGAAAGCAGTCCATTTCCCTCTAATCTATCCTTTTCTGTCTTATTTAATTGTCTGTGGTTTACACTCCTAAGCCATTTATCAGCTTTTTCGGTGTCTTGAGGTATTTCAACATTATATACGTATCCATCTGGGAACATATAGGTTGAATAATCTGCAAATCCGCCAGTTGCATACATAATACCCATCATAAACTGGAACATGGTGTTTCCCTGTTCTGCAGCCTTCGTTCTGAATTCTATTGCTTTATTAATATCTTGTTTTACACCTAATCCTCGTGCATATAATTCCCCTAATCTCCACTGTGCTGCGTCAAGACCAATTTCAGCAGCCTTCTGGTACCATTCTGCTGCTTTTTCAAAATTCTCGGAAGAGCTAATATCTGTCGATTCCAACATCCAGTATTCTTCGTATGATAACTCTGAGTCATTTCTCAATCCCATACCAAATAGTGCGACAGGATTACCATTATTTGCATTTTCCTCACACCACTTGTCATCTGCAAGCATTTGATATTGAGCATTCACCACGCCCTTATCAGCAGCATTTTTAATAAGATTCCATATTTTTGATTTATCTAAAAAGGGAGGATCAACTTTTATCTTGGACAATTCTTCTGGATATTTGTTTTGGAAATCCAATAACATTGCTCCTAAAGCATACTGGGCTTCAGGACTGCCACCTTCAGCAGCTTTCTTATAATAATTATATGCTTCCTGATATGATTCTGTTGTATTGGGATCTTCGTCATAATTTCTATCATAAGTGACAAGTGAAGCCTGCCCTAATTCGTATGCTGCTGGAGCATAGCCTGCATCATATGCTTTCTCCAACTTTTCAAAAGCGGTAACTATATCATTCTTGGCTAAAGCCGTCATACCCTCATTATAGAGTTGTGGGGAATCAGCAGCTTCTTTGATAATACATAATTCATAAGTACCTTTTGACTCTAACGAAGGAATATCATAATTTATAAAATCCACTTTTAAAGGTTTACAATCTTGCAACTTAATCTCCAATTGAGTACTCTTTTGGGGCATATAGACCCAATACTCATTGGTTTTAAATGCGATTTCGCCAATTATGTCACCTTCAAACAGAGCGTTACGCTGGGGCAATTGCACTTTAACTAATGCACAAGCTTCACCTTTTGGGTCTTCTCTTTGATTAGTACGTGCAGATATATCAGAGGAACTCTGCTTGAAACTTACGACCTTAATCTCTTTCTGTGAGAATGCAGAAATGCTTGAAAAAACAAGCAACATAAAAATGATTCTTTTCATATTCTTCAGTTTAATAGTTATTCTTTATAAAATCTGTTGCTTTTTGATAACCTTTTTTAGATAAATCGCTTAATATATTATATGCTTCTACTTTATAATCTCTTGTATCTTGAAACAGTATCATAGCTCGCAGATAGCGGGCATCAAGTTCATCATCATATAGGCCTTTTAATAGGTTCTCTGCTTCCTTATAGTCTTTACGATCATAATATATCTTTGCCAAGCGATAAGTTGCTCCATGATGACGATTAGAATCAAAAATGGTAGGTTTGGACTGCTTGTATAATTCTACCGCTTTCTCAATATTCTTTTCCACATTCCTTCCTTCTTCATACATACAGCCCAATTGGAACAATGCTTCTTGCAACCCTTCTTCAGCCTTTTGTTTAATAAAACTCAGAGTCTCTCCGTCAATGGGGTATCTACTATTACCATATACCCTACACAAATCTGTTTTACTCTGATTTGAAAGACTTGAATCGTATATTTTTCTATACCATTCAGAAGCAGTAAGAAGGTTCCTCTCTTCACAAATTCCGTTTTCAAAAATAATGCCAAGACATCTCATAGCTTTTGTATTCCCTGTTGATGCAGAATCTAAACATAGGCGCATTACATCTTTTTTATATGCTGGTAAACCGTTACTTTGAATATAATCTAAGAAGAAATCATCCCCAGCCTCCTTATATCCTTTCTGGCATGCTTTCAAGTCATATTCACTCGCTTCTGTATATATAACTCTTTCTTTGTACGTATCAACCCTATTTGGACTTCGATCATGGCTTAAACCATCCCTTATTAGTTTACATGCATAAACATACATCAACTCACCAGGCATAGAGTCAAGACATGCACTATCCCCTTTTTCTAGCAGATTATTAATCCAATGAAGTCCCTTATTTTGTTCGAGGAATTCACCTTTTTGAACATTCCCTCCAACAGACAACTGAGCTAAGGCAATTATCGCTTTTTTATCTCCCCTCTTAGCAGACATGTTTAAAAACGTTTTTATTTTTTCAGACACCTCAAAGCCACTCAAATTCCATCCTAAACTATATACTCTATTGATAACATCCTTAGTTTCATCAACAATACGCAAACTATATAACTGTCCACCTTTTATATTTCCTATACCATACTCACTAAACAAGACTTTCTTAGTCTGATAATCAGGATGCTTTATATTGATATGTTTGGCACCATTAGCCATATACACCCAATAACTGTCATCTTTATACTCTACATCACCGACCACCCATCCATCAAACTCCATTCCCTTTTTGAGAGTACGAACCAGCACCAGAGCACAGTCATTCCCATTGATATCCTTTCTTGGACTCAATGCCGTCGTCTGGTCTTTCTCCAACGGCTCAAACTTCTTCACCTCAATATCCTGGGCATCAACAATAAAGGCAAACAAAGCCCCAATTAATAAACTAAATAATCTTTTGTTCATTTCTATCGTCTTTTAGGTAGATGATTAAAAATCATCAATAACTTGGCTTATCACAACCTATTCCGTACTTATATGAATTATCGGGAAGTTTATCTTTAGAGGCCTACTGGCAGGCTAGTCTCGGGAATAGCCTGCCAGATTCCTATCAACTAATCAGCATGCACTAATTAAATAATATATTGAGTATGCAGCTATCACGATAACAGGTAAAACCACCATACAACCACTATTTGAGAGATTTGCGTTTGTCTTCTTGTATCCTTCCTTAAAATCATCATACA
The DNA here is from genome assembly GCA_017650905.1 of Prevotella sp. Classification (GTDB taxonomy): domain Bacteria; phylum Bacteroidota; class Bacteroidia; order Bacteroidales; family Bacteroidaceae; genus Prevotella. Next base: position 10,479 of record JAGCDZ010000103.1, on the reverse strand, counting down.
TATCTCCAAAAATTCCAAAGCCCTGAACACGTGAACGGCAATAAGGGCAAATCTCTGCACCGTTTGGAATTTTCATTTTACATTTTGGGCATTTCATATTATTCAATTTTAATTAGTTTGTGTAATAATAATAATTTAAAAACGAAATAATTGTCTATGATTCTTAGAATCATTTCTTTTTTGCGGATTCGCTAAGGAGCCCTGATTTTGCAGTCTATAGGGGAATCATTTTCAGATTCGATTAAATTGTTAATACTATTATCTTTGCTAAATGGCAATCCATGCATTGGAAACTGAGTATAAATCATAATTCCATACTATTTAAATATCAAAATCACTTAAACTAAACACTTCGTCCTTAGGTAATGCCTTGCCACCAATCTTATCAGGCTGCCAGGTGCGGACGTGGATTTGGGGAGCATCTTCGTTGGTGAAGTCCCAGAGGAGGAAGAGGTAACCGTCATCGTGATACTTGCCGCTGGTCCAACCTTGAAGAAGGGTGACGCCATAGAAGTTTGGATTGACAGGATGGCGCATTACTTCAATTTCGTCAAAAGTTACCTTAATATAGCTGTTCCGAGCAAAGACACCACGGAGGTTCTTAATATATTGCTCTTTCGACTGCTTGTTGTATTGTATTTTCTGAGAGGTGAAACCTTCTGCATGTTTGGTGGTAATAACCTTACCCGTAATAATCAGCGCATCATCGCTGAATACCTGATTGAGGAAGTTGATATCCTTCTGATTGTACGCAGTACGGAACTGCTCTACATAATCAAGAATCAACTGGCGACGGCGAAGGTCTGTCAGTTCCAGATTGCTCTTAATGACGTTCATGTAGAGGTTCATGGAGATACTAAGATAGAAACTCTCTACGTTGCCTTGCTTATCAAAGCTGATTACAGCTTCTTGATACTCATCTTCACCAAACTCACGTTCGCCAGTAGGCTTCATCATCAGAGGAATGTTACGAACCTGATAACCTGTACCAGTTGTAAGGCAATGTTCGATAATCTCTTCATCAGTACAAACAAATGGAGAGTTTTCCCATAACATTGCCATTGATTGCTGAACACGAGTACCAATATTACCCATAGCTGAGAAATTGAGACTGCGACCAGCTTCCTGGGCTGCATTGATTTCTGTCAGCATATGGCTAACTTCACTCTCAATCTTTGACTTAATGCCAGCATTGTCAATGCCGTCAGAAACTGTAAAAGTGACGTTGTCTGCTCTACTTTGAATGGCAAACAGAGCCACTATAACAATTAATAGTATTTTTTTCATCATCATCTTATTTTAGCTGGAACCAGATGGCTCCACAGTTCTTATAATTCTTAACGTTGTCTTCTTTAAGTGTATTCAGATTGTATTGTATATTACCGCTTTTGCGAAGCAAGGCAGAAATGTTCCCCTGTTTGTCATAGACAAACAGGTGGCAGTCTTCATCTTCAGGCATCGTCGCATATTTACCATAGGCATTTATTTTCCCCTTGCTCTTCAAGCCTTTGATATACGGTTCCACTTCATAGAAACTGCGTACCAGCTTCATCTGCTTTTCTTCGGAGGTAAGCTCTAAAACAGGAGATTTCTTCTCTTCTACAGGTGCATCTTCAGAGATGATAATTGCAGGAGCAGCCTGAGGCTGATCAGGTTGGGCAACTGGAGCCACCTCGAAAACCGTAACTTCACTCTTGTCTGCCACAGGCATAATGTCGCTTTTACGGACATAGACAAAGGCACGATAGAAATCGCCTCGCCGCGTCTCTAATTGCAAAAAGTGCTCCTTGGCTTTTACGATGCACACTTCTATTCCTTCTGAAGGATGCTGCTCTCTTACCCAGTCGCCTACCTTCATTTCAAGAATAGCTCGAGCACCATTGTATGCCTCATTGAGGTCTTTCATTGTAGCCTCAGCATAGATATACATGGTGTCACGCTTTACTTTATTAATATTCTTAGACACTTCAGTAGCCGTCTGAGCCTTACATATCGAGAGACTAGAGATTACAATAGCTATTATAAATAGTAGTCGTTTCATTGCCATTTTACTTTTTTATGGGTTGTTGATTGTTTTTGATACAGATCTTTCACATTATGAACTGGTATATAAGGAGTCAGCCTTACCTTCAGAACGGCATTTTGGTCAGTAACAAACTTGTCAGGAATGACGACAGAAAGCAAATGATGATAACCTAATTCCTTGCTCTGCGCTATCACAAGCGCCAATATACCATCCTCTCGCTCTTCCTCTACAGCAAAAAACACCTTCAGGCCCCACTCTGCACAATAGTTGAGCCATTGACTGAGTTTGATAGAATAGTTAATGGTTGTCATACCATAGACAGACTGTTCCACGTACATACGATAGTCTACATCTGATATCAGCCCATGATACAGGTTAGCAGATGAATAGGCAATATGGTCATTATCAAAGACAGGATGATAGTCTTCGCGTACCTTATTATAATATATAGCATCTGTAAGACTTGCCAGTTCGAGGGTATCGCCTTTTGTCTTATATATCGATTCGCTGACTTTTTCTAAATTGGAAGGGGCTTCTGAATCTTTTGTTTGTTGAGGAGCAGCAATAACAGCATCCTTGAATTGTTTTGAAGCCTCATCTTTCTGCGCTCCAAGCAGCAAGTCATATTGCGCAGGGAATACAATGGTGACAAACGGCTCATCAGCCTTCATCCAATTCACCTCATAATAGCGATCAAGCAGATTGATGGAAAATGGCATCGTATCACAGATCTGATACAAATCTGAGGGTTTGCCCTTCCGGAAATAAACTTTGTCATCAGCCATCTTCGTCAATACGGTAGTCTGCTTGGTATTCGTCAGCTCACTGAAATAACGCTCCAAGAAGTTCATCACCACCACTTGAGTTCTTGGCGCAGCCTCCTTCACCTCAGGGCTGAATATCTTCAAGCCCTGAGATGATGCGGAAGCACACCATACTATTAGTAGAAATGTATAAACTGAGCGTCTCAACATGACATTCGAAATTATCTACCAATGATAACACTACCCTTCACTTGATTATCAGAGCCGTACCAGATGCCTTGAACCAGATGACCATCAGCCCATTCACCTATCACATAGTCACCAGGCTCAGCAACACGCTTTTTGGGGTCTTTGCTGTCAATGACATGTGAAGAGGTGAATACCATGCGACCATTCACATCATTAGGCCAAGAACCCTTGAAGGTTGCATAGCCAAGGTTCTTAGAGCTAGAAGCGGCTGGCTTTGGAGTAGCAGGGGCTGCGGAAGGTTTTGCTGCAGGTGTTTCCTGTTTCTTGGCATTCGCAGCCTCAACAGCTGCCAAACTATCCTTCAATCTCTGATTCTCAGCCTCCATTTGAGCAGCCTTAATGCTGTCGCTGTCAACTGGGGCTACGGCCACCGGCTCCTGTTTCGGTGTTTCCTCACCACTACCACTAAAAGTAATGATGCCACCGATAATTGCCAACAGAGCAACTGCACCAGCAATGATGCCGATGAGCTTAGTATTTCCGCCTTTCTTTGGAGGTGGACATTCGCGCAAAGGCTTACCACACTCAGGGCAAACGAATTCCTTGCGTGCAGGGATTTCCTGTACTTCTTTAGACTTACATTTCTCACAATTGTCGTTCAGACAAATACCATATCTGTAACGTATACGGTCTGTATTTCTTTCTGCCATAATCGTATTTTTTTTATTCTGTTATACATTTTTCTTTACTACAACATTGGTGGAGGGGTCGGGCCACCTGTTGGAGGCAGTGATGGCATTGCTGGGGCAGCAGGAGCAAATAGAGCCTGCAATGCAGGAACCTGACTTGCGGGAGCCCATGCAGGCATTCCTTCCATCCATACCGTACTCTGAGGCGTCAGTTGACCACCTTGAACCATCTGTTTACACATATCCATATTATAAGGACCATACTGCTGTCCTGCAACTGCGATGAACAGTTTTATTTCTGGCTGTGGCACAATGGGTGGTGGTACAGGGGCAGCTCCAGGCATTGGTGGAGGTACGGCAGGGCCAGCCTGAGGCTGTGCTGTTGCAGCCTGCGCAGCCATTGCCTCTTGTGCAGCCTTAGCTGCAATCTCTTCTGCATTGTCAACTGCAAACAACGATGGGAGCTGTTTTCCATCACCTTCACTATGAAGAAGGATTGCATTTGCCATATCAGAAGCAGGATTTCCCGTATTTAGTGATTTTTCATACAATTTCTTATAGTCGCCCATCCAATCTATTGCACGAATGGGGAAACAATATGCAACCGTAATTATTGACAATTCATCCTTACGAGGACTCTTCCTATTAACCACAATAGATGTGCGTGCTACACCTTGTTTAATAGAATTATTAAATGCCTGTTCCAATTTATCTGCAAATTTTTTCAAACCTTCATTATCATCTGGAGAAGGTATAGATATCAATATAGTTTTTTTGTTGATACTTGCAGGATTTGTTGGACTCAAATCATCTTCATTATTACGTAGATGACGTCGGATTTGATCATTATTCAGTTTTAAATACACACCACTCTGGCTAACGATCTTTGACGCAAATTCTTTGATTTGATCTTCTGATTTAAGTTTCTGTTGGAGCTGAGTAAGGATGTTTAAGCCAAGAACTTTGTTGTCACTATCAGCTTTTTCATCATGCTTTGTCTTAACAATCTGAGACAGTTTAATGTCAAAGGCATCCTTGATGTCATCAACACTAATGTCAGTAGCCAGTCTTCCAAAATTAACGAAATCACCTTCTGGCAAAACACTCTCACGAATCTGACGGGCAATATTAGGCATGTCAACCTTATCTACCTTAAGTTCAACTTCAAATTCGCTCATAGTCTCATCCTCGCTTACTTCGATGATGGCGCCCTTCATGTCTTCCAAACCTTTATTCACCTTTCGCTGTGCAGTCACCAAGCGTTCTGTTTCATCGATGGCATCGTTAATCTTCTGACCAAATGCCGAGATGTCTGCATCCATTTTGCCTAATTCAACATAAATACGGGCTGCCAGTTTCTTGGCGAACTCCCAAGCGACGAGCATTGTCTTTGAGGTGTAATAGTCTGTTAGGATTTCCTGATGCTCTGCATATCTGCGAGCACCAGCACCCACCATTCTTTGAAGGATGCCCAAGCGACTCCATTCTGTAACGTTGTCGCTTCTGTCTTGATCAACAGCCTCGAAATTCTCTTTCTCTTCCTTTGATTTTGATTCTAAATCGGCACGAATCTCTGTTACCTTTTCAAGTAAGAGCCTTGAAACTTTCTGAAGTTCTACAATAGAGACATCACCAACTTTCCATTTTTCATAGAGTTCATTTTCTACATTATGGCGAATCTCTTTTGCAATTTCAGGTATTGCTCTTTCCTTACCTATAAAGAACGTTTCCACACCTTCTTCACGGAAATGATTTGTATAGAACTCTCCCATGATATTGTCAAGCTCGTTGAGCGGATTGTCTGCCTTCTTGGCTTCTTCAGCATAGCCGACAGCCTTATCATGCCAGTAATCATTGAAACGAGGATAGTCTGTGTCCGACTCCAACACTTTCAATTCATAGGTAAGATGAAGATCATCAAGCATCCATTTCTGAATATTATCACTGTTCAGATAGTCTTTACGATAGTCTTTATTACGCTCTTCGTTAACAAAACCTTGATTCTCTCGCCAGTTATTATATTTAAACTGATAGAGTACACTTTCTCCAACTGTATATGTTATATGCTTGAGAACTCTTAGTTCTGGATACATCACTCGTTTTATACCAAATGAGTTGACTTTCTTGGTTCGGGCCACTGTCTTTCTACCATCAGTTCCGATATTTGCCGTTTCGTCATATTCTAAGGCAAAATCGTCCATATTCTCAAAATTGTAAGCTCGAATCAAATCACTATTTACTTGGTCTTCTTCGTTAATAAGAAAAATTCTTGCAAAAATATAATCACTAACTATTTTAGGTAACTCTTGCAATGAATTTATGGACATTCCATTTTCATTAACGTTGCTGTAAATCGTCAATCCATCAGCAACTCCTTTGACTTTATCCGAATAATAATGTGCTTCACCTATACCTGTTACATCTTGAGGAAACCAACGACCTGCTTGCAAGGCATTCAATTCATTTAATGCTGCATAACCATTTTGATAATAACGTCCTTGATCCATATCTTGCTTTGGCAAGTTCTTTTCAGGCATCATTGCATATACAGATATTTTTGCATCTCTATAATTCTTCCTTGCAAGCAATACAGCATCAACAATTGAGCCAGAGCCCGTTCCTCCACTTAATCCCGCAAAAATATGAATATTAGTTTTTTCTTCTTGACCAGATATGTTTCGACATTTAGAAAAAGCTTTCTTTAGACTATTTTCATAACCAACAGCATTAGCGGCAAACAGCAATCTACCAGCACGACGTTTTTGTCCTGCCGCCTGTCCCAAAGATCCTATTGCAGATTTTACAGCCATAACGTTATTAACGATTCCTTTAACTGATGGATAATCATTTATATGATCTAAGATGTACTCTACATCCACTTCCTTAATATTTAAGAATTCATCATTTACAAACGAGGCATCCTTACCCATTACACGAAAATCAGGACGTGCTTTACCATCCTGTGGCATCATCTCGTCAGTGGAATCGACATAAAGAAGAGCTACTGGCTGTTTCTTACGCTCTTCGTCGTCATGGAATTCTTCAAACATTCTCATCTTAAAGGCACGGAGAATCTTACCTCCTGTACCTCCCAATCCCACTAAAATGTGGTTGCTGTTACAAAAACTTGTTGTACTCATATTGTTATAGTTTTATAATTTGTTATCTTCTTGGTTTTCTGCTTACCCTACGACGTTCAGTTTGGACACGTTGTCTTTGGAGTCTTTCACTCTGACGTAATGGAATGCGATTTTTAGACAACGACCTAATAACGCAGACTGCCCCAACAATCACAAAGCCCAGACACCAAAGGATGCGACGGAAGATGTACCAACGCATGAAAGAGCGAAGTTCGTCTGCCATCGCATGAGGCAGTTCCTTGGCAGTAAAGCCAGAGAACTCACCACCACCTATATAATATTGAAGCAAAGGGAATCTGTCGATAATAACCTGAATGATATCATCAGCCTGCCCCATCGTCACCTCATCAGCTGCATCGTAAGCGCTATCTACAATACGCGAAATTTCAGTCTCATAATAATCTGTTGTATCAATAATCTTGAGGGAACCGACTATTAAAATGCACTGAATAGACAAGAAAAGGAACAACACAGCCCCAATGATGTAACTAATTGGAGAGAATGTAGCATCCTTATACCAGCCCTTAATCAAAAAAACAAATAAGGCCATACAAGCTACTGCAATCAGGATGCCCCAAATTACACTGCTAAAAGAGTATCTAAGAATATCATATAGAGCCCACATTGGTTTATTTATCCCGTTTTTAGTTATATAACACACAAACATAACAGAAGTGTGAGCCTCTCAGTATCCTACCGAAGGCTCTGGTAAAACCTGTAAAGAGATAAAGAAACAGTCCACACCCTTGGAGGATATATAGGATGTGAGCCTATGACTGCTACACAATTATTATTCCTACCAAGGAGGGAGCGGTTCACTCTACATCTGCTTTACGGGAAAGTTTACCAGACTTTTCGGTACAGATGAAAGCAATACGCTTCCTACTATGTTTGCCACAGATTATCTGCGACGTTGCAAATATAAGAATAATTTTGCAAACGACAAACACTGTGAGCTGTTTTTTTTGCAAAAAATCCTCATTTATTATAGAATTTAGCCACTTCGTATCGATTTTTTCATCATTTATCGTCATTATTTGTACATAATACACTCATTTTTAGTGCTTCTGACTGCAAATGTACGAAACTAACATAAAAAAAGGAAGAAACAGCGCGACCATTTCTTCCATTTAGCTTTTTTTCTAAGGATTATAGGATTTTAGGTGTTCGGATTCGATTTTTACTCAAAAATATTTGGAAGTTTCAGAAATAATTCCTATCTTTGCACCGTCAATTAGGGGAATTCGCAGAAAGGATGACAACCTTTATGACCTTCAAGGTCGTTTCGAGCCCCACTTCTACAAGCCATCGCTCATTTATGAGACGATGGCTTTGTTTGTACAGGCACTCGAGGTACCGTGATACAGTATTGTACTAGATCTTGATTGGAGCGCTGGAGCCCTACGGTCAGTTTGATGTTCTCATATTGCATAACCAACAACTTTTCGAACTGTTTCTGATTGCGTGTATTCCGTTTTGCAGGAAGTACCTCAATTAGGGCTGCATTCTGAAGAATCTCAGTCAATCTGAACACCGCCATCGTTGATTCGTAACTACGGGCCGCTTTCTCGTAAGTCTCATTGATAGAGAGGAACTTGACGCAAATATATTTGCCAAGAGCAGCATTCAAGACTTTCTTGTCTGGATGTGCAGCAATCCACTGGGCATAGAAGTCTATGATGATTTGCTCTCTCGTCTTTATCTCTTCTTTTGTTTTTCCTAAAGGAATTTCTTGTGTCATTTCCTGTAATATTAATGTTAACGGTGCAAAGATAAGAATAATTTGGCAATGCGCCAAATAATTAGGGAACTTTTTGCTGTTGGCCGTTTTGGCGCATCTGGTTGAATACGTAACCAACGAGGCCCTGAAATCTCTGCTCAGTCTCTTGGCGGATGATACTTTCAGGGATAGCAGGATATTTCTTTACAAGACGGTCACCTATTTGAACAGTCTGGTTGTGGAACTCAGTAGAGACATCTGCCCAGGCATTATCAACAGAAGGTATTGGAGGCGGAAATATGGAATCACAGAAAGTGGCTATAGTAGAGCGATAGGCTCTATCCATCAATTGTTCCAGTTCTTCATTCAATTGGGTCCGCTCATCTTTCTTTGATGATTGTTGTGTAGGGATATTGACAGATTCTGGCGATATTTGTTGGATTGTATCGTGAATCACGGGGGCTGGTCCATGATTCGACTGCAAGTCTGAATCACGCGAAAGGCTATCGGTAGGTGCGTCTGCGGGAATCCTGTCCTCATGATTCATTGCGATGCCAATAGCCAAAACAACGATTATAAGTGCAAGCACTACCACGACAAGCCAGTAGCGCTTTCTGTGACTGACATCGTGCAAGATATCCTCTACAGACTGATAGCGGTCTGCGGGGTCTTCTGCTGTGCAACGGGCTATTACCTTATTATATATACTATGGTCAGGCAAACGCTCAAGAATCTTTCCTATAGCATAGATGTCTGTTTGAATGGATAATGGACTATGGATTATGGATAATTGTTCTGGGGCGGCATAAGCATTGGTATGGCCCGTGGTATCAGGAAAAGAATCAGTATAGCTACAACCAAGATCGATGAGTTTGACATCATCATTAATCCGAGTAATCAGGATATTGTCTGGCTTCAGATCAAGATGGAGCACTTGATGACTATGAAGATATCCAATAACATTCAACAACTGACGGATGAACTTATCCGTATTCTTCCGATTCTTAAAGTAGTCTGGATTCGATGAAAGTCGCTGTGAAAGGGTCTCACCCTCGACATACTCCATCAAGATGCTATCATTGTCGAGCGAGATATAACGCACCAAATTAGGATGTTCCAGACGATAGCCCGTCTCAAACTCTTTGCGAAGAGCCTCCTGATAGCGGATATCTCCTGCGTATTCAGATTTCAGGCGCTTCAGGAAATGCAGTTTGCCATAGAGCTTCACACGAAAAGTGTCACAAGTGGTTCCCTGTGTTTCCATCTGTTCGATGGCATCAAATCGTGATTGGCTATCTGAAAACTGAGACGACTCCATTTTAAGAATTGAAGATTACAGAATCCTAACAGATGAAAGGCCTGATACACGGCCTGCTGTAAACTGGCCCATCGACTCGCCACAGCGCCAGACATTGAGCACCAATAGAGGATGATGAAGCACGAAGTTCTGGATTTCCAACTCATCGCCAACCTGAAGTTTGCTATTCAGACTCTCCACAACTTGGTAGTGGCAATTGCCAAGATATCTCATCCTTACCTTTCTGTCTGGTAGATAGGTGATCTCGACAATAGTGTCAGGTCGCAAGTCAGCAGAGCGGACTTCTTCGTCAGAAGTGTCAAAGTCAGAGTTCCCATTGTCCTCAATCTTTAATAGTTCCTCCCAATGGGCATAGCCTAAATAGCGGGCAATGGCATCAAGCGTACTGACATGGGGCGTACGTTCATCCTGGGCAAAGCCAACAAGTCGCTTCAACGTTGTGGAACCAATATGAACGCCCGTCTTACTCTCTATATCAAGTGACAGGAATTCACAATCAGAAGGCTGTCGCAAATCACTTCCCGACTTCCCCTTCAGTAATTGTACGATATGAAAAGGCAACTTCATTGTGAACTGGATTTTTTGCAAAAGTAGTGCTATTTTTTTTATTTTGACTACTTTTCGTCGATTTTT
>JAGCDZ010000012.1 GCA_017650905.1 Prevotella sp. | reverse complement strand
GGTCGTGGCTCCAAGTTCTCCAGACAGATGCAGGCGCTCCGACAGTCGGTAGCGACCAATGAGGCAATAGGAGATAGCGAATGGCTTCTGACCATTATAACTGTTATGAATCAGTCCACATCCGGCGTATGGGATGATGTCCCACTTCTGCATACCGTCACTATGCCCTGTGAGGTTATACAAGAAGTCCACGTGCAGGTTCTGGTAATTACAAGATACCATATTGGCATCCTTCAGTTGCAGACCCTGAAAAGCCAGTCGGCCAGCCACATGAGGCGTGAACCACTTGCCCACCGACACATTCAGTAGCGGTTTCTCACGGTCAAACAAATCACCATGTCCTACTGGCTTACCAATGAAAGCCGATACACCTCCCTTGGCTGAGAGGAACCAATTTGCTCCCCAATCATCGATGGGAGAATCTTGTGCTGCAGCTGTCCCTGCTACGAGACATGCTGCCATTAAAATCATTGTTTTCTTCATTTGCTTAATACCTTTTTAATTTTTTAGCCGCGAAAGTACAACATCTATTTCACTGCACAGACGCACAAAAATTATCATGCTTGAATTAACGTTTCAATTTTCGTCCAGCTGGTCTCATCATCATGCGGCCCATGATGCAACAACGCCTACGATACGCATACTCGTCCTCGTCTTCCTTGCGCCGCCAGCCACTTCCTGGGCCATTACCGCCGCCACCATGATCCTGTGCATACTTTGTAGCACCATCTATCAATCCCGTGAAAATAGCGGTTGCGGCGGCGACAATTGCATTGCCTCTTTCGGCTATGTCTTCGATGAAAGAACCATCCATCAGTCCCTCAAACTCATTCCGCAGTCCAGGCGGCAGTTTCTTGGAGAAGTCGCACAACCTCTGGTGTTCCTTCTGAACCTCTTCGATGGCCTCGCTCCACATCATTGTAGTCATTTCACGCATGGCATCATCCTCCAGTGTCGGACTGTTCTTTTCGACCTGCTCATATAGCGAATCGTATGCCTTTTCAAGATTCTCTTTCATGCCTGTCAGTTCTTCTAACTGGGTCATGGCTGCATCGAGTTTTGTTTTCTTGTCATCCAACTTTGTCTGTATATCGTTAAGTTGGTCTTCTAACTTTTGTTTCTTCTCTTCAAGTTCATCGATGGGAATATGACCATTCTTGTATTCCTCTTCAAGACCACCAATCTCGGTGATGATTTTCTGCTTCTGCTCTCGAAGATTGATTATCATAGTGGTCAGTCCCTTGTAGCGTTTCTCGGCTCTTTTGATTTCGGTTTCCAGATTGTCAAGTCTCCCTTGATTTGCCGTAATCTGTGTGGACTGTTCGGTCATCTTTTGTTCTTGCTCATTGAGGGTTACCTTGCCGGAATCAATCTGTTCCTCCAGCCACTGCATATATGACTTATGCTTGGCATTGGTCGTGGCGATGCTGTCACCACGTTCCAGTCCGTACTTGGCATTTACCTCGGCCAACTGGTCGTGCAATTCCTTGAACTTACGTGAGCCATCCTCCTTGTTACCGCCAAAGAACTTATTGTAGGAAAACTTGTTCTTTTCTGTGATGGGTAGCAGTGTACAATGGATATGTGGTAGGGTCTCGTCGAGGTGAACGACAAATGCCGCAATGTTATCCTCACCGTATTTGTCGGCCATGAAGTGATACATGTCCTGTGCCCACTTCTCAATTCCTGGGCAGCGGGTGACCTGAGAATTGTCAGATCCACGTTTGAAATTCACCTCCTGATTGCCAAAGGCCAACTGACGCATCACGTCGCGTGAACCCTCTAATATGATATTCGCAACCGTCCGACGGCGGCGCGGATCATCCTCAGAAAGTCCTGCATTGGGGTCGGTGATACCCCTTGCCTTCAGGATTTCCCTGATACGAGTGGGGATGGACGTGTCTTTATCCACCCCTTTTACTACGCCACCACGGCCAATCTCGAAGTTGAGATGCTCGCGGGTGGGGTCTTGTGTACCTGATACCTTCTTCATATAGGCGTTTTGCTGTCCTACACGAAGGTGTTCGTTACTTTGAGCAACGGTTATACCTTTTCCTGCTCTTAAATCGCATACTTGCTTAGCCATGTTTTTATTCGTTTATTAGTTCAAATGGGGGTCTTGGGGTGTGAACCCTGAGCCTAACCGTCCGAGAGCTTGCTCCAATTCGCTTGCGATTGAGGACGGGCATCTTTGTGGGGCATCTGCCGACAAAGTGCGTATTAGGCTACACCCTTCTGCCCAAGGGCAGTGTGGCACGACCTGGGGCAGACGCGCAAGCGCTCTCCGTTTCAGTCGTCGTACACACTAAAAATCGTTGTCTGTGATATAGTTTAACTTGATTGCCTTTCGGTTGCCTGCCAAGGTCATGGTGACGATGCCAAGCTCCTGTAACTTCTCCAAGAAACGGCTGACCGTATCGCGGTCCCATCCCCAGGCTTTCGAGAACTCGAGGACGCTGCCTTTCATGAACTTTCCGTCACCCGTAAGCAGCGCGATGCGCTGACGCTCCATCAGGTCGCGGAAGGCTTCGAGGCGACTGTACTTCGGCTGTTTCTTCACACCCTGCAGCAGCAGGTTCCAGAGAGCGATGTCTGTGACAATTCGCACCTGGCTGTTTCTAACTGTTTCCTTATCCATGTCGTAATGCTTTATTGTTTATGCCAGCACGGCATTCCGCATAGTGGACTGCGGGATGCCGCCTCCTGTTATGTTGCCGATACGGTCGGGGTAGATGTATGCTGCAAGCAGCACTATCTCCAGCATCTCGGTGACGATGATGTAGCGAGGCGAGACCATGGCGACGAGCATGGCGAGGGCTGCCACGACGAGGAAATGCTTCGGGTGGTCGTGGAGGTAGGTGAGCACCGTGTCGGCCCATTTGTACGAGAACATGGCCAGGCTCATCACTGCGGCTAAGAGTGTGGCGTAGGGGCGGGTCATCAGTGCACCGTAAAGGCCGATGGTCTGTGCGGCATCAGCTGCGGACAGATGGCCGTCGTGCATCATCGTGGCAATGGCTGTGGATGCCTGGAAGTCGATAAACTCGAGGGCTATCATCACCATCAGGATGACGAGCGTGAAGAACTTGCGGAAGTTGTCGCTGCGCTTCATACCCTCACAGAATCGCGTGGCGAATGCAGGTCGCCAGCGCATGGCGAACGTGAACGGCACGGCGGCCATCACGAACATCAGAATCATTTTCAAGTCTATTATACTCATGTTGCTTTATGAATTTGTTAAGTCGTTTTATTTGTTGGGTTTTGTCGTTTGAAAGGCGACTGCCAGTAGCGGTCAGAGGAAGTTGATGAGCAATGCGTCGAGACGCTGCTGTTCCTCGATGTCGAGGTCGGGCTGCGGTTGCTCCAGTCGCTCCAGTTCCTGCTTTAGGAAGGTGAAAACGGTTTCGATGGAGGAATAGAAATCGACGTGTATCTCATCAATGATGCCGCACTGGTGTGACGCTATGCGTACCACATACATTTCGTCCTGATAGGGCATGGAGTAGGCGAGGGCTTGGAAGTTGTTGCCGGCCTTGTCGCTGTAGAGGTAGAGCACCTGCAGGAGGAGCTTCGAGACGAGCAGGTCGATCAGGTCGTCTATCATTTCCTGACGGGTCAGTGGGATGGTTACCGTCGCCTGGTTGCCGTCGTTCAGGGCGGTCAGTTCGAGGTCATCGGTCTTGAACTTTTCCATGCTCTCGGTGGCTTCGAGGAAGCCCATCAGGTTTGCGATGATGTGCTCATCGACTTCTCCAGTTATAATGAATAGCATCACAAAACGCTTTTGAGGTAACACTTCAGGAAATACTCGCTCAGCACTGAGGAGAGTTTTTCCGTTTCCGATTTGGGCGAGTGCACATAGTCTTTGCCGTCAACGTAGGCAAGGAGCATGGGCAGTTCCTCGGCCAAATGTGTCAACGTCTGCTCCTGCTGCGGGGTCAGCATGGCTGTGGCGTAGTTGTCCATCGCCAGGAACGGCTGAATGAGGAGCCATCGGTAGTTGGCCGACTGCTTGGTATCCAACGGTTTTTGGTCTTTGATGTCGTTGCGGCATGTCTCGGCGCTCTGGAGGATGCGGCGGTTGAAATCGAGGTAATACTGACGCGCCGACTTGAACTCATCGGATGCCAGCATGGCCTTGCGACTGGCAGAGGTGCCTACCTTCAGTTTTACCACGTCGGCCATCGAGCGCTGCTTGGCAAGTGCCAGACGGGTGATGACCATCCTGAAGCTGTCGGTAACGGCAAAGAACTCCGAGGCGAG
>JAGCDZ010000102.1 GCA_017650905.1 Prevotella sp. | reverse complement strand
TGGAAGAAGGAAGATGGAAGAAGGAAGATGGAAGAAGGAAGATGGAAGAAGGAAGATGGAAGAAGGAAGATGTGAAAAAAATCTTAGTGTCTTAGTGTCTTTGTGTTCAGTAAAAAAAGAAAAAAGAAAAAAATAAATTATACGATGAACAAGTATCAATATAAAGTCCAGGGCGTCGATTACGACGTAGAGATAGAAGAAGTAGAGGGCAATGTCGCCAAGGTGAATGTGAATGGCATTCGTTTCGACGTGGAAATGAAACAGCCCATCAATGCGACCAGTACCCTGAAGAAAGTGCATGTCGAGGCTCCGAAGCACATAGCCCGTCCTGCAGTGGCTCCTGCTGCTGCTCCTGCTGCCGACAAACCCATGGCAGCTGGTACAGGCTCGGCTGTGAAGGCTCCACTGCCTGGTACAGTGATCGACGTGAAGGTGAATGTCGGTGATACCGTGAAAATCGGTGATATCGTGCTCGTACTTGAGGCGATGAAGATGCAGAATAACATCGAGTCGGAATTCGAGGGAACAGTGACATCGATCACCGTCAAACAGGGCGAGAGCGTGATGGAAGGCGCCACTCTGATGACCATTGGGTAATGAATGGAACACAAAGACACAAAGACACAAAGAAAAAAGATTAGAAGGAAGAACTAAGAAGTAAGAAGTAAGAAGGAAGATGTGAAAAAAATCTTAGTGTCTTAGTGTCTTTGTGTTCAGTTATAAAAAATTTGTGTCATTGTGTTCAGTTAAAAATAAATAGTAAATAGTAATTATAAAGTATAATACTTCGATGGATTTAGGACAGTTTATTATACAGAACTTCCATGAGTTCCTCACTTATACGGCATTTGCGAATGCCACAGTGGGAAACCTCATCATGATTGCGGTGGGAGCCTTCTTTATCTGGCTCGCCATCAAGAAGGACTTCGAGCCACTGCTGCTCGTGCCTATCGGACTGGGTATCATTCTGGGTAATATCCCCTTCCGCGCAGATGCAGGACTGGAGATCGGACTCTATGAAGACAACTCGGTGCTGAACATCTTCTACCAGGGTGTGCGACAGGGCTGGTATCCCCCACTCATCTTCTTAGGCATCGGTGCCATGACCGACTTTACGGCGTTGCTGGCGAATCCCAAGCTGATGCTGATTGGCGCTGCTGCACAGTTCGGTATCTTCGGTGCTTATATGGTAGCTCTGGCCATGGGCTTCGAGCCTTCGCAGGCTGCAGGTATCGCCATTATCGGCGGTGCTGACGGTCCTACCGCCATCTTCCTGAGTTCGAAGCTCTCGCCTAACCTGATGGGTGCCATCGCTGTGTGTGCGTATAGCTACATGGCGCTTGTGCCTGTGATTCAGCCGTTTATCATGCGTCTGCTGACTACGAAGAGCGAGCGTGTGATCAAGATGAAGCCAGGTCGTGAGGTGTCGCAGACAGAGCGCATCCTCTTCCCGATCATCGGACTGCTGCTGACGACATTCATCGTGCCTTCAGGTCTGCCTCTGCTGGGTATGCTGTTCTTCGGTAACCTGTTGAAGGAGAGCGGCAAGACCACTCGTCTGGCCAAGACTGCCGGTGCTGCGCTGAACGATATCGTGGTGATGCTGTTAGGTCTGACTGTGGGCTGTTCGACACAGGCCTCGGAGTTCCTGACGTTTAACACGATCAAGATTTTCGCACTGGGTGCGATGGCGTTTATGATTGCCACAGCATCGGGCGTCTGCTTCGTGAAGATCATGAACCTGTTCCTGCCGGAGGGTAAGAAACTGAACCCGCTGATTGGTAATGCGGGTGTAAGTGCTGTGCCAATGGCTGCGAGAATCAGTAATAACCTAGGACTGGAGTATGACCGGCATAACTTCCTGCTCATGCATGCCATGGGTCCGAATGTGGCGGGCGTCATAGGAAGTGCCGTCGCAGCTGGTGCATTGCTTGGATTCCTGTCGTAGAAGAAAAATTTAAATTGAACACAAAGACACAAAGACACAAAGAAAAAAGATTAGAAAGAAGAAGGAAGAACTAAGAGCTAAGAAGGAAGATGGAAGAAGAAGATGTGAGAAAAAAACTTTGTGTCTTTGTGTCTTTGTGTTCAGTTAAAAATATATTCTTTGTGTTCAGTTAAAAGAAAAAAATGACGAATCGACCGAAAGTAGCAATCGTGGATGCCAGTACATTGGCGAGCTTAGGATTGAAATCAATCCTGCAAATGGTCATGCCGATCATGACCGTGGATTGCTATGGGTCGTTTGCAGAACTGGAGGCGAATCAGCCTGATCAGTATTTCCACTATTTCGTAGCGATGAACATAGTGCTGGAGAACAAGGCGTTCTTCCAGGAACGACGCAAGAAGACGATTGTGCTGACTACCCAGACTGAACACGAAGATACAAAGACACAAAGAAATGGCGTCAGTCCTTTAGACGGATTTCACTGCCTGAATGCGAATGTGCCTGAGGGAGAGTTGGTGAAAGCTCTGCTGATGCTGGAGCAGCATGCGCATGGACAGGGACAGCACCTGCCGGCAATGCCGAAGGTGCTGCAACAGAAAATCCTGTCGGACCGCGAGATCGAAGTGATGTCGCTGATTGTTCAGGGGTTTATCAACAAGGAGATTGCAGATAAACTGAACATCAGCTTATCGACAGTGATTACGCATCGGAAGAATATCATGGATAGGTTGGGGATGAAGAGTGTCTCGGCACTGACCATCTATGCCGTGATGCACGGGTACGTGGACATCAACAAGATTTGATTTAGTACGCAGAGACGCAGAGAGACAGAGATAATAAAAATCCCCGCCGGGCTGGCGGGGATTTTTGTGATACCGGGATTACTCATGGCAATCGCCTCAGATCATTCATAGACCTTAGAATTATAGTAATTCTTGTACCAGTTCTTGTATGTTTCCTTATCATGTGCCCAGTTGAGGAAATCCGGGAAAGCTTCCGTGATACAAACCATCTCCAGTGGATAGTACATGATACCGGCAATCAGAATCGCATGAGGATCATCTCCTGGCTCCGACAATTTAACATCATATCCCTGGGTTCTGTTCTCAATAACCGGCCATACATCGGTCATCACGTTAAACTCAGCTGTCACAGTCACCTCCTCTGAATAGGGCGCATAATGGGGCGCATTCAATTCTGTATTGATGAAAGTAGTGGGTGTCTTTCCGAAGAAATCATGAACCTCTCTATTCTTGAAACAAGGCAGATTCTTAATATAGAGCTCATCATGGGCACCACAGGCAATGATAGAGAAAGTTGCTTTGGTCTCACTATCTCTTGTGATTCTGATCACCACATCATTCAAGTCATAGTCGCCAACCTGACGGTCCTCGCAACAGAAGGTAAAGTACTCAGGATAGGGATCATAAGGAGGATTGAAGGGCTTAATACCATCCACATCCACCATGACATCATTGAAGTCTCTGTCGGTACCTGATTCCCAGCTGAGGATCATCCTTCCCTCAACCTTCATCCAGCATGCACGGGGAGCGTCACGTTCAAACCGAGGTGTACTGAAGTTATAATTTCCATCACCGTTAATACCATTATTCAGACGACCGTCACCATAGACCTCACCCTTCTTCCTGCCTTTATCATGGTTGGTATTAGCACGAATCAGGAAACCGATCTTAGTACCCTCGGGGAATGCAATCTGACCTTGGGTCTCTCCAGCTGCAGGCACACCATCGCCATAATACAACAGGATATAGGAACCATAGCTGGCAAGCACTCCCTCCTCGTCGTTTGTAAAACAATCGCTAAACGAAAGCGCCTTATACTTAGGCAGGCTGGCGAGATATTCCTCAGCATTCACACCTGCAGGAATTTCCTTAAAATAATAATAGTAAAGTTCTGAGTTGTAAACCTCACTACCCCACTTCGAGCCACTGTCCACCTTGTAGAGCGGTGTAACAACCACAGGCTTCGCAGGATCCTTTTGCTCGCAGTAGTAATCGCCATTGTAGAAACCGCTTTTAATCACCTTCGGATAATTATCTTCATTACGACCATTCGGGAAAAGGAGTTTATAGGATTCGAATGTCGTTTTAAAATCGTCCGAGAAAGAAACTGAAGTCCCTGCATTGGGGCTCTCAACCGGATACAGCAACTCAGTAATCTTGTTACCCTGAGCATCCTGAAAATATCCACGCTCTGAACCATACGACTCAAAACCAGCAGGCATCGTGACGTTGTATTCTGTTGTAAGAGCAGCACTTTCACGGCGAAGGGCTCTTGCGTTAGCAGATTTGCTGAACGAGACACTGCCGTTCTCCACCTTTCTGACATAATAGCCATCCGTTGTAGTGAAAGCCACATAGATACCCTGGTTTTCTTTGGCCACATTATAATACAAGGTAAAATTAGTACGACCATTGGGTTCTGCAGAATTCAACAGTCTGAGACCGTCTGTCGTCACTTCATAGGAATAATCGCCCAAGAGTTCCTGCACACGACTGAGGACCTGTACTTTCTTCACAGAGGCATCCACCTGAATATTCACCTGACCATAATCGGTATTACACCAATCATGGGTCGGATCGATATTACCGAAGATTTTCTCGACATTGGTCTTGATGAGATCTTGTGCATCAGGCTCATGAGCCACATACTGATCCATGTCCTTTGAACAGCTGGCAAAAAATAACAGACCAGCGGCTACAAGGAAAAGATTTTTTTTCATAAAAAACTGATTTTAATTTTAATGATTAATGATTAATTTACGGCTGCAAAAGTAGTGTTTTCTGAGATGAATAAGTGTATAATTGACAACAAAGGTGTGTAATTTATGAAAGTTTAGTGTTTAAATTGTGATGATTTTCACAAATTTCTTGGTTTTTCTCGAAAAAAAGAACTAATTTTGCAGGCTGAAAAGTGAAAACGAGACAAACTTATGTCAATCGAACTAATGCAATTTTCGGCCATGCTGATCATGGCATTGTTGATGGTAAAGCTACTTATGCTGCCCCGAAGGGCCATCACCAGTCCTGTGGTGCAAAAGACGCGTTGGCTGTTGTTGGCCGGCACCATACTCCTGGGCATCCATTTCTTCCTACAATATAAATTAGGTTTGCGCACGCGCGGGATCACCCTGGCAGTGATGCTCAATATTGCCTTCTTTATCCCCTGTTCGGCCTGTTTTTCATTAGCCATTCTGAATCTGCAGAGCCGGGGTCGACTCAACGAGGTTGAGAAATATATTAGTATACCCGTATGGCTAATCGCCATGGCTGTCCTGTTCATAGAACGTAACAATCTGCTATGGGCCGAGTCCATAGCCACCATTCTCTATGCCGGTATGCAAATCTACTATACCATACGGGAGATGCGTTACATGCGACATATCCGGGAGATACTATCCGACTATTTCGATACAGATAAGGGCTATTTGCTCAGATGGGTGGAATGGAGCATCTACCTATTGATGCTGATGGCACTCATGGTTCCGGTCATCATCTATGGCCATGACCTGTTACTGATTATATTTGCCCTGCTGTTCTTCTTCGGCATCTTCTATCTCGTCGACAGTTTCTGTCTCTTTGTGGTCAGCAATGACCCAGATCAGGTGGTAGAGGCAGAGACCGAGACAGAACAGCACGACACAGGTATACGCATGTCGGACAATGCCATGCTCCGCGTGGATGCAGCTGTCTCACGATGGATCGCCCTACAGGGTCACCTGAAGGCTGGTCTGAACATGCCCAGTGCTGCCGAGGAGATGGGTGTCCCCCGTTACCTATTGTCGGCCTGGTTCAAGCAGAAGGGTATCCATTACAGTGACTGGTTGGCCAACCTGCGTATCACGGAGGCCAAACGGTTGATACAGGAACATCCCGACTGGTCGAATGAAACCGTCGCACAGCATTGCGGATTCAGCGACCGAACCTATTTCCAACGGAAGTTCAAGGAGATCACGGGCATGACGCCCAACGATTTTCTGAAACAATAACCCCATCAAAAACCCGCCGGATTGGCGGGGTTATAGACATTAAAAAATCCCCCTCGCGGCTTGCGAGAGGGATTTCTGTTTATTTGGCGTAAGCGACTGAGCGGGTTTCGCGGATGACTGTGATCTTGACTTGACCTGGATAGGTCATTTCGTTCTGGATCTTGGTAGCAATCTCGCCTGACAGGGCCTCTGTCTCAGCATCGCTCATCTTGTCGGCACCGACGATGACTCGCAGCTCACGACCTGCCTGGATGGCGTAGGTCTTCGTGACACCAGGATAACTCATGGCAATGGCCTCAAGGTCGTTGAGACGCTTGATATACGCCTCGACAATCTCACGACGGGCGCCAGGACGAGCACCTGAGATGGCATCGCACACCTGGACAATCGGCGCCAGGAGCGTCTGCATCTCCATCTCGTCGTGGTGAGCGCCAATGGCATTGCAGATATCGGGCTTCTCCTTGAAGATCTCGGCAATCTTCGCACCATAGAGAGCGTGAGGCATCTCACTCTCCTCATCGGGCACCTTACCAATGTCGTGCAACAGACCAGCACGCTTTGCCTTTTTGGGGTTCAGACCTAACTCAGCGGCCATGATCGCACAGAGATTAGCGGTCTCACGGGCATGCTGCAAGAGGTTCTGACCATAGGAGCTGCGGTATTTCATCTTACCGATGATACGGATGAGTTCGGGGTGCAGACCATGGATTCCCAAGTCGATGGCAGTGCGCTTACCAGTCTCGATAATCTCGTTGTCAAGCTGTTTCTTGACCTTGGCCACCACTTCCTCGATACGTGCAGGATGGATGCGGCCATCACTCACCAACTGATGGAGTGCCAGGCGACAGGTCTCACGACGTACGGGGTCAAAACCGGAGATCACGATAGCCTCGGGAGTATCGTCGACGACGATTTCCACACCAGCAGCAGCCTCGAGGGCACGGATATTACGGCCCTCACGACCGATGATACGACCCTTCACTTCGTCGTTGTCGATATGGAACACCGAGACACTGTTTTCGACGGCTGTCTCAGTGGCCACACGCTGGATGGTCTGGATGACAATCTTCTTGGCCTGCTGGTTGGCATTGAGCTTCGCCTCGTCCATGATTTCGTTGATATAGCTGGCTGCAGCCGTCTTAGCCTCGTCCTTCATCGACTCGATCAGACGGGTCTTGGCTTCCTGAGCACTCAGACCGGAGACCTCCTCGAGCATCTCACGCTCCTTCTGCTGCATCTTGTCGAGCTCCTCAGCCTTGACGCTCAAGAGCTTCTTCTCGTTTTCGATACGCTGCTGCATGTTGTCGAGCTCATTCTTACGACGGCCGAGGTCTTCCTGACGCTGGTTCAACGAGATCTCGCGCTGCTTCAGCTTGTTCTCACTCTGCTGGATGTGCTGGTTGCGCTGCTGCACTTCCTTCTCCAACTCAGACTTCTTGTTGAGGAACTTCTCCTTCACTTCCAACAGTTTCTTATCCTTGATGACCTCCGCCTGCTTCGTGGCAGTGTCGATCATTTCCTTGTACTTCCCTTTTAGGACATATCGGAAGACAAGATATCCGCCGACACCTCCCAAGACGAGAGCGCCTGCGGCAATCAAAAGCACAAAAAATAAATCCATAAAAAAATCTATATAATAAAATGATACGTTTCTCTTCTAACTTCTTACCTCTTACCTCTTACTTATTGAGGACCTCATCGATTTCGGAAGTCAACTTACTGAGAATCGTATCGTAAGGGGCTGTATCGTTGTTACCCTTCTCCCGCTCGTACATCAGGGCAATGTCTATAAGCGTCATCAGCGAGATGGTATGATCTCCCTTTCTGCCCTTATAGGCCTGTGCATATCTGTTGTAGCGGTCGGTAATGAGTTTGGCGGCAGCGCGATAGAAGACCTCATCCTTGCGGTCTATCGTCACCTCTACCTCCTCGTCATAGACGTGCAGCCTTATATGTAATTTCTCTTTGTCCACTTCTGCCATCGATCTAATTGTCAATTAACCATTGTCAATTCTCATCACTCATGATAGCAATACATTTGTTCACCTCCCTGATCATCTTCTGGACCCTGGCTTTTGCTGCCTCCAAGTCACCGTCGGTGATGGTCATCATCTTGGCCATTTTCAGGGCGTTATAGTCGTTGTCCTTCTGAGTCAGCTTTGCCTGCAGGTCCTTCATCTCCTGCTCTGCCTTCTCGACCATGGCATAGAGCTCCTTATTCTCCTTCTTCAGTTCCTGAAAACGGAGGATGAGCTGCCTGACGCGGGCCTCGAAATTGGTAATCACTGTCTCGTTCGAATTCATACCATAACAATTTGATGTACAAAGGTATGCAAAAATCCTGTTAAAGGATTAGCTTGAAGCTGAATTTTAACCTTTTTTATGATTACAATTTAACGATTTACTTTTTAACTGAACACAAAGACACTAAGACACAAATTTTTTTTAAACTGAACACAAAGACACTAAGACACAAAGTTATATTAACTTCTTAGTTCTTCCTTCTTACTTCTTCCATCTTAGTTCTTCCATCTTACTTCTTCCATCTTAGTTCTTACTTCTAATCTTTTTTCTTTGTGTCTTTGTGTCTTTGTGTTCCATTTATATTATTCCTTCGGCTTCGGCTCTTTCTTGGCGAGCATGACCACCTTGTAGACGAAGTTGGTAATCCACTGCTGGGAGAAACCGAGGCGCTGGGCGTACTGTCGGACAGCGACGACCGACTTCATCACACCCGCATCGCTGTAATCGTTCTTATTGAAGATGTCGTTGACGGTCTTCTCTGTCATGGTATAGAGCATCTTCTTCATGAAGCCCGGGAGACGAAGCTTGAACTTCATGAGATTGCCCGTGAGCATCATCAGCTCCTGAGTAAATCCCTGGAACTGAAACAGATAGGTCTGCGCATCCTGTACCTTCTTACAACGCTTGCGCAGGCTCTGGTCGATCTCCTTGAAGAAGTCGTCGTCCATGCCGTACATCTGTTTGAGCATATTCTTGCAACGGCTTCTTTCGCCTACACCAAGTTTATTATTGACTGTGGCCACCTTCAGGGTCGACTTGAACACCCTGAGGTCAGGCAGTGCCGCGAGACTGGTAATACCTAAGTCGGCTGCCATCGAGGCCTGGAAATACACACGGATGAGCGTCATGAAGTCTTCCATGCCGCCAATACGTGTTTCTTCCTCTTTCTTTCCAAATATTTTATTCCAAAATCCCATAAAAACGTTTTTATTTTCGAATTCGCCTGCAAAATTACATTTTTTTTATGATATAACTGAACACAAAGACACTAAGACACAAAGTTTTTTCTTCTTTTAACTTAATTCTTTGTGCCTTCGTGTCTTTGTGTTCAATAAAATTTGTATCTTTGCACCCAATAAAACTACAAAGATTATGAAAGGAATCGTATTAGCCGGAGGTTCGGGTACCCGCCTCTACCCTATCACCAAGGGCATCAGCAAACAGCTCATCCCGATTTTCGACAAGCCGATGATCTATTATCCCATCTCGGCTCTTATGCTGGCAGGTATCCGCGAGATCCTGATTATCTCCACCCCCCACGACCTGCCGGGATTCAAACGTCTCTTGGGCGATGGCTCTGACCTGGGTGTCAGGTTCGAATATGCCGAACAACCCTCTCCCGACGGACTGGCACAGGCCTTTATCATCGGTGAGGAATTTATCGGCGACGACTGTGCCTGTCTGGTTCTTGGTGATAATATCTTCTATGGCTCGGGCTTCACAGGGCTGCTGAAACAGAGTGTGGAGAATGCCGAGAAAGATGGACTGGCCACCGTATTCGGCTACTATGTGAACGATCCTGAGCGTTATGGTGTGGCAGAGTTTGACAGCGAGGGTAACTGTCTGAGTATCGAGGAGAAACCTGCCCAGCCCAAGTCGAACTACGCCGTGGTGGGGCTCTATTTCTATCCGAACAGTGTGGTGGAGATTGCCAAGCATATCAAGCCCTCGGCGCGTGGGGAACTGGAGATTACGACGGTGAACCAGGAATACCTGGCCCAGCAGAAACTGAAGGTACTGACGCTGCAACGCGGTTTCGCCTGGTTGGACACCGGTACACACGACTCACTCTCCCAAGCCTCAACATTCATCGAGGTGATTGAGAAGCGTCAGGGGCTCAAGGTGGCCTGTCTTGAGGAAATAGCCTTCAGACAGGGGTGGATTACGAAAGAAAAACTGGCTAAGATCGCCCAACCCATGGCCAAAAATGACTACGGGAAATATCTTCTCAAGCTTATTTAGTATTTTACTGAACACAAAGACACGAAGACACAAAGTATTTTCAACCCTGAAATGTCAGAGGCATTTTCTTTGTGTCTTCGTGTCTTTGTGTTCCAATTAATTATTTATCTAATTCCTCGTATTTGGAATTATTGCTCTTGTATTCGGGCACAATCTCCTTCATCTTCTTCACCGTTGCCATATCATCGTACTGCTTCGACAACTCGATCAGTTCATTGATCTGGCGGTTGACCTCTTCATAGTCGTACTCACGCACCTCGGCAATACGGATCTTCTTGTGGAAGGTAGGCTTGGTATTCTCCTTGGCATTGAGCACTTCTTCGTAGAGCTTCTCACCCTCGCGGAGGCCCGTGTACTCAATCTTCACATTCTTGGCACCCGACAACCGAATCATCCTCTCTGCCAAGTCAGCAATCTTCACCGGTTTGCCCATGTCAAACACAAAAATCTCGCCGCCATGGCCTTTCGTACCGGCCTCCAGCACCAGCTTACAAGCCTCAGGTATCAGCATGAAGTAGCGGACGATGCGTCGGTCAGTCACTGTCACAGGACCGCCGTGCTTGATCTGCTCATTGAACAAGGGAATCACGGAACCATTGGATCCCAGAACATTGCCAAAGCGGGTGGTGACGAACTGCGTCTTGCTGTTTTTGCTCAACGACTGGACATAAATCTCACAGATGCGCTTTGAACAGCCCATGACATTTGTGGGATTCACAGCCTTGTCGGTGGATACCATCACAAACTTCTTCACGCCGTATTTATCAGCCAGATCGGCGATGACTTTCGTACCGTAGACATTGTTCTGCACAGCCTCCGAGGGATTATCCTCCATCATCGGCACATGCTTATAGGCCGCTGCATGGAATACATAGTCGGGGCGGAATTCAGAGAAGACTTTCTCCATTCGCTCCTGCTTGCAGATACTGGTCACCACGGTTTCTGCCGGGACATCGGGGAAGGCGCGAGCCATCATCAGACGGATGTCGTGCTCAGGTGTTTCTGCCTGGTCAATCAGCATCATGGCCTCAGGCTTATAGGAGGCAACCTGCCGGACCAGTTCACTGCCGATACTACCCGCAGCACCAGTGATCAGTACCCGCTGACCACTCAGCAGTTCGCCCATCGACTTCATATCAACTTTGATTTCATCGCGGGGCAGGAGGTCTTCGACACTCACCTCCTTGATTTGTATCTCCTCCTGCAGTTCGCCGTCTTTCACGTTCAGTTCCTTGACATTCTGCGACATGTAAATCTTCACGCCGGCATTAATCAGCTTGTCCTGCAGTTCCTGTTCATCGCGGAATTCATCGATATTCTGCGGGGCAACAAGGATGGAAGATATCCTGGACTTATCAATAATCTTCTGGAAATCATCCAAGGTACTGTAAACCTTCTCGCCCATGACCAGATTTTTCTTATAGTGAGCATCGTCAGAGATAAAACCCTTGATGACAAAGCGTCTGGGCGTTTGGGAACGGATATACTTCGCCAGACCGATGCAACTGTCTATCGAGCCGTAGATCAGTACTCTCTGGGCACGTATATCTGTATTGATGACCTCGAACAGCGTCTTGACCAAGACACGCATCAGCCACATCAAGAGCGTACCAATCACATACATCAGACAGATATGACGGAAATGGAGATAATAGAACCATTCCTTGGAATAGTGCCGGATCATAAAGTGCAGCGGGAAGGCTATCACCAATGATAACATGCTGGCATATAACACCCTGGCCAAATCGACGAATGAGGAATAACGGATGATACCTGCATAGGTATGGAACAGCCTTGCGCCCACAATACTCGGCAAGGCATAGACAAAAAGCGTCTGCAACAGCATGGATTGGTCGAATGTCACCTTTGCTCCCGGGCGATAGATGAAAATCCAGTAGGTCAGCACACCACCAATCATCAGCAAAAGGAAATCCAATAGCAAGATGCACCAATAAGGCAGTGCATTCTTACTGAAATACCAATTTATGAGCTTCTTAAACGGATTCTTCATAATTAATTTTATTTTCGAGTGCAAAGGTACAACAATTATTTGAATTTTCGAACGAAATCTCAAAAATAATCACTACCTTTGCGCCCAAAATAGACAAAGATGAAGAATATCGTTATAGCGGCAGGCTATGCCACGCGACTGGGCGAGTTGACCAAGAACTTCCCCAAGCCCCTGCTGAAGATCGGCGACAACACCATCCTCGGCCGCATGCTCGATGACATCGACCAGATTCCCGACATCACCGAGCATATCATCGTGACGAACCATAAGTTCGCCCACATCTTCGAACAATGGGCGGAGGCTGCTCATAAAATCAAAAAGCCCATCACGATTGTGGACGATGGGACGGAGACGAATGAGACAAGGCTGGGGGCGGTGTGTGACTTGCTATTTACGATGGACAAGTTGCAAATCGACGAGGATATGCTGGTCGTTGCAGCCGATAACCTGCTCTTTTTCTCCTTCCAGGAGTTCGTCGACTTCGCCAAAGCCAAGGGAACGTCGTGTATCATGTGCCACGAACAGCCCTCGATCGAGAAACTCCAGCGCACAGGCGTGGTTGAGCTCGATGAGAACATGAAGGTGCTGGGTATGGAGGAGAAGCCCGAGCATCCCAAGAGCCATTGGGCGGTGCCACCTTTCTATATTTATATAAAGAAAGACCTCGACCTGGTGCGTCATGCCGTGGAGAACGGCTGTGGCAAAGATGCCCCCGGCAATCTGGCCCATTATATGGTCTCACATACCACGATGCACGCCTGGCCTATGAGTGCCGGTCGTTTCGACATCGGTTCATTAGATACTTACTACCAAGCAGTTGAGAAATATGGATAATCAGTTTCAATACCACATTTTCGCCCCCTATCGCGTCTGTCCCTTAGGGGCGCACGTCGACCATCAGCATGGTCTTGTCACAGGCTTCGCCATCGACAAAGGCGTCGACCTGTGGTTTAACATCTCTGACAACAGCCACGTCCATCTGGAGTCCAAGACTTTTGAAGGTTTAGTCGACTTCGATCTCGACATGCCATCCCAAGTCAAAGAAAACCATTGGGGTGACTATGCCCGAGGTGCCAAATACGCCCTCCGCAAACGTTTTGATCTCAAGTACGGTATCACGGGTGTCATCCAGGGTTCCCTGCCTATCGGCGGTCTGTCGTCGAGTGCTGCCGTGCTCATTGCCTATGTCATGGCCTTCGCCAAAGCCAACAATATCACCCTCCAGCCCTTCGAGGTGGTGAAGATTGCCTCTGAGGCGGAGCGTGAGTATATCGGCCTGAACAACGGTCTGCTCGATCAGGCCTGTATCGCCTTAGGACGTAAGGACGGTCTGCTCTT
The DNA here is from genome assembly GCA_017650905.1 of Prevotella sp. Taxonomy (GTDB): domain Bacteria; phylum Bacteroidota; class Bacteroidia; order Bacteroidales; family Bacteroidaceae; genus Prevotella. Next base: position 80,364 of record JAGCDZ010000102.1, on the reverse strand, counting down.
CCTCGACTGCGACAGTAATGACTGGCGCATCATCAAGCGCCATGCTGATATGCCCGACTTTGAAATCGGCATCTTTTTCTCAGGTCTCACGCGCTCGCTCGTGAACTCTGATTATAATCTGCGCGTGTACGAGTGTAAAACGGCTGCCTGGAATATGCTGGCTTATACGGAACAGCCGCTGAAGACCTTCGACAAGACCTTCCTCCGCGACATCCCCAAGGCCACGTTCGATAAGACACGCATTGCTATGCCAGCCAGATTTGCCCGCAGAGCTGAGCATTTCTACTCGGAGTATCGTCGGGTGAGACAGGGTGTCACTGCCTGGGAAACAGGCAATCTGAAGCTTTTCGGTAAGCTCTCGTTCGACTCCTGTGAGAGTTCGATCCACAATTACGAATGTGGATCGCCTGAGCTCATCGCTATCTATGAAATCATGCGATCCCTGCCAGGCATCTATGGGGGACGATTCTCTGGAGCAGGCTTCAAAGGGGCCTGCATCGCACTTGTTGATCCTGCTCACAAGGAGGATATCCAGCGTGAACTTACTGCTAGGTATCTGGAGCAATTCCCGGAGTATGAACGGACCTTCCAAATCCACTGGGTTCGCCCAGATAATGGGGCAAGGTTTGTCGAGTAATCTCTGTTCATTCTCTGGCGCAGAGAACGAACCAAGAGACATCCACCTATCCCAAACCCTTCCCTATATGGAAGGGCTTAACCGCTCCTCCTGTCGCTCGTTCATTAAGGTAAGCTCGGGGGATCAAACCCCCGGCTTGAGTTTCTTAACTGCTGTGCTAAACATTGAAAGGACCTCATAATTATAGTGAGGCATTCAAAAATTCGAGGACTTGACAGGACGGTACATCAAATTAGGCTTGAAAGACTGAAAGATAGGATGACGCATAGGATTAGTATTGGAAGACTGAAAGATAAGATGACGCATAAGACTAAGATTGAAGGACTGAATCATAGGATTGACCTGATAAGATATTGCATTGGCTTGATTGAATGATGCACAGGCTTGATTGAATGATGCATAGGATGACCAAATGGACGCTGAAAGACTTATGGCATTGAGCCCCTTTCCAAGGGGCGGCGACAGCAGGGATGTAAGAACGAATGGCTCGCCCGAAGGGCACAGGCTTGCGAGCCATACTAAAACCCTGAAAATCGGCGGTTTCTGCGATTTTCAGTTAAGTCCCTTGCCAATGATTGGCGAGGGATTTAGGGAGTGGTTCGAAGCCCCTTCTTATGAAGAAGGGGTTGGGGTTGATGGAAAAAATTAATTATAATATAAAATGAATAAAATTAGTTTAGAAGAAAAAACCATTCTGGTAACAGGATCAGCCGGTTTTATCGGCTGCAACCTGGTGAAGCGTCTTTTCAAGGACTTGAAAAGCGCTACAATTGTTGGAATCGACAACATGAACGACTATTACGACGTCGCTCTGAAAGAGTACCGCTTAGAGGAACTCTCAGCCCTCAGCAGTCAGACACCCGACATTAAGTATCACTTCGTCAAGGGCGATATCGCCTCCAAAGAGACGATCGACCGGATTTTTGAGAATCACAAGCCTGAGGTGGTGGTGAATCTGGCAGCCCAGGCTGGCGTGAGGTATTCAATCACCAACCCCGATGCCTACATCCAGAGCAATCTGATCGGCTTCTACAATATCCTCGAAGCTTGCAGGAATCACCCCGTCGAGCATCTGGTCTACGCCTCATCATCGAGCGTCTATGGTGGCAATAAAAAAGTGCCTTTCAGCACTGACGACCGCGTAGACAATCCCGTCAGTCTTTACGCTGCCACGAAGAAGTCGAACGAATTGATGGCCCACTGCTATTCGAAGTTGTACGACATCCCCACGACAGGTCTGCGTTTCTTTACCGTCTATGGACCTGCAGGTCGTCCCGACATGGCCTATTTCGGTTTTACGAACAAGCTGTTGAAGGGTGAAACCATCCAGATCTTCAACTACGGCAACTGTCGACGCGACTTCACCTATGTCGACGACATTGTCGAAGGTATCGTCCGCGTGATGCAAGGTGCCCCAGAACGCCAGAAGGGCGAAGACGGCCTCCCTATCCCACCCTACGCTGTCTATAACATCGGTGGTGGTCAACCTGAGAACCTGCTCGACTTCGTCAACATCCTCCAGGAAGAGCTTATCAATGCAGGCGTTCTCCCCCAGGACTTCGACTTCGAGGCCCACAAGCAACTCGTCGCCATGCAACCCGGCGATGTTCCTACTACCTATGCCGACGCCACTGCCCTTGAGCGCGATTTCGGCTTTACCCCGAAAATCACATTAAGGGAAGGTTTGAGAGCGTTTGCACAGTGGTATAAGGAATTCTACGGATAAAAAATGCTATTTACAGTTTTTAACAGACCTTTCCTCCGCATTCGGAGGAAAGGTCAAATTATATCAATGGGTTTTGTCATACTTTATATTTTCGGAAAATCTTCCGGATTTTCCGAAAATTTGAAGGTTAAAACGGTGTCAATAATTATATGATTATCAGCAATAAATAAGATTATTAACACAATTTTTGTCTAATATTATCCTATGATTAAAATAATATAAAATGCCAAATATTATATAGAAAATTATTTGGAAGTTATTCGCTAATTTTGTATATTTGCAACATCTTTCAGCAATGATCGATAGAAGGTTGTCATCCCGACAAGCCTGACCTTAGTTAACCAAACACATATTTGCTAATGGAGAACACTGGAAAATGAGACAATATAATCTCGTTTTGAGGGGAGGGGCATCGCAAGTACCCCTCCCCTATTCTGAACAACAACCCACAAAAAAATGCAGGGCTCGTCGAACCCTGCATTTTTTTATTCTTTATTATTTCGTTTATTCCCACTCGATGGTTCCCGTTGGCTTGGGTGTCAGATCGTATAACACCCGATTCACGCCAGGCACCTCGGTGATAATCCGTTTCGTAATATGATGAAGCAGTTCGTAAGGAATCTCCTCAATCGTCGCTGTCATAGCATCACGCGTGTTCACGGCACGAATGATGACAGGCCAGTCCCAACTGCGCTTATTGTCTTTCACACCCGTTGATTTGTAATCCGGTACAACGGTAAAGTACTGCCATACCTTCCCTTCGAGACCGTTCTTCGCGAACTCCTCACGCAGGATAGCATCACTCTCACGTAGGGCTTCCAGACGGTCTCTCGTGATGGCACCTGTACAGCGGACACCCAATCCAGGTCCCGGGAATGGCTGACGATACACCATGTTATCCGGCAGGCCCAATTCCTTACCTACAACACGGACCTCATCCTTGAACAACAATTTGATAGGCTCGACGAGTTCAAACTGCATATCCTCAGGCAGTCCACCCACATTATGATGCGACTTTACAGGACCAGACTCCACGATATCGGGATAGATGGTACCTTGTGCCAGGAAACTGATGCCCTCCAGTTTACGGGCCTCCTCCTCGAATACACGGATAAACTCTGCTCCGATAATCTTGCGTTTCTGCTCAGGATCAGCCACGCCTGCCAACTTATCCAAAAAGCGGTCTGTAGCATCCACATACACCAGATTGGCATTCAGCTCATCACGGAACACCTTGATCACCTGCTCAGGCTCACCCTTACGCAAGAGGCCGTGATTCACATGTACTGACACCAGCTGTCGTCCCACTGCCTTAATCAGCAATGCAGCCACCACTGAAGAGTCGACACCGCCCGACAGTGCCAGCAAAACCTTCTTGTCACCAATCTGAGCTCTCAGCTCTTTTACCTGTTCATCGATAAACGCCTTTGCCAATTCCGGAGTCGTAATCCTCACCATATCCTCCGGTCTTACATTTCCTGTACTCATAGTTGTTTTGTTTAATTGTATTTCAAATGATATTTTCCTTGATTGTCTCGACGATATAACGCACATCCTCATCACTGACATACGGTCCTGCCGGGAGACACATGCCAATCTTGAAGATTTCCTCGGACACGCCATTCACATAGGCTGGAGCCTCACGATACACTGGCTGCTTATGCATGGGTTTCCAGACAGGACGAGCCTCAATGCCAGCCTGATCCATAGCCACGCGGAGTGCTTCGACATTCTCATTGGGCTGACAATCTGTGACAGCTGTTGAGGCAGCATGGATGACACCGGCAGCTCCTCCTACAGCCCCCTTCACAATCGTCTTATATGCATTCTCCTGCCCTTTCACCTTCAGATCAGGGTCGAGAGTCAACGTGCAAAGCCAGTAGTTACTGTCATAAACCATTGAACATTGACCATTGACCATTGAACATTGACCATTGAACATTGAACATTGACCATTGAACATTGAACATTTTTCTTTTGGCTGGCTATGTACAGTCACACCCTTCACATCCTTCAACAGTTCTTCATAGAGCGCCTGCACATGCTTATGATGTGCAATATGATCGTTCACGATGGTCATCTGTCCACGGCCTATACCGGCACAGATATTACTCATGCGGTAGTTGTAGCCAATCTTCTCATGCTGATAGTAGGGATAACTCTCGCGATACTGTGTGGCGTACATCATGATCTCCCGCCATGAATCCTCATCAGGCGTGATCAATGCACCACCGCCAGAGGTCGTAATCATCTTATTACCATTGAACGACAATACGCCATACTTGCCAAACGTACCAAGCACCTGTCCTTTATACTTTGAACCGAAGCCCTCGGCCGCATCCTCAATCACCGGAATCTCATAGCGATTAGCAATCTCCATGATTTTATCCATCTGATACGGCATACCATACAGCGCTACCGGCACAATGGCTTTGGGTTTCTTGCCAGTCTTCGCGATTCTATCCTTAATCGCCTCCTCCAGCAGTTCCGGATCCATGTTCCAGGTTTCACGTTCAGAGTCGATAAACACCGGTGTCGCCCCCAAATATGTGATCGGGTGACTCGATGCACAAAACGTAAAGCTCTGCACAATCACCTCATCGCCAGGCCCGACGCCACAGGCGATCAGTGCCAGATGCACGGCCGACGTACCACTTGACAACGCTACCACGCGCTTATCCTGCCCAACGAACTCTTCGAGATCCTTCTCGAACCCATTGACGTTTGGTCCCAATGGTACCACCCAGTTCGTATCGAAAGCCTCCTTAATATACTTCTGTTCCAATCCTGCCTCACTCATGTGAGCCAGGCACAGATAGATTCTTTTATTTGCCATATTGTTTCAAAGATGATATCTTATCTATTATTACACTATAATCCACCTGATTCAGGTACATACTACGGTCAAATATGTCGTTGCCATTCTCATCAAGTGCCTTGATGGTATGGACTGCCTTCAAAATCTTATCTTTCAGTTCCGTGTAATTGTTAGCAGAAATCCAGACACATCCAAAACGATCACCACTTGATGAAGGTTTTCTGAAGGTCACACCCATAGGTGTTGTTGGCAGGTATTCCTCAATGACACCTGACTTCATCAACTCATCCAGTCCTTCGATCTTACAAAGTTTGCCACCTGTTGTATAAAAATGACATTTTGTGTAGCACAGCCCTGTATTCTTCATTTCTGGAATGATAGGCTTTCTACCAAGCATCGACTCTGCACAAGCGCCAAGCACATTAAAACCTGTTACATTTTGTATCGTCTTATACTTAGATCCACCACCAAGACGAGCTGAATACTCCAACACACTGACCTTGTCGCCCTTTACAATCGCCTGCACCAACAGAGGTGTATTATCCAGATGGTATGCCTTTGCAATCTTATTGGCAACATCATTCAATTTCTGACGTGCTGTTTCTGTCAGGAAAGGAGCCGGAATGATGCTCTGATAAATGATAGAGGTGATATTATCATTTACTTTGAATTTATTAGACTGCAATTTCAGAACCTCATGCGCTATTCCGTCTTGAATATAGAAGTCACAACTCAATTCCTCACCTTCATTGAATTCCTCAACGATAATGGTACCAGAGATACTATAGCTGATGGCATCTGCGGCTTTCTCGTTCAACTCTTCCCGATTGTACACCTTTCTGACACCTTTCGACCCATTAGAATCAGCAGGTTTCACAATGAGCGGATATTCCAATCCAGAATCATCGATGTCATCCTTCGAGGTAAAAGTCTTGAACTTCGATGTCGGTATGTCATTGTCAACCATTACCTTCTTCATGTTTTTCTTGTTGGTCAGATTCAATATCTGTTCCTTAGTCAGATAACAAGGCAGTCCAAGTTTTTCTGAGATCAGACCAACCGTTAAGAGAGGCTGGTCTCCACAAGCCGTCATGATATAGTCGACTTTTTCCTCTATAGCAGCCTGTTCCACCTTTTCGAAATCCATTGTACTGATGGGCAGCATTTTGTCTGCAACCTTTGCAGCCAGCACATTCGGATTCATATCCAACAAAATAATATATACGTCAGATACTAATCTTCTCAATTCACCAATAAAGGCAGCCTGATCATGACCACCTGCGAGTACCATTATTCTTGTCATCGTATTTATTTATGAAGTTTCTTACAAAGTGCCTCTTTCATTTCCTTATGATCAATCTGCAACTTTGGCATATCCTTGCGGATACCCTGACGTACATGAACATCAATAAAAGCCAATTGAGAAGAGTCTCCCCAATTTTTTACCATCTCCTGCAAATTAAACTTATTGTCAATGAATGTCAATGGGGTTTCATAGCCACATGCCTTGGCTATAGCTGTCAGATCAACAATCTGTCCTGATGATTTCTGCCCTCCAACCGACTCATTCACACCATTGTTCAACACAATATGAATCAGGTTATTTGGCCGATAGCGGCCATTGGTAGCCATGCTGCCCATGTGCATGACGGCAGCTGCATCACCATCGAACACAACAATCTTCTTTTCAGGTGTACCCAGCGCTATGCCAAGACCTATAGATGACAGATGCCCCATGGCACCGACATTCAGGAACTCGATGTCACGATCTATACCATGGATTGCCAATTGCTCATGCAATTCTCTTGTCGCCCGACCTGTCGTAGCCAAATAAACAGCATCCTCGCCCAATACATCGATGACGGCAGAGATGGCTTCTTCACGATTCATCAAGTTACTTTCAGGGTATTCCTGATGCTTTTCCTTTTGTGTCAAGATACCTTTCTTCGCTATCAGTGCAACAGGAGAAGAAATGGTCTTGGCTGTATCAAATGCCCATTGGAACTTCTCGATCACCGTATTGTCATCATCCAGAATTTCATATGGAATATCCATATCCTCCATCAGAACAGGCGTCAGTTCACCTTGCTTCTTATGCTGGGCATGATCCTTCACTGCCGGGTCTCCACGCCAACCAATCACCAGAATCAGCGGGATGGAATAGACGCAGGGATGTGTCAAAGACAATAAAGGGTTGGTTGCATTGCCAATACCCGAATTCTGCATATACACCACAGGGATATTTCCTGTTGCCAGATAATGGCCTGTTGCGATACCGATAGCATTCCCTTCGTTGGCAGCCATCACATGCTGCCCGTCAGGAATGTTCTTAGTCATGTACAGACAGAAGTCGTTTAACAAAGAATCGGGCACTCCAGTAAAGAAATTTATGCCCATCTTATGTAATGCTGAAAATAATTCCTCTTGATTTACCATAATTTATTAAAACTTTATCAAATCTGTAATCATTGTTTACACTAATTAATTCGTTCCATCAAATCCTACAGCACCGACCTTGCCATCGCCAGAATTGATGTCTTTCCTTTGTAGTACATTCTTCACTGTCATATAAATGATCTTTATATCGAGCCATAATGACACATGATCCACATACCAGACATCTAACTCAAATTTCTTTGTCCACGAAATACTATTACGGCCATTGACTTGAGCCCAGCCAGTGATGCCAGGTCTTACCTCATGGCGGCGCATCTGTTCCTTACTATACAATTCCAAATATCGAGGAACCAACGGACGAGGTCCTATCAAAGACATATCACCCTTTAGGACATTCAGCAACTGAGGCAGTTCATCCAACGACGTAGCCCTAATGACTTTACCAATACCGGTAATTCTCTGTTCTCCAGGTAACAGTTCCCCATTTGCATCCCGTTCATCCGTCATTGACTTAAACTTGATGACCTTGAAAATCTTGCCATCCTTACCAGGGCGTTCATGAAAGAAAAACACACCAGCGCCCTTGTTAGCATAGTACAACCAGACAGACACCACCAATAGTATCGGACTGATACAAATGAGTCCAACCAGTGCTATACAGAAATCAAGAATACGTTTAAAACAGTTCTTATAGAGATTCATTTTGTTAATATTTTTATAGAATAGAACTCAGTGATATGGTCTTTACCTGCGCCCAGTCAATCTGTTTGTCAGCCTCATGGATATTGACGAATTGATGCTCCGTGAGCAGACGTATCAGTTTTTCGAGCGTATCACCCGTTCTGGCATTGCTCTTGAAATATCTTATCAGACGGTTTTTCAACGTACCAGGCTGCATAAAGTACGCCTCGTAATCCGCACGACTCCTCAATTTACGTTTTTCCGCTATCAAGTCGTTCAGATGAAAATAGCAGATGTCATAATCACGCCGTTTTATCGTCCGAGAAGTCATCCAATATGGAATCAGCCTAAAGTAGCCGCCTCCAGAATAAGCAATCCTGCGGCCAGCTAAGGACATCATACCTATGGGATACTCTTTCATCACAGTTCCCTGGTATTCAATCTTGCATGGTGTGTCTTGTGGAAAAGACGGAAATCCGCCGAAATCCCGGGGACCGGGGAAAATGGAGGCATCACTTTTAATACCGCATTCCGCCAACACCTTTACAGCCCATGGAGTCTTATCGGTGATGGAAAAAGCTGGAGCCCGATAGCTCGTCACCTTCTGCCCTGCGACATCCTCCAACGCCTTCAGTGCCTCTGTTGTGTCTTCGAAGAGCCTATCTTCCGTCATCTTGTTAATCCAGACATGCTCATGGGAGTGACAGCCAATCTCGTGTCCTCTTGAGGCAATGCGACGCACAACGTCAGGAAACTCCAATGCCAGTTTGCCCACGCAAAAGAATGTTCCCTTACAGCCTACCCTGTCCAATTCATCAAGCACCTTGGCCAGTGTATCGTCGAATTCCCGATAGCGGGATGCCCTTGCACCATGATACACCTTCTCGGTGTACCACTCTTCAATATCAAATGTCAGTATATTCATCATCAATGGGGTCTATAACCTATGTCTCAATTTCTGAATACCCTTAATAAACCATGTATACCAAGTAGACGGATCATTCCAAATAATATCCTGATAAAAGATGTTTTTTCCCCAGAAACGGAACCATGATGGCGAGGCTTTGAAACGATTCGGGCTTTTCATGAACCACAGCACATCAATGCCCATATACCGAAGAATCTTACCTGGTTGATAATCCGTTTCCGGCAAAGGTTTACCAACAGCATCGTTGACAATAATCTGCGGAAAATTCACACCAGAGACATACGCAGCCCTGAGACTGGCAGGTACACGGGGATTGATTTCTATGATCTTATATTCCTTGGTATCAAGACGCTGCAACACATCGAAATCGGCCATGCCCACCCAATTCAGTTTGTCAAGGACGCTCTTACAGATATTTACCAAATCAGGGTTTTCAACACTTATACAACAAGAACTACTCCCACCCTTGACAGGATACATCCTCATAATCTTGATGGTGGCATGATGACTCGTATCGCCATTTTTGTCACGATACATCATGACATTGTAATAGAAGTCAGGATTATCGATATACTCCTGAAGACTGCATGGACCATATTTTTCTCTGATCACCGGATAATGCTGAATCAGATCATTCAAAGACCTAACCCGGGTAATCCCTCTTGCACCGACGGAGAAATCAGGTTTGATAAGCGCAGGAAAACCCGTCACCTGGGATGCCATTTCAAGTCTTTCTTCAGACAGCTTCACAGTCATCGGATGAGGGATATCATGTTCCGTGCAAAATGTCATAAAAGAAGACTTATTTTCGACAACGGAAAGACTATTATAATCCGGTACGGCACAACATACGTTATAGTTTTTCTCTATAAGATGCTTTTTCTGGCTTAAGAATGAGGCCGACTTATCACTGATGGGTACAATCACATCATAATGGGTGTCAGAAAGAATACTTTTCAAAGTATCCTCATAACCCAGTCTGTTCAATCGATAGACTTTATCGAAGAAACGACTATGTCTGACATCAAAGCCATTGGAGACAACCGAAACCTGACAATCCCTATACTTATAAAGTGCTTCTCCAAAGGCCAATCCCTGAAGGGCACCACCCAATAATAAGACTTTCATCAGAACCCACTTGTTAAAGGTGCTTAACTATATCTTCAACCTTTATCCCAATGTCTTGCACATTCTCATAAATCATATTGTACACAGACTTAGCAATACCTCCATATTCCATCAAATCATCATAGCGTTCCTTGAATTCCTCTTCACTCATAGGATTCTCTGGTTCGCCTTTAGGGAAATCAACCCGCTCTGAACAGGTGTTTCCATTAGCCACGATTGTCAGGACTGCACTTTGCTGATCAGGGAAATGCTTACTGAATTCATCATTGGCAACCACCTTGATACGCTTCATCAAAGCAACGACTTGAGGATTACTTAACACCATCTCTTCGAACTCGTTCAATCCGGCCTTACCATATATGAGTGCTACCGCAGTACTGTATGGCGTACTCATCTTTGCAGAATAGGCACCTTGTATATCCGTATGGTCGTGACCAGAAACTGCAAGATCATAAGTCTCAACACTCACTTTTTCAATCACGTCAGGAGAAAAGCCGTATTGTTTGCGAAGAAGAATGGCCGCTTCAACAGGAGGATGTGTATAACGGCATGAAGCATACGGCTTGGTGTAACTTTTCATAATTGCGTACGTACCATTGAGCAGCGTAGGCTTCATCTGTGTATTCTCATCACCAGTCATCATCTTCAAGAAGCCACGATACCCGCCTAACGGATCATCATGTCCCTTAAAACCAGACTTTGCCAGTTGCAGACTGGTCAATGACAGCAGTGCCGTTTTAGCCACATTGTAGGGTTTCAACTCTGAGCCATCATCCAAGACTTTCAGCATACCCGATGCTGAGACACATGCCGTTGCAAATGCCTGATAGCGCTCTTCTTCTGTAAAGCCAAGCAAATAGGCTCCTGCCAAAGTAGCACCTATAACACCACAGGTGCCTGTTGCATGATAGCCGAGAGCCTTATGTTTGGGTTGGATGGATACTGCCATCGTATAAGATGCCTCGTAGCCAATAATGGCAGCTCGGAGGACATCCTCTACCGTCTTATTGTATCTTTGTCCCAAAGGAAGCAACAAAGAAAAGACGGGTGATCCAAGATGGATAATGCCCGAATTCGTTCCGTCATCAAAATCAAGGGCATGGCCATTCAAGCCATTTAAGAAGACTGCCTCTTTCAGAACTAGAAAATTTCCTGTACCGATGGCCTTATATCTTCCTTCCTCCGGCTCAGCAAATGCAAAATACGCCTTTAGTTTTTCCTTCTGGAAAGCAACTCCCGCACAGGTTACGGCCAGATAGTCAAGCAACGAGCGCTTCGCCCTTTCCATCACCTCTGCAGGAATATCTTTTTGCGCCACCTCATCAATGGCAAGAAAGAACTTTTTTGAAATATTCATTATTATATTCTGATCAACTAAGAATACGTAGGACTATCAGGAAAAGGAAGCAACATAGACGCTCCTTTATCATTCTCAATACGCACTTTTTGCAGTACTTCTTTCACATACCTCATCAATAAAGACCTGGTTTTTGCTTTTATAAAAACGTGCATTCCAATCTGGGAAAACGTACCAGCATGAATTATGTCACCTACGTGATAATTCTGATGTACAGCAAATACACCGCAAGACCGGCGAACTGCATCAAGCCCATCAATACGTGAAATAATCCCGTCTTTCAATCCCAGACACAAATTGGCATAGATATACTCATACGGTCGGTCCAGCATAGAGAAATCATCTCCGAACTGGCCCGTCAGCGCATATTGGATATGTGCACCTACTAAATCAATCCCTTTTTCTTCCCTGATCACTTTGTAATCAAGTCCACCGCTAATCCGAAAGGCCGTATCCATAATATAGGGCGTATCGTGATCGATGATACCCTGAAACATGCATGAGCCGTTTCGAATCCCTAACGACTGAAACATCCGTTCTACTTTATGATATAAGCTGCCTGAGATCAGTTCAGAATCGGCCGATGGATATATATCTAAAAAAGGCTGCGGGGGGTGTTGTCCTATTGGCGGATAATATATACGTTCTTTGGTATAGGGGAAAAAAGACTTTCCATTCTGGTTCCAGATCTCAAATTGGAAATAATGTCCTTGTAAATACTTTTCACAAATAGCCTTCCCATTGGAAGCATATCGCAATGCGTCTGCATACGCCGCCGTCAGGTCCGAATTCTGTCTACATATGCTAACACCCGAAGATCCACTGTTATCAGTTGGTTTGATGACGACGGAAAAGGGGAATCTTGTCTGGACCTCATGATGGTCAGTGACTAATGTGTATTCGGGAATCGCAGGAATACCAAACTGAACAGCGTATTGCTTGAAATGTTGCTTATCCATCAGGACTGCCCATTGTTCTTTTGTGGCATAAAAACGGTATCCACTCTGAAAGATCCAGTCTACAATCCTGCGTTGCATCTTTTCTCCAGAGATTGCAACAATTGCGTCAATTTTCTTTTCTTTAAGTAAAGAAATCATCGTAAGAGGATCCGAGCAGTCAACATAACACTGCTCATCCGAGTACTTATGTACGACCGATGCCTTAGAAGCAGCAAATGAAACAACCGTCAAATCGTTTCTCTTTGCGAAACGACAGACTTCCTCCATGATGATATTCCCTCCGATAACAGCAAGTCGTTTTCCCCTTACATCTTCGCACATATCAACAATCAACCCAGAGCCTGAGCATAGCACAGCATCTCTTTCTTCCAACCTTTGTGATAAGGGATTTGTGCACCATGGAACTGGCCATTATCATTCGCCTCGACGACAATCCAACCTTTCTCCGTATAGGCAAGATCCCAACCGACATACCGAATATCAGGATAAACGGCCATCAGTTCATTGATCAACTGTAGCGCTTTTTCCCATTCCGGCATCTTCCTTCCCGGGATGAACACATGCGTGTCTGGATGTTCAATATAGATATTTCCGAACTCATCCACTCCACTGGTCCAGACCACGCCATCGTTGTTGACGGAAATAATAATTCCACCTGCCGCAGCATTGTCGACAATCGAATCGCCTAAGCCTACCCGCATATGGGAGCCAAAAATGCGGATGCCGTCCTTCAGACGACAGGCATATACCCTGACAGTATTAACTGACTGAGGATGAATCTGATTCATGAAGCCTGTCTGAATAATCTGTTCTTCTAAAATAGAATGACGATGGGAAAGAATATAGTCGTACATTTCATTCCGATTGGCAAAATCTGCAAGACAAATCATTTCTACCCCTTTTCCACAACCAGCCATATCAGGCTTAAGGACGGCAGTCTCTCTTGAAGCGAAGAAAGATGCCAAATCATTGTAATCCGTATCCTGACCTATATACATGGCCTCTCTCTGATAATAGGGGCGAAACGCTTTATAAGCCTTGTATTTGCTTTGCATTTCTATACGTTTCTTTGAGCCATTGAATTTAGGATACAGTCTGTAGCGATTAATCTCTGTAATATATTCCCTTCTTCCACTATCATTCAAATGGATAAAATCATACATGAAAAACTCTTTTACAAAAGAGCCATATATAAAGATACAGGCAATATATTCATACTTATATAAAGAGCCGTCGTACGGCAGATTTGCCGCTGCGACATAATCGTTAAAAAGCCGGACAATCTCAAGATATTTCTTCGGCATCAATACTTTAAGAACAATCGAAAATGCGAACCCAATACATTTCAATCCCTTTCGAGAATTGATATGAATCCAGGTAAACAAATCATATATTCTTGAGTATGTCTCCATTAGTAACGGCCAATTTTGATGTCCTGCTTATATGTAAGACTATTGGTGGTTCTTCTTCTTCATCCGAGCGTTATAGCTAAATATTTTCTTGTATAACGTCACCAGAAACGGTTTCATGTCATCCTTACTGAACAATACCTCCTGGGTATTCTTCCAGCTAAACCACGACGGCTTTGTCTTAAAGCGATTCGGGGAATGGATAAACCAGGCGATATCAGTATCAAAATGGCGCAGGTACTTATCGAACTGTGTATTCGCAGGATAACGTGTCACCTCCTCGTCGTATACCATCTCCAACATCTGTCTTGCGATATTGAAACCACACATGTAGCCCAGTTTTACACTTGAAGGAATACGTCCATTAATCTCTAACAGTTTAGGCTGACCCGTTTTCTTCTCTATCATGAAACAAGCAGCTGCAAATCCTTGCCATCCTAACGCTTTAAGCAGATCTCCCATACACTGAATCAATTCCGGCGCATCTGTCGTTTTAATCAGCAGTGCATTTCCTGCATCTAATGGGAACCAACGAAGGACATCGGTTGCATAGGAAGTACATACATTACCTTTTTTGTCGATAAACAAAAGTGTGCCTATCCGATGTTCAAATTCCACAAACTCCTGAACAACGTAACTGTCGAGTTCAAAAGACTGGTCCGCCAGTCTTTCTCTGAATTCTGCCTCAGAATTAAACTTATGGAATCCTATCGAACCAGAGCCTGTACGAGGTTTAATGATGATCGGGAACTTTGCTTTTTTCAGGAAATCATCTATATCCTGGTCACTTCGCCGTGTATGAGGACAAGGTACTCCTAATCTCATTGCTTCATCAAAAGTAATCTGCTTATTAGACGCCTTAATGTAGACCTCTCTGGGCGCACATGCCAATTTCACATATTTCTTCAATGCGTCTTCATTCTTAGTGACAAAATCAGTAAACGCCTCTGCAACTGGCATCAGGACATCATAATGACCTGAAGAGACCAATGATAACAAAAACTCCAAAGTTGCTGCGTCTTTGTTATGCATGACACTATTCAATATTTTCTCATCAGGTTTATTTGAATAGTACAGTGTATCCTCCTTGGAACCACAAAGCACTGTGACATGACAACCCAGTTCCTTCAGACCTCTTACCGTAGCCAATGGCTGTTTGCCATCACCATCAGTTACTAACACTCTTATCTTTGAAAAATCCATATTTCTTATTGATACTACAATAAAACACTTGCCCTACGCGGCTCGAAACAACAGCACGGACGAAGGGCCACAATGCGAACACCACTGGCCCGCTGAGGACCTATCTTGGCAAAGGTGGCAAGGACAGAAGTTCTGCCTCCAAGTCCCAATGCACCCGTATTTGACTCGTTGACTCTGGCAGTTATGGTCTGCTCGAAATCTGATTGCTCGTTATAATTACCCTTTGCCATCGCTTCCATCATCAGACTGGTAGCCTCGAACTGGCTACGACCAATACCAATGGCCAATGTACAGGGCGAGCATCCTAACTGACTGACGGCAGGGATGGCACGACTAACAATCTCATTGATGACCACCTCCACACTATGTTTATGGAACACACGCTGGGTAATACCACGGATAGCAGGGCCACCTCCCAACATCAAGATAGTCAGACGGCGTATATCCTCATCGACAGGTTTGATAATCATTGGCGATGGAGCCAAGGCTCCTGAATCAGGGTTCAAGCCACCTGACTGATCGATGCGATGCATGTCATCACCCATAATCGCCATGGGACGGCCAGGGAGTTCACGCAGCCCCTTCTCAACGCCCTCATGAATCTGCCGTATCAGGTCGCCAGAGACCTGACAATTGGGTCCCACCTCCAGAAAAAGATGAGGAATACCCGTATCGTCACACAATGGACCTCGATGATGTTCTGCTACCAAAGCATTCTCCAACACCTGCTGCATCACCCAACAACTGCTGGTTCCCGGCTCCTGCGCAATTGCCTTGCGATAAGCCTCTTTCTGGTCTTCGCGGAACGTAGAACCTGCCGTCACCAGGCACTGCGCCACTTTGTCTATAATATTATCCATAAATAGATTCTCCTTTTGCTGCGGCTATTATAGCCTGATAGTTATTAACCTTGATGCGATGGAATGCTTCCATACCCAATTCCGGATAGCAGATTACCTCACGCTCTGAAGTCTGGCTCTCCAAAAGAGCCGTTACAGGCGGAATAATCGCAAACACCGCATTCTGTTCTGCTAACGCCTTGACGGTCTCAGGCTTGATGGCACCTTTTCCCAAGTGCATCTTCACCCCATGCCTTGACAAGGGTTCAAAACTGCTTTCTATCTCTAATTTGTTGCTCGAGGTCGGTCCCACACCTGCAGGACTCACGGCCGTATGAAAGATGACGCTACCCTGCAAGTCAACATTCACATCTGCCAAAGTTCCTTCTTCGGCATGCTTTACAATCTTCGGCAGTACCGCATCTCGTCCACAATAGATGTAGCCGGATATGCTTACTACATCTCCAACGTTCAGTTGGCTGATAGCCTCCTCACTTAGAGGCGTTGTTAAGTTCTTCATCTTTATTTGAACCAATTTAACGGTTTGTTAATGACCATGCCATAATCACACTCAAAATGCACTTTTACGTAAGGATTGCCCGTCTTTTTACCGGTAGGTTTGCTAGGAGCCACCACCGTCGCATAGCCGTTCTTCAACTGTTCCTCCGTAAATTCAGCGGCATAAATATGGACCACCTTATTAACAGGTCTGTTTCCTGCTATATCTGAGAATTCATAATAGACTGGTGTCGCATTGGCAGAACTGAAATAAATTCTGTTCTTATCCCTGTCGACCATGACGTTCACATCAATGACCTTCCATCTGGTATAGTCACTTCTTGAACTGCCATCGACAGCCCTTGCCTGGTAGTCGCCATAGGGGAGATCAGACAATATGACATCGTTATTCTTGTCGACATCAACCATCTTATACAATGTGGAATCCTTATAGATTTCCACTTTCCGATAAGAGCCAAACACATTAAGCACGACCTTCTCACCCGTAATATAACAGGCTTTATCGCCCTTGTTTGTGCAAATGTCATCATTATATTTGAATGGAATCTTACGCTCTCCATCAACAGCCACAAACTCGTTAACCGGTGTATAATCCACATTCTTATATAATTCCTTATAGCGATATATCTTCAGTTTACGACGTACCAGAAACTTGTTGAATGCGGCTCCATCATCCAACACGCGCCGTCTGGCACCAGTTTCTACCGACTCACAATATTCAATTTTCCCAATCCGACCATCAGATTTTCTTTCGACAGCGGTCACTAACATGACATGTCCTTTGTTCCAAAGCACATCCGCAACCTGTACACCATTCGCACTCTGGTCTTTCACCAATTCAAAATAATCGGCAGAAGGGATATCTGCCGTACGCAGTGTAATTTTGAGACCTAAGGCATAAGTGACCAATCCACTACATACCGTGCCATAATATGCACGGCAATTCGTGCCATGATAGGGGGACTGATTGATCTTTTCCGAGTATAATAAGCTTTTGGGATTATGCAGCGCCGTCATAAAGGTATGGAAACTGACATCCTGACCTACAGACGTGTTGATTTCTCTCGTAGAGGAATAAATCAAGCCCTTATCTTCCTTCCCTGGAGAATATGTCTTGTATTTGTTAACACACAATGTTGCATGCGCACAGATGGGTAAATCAGTCATCTGATGCGCCTTCCTGACAGCATTCCAAGCGCCTAAACTGATTTCTTCTTTCAGTACGGATGCCTTGCTGTTATTCTTATAATTCTGACCACAACTCAGCAGTGTAGCCAAGATAAGGCCACTTAAGGAAACCAGAAAACGTCTCATCCGTTATACTCTTTTGAATACCGACTGTATCGACTTGCAAGGGATGATCGCCCTGACAATACGTTTTATCCACCAAATGAACATGTGTGGAATCCTCCATAACACCTCTGTCGGGGCACATCTGTAATATAACAAGACTTGATTATAGACTCTTTTTAAATGTTCCATCGCATGTATAGGACCACGACGACGACTGTATTTCAGATTATGTCCAAAGTTACCACGATGGAATATATTGTTCAATATTTTGTCTGAAAAGCGTCGGTCGTCTTCCTGAATAGTCAGCGGGAATTCCTCTTCAGGCAATCCTAAGTAGTCAACCAATACGGAACCCATTCTACGATAAGCCTTATAAAGCCTGACACCTTTTAGGTGTTTAATGAGCAGTGAGCGATCGATTTCATCCCGATAATAACGGAGCAACATCGCCCAGTCACAAAACTGACGAAGTCCTATGCCATCAGATATAAGATGTAAGAAAATATGTTCAAAAACATAGACCGCATTATAGGTTGGAGCCATGACGGGCACAGCATAACCATCTACATCGATTGTATAAGGATGGTTCCATACCTCCTGCATAAAAACCTTTTCGCAGTAATAATGACTGGGGAGGTATGCAAAGTTTGTAATCTTCCGGTGAATCTCATATTTGATCCCATCCATTCTAAAACTTGCATGCTTGTTGGAACTTTTACCGGAAAGGGGCAAGCCAAGAT
This sequence comes from Prevotella sp., assembly GCA_017650905.1. Lineage (GTDB taxonomy): Bacteria > Bacteroidota > Bacteroidia > Bacteroidales > Bacteroidaceae > Prevotella. The sequence goes on along the minus strand of JAGCDZ010000102.1, from coordinate 61,730 downwards.
CATATTTCAGAAAAGAGACCGCCTTTTCGATGTCATCAGGATGGCAGACAAAATCGATATCCCCACATTGCCGTAGGGAAGCGTCAGGATAGAAGGGAGCGTAAGTCTGGCCTTTCAAGATGAGGATACGTACCCCCTGTTTCTCCATCATCCGGCAAAGATTGATGACCGCAGGGTTCAGTTTCTGGTTTAATTGCCTGATTTCCTGAATAGACGAAAGGACATCTGCAATATCCTCTATACCTAACTTTACTTTTTTATCTACTAATGCCTGAGAGATATGGCCTTTTGCCGTCTGCTCCTCTGACAATGCCTTCAAGGCCTGATATTGATCATGCGACAATTGCTGAGGCATGTCATCCACTTCATTTCCCCATAAAGCATAGCGCAATAAGAGACGAAACCATTTGAAATACTGTTCTTGATTAATCATATCTCAGTTTTCTGAAATCTATATTCTCATTCATCACCGTCTGGAACAACTGTAGGGCCTGTTCCCTATTCATGCCGGCATGTTCTGTCATAGAAAGGAACTTTGCCAACAGTTCGTCCTCACTCAAAGGATTCTCCGGCTCTCCCTTGGGGTATTCCACTCTGTTCACAAAAGATTTGCCATCGGTCTGTTCCACAGTCACAATGGCTACACGCTTGTCGGGCACGAGCCTTGACAGTTCCTCATCACCCTCGATAACAGCCAACTTTGTTAATCGCTGTATCAGAGGATCCTTGATATACTCTTCTGTAAATTCCGCAATACCAGCCTTACCAGTCACCAATGCCACAGCCAGACTGTAGGGGATGCTCATCCTTGCCGACGACTCACCATAGACCGTATTGAAGTCGTGCTTGCCGATCACTCCCTTATAAGTCTTCACCCGAATCGCATTGATTTCCTTGGCATCAAAGCCATCTTTCTGTCGAATGACGAAAGCAGCCTCAATCTCAGGATGGGTATGACGACAGGAGGCGTATGGTTTCAGATACACCTTTTCGATGGCATACGCGCCATCCCAGGCTAATAATCTGTCCTCGTCGCAGGCATCAGACATCATGTTCAAGAAGCCCGTCTCACCCGAAAGCGGATCCTCAGGCCCCTTAAAACCAGCCTTAGCCATCATGGCTGCAAAATAGCCCATCAATGAGGCCTTGGCACAGTTATAGGGCTTCAGTTCTGACACATTCTCTAATACCTTCAGGGATCCTGCCGCAGAAATACTGGCCGCACTAAAGGCATCCTTCACTTCAGCTTTACTATATCCCAGCATCACTGCTATACCCACAGCCACACCCAAGGTGCAACACGTTGCCGTGGGGTGATAGCCACGTGAATAATGGGAGGGCTGCATGGCACTTGCCAGGCGAATGGAAGTTTCATAACCGCAGATGGCACCGAGTACGAACTGCTCCCAGGAAACACCCTTTACTGTTGCGATGGGAATCAGGGCAGCGAACAACGGGGCACTGGGATGAATGACACCATAGCGCACGCCATCGTCAAGTTCCAAGAAGTGTGCACTCAGACCGTTCACAAGAATGGCATGAGCCAAAGAGGTCTTTTGCGACATACCGACAGGTGCCACCACCTGAGAGCCGTCATCAATAAGGTTCAGGAGCCTTTCCTCCTTCACCTTCAAGTCAGCTGCGCCTGCCAAAGTAACACCCAAAGTGTCTGTCAGACACACCCTTAGTTTCTCTAAGGCATTATCTGTAATATCCTCGTATCTTATACCAAATACGAGATCCATCAACCGGTCAGTAAGATTCATGCTATATTATATGAACTTATAATAGGCAGGGCTATCGGGTCTGGCCATCTCCCAAGCAGCATCCATCGCATCGAGGACAGACTGTGGAAGCGGACCTTTTGTGGTTGCAGCCATATTCTGCGTCATCTGCTCCTGACGGGAGGCGCCAAGAAGGATGCCGTCATCTTTAGCAGCATCCATCATGCTATGGTAGCACAGCCATCGATAGCCAGCCTCAGCCATGGGGATGTTTTCTGCCTCGCATGCTTTGCGGATTTCATCCACAGCGTCAAAATAGCTCTGTTTCCAATAACGTTTGCGATAACTCTCCAGGCGAGCAAAACGACCTGGCTCCGGCGTATCCTCAAAATGGAGATGCTTGCCAGTGAGCATGCCACCTGCCAAAGGATTGAACGCATAAAAACGCATACCCAAAGAGCGGATGGCAGGAAACAACTCAGGCTCCACATTGCGACACAAGGCATTATACATACCTTGGTAAACGGTTGGGCGGGGGCATCCGATCGTATCACATTTATAAGCTATATCGACAACCTGCCATGCGGGGTAGTTGCTTAATCCAAGTTCCCTTATGACGCCTTTCTGATGTAGTTCTGCCACTGTTTCCAAAGCTTCTTCAACAGGTGTCTTTCCATCAGGAAAATGGAAATACAGCAGATCAACCCTATCGCGCTTCATACGCTGGAGTGACTCACCCAACTCCATCATAATGGTCTCACGATCAAGTCTTCCCGTAATACGTGGATGTACCTTCGTGGCAATCTCAAAACTACTCTCAGGCAGTGAGGGAAGGATTGCTCCAAGAATGGTCTCCGTGGAACCACCGTTATAGACGTAAGCTGTATCCAGTTCACGATTTCCAGTCGTCAGGAAGGCCGTCACCATCTCCCGACTCGCAGCCTCGTCCAGCTGAGGCCCAAAATTCATCGTACCAAGTACTATTTTCATCCCAAAACAAGATTTAGCACATCATCTTCCGTCTTCACCACACCATAGACCTCGGCTCGTTTCACAATCTTCTCTGCCCAGCGGTGATGAGGACCAATCTCATTCATCTTACCACCACCCTCGCTCTTTATGACACCACCTGAAGTATTCAGAATCTGCACTGCATCATTATACTCCTCTTCAACCACTGTAAACATAGCGTTCACAAACTTGGCATGCGTAGGATGAATGATGGTCTTACCCACGAAACCGTTGGCACGGTCGATCATCACCTCCTTCAACAGACCGTCGATAGCAGGATTCACGATATCTTGCCCTTTTACGAGCGCATTGTGGAAATTTCGCTTGATAAGTTCGTCAATATCATCATCATTATAGGCGCGGAAATACTCCCACACTGCTGCAGAGATGCAATAGTCGCAGTAGCGGTTGAAGAAATTCACAATGTCAGAAAGGGCATCACGAACAGGCATGATATCAAAGACGGTTGAATTAATACCACGGCGCACGCCAAACAATGATGACATGTCTGTACCACCCACACGGATATTCAAGATCAAATCCTTATAGGGTTCGAGGATATTACGTAGCAACAACAGTTCCTGATTTCGAGCCTCTACGAAGGCCACTTCAGGACCTTCCAGAATCGGCATACCATAGAGAATGACGCCAAGTCGACTGTTAACCTCCACCAATGTACGCAGCACCCCGAGGGCATTCTTGCTGTTGAACTTCGGGAAGTTAAAACCAGTCAGGACAGAAGCCTGTTTTTGGGTAATACGAGCCGCAAAGCTCTTAAATTGCTCCGGATTCCGAACGCGTACAAAAATCAGGGGGATATCATCGTGCGTCAGTCTACCTGCCTCAATCTCATCGGCAAAGAAATCCATCGTATCAAGAATATTCTGCTCTGCCTTGGGCAAATCCTCCTCCTTGATGGCATCCTCACAACACATCACAAACGATGTTACAGGGAGTTCGTGTTTCACAATTTTCTCCCTAATATCCTTGGTGCCAGGCATATAGAGCGTAGCACCAAGGCAATACTGAAGTATATCTCGCTCAGTATATTTATTAAACTCAATCGGTTCTTTAACAAACTTAAAATCTTTATTATAACTATGCTGTCTCATTTTAAAATCTGTTCTATCTTTGTGAGTTAATCATCTATTTCTTCGGTGACACCACTGCATCTGGATAATACTCATCAATCACTCTCTTAACCAAAGCCACCTGCTTTGCACGTTTCTTAGCATCAGCCTCTGTTGTATCCCAGCTGTGTGTTGCAGCAACACTGCCGCCTGTCTTCAGATAAATGGGCGCTGCCACCCGGATAAACTCCGGAACCTCATAATGACGGATGAAACCACCCGTAGACTTCGGGTTCTCCGTATGGATATCAATGGGGATATCTATGGCTGCACGAATGGCAGAAAGCATCTGCAACTGAATATCACGCACGGGGTTGAACGAGTTGGCACCGATCTCCTGCAGCATCTTTGCAGAACAAGGATTACCATGGCCTGTATGCGCGCTCACCTTGAACTTGACATCCTTCGGCAGGAAACCCTCCTGACGCATCTTATTCATCAGCCACAACTGGCCTTCGTCATAAACCATGAATGAACGTACACCAATCTTGGCAGCCCTTCGGATATCCTCCACTGCACGTACAATCTGTTCCTGACCTCTCAGACGGTAACCCATACGCACACCTTCAGGCGTATTCACCGAAGCACTCGTATCGATGGTAGCACGCGGACCTGTTGCCAGCAACAGTTCCACGTTCCACTGACGCGCATACTCCAGCATCTGCTCAATCTCAGAGTCAAGCAGTCGCATGATACCCTGTGTCTGAGTGACACGATGAATTTGAATGCCATAGTTGTCCAAAGCCTCCAACAGGGCCTTCATCGGACCAGGTCCCTGAATACCAGGCACTTCAAAACGATACTGTCCACCATCTTCAAATCTTTTCTCCGATGTCGGTAATGCATAGAGGTCTCCCTCAGGCAAACCAATATGCTTCAAAAAATCTCTTGTTTCTTGCATAATCTATCTTTTATTTGTATTTTCGTAAACCTATTTACTATACTATACTAAATCCTTTTGTTTCAATGCTTCAAACACTTCAACATAGTAATTTGATTTATTTCTAATTTCCTGTCTATGAGTCACATAATAAAAAAAGGCCCGAAGAGCTGACATTGGTAAATGACGTATTATTGCCAACTTATACATATACTTCCAACACGACTGATAATATTTCCCTTTATAACATTTTACATTCCATTCCGGGTGACCTATATACTCATATAATTTTGCCCTACGTCTGTATGTAACCATGCTATCTGCGATCTTTTGCTTAGATACACGGCTGAATGTTATACTACCTATACGGAAAGTGACTGTATATAATTTCCGTGTATCGACTTTCCATTTCTTGGCAAAATGGCTTGTCTGAAGTGCAAAAAAGGAGTCATTAAAAACAGAAATCTCCTCATATCTGAAACCATAATGCCTGACAAATTCATGATTTAACATTTTACACCATGGTGCATATCGGAAGTATAACATACGGTTTTTACTATCTGCCGATCCGTCGTATTTCTCAACACACATCTGTTGATACCATGCACGATTAAAACCATCTGGCTTTAAAGTCAGCGTATCAACAGAATCTATGTTAAAAAAGAGAATGTCGATATCATCATTCTTATACTCATCCAAGACTTCAATAAATCCAGGATTATAGAAATCATCAGAGTCTGCAAACAACAACCACTTACCTGTTGCTGCATCCATACCGACATTTCGAGCTTTTCCAGCACCACGGGTATGATCTTTGTCGATAAATATCGTTTTAACATCCGAGCGACAAACTGAGGCTTTTTTACCTTCATCACTATTGTCATCCACAACTATTATTTCTATATCCTCACGTTGAGGTATAGAATCAATGAGGCGCTGTAATAAATCCGGAGTATTGTGGTGGGGAATGACAAAAGAATAATTTATCATGGGTTTCATCTATTAATAACTTAGAGGACTAATATTGATCTAATCGTACAGTACCATTCTCTCTATTATCAAAGAGTTTTTCTCTTTCCTTACTTATATTTTTTTCAATCACAGAAGAATATGGAACATACTTTACATATGATACTCTATATCGGATGAGAATAGCAAATAATAATGGTGAAAAAAGCAAAAATGCCCGGGCATAACTAACACCTTTGCTAAATTTCCTGCTTTTGCATAAGTCGACAAACAATTGCGCGAAAAAGATAACGAAATATATTCCAAAGAACTGAGTGAATCTATAAAAAATATAGATATTTGACATGAGTACAACAAATAGCATACCCATCATCAGGAATGGTTCCAGTTCCAATAACCGAGACGAGCCATTATTCTTTTGCACCTTCTTGAAGGATATGAAAGAAAACAAAAGCAAGGGGAGTAACTTACCTACAATATATAACAATCCACGTCCCGTTCCATATCTATCTGATTCTGCATAATCTTCCAGTTTATCAGAAATCGATTCGTCATCTATAAAATCTAAAAGCACGAAATAATCGCCCAGATTCTTCTGAAGAATATATCCAGCCACAAATGCGAGTAATAATATGAATAATCCTATCCGATTCATACGTAAGAAGAGTAGCAATGGAACAATGAAAAGAGCGATTGTAGAAGTGTGAAACAAGGCTGCTATGATATAAAAGGAATAACCTTTAATCCATTTCTTTTCCAAAAAACAATCATTTCCATACAAACTCAAAACAATAGCATAAAAAGCCTTCATTGTTTCGAAATTATAAGCTGGATACAAATAGATGAAATAAAAAAACAGACATGTAAAAATATAGTCGCTATGCTTCTTGATATATTTAAAAACCAAAACATTGCAAAATGCAGCTGTGATTAATTGCACGATATAAAACCTCGCACCAAACGTATAGCAGATTGAATTCAGTAGTTTCCACAAAGGTTTATCACCTATAGTATACCCAGCGGAGAAAAAACTAAAAACAGTTGGAGTGCTATAATAGTAAGACCTGATATAACCAACCGTATCAATACCAACACGATATCGGAGTCCACTTATCAGTATAAACAAAATCAAAACCGCCATATACCAATGGTTACGGCCATATGTCTTTTCGTTAATATCATAACGGAAAGAAAGAAACAAAAGTAATAAAATGACAACAAAATAAATCATTCTAAACTACTTTGATTTGGGGTTTGATTCAAACGACATCTGATTCGAGACTCTAACTTATTGGCATTATCAGAAAGGAAATGCCATAGAGGAGAACACAATTTGTCGATTACCATACATACAAACATGATAAGTATAGTAAGACCGCCCAAAAGAGTCATAAGAATCAATGGGTCATGTGAAACCGTGTAGATATAAAGAACACAAGGACCTATCAATGAATAGAGGATGAAATGCTGATGGTGTAAAACATAAACTGAGAATACAGATAAACTGAGCCAATTCACGACCTTTGACCGGAAATTGAACTTACTGAATATCACAAACAACAGCACCGCATTCATTATCAATAATGGAGAGCAATACGGGTAGCCAATCACCCAAACAACCTTTCCTAATAGAGAGTGATGGAAAGATACATAACAAACAACCTCCAGTACGTTTATGATAAGGTAGGCAAGAATTATCCATGTCAGGCTCCATCTTTCATATTTTGATTTGAATGCATTTAAACAGTCTCCTAAAACATAGACAAACATAAATAGAGCCATATTCTTACCATCCTTTAATGATGGTTCATGCACACAACCCATATAGACTGCAATGAATCCCAAAACCAACAACATCTGTAACCGCCGCTTATTGTTAGTTAGGTAACAATTCAACATCGGTGAAATCAAAAACAGGTAGAAATAGGCACGTATGAACCAATATGGAGATTTAGAGAATATTAAAAGTGTTTTTACCCCACCCACGCCATGGTAGTATTCCCACAAAGTTAAGGGGAGATAGAAGATAACCAATGGAGCAAGTAATTTCACAGCCCCTCTAAAAGAAGGCTTGATATGAAAATAACCTGAAATAAGAACAAAACATATAACAGCCACATGCAAAGGCAGATACATAGCCTTGTAGATGATAGCATCATCCATCTGAACAACGAAGAAACGAAGCAGATGGTAAAGCACGATGAAAAACATCGACACCAATCTTAGCAGCTCAAAATTGCTCTGCCTAACAATTGTGTTATTTGAACTCATGACAGAACTACTATGAATGAAGCCTTTTATTAACAATAGATCTCACTTTATTTATAACAAAGTTTCTTTCCCCTTTTTCCATGCCTAACAGTATGATAACTACCGTTGAGACAATCACACATAGAATAGTTGACTCTATAAATCCTAAAAATGTGGGATGGAGAGACATAGACATCACATGGCTCAATCCGTAGGACAATACAAACACAACGATGCAGCGTAGCACCACATGAATGAAATACTCCATGAAACGGTAACCCTCGACATATCGGTTAATCAGCCAGAAACGAAAAAATAAAGCCACGGAATAGGTAAGCAGGGATGGCCACATTGCAGCATAAGGAGGGTATCCCATTTCAAGCAACACCCATGCTATTGGTAGTTCACTGAGCATGATAATACTAACGCCTATCTGGAACCATTTAATACGACCTGTAGCCTGGATGGCTTTTGTTACACATTCTGACAACGCATAAAGCAGCGATGTCAGAATGGTGAATATGACAAATTGAGCTGTAAATTCCGGAACGACACCAAGCCAAAGTTTCAAGATATAGTTGATATTTATGATAACCGGTATAGAAATCAGTGTCAGAAGATAGAAAGTGTATCGGCTACCAGCATATACTAATATACGGCTTACTTCCAAGTTGCCAGCTGCATATTGCTTGGTAATCTGGGGATTTAAGGCCATCGTGAAACTGTGGGCAAAGGTTTTCACGTGCGAAGAGACCTGCATGGCCACACCCCTTGCGGCATTTACCGATGGACCGAAAAACAGATTGAGAATAATATTGGATAACTGATTCTTAAATGAAAAGCCCAAATTGCCGATGATGCTCCATCCTGCAAATGAGAATATCTCAAAAAACAATGGCTTGTCGAAGAAAAAATGGTAGGTACACTCAGAAAAGTGACGTTTGCAATAAATAGTATAGCACACACGGATCAGCGACACGACACATACCATAAGAATGCTGTAAACAATCAACTTGTCAAACGGAAACACTACGAGCAGGTAAACAATCAGCAGTTGTAAAACAACATCGAGTATACTGATATATGCAAAAGCCGACATCTTTTCATGAGCAACAATAGCCGAATTATATGGTACACTCATTACTTTAATTATAAATGTCAATATAGACGCCTGATAAACCCAATTGGCTGCAATCATACGATCCTCAGGAATCACGAGTTTCGCATTGACAAACCACAATCCAATGGTCTCGGCAAGAACTAATGCGACCAAGCATATCGTTGCATGTATATTTATCGTTGTACAGAACACCCTTTTCAATCTATCATAATCATTTCTACCGAGCTCAAACGAAAGAAAGCGCTGAGATGCAGCCACCATTGCAGAATTAAAGAATGATGCCATTGTAATGATACCACCCACAACGTTATAAATACCAAAATCTGTTACGCCAAGCGTATTCAACACTACCCTACTGGTATACAACCCAACAATCGTGGTGATGAACATTCTGAAATATAACATCAGAGTATTCTTGGCGATGCGCTTATTATTTTCGGAATTCTTGCTCATCAAAAATCAGGAAGGAAAAAGAGTGATAAAGTAAGATGTTTAAAGGGACGGAGATAATTCGCCGTCCCCCCAAAACTTTTAGAAAGTGACCATGAGGTCGTCGAGCCAGGCGGTTTCAATAGTGAAGGTACTGGTAGCACCAGCTGTAAAAAGAGGACCACGAAGGAGCGTTTTGCGATTACGCTTGAAAGGTACGTCGTTCACCACCTTGGTGAAAAGCACTTGATCACTGGCATCCAAAACCTCGATGGTGATGTCCATCGTCTGCTCATCGGTAGCCAGGAAAGCAAAACTACTGACACGTGCAGATGCTCCTACTGCCGCTTTCGGTGAATTAGTCATTGCAAAACCATTATTACCTACTGCCAAACCTGTTGATGGACTAAAGCTCTTGCTACCAGCGCCATACGTTGTCCTAATCTTGGAAACGCCTTCAATACGTGCATCTGAAGACTCGATTAAAAGATTGGTCACAACACGATTGAGCGTAATTGACAGATCCTGTGCTGCAGTGCTTGTAATTGATACTGCCTGCGTAGCACTAAAAGTCTCACGTACCTTCTCACTTGTAAATCCTGCTTCTGCAGGACTAGTGAGTGTAAAAGTATCGCCCGCAAGACTATCACGGGCAATGACTACCATCGTGTAACTGCCCAAAGGCAGTGTGAGACTAAATTCACCAAAACTATCAGCTGTGTCCTTCATTTGTGTAGCCGAGTAGACCTCGGTAGTGCCAGAGTAGAAGGCCAACGTGAGAGCCACGACCTCAGAATAATCTGCGGGATTTTCAACAGCTCGTGTATGTGAATCGGCGAAATCTTCCGTGGAGATGGAGAAATCACTAACATACACACTGACTGGGGCAGAAGGGCCAGTTGACAGGTTTAAGGGGTTTAACACTTCCTCAGCGTCGGAACAGCTGCTGAGGGATACCATTGTGCCCAACAAAAGGGCTGAGCCACAAAGGGCTGCAAAATTAAAATTTAACTTTTTCATTTTTTGGTCTTTGATAGTAAGACTTCTTGTTAACTGTGTCACTTTGACGGGGCAAAGATAAGAAGTCTTTTCCAAAAGACCAAAGAATTCACGTTTTTTAACTCAGTCCGAGCAATGGCTTGAGGTCATCCTCTTTATAAAAGATATAAGTCGTAGTGGCGAGGAAGGCGAGGAAGAGATATATGAGGCACCACTTGGTACGAGCAGGACCAGACCTCTTGAGAGGAACGGTGGCAGACTGGAGGGTAGTAAACGCAGGTCTCTCTTCCTGAACCCTGGCCTCGGCAGCCTGTAATTGTGCAGCCACCGTTGTGTATGTATTGTATTGCAATTGCATCTCGTTCTCCAAATCGGTCTGACGCTGACGCACGGTCTGCAGGATCAGATCCTGATTACCATCCACAAATTCAGCATATTTCTGTCGGGCTTTATCATAGCGGGCTTTCGATTCCTGATAGAGTTTTTTGTTATACTCCAGATCAACCCGTGCCTTACTGGTACGATAATCAGTGATGAAGTTCTGCAAGCGCGTCTTCACCGTATCTGCCATCGTGGCACAGATCAACGGATTCTGATCAGTTACTGTTATCGTGATGACAAGTGTATTCTGATCAACATCGCAAACAACTCTTTTATCAATCGCTTTCACTATGTTCGCCTGAACCTTGGTCAAGCGAAAAGGATTCACTGTTGAATCCTGAGGCTGTGCTTCCCATATCAAGCTATACAGCCATTTTAACGTGCCATTGATGGCTGCGTTCCACCAAGTACCCTTCTGCTCATCCTTTAAATAGTTATAATATGACATTGTGCGGTCAGGGATACCCTCTTTCTTATTACCCTCAATAGTAACAGGCACCTGGAACAGCGAGACCTTGAAGTCAACGTTGTTCATAAGGTCGGGATAAAGCGTCGGGAACAATGCCTCGCCGCTAGAAGCTCCAGAACCCATCCTCACACCAAAGCTGTATGCCAAAGATAGCAAGGAACTGCTATTGGTGGATCGGGAAAGTTCAGGCGCCAACATGACTTCACACTTATAATAGTTCGGAATGCTCAACATTATAATTGCTGAAACTATAAAGGTGATAGGTAAAACTTTATAGTAGAGAGTCCTGTGTTTTAGGAGATCCTTAAATAGTTTCTCAAAATCGAGAGGAGTCTCATCTACCGACTTCTTCTTTTCCAATTCTTCGTTCATAATGTTTAGAGTTTAGTGAGGGCAATGATCATAGCTGCGAGAGAGGTCAGACTGGTTCCCATGGACACGAGACCAGCTATATTGACGGGATCACGACGTTTCTTTGAAGGAACGATAATCTCACAACCAGGCTCGGGTTTAGCACCCTTCTTGGCGATTCCAACCTGACCGTTCTGATAGACAATGAAAGTCTTAGACTTTTTGGCACGTTGGCCGAAGCCTCCTGCCTGACGAACATATTTCTTGTATCCCATCCCGTCTGTATAGAACACAGTATTGGGGAACATAACATCACCAGAAATCTTGACTATGGGGTTGTACTCTGGAATATAAATCCGATCGCCTTCCCTCAACAAGATATCTGCAGCAGAGCCGGGATTATTGACGGCAGCCTCGAGATCAATACCCACGGGATAGTTGTTGGCCAGATCCATCTTACGCCAGGAGATGGAGTCGTTTGGATCAGTCAACAAGTCGCGAATGGCATTGAGAGTCGCCTGCTGGCGGACACGTTCCTCATCGTTGAGAACACGCGTCAAACGAGCCCCACGTAAATAAGCATCCTCGGTGATACCTCCTGCCATCTTCACTGCATCACTCAGACGTACACGTTTGTTCTCCAATGTGAAATCACCTTCGTAGTTAACCTCACCAGTAACCGTGATGTTACGAGCCGTATGGAAGGCAGGACTTCTGCGGACATGTACTACATCGTAGGGTTCTAACAAGAAATGGCGGTCGTTGTTGATGACCAGACCATCCTTGATATCGAAAGTGAAACTCTTGGCAATTTCACGTGATTTTGCAGTAGAATGCGGATCGAGAATACGGCGCGAGACATCGACCTTGGCCAATGAGGCCTGGTCTCTCAGACCACCTGCCATCACAATCAGGTCTTCGATGGTCATATTATCGGCAAACTGATAGGTTCCGGGACTCATCACCATACCCGTGATGGTCAGCGTACGCTCCTGGCGCAAGTCTTCCTGCGTCATGATAAACAACACATCCTCATTCTGCAAAGGAACATCGGCCACGGTGCCATCCATGATACCCTTTACATCGACTGGCACCACTTCCAAGGAGCGGTCGGCCTTGAGACGATGCAGAACGGCATGCGTGGTAAAGGCATCCTCAGTAAGGCCTTCAGCAGCCTCAATCAAACCTCTAACAGTAGTCACCCGTCCACCCAACTGGAACTGTCCCGGACGGAAGACTGCACCCTTGATCTCAACCATATTTTCGTAACGGTTGATCATGCCATCGACCGTCAACACGTCACCATCTTCCAACTTGAAAGTCGAGAAATCAAACTCACCAATATTATGAACTTCATATCGCTCGCCCGATTGACGCTGTAGACGAATTGAACTTTTATGAGCCCCACTTGTGAAACCGCCTGCATATTTCAACAACGTGGCAACACTCTCGCCAGTTTTCATTTCATAGAACATCGGGCGTTTAACATTACCAGAGATACCAACTACATTCTCATAAGGATCAACCTGAATGACATCATCATCATGAAGCCGAACATTTCCGGTCATCTTTCCCGTCAGGATAAAGTCGTACATATCCACATGAGAAATGACCCTGCCGCCACGGATAACCTTAATATTACGCAAGGTTCCCAACTGACTGATACCACCTGCACGATAAAGGGCATAAAACACTGTAGCAAACGAACTGAGATGATAGGTTCCTGGACGTGCGACGGCACCCATAACATTAATCATGATGGTGCGATGCTGCGATACAGACAACTTCAAGCTACTACTCTGATAACGACTACCCAAAGTAGCACGTAAGCGGGACTGGGCAGCAGCCATTGTGAGACCGCTCACAGAAACAGGTCCTACATCGGGAACACGTATTGTACCTTCTGGAGAGACAGTAAGCGACATTGCTTTCTGAGAAGCACCATAAATATCTACTACCAGCACATCACCAGGACCCAGCACATAGTCCTGGGGAGTAGGGATATTGTTATTAGGTTCGAATGTCAAGCCTGAACGACGGAAAATATCATGACCGAAAATCCGCTTACCATTGATATCACCGGCAATACGTGATTCAGATTGTACGTCGAGTTCGGCATCATCAATCTCTTCATCAGCATCAACCAGAATCTCACCAGTAGTATTCACCTGGGCTGTGTTCAAATCCTGGAACTCTGTACCATCATTATTGGCATTGAGACGCGTATTGTCACGATCTTCAGCTGCCGAGCGAAGGCGTCCTTCGTCTGTCTTTTGGTTCTGATAAACATCACGCATGCGACGAATCTGGTCGATTTTCACTCCCCGTTGCATCAAACCTGTTACAATCTGGCTCTGATTGGCACCTGCCCTATGACGCGACATCATAAAATCAAGCACTTGAGCATCACTCATTCCCTGAGCAAATGTCATCGTAGCAGACAACAACATAACTAAAAAAATAACGTATTTCTTCATATTGAAAAATATTTGTAATTTCGCAAAAGAACACAATCTCCTTTCCCAACGTATAAATATAAGCGTTTGCTTATCAGTACGTTAGTAAAAAAACAACAATAAATATACATCAAAACAAGGGCTTAATTGGAATCGATTCCCTATATTTTGCGTGCAAAAGTACGTTTTTTTTTTGATATAAACAAATTATTTATATAAAATATAAGGGGAAAACCATAAAAAGATGAAAATCACTTCAGAAGAGAATATTCTTCGATGAGAGAGCGTTGATTCTGGGAGAGTGGAGATTTCAGCCAGATATCGAAGAGGGTCTGCAACTGTTGCAAAAGAGCCTCATCATGAGAAAGGACAGCAAGGTAGAGTAGACAACGGATTTTGAGAAGACTGGATTCCTTGAGGGAAGAAATGGCTTTGCGAAGGCGTGATTCTGCAGTTTCGACGCCAGCATCTAACTTAACTGAAGCCATATAGAGGGGAAGAGCAAGTTCCGCCTCCGTCGCAGGGGTATAGCCTTTGAAAGTTGTCAGTCGAGCCTGCGTTCGCTTTAACTCTGAGAGAAGGAGATAATACTCATTTTCATTCTGGTATTTATCAGGAATCTCAAAGAGAAGACGATGTGCCAAGTCGAAAAGAGCACGTTTATCTATGTCAATATTTTTGGACGGCTTCTGAGGCTCCTCAGCATCTGGGATTTCAATCATATCAGGCGTCATTTCGATGGCTGCAATGAGGATACCTGGAATCTGGACTACGAGATGGCGATTGCGCTTGCCTTTGATGCGCATGATGATACCCTCACGACCATTATAAAGACCACCTTTGACACGGATCTGGTCACCCACATTCAGGCGGATTTCCTGCGGATTGAAATAAGTGACATGTTCCTCATGATGTTCCGTGACTGCAATAAAGTCTTCCATGGCCCGCATGGGAACTGTCAGGAATTCTTTATGATTAGAAAAGGTGGAACGTTGGATATAGACCACGAAATGGGCATGGGCAAGATAGTCCTGTACTTCCTCCAATGTGCCTTTGACGAAAATCAGTTTCGTGATGGCTGGAACCAGCATACGCTGTTCACGTCCTTTGACTTTCTTGACCTCGTATTTCAATGGGACGAAAGAAGAAAGGCCATAGCGTCGGGCATCGTCACGAACCTTGAGCTCGTGACGGGGGGATGTACAGCCTATAGCAAACCAAACCTGCTCCATTGTTTAGGGTTGAGAGAATTCTTGGACAGCACGAACGAGGGCATGGGGATTACCCATGTCATACATACGTCCCTGCAAACGCACACCCATCATGCCGCAACGCTGGCGCACAGCTTCAAGAGCAGAAGTGAGTTCTATTTCACTAACATGATCACCATCGATCTCTTTTTGCATGATGTCATCATGGAGCTGTGCAAAAACTTCCGGGGTGAGAATGTACTGACCGAAGACACTGTAATATTCTTTCACACCATTTTTATCGCGTACGCCCAAGAATTCCTCAGCATAGCTGGCCTTGGGTTTTTCGTTCATCGTCGTCACATTGAGAACGGTGTGATCCTTGTCTTCCCAGACGCCAGAGAGAATGCCATAGTGACTGACATCAGCCAGAGGAACCGGATGGATGGAAACCATCAGGGAATTGCATTTTTCATATTCCTCCACCATCTGCAAAATACAGGGTTTGTTGCAGTCACTGCGATAGAGGGTATCGCCCAATAGCAACAGAACCGGTTCTTTGCCTGCAAACTGGGCCGCCTGATAGACGGCATGACCGAAGCCCCGTTTCTCACGCTGGTAGACATAATGAAGGTGTTTCCCAATATTAAGGATACGTTTCTCAAGTTCCTTCGCCTCTGAATTAAGTTTGTTCAGATGTTCGTCAGAAAGCGGTCGCTCGAAATAGTCAGCATACTGTTGGCGCTCCTCCTCAGAACCAAGCACCAAACAGATTTCCTCGATTCCACTCTGGATGAGTTCCTCGAGTAGAATGAGAATCACAGGACGTACCATCCCATCGGGACAAGGAATAGGGAAGAAATCCTTTTTCAGGGCCCTGGTAGCAGGATATAGTCTAGTGCCAAAACCTGCGACAGGGATGATGGCCTTACGCACCGTATGTACGGGTTTGAGCGTGAGGGAATAGGCTTTCATACCCTGGTCGTTGAGATAGTCGACCAATTGTTGCTGGGTCTCTTCACTGCGTGCCAAGAACTGTACAGAGCCATCGCCATGCGAGCCCACGCCCTTGCCACCCCACACCAGCGGTTGGATATGGGAATCCTCGAGTATCTTATGGAGTTTAGGGGCATAAAGAGCCTCAGACATCGGTGCCACCTGGGTATTAAAGAGTACTTCTGCCTCGGTCATCAAGCGACCGAGATCCTCTGCCCTACCATCTGCCATGTACTGGATGGCGCGATTGACCAAGGCAAGATTCTTCTCACCCAATGCCTCATGTTCCGCACGTTCTGCCTCAGTATTGGGGAAAGGATAAGCCTTGTTGAGGTCAGAGAGAATCTTGATGGTATCCTTCTCGGCACAAAGGTCGGCAAACACCCAATAGAGATGTTTCTTGACATTGAGAGAGCGCACCTCGATTTCATCGCCATCGAAGATCATGAGGTTGGGTTTGACACCAAAGGCACAGGCCTGGTCGAGACGACCACAACGACTGGAGGTACGCAGTTCGCCCAGATAGGCGATATTCATCTCACCCAGCGTGTTGAGATTAAGATTATATAATAAATTGAACGCGCGCGCAACAAGGACACAGATGGCCGCAGAACTGGAAAGACCGCTCTTCATGGGAAGCGTCATACCTTTAATACGGATACGTACACCACCCACCTTGTACCATTCGAGCATATAAGAAGCCACACCCGCACAATAGCAGAAGAAAGAACCACTCTTGGCAATGCGCTTCAGTTCAAGCTCATCCATACGACAGGAGAAATCCTGCCAGACACCAGAAATCTCAGGTGCTTCACTATATAGTTCGAAGATGCCGGACTTTTCAACTTCAGCATAGATACCTTGTTCAATACCCGTCACGATGGCAGCACCCGGTGCAATGTCGGCATTCATCGTACGATAATGACCTGCCCAGTCGGTATGTTCGCCAAAGAGACAAAGTCGTCCCGGAACAAAAAGTTTCATCATATTTCCTCTATTTATGTTGCAAAAGTACTAAAAAAAGGACAAATTGTAGAGATTTTATGTTTTTTTTTTGGTCGTTTGAAGAAAAATATATACTTTTGTCCCCGAATTAATAACTCTTTAAACGATTATTGCCTATCGAAACAGCATTACTCAATACTAATTAAGAAACGTATGAGTACTTGGAAAGAAATGTCCGACGAACAGTTGGCATTGCTTTATGCAGATGGTAATAACAAAGCTTTCGACATCTTATTGAGTCGTGTGCAGAACAAGTTGTTCTCCTACATCTTCTGTATGGTGAAGAATGAGGAGATGGCTAATGACCTGTTTCAGGAGACCTTTATCAAGGCCATCATGAAACTGAGGGACGGTAAGTATAAGGATCAGGGCAAGTTCCTGTTCTGGGTAACGAGGATTGCGCATAATGTGATCATCGATCATTTCCGTGACATGAAGAACTCGCATGTCGTGGACGCCCCGAAGGAAAATGACCTGGGGAATATTCGCGGTGACTCTGTATTGGAGACAGACCGTGAAAGTACCCTGGTAAATGAACAGGTGATGAAGGATGTCAGGCAGTTGATGGAAGCACTACCTGAAGTACAGCGTGAAGTTGTGTATATGCGGTACTATCAGGAAATGTCGTTTAAGGAGATTGCTGAGGCTACGGGGGTAAGTATCAATACATCGCTGGGACGCATGCGTTATGCGCTCATTAATCTTCGCAAGCTTTCTCGCGAGCACTCTATCGAGCTGCAATTAGCTTAAAAGTAATGTTTTAAAAGGAGCAAGCTCCTATTACCTTTTTTCTCAACCACCCCTACCTATGCAGGGTTCCCCTGCAGGTATCTTTTGTTCATTCTCTGGCGCAGAGAACGAACCAAGAGACATCCACCCCCTCCAAGGCCTCCCCCTATATGGGGAGGATGCAACTGAAAATCACAGAAAACCGATGATTTTCAGGGTTTTGGTATGGCTCGCAAGCCTGTGCCCTTCGGGCGAGCCATGGTTTCCTACATCCCTGCTGTCGCCGCCCCTTGCAAAGGGGCTCAACGCCATAAATACATCATGGTTCATATGGTATAATGGGATATAATGTCAATCTGAATAGAAACAATTCGTATTTGGAATACCCTGTTAATAACAGACGGACGATATTGAGCCCCTTGCCAAGGGGCGGCCTAAGCAGGGATGTAGAAACATATCCCGACCCTTTGATGGGTCGAGGATACCTTAATGAACGAGCGACAGGAGGAGCGGTTAAGCCTTCACCCGATGTCGGGGGAAGGTTTGGAAGGGGGAAGGTACCCTCCTTAGGCAAGGAGGGGCGGGTGGTTGTGAAAAAGGGTGCAGGTTCCCCCTGCAAAAAATATTTTTGTTATGGCATAATAAAAAAATGATTTCGTCGTTTTTTAAATGAAATCAAAAATATTAATTCGCCTATGAAGCATTTTACCCCCGAAGAATTCAAGCCCAGCGCCTTGTCTTTAGAGATTATCCGACAGATAGCCTACAGCTATCGCCCAGTGTCCAACCCTCAGGTTCCCAACTATAGCCTGAACTAATTATCCAATATCAATTAGAATAAAATGGCGCTCGTTTCTCCATCCTTGCTTGCAGCAGATTTCCTGCATCTCGACCACGATATCGACATGATCAACCAAAGTGATGCCGACTGGCTCCACTTAGACATCATGGACGGGTCGTTTGTCCCCAATATTTCCTTTGGCTTCCCCGTGATTGAGGCGGTAGCCAAAGCCTGTCAGAAACCACTCGACGTACATTATATGATTAACGCGCCTGAGCGATATATCGCCCGAACAGCAAAGTTGGGCGCGATGATGATGAATGTGCATTACGAGGCCTGTGTCCATCTGCATCGCACGATTCAGGAAATCCACGATGCAGGTATGAAAGCGGGTGTGACCTTGAATCCCTCGACACCAGTCTCTGTGTTAGAGGACATCCTCGGCGATGTGGAGATGGTGCTGCTGATGAGTGTCAACCCGGGGTTCGGGGGACAGAAATTTATCGAAAACACCATCGACAAAGTGAAACGTCTGAAACAGATGATTACCGACAAAGGACTGGGAACCCTGATTGAGGTGGACGGTGGTGTCCAAGCAGAAACAGCTCCTCGTTTGGTGGCTGCAGGTGTGGATGTCCTTGTCAGTGGCAGCTACATCTTCAAGGTGAACGATCCTCTCGGAACCATCAAGTGCTTAAAAGCCCTGTAAATGAAGAAAGAAGATCTCAGAATCGTATTTATGGGCACCCCGGAGTTTGCAGTAGAGACACTGCAGGCACTGGTGGAGCATCAATATAACGTGGTGGCTGTAGTGACACAACCTGACAAACCTGTGGGACGACATGGCAGTGTGTTACAGCCTTCTGCCGTGAAGCAGTATGCCCTCTCACAAGGCCTTCCTGTGCTACAGCCTGAGAAGATGAAAGACCCTGAGTTCGTAGAGGCCTTGCGCAGTTATCAGGCTAACCTGCAGGTCGTCGTGGCGTTTAGAATGCTGCCTGAAGTGATCTGGGTTATGCCGGAATATGGCACGTTCAATGTGCATGCCGCCCTGTTGCCTCAGTATCGTGGGGCTGCTCCTATCAACTGGGCTATCATCAATGGCGAGACCAAGACAGGGGTAACCACCTTCTTCCTCGACCATGATATTGATACTGGCCGCATCATTCTCCAAAAACCCTTCGATATCCCTGATACGGCAGATGTGGAGTATGTGTATGATGGGCTGATGCATCTTGGGGCAGAAATCTGCCTGGAGACCATCGAAGCAATCATTGCCTCTGACGGACATCCCAAGTCCATTCCTCAAGAAGATTTTCAGGGTGAACTAAAGGCCGCCCCGAAGATTTTCAAAGAGACTTGCGAGATCAATTGGCAACAATCTGCCAAGCAAATCTACGATTTCATACGTGGGCTCTCGCCCATTCCTGGTGCCTGGACGACGTTAGTTGCTTCTGATGGCAAAGAAACGGTATTGAAGATTTTCCAGTCCAGCAAGACCGCCCGTAGTTCTTCTGCTGCCCCAGGTTCCATCCTTATTGAGGGCAAATCCCTCTATGTGGCCTGCCTCAATGGTGAGCTCCTCCAGCTCGATGAGATACAACTTGCTGGCAAGAAGCGCATGTCTTCCAGGGATTTCCTCAATGGTAATCAGGCCATTGAGAAAATGAAGTAATGTTTTTTTTGCAGCATTGCTGCACCACCTCTACCCTTTATGCAGGGTTCCCCTGCAGGTTTCTCCATCAACCCCAACCCCTTCTTCATAAGAAGGGGCTTCGAACCACTCCCTAAATCCCTCGCCAATCATTGGCAAGGGACTTAACCGCTCCTCCTGTCGCTCGTTCATTAAGGTATCCTCGACCCATCAAAGGGTCGGGATATGTTCCTACATCCCTGCTTACGCCGCCCCTTGAAAAGGGGCTCAATATCGTCCGTATGATATTTTGAAGATATCCTTGATATGAATCGTTTCTATTCAGATTGACATTATACACCATTATACCATATGAACCTTGATGTACTTGTGGCGTTGAGCCCCTTTGCAAGGGGCGGCGACAGCAGGGATGTAGAAAACCATGGCTCGCCCGAAGGGCACAGGCTTGCGAGCCATACCAAAACTCTGAAAATCATCGGTTTTCCATGATTTTCAGTTAAGCCCTTCCATATAGGGAAGGGTTTGGGATAGGTGGATGTCTCTTTGCTTCTTTCTCTGCGCCAGAGAAAGTAAGGAATAACAGGTTTTAAAAGGGCTTGCCCTTTAAATTAATCTTCCGACATATCTGCAACCATCTTGCGATACATGGTATAAACCCGCTGGCGGGAGATATATCCCTGAAGACGGGAATCCTTGTCAAGGACAGGGAGCCAATCAGCACGTGTCCGATCGAATGTCCGCATGACATCTGCCATTGGCGTGGATTCCGAAAGCGTAGCTTTAGGCTCCACCATCAGTTGACTGGACTTGAAATGGTGGTAGAGTTCTGTCCGGAACATGACATTACGGATGCGCATAATCTCCACCTCACCCAGGAGAACTCCCGAGGGATCCAATACCGGGAGTACGGACGAGTTGCTCCGACTGATCTTATGGACAATCTGTCCTAACTCCATGTCAGGCGTGACACTCAGGTAATCCCGTTCGATGACCGAATCCAGGTTCATCAATGTCAGAACTGCATGATCCGTATGATGGGTAATCAACTTGCCTTCCTTGGCCAACCGAGCCCCATAGATGCTATGCGGCTCAAAGATGATAATCGTGAGATAGGCACAAACCGAGACAATCATCAGCGGTACGAGGAGACTATAGCCTCCGGTAAGTTCCGCAATGAGGAACATACCCGTCAACGGGGCATGCATCACGCCGGACATCACACCCGCCATACCCATCAGGGCGAAGTTCTTCTCGGGGATATAGACGCCTATCTGATGGATGTTCCACAGGCGTGAGAAAAGGAATCCTGTGAAGCAGCCCACAAACAAACTCGGTGCAAAGGTACCACCACAACCCCCTCCCCCATTCGTGGCAGAGGTGGCAATGACCTTGGTCAGCAATACCAAGGCGATATAGCCTAACAACAGACTGCCTTGGCCTGAGAAAAGTGAATTGTTGAGAATCTGGTTCCAATCAGCCTCTGTCCGTCCATTGAGCAGGAGATTGATGCTGCTATAGCCCTCGCCATAGAGAGAAGGAAACAAGAAAATCAACAGACTCAGGACGGTTCCTCCAATAGCCAAACGAATATGCGGATGCTCCTTATAGCGTGCGAAGATTCCTTCGCAAAAACCCATCATCCGGATGAAATAGAGGGAGATGAGTCCGCAGGAGATGCCTAAGAGCACACAGGCCGGAAGGCGTTGTATCGACCACTCGCTATCGAGGTGGAAAGTAAACAAGGCTGCATCGCCACTGAAAATATAAGTGAAACAAGTGGCTGTCACACACGACACCAGGATAGGCAGAAGTGATGACATGGTCATGTCAATCATGAGGACTTCGAGCGTAAAGACCAGTCCTGCAATGGGCGCCTTGAAGATACCTGCGATGGCGCCTGCAGCACCACAGCCCACGAGTGTCATCAGCGTCTTTCGATCGAGATGGAAGATCTTTCCGAGGTTTGAGCCAATGGCCGAGCCTGTAAGCACAATCGGCGCCTCTGCTCCCACAGAACCACCAAAGCCAATGGTAATGGCCGAGGCGATGACTGAAGACCAAGTATTATGAGACTTCAGACGGGACCTATTCGAGGAGATGGCATAGAGAATACGGGTGATGCCATGGGAGATATTGTCTTTGACGATGTAACGGACAAAGAGTGAGGTAAGATAGATACCCACCACGGGATAGACCAGATAGAGCCAGTTGGCCCTAGACTTCTCGAAAGAACTTGTGAGCAACATCACAATCTGGTTGATCATCCAATGAAGCGAGAAGGCCGCCACTGCTGCGAAGAAACCGACGAGCAGCGCCAGGACCAGAATAAACATCTTGTCGCTGACATGCTCCACCCGCCAATTGTGTAGGCGTTGGAGCCATTTCGGGCCTCTATTAAATGTAGCCGTTTCCTCCATCACTATTCACTTCTCACTTCCTTATGATAGTTACTTCACCGTTTTCCTTCAGTTTGATGATACTGGAGGGCGTATGGGGTTTATGCTCCTGACGACGAGACCAACAAACATAATCGACCGCTTCCAAGATACGCGGATCGATATCGCAGTAGTTCTGCGCTGCAGGTTCCCCACTGATATTGGCAGAGGTGGAGACAATGGCCTTCTGAAAACGATAGCAGAGTTCTTTGGAGAAAGGCTCATTGGTAATCCGGATGCCAATACTCCCATCCTCAGCAATCAGATTCTCTGCCAAGTTGATAGCACCATCAAGAATGAGGGTCGTAGGCTTGGCATCAACCTCTTTCAGACTGTCGATGAGCTGCCAGGCAACATCCGGGACCTGGCGGAAATAACGCTGGAGGCGGGCATCACTGTCGACCAAGCAGATAAGGGCTTTGGAGTCATCACGCTGCTTGATCTCGTAGACGCGTTTCACAGCCTCTACATTCGTGGCATCACAACCAATGCCCCAGACGGTATCTGTGGGATAGAGGATCACCCCACCCTTCCGCATCGTCTCAACCGCCTTTCTGATATCTTCTTCTCTTGTCATTAGAATTCACTGGTGAAGTGGAACTTGATATGCTTAAAGTCTTCCTGCGCCATAGAGAGGACGTAACCGGAATCAGCGAGGAAGACATCGCGGCCCTCCTTATCCTTGGCCATGTACTGGTACTTACGCTTCTTGAAATTCTCCAACTCAGCGTCATCATCACTCTCAATCCAACAAGCCTTATAGAGATGAACTGGTTCCCAACGACATTTCGCGTTATATTCATTCTCCAGACGATACTGAATGACCTCAAACTGCAACTGACCTACCGTACCGACAATCTTCCTATTGTTGAACTGGTTGACAAACAACTGTGCCACACCTTCGTCCATCAACTGGTCGATACCCTTCTGCAATTGCTTGGAACGCATGGGGTCGTCGTTCTCGATGTATTTGAAGAGTTCTGGCGAGAAAGAAGGCAATCCCCGGAAATGGAGTTGTTCACCCTCCGTAAGCGTATCACCTATCTTAAAAATTCCACCTGTATCCGGAAGTCCCACGATATCACCCGGCCAAGCCTCATCGATGGTAGACTTACGCTGCGCCATAAACTGCGTAGGAGAAGTGAAACGCATGGTCTTACCTTGTCGGACATGAAGATATGGCTGATTGCGCTGGAACTTACCACTGCACACCTTGCAGAAAGCAATACAAGAGCGATGATTCGGGTCAATATTCGCGGTGATCTTGAAGATAAAGCCCGTGAACTTCTTCTCCTCGGGTTCCACCTCGCGTTCCTCTGCCTTGGTAGGACGAGGACTGGGGGCTATCTCCACGAAGCAATTCAGCAACTCCTGCACACCAAAGTTGTTAAGAGCAGAACCAAAGAACACAGGAGCCACCTCTGCAGAACGGTAGGTCTCCACATCAAACTCAGGATAGACGCCATCCACCAATTCGAGGTCCTCGCGCAGTTTGGCAGCATTGTCCTCACCCACACGCTCATCAAGTTCTGTACTGTTGATATCAATCTCCACCTTATCGGTCACACGCTGTTTATCAGGCGTAAAAAGATCGAGTTTCTGTTCGTAGATGTTATACACGCCCTTGAACTTCGCACCCTGGTTGATGGGCCAGGACAAAGGACGCACCTTGATTTCGAGTTCCTGTTCGAGTTCATCAAGGAGGTCAAAGGGATCACGACCTTCACGGTCCATCTTATTAATAAAGATGATGACAGGCGTCTTACGCATACGACAGACCGTCATGAGTTTACGCGTCTGTGTCTCCACACCCTTCGCACCATCGACCACGATGATGGCAGAGTCGACCGCCGTCAGGGTTCGGAAAGTATCCTCGGCAAAGTCCTGGTGACCCGGGGTATCAAGGATATTGACCTTGTATTCGACGTCTTTACCATCTGGCGTATAATCAAATTCCATCACTGAGGTGGAGACCGAGATTCCACGTTGCTTCTCAATGTCCATCCAGTCGGAGGTGGCGGTCTTTTTAATCTTGTTATTCTTAACAGCACCAGCCACCTGGATCTGTCCTCCAAAAAGGAGGAACTTTTCCGTCAGCGTGGTTTTACCAGCATCAGGGTGCGATATAATCGCGAATGTTCTTCTTCTATTTATTTCTTCACTCATTTCTTTCTTTTTATAGGTGTTCAGGCGAGCAAGCTCGGAACTTCTATCATAATTTCGCAATACACTCAGCGAGGCTTTCTTCCCAATAGGGCACCTCGAGGTTATAAGTCTGTTTGATCTTCGTCTTGTCGAGAACCGAGTAATGGGGTCGATTGGCAGGGGTGGGATACTCCGAGGTATGAAGAGGTCGCACATGACAGGTGGTGATGCCTGCAATCCGATGAATGGCCTTGGTGAAATCGTACCAGGAGATGACACCCTCGTTTGAGAAATGATAGATGCCCGGTACAATACCCTGTTCGATGACCGCAAAAATGGCTACAGCCAGATCACGGGCATAGGTGGGTGTGCCTATCTGATCGAAGATGACACCCAGTTCCGGTTTCTCCTTGCCCAAGCGAATCATTGTCTTGACGAAGTTGTTGCCAAAGGTGGAGTAGAGCCAGGCTGTCCGGATAATCATCGACTGCTCACAGAACTTCTGCACATTGAACTCACCCACCAGTTTCGTCTTGCCATAGACACTGTTCGGACAAGTATCGGCCTCTTCCGTATAAGGGGTATGCTGAGTGCCATCGAACACATAGTCGGTAGAGATCTGTATCATCCATCCGCCACGTTTACCAATGGCAGCAGCCAAGTAAGCAGGTGCCTCCGCATTCAGTCGGGTACAGAGTTCTTCATTGTCTTCAGCCTTGTCGACAGCTGTATAAGCCGCGCAGTTGACAATGCCGTCAATCTGATGGTTCTCGATAAAGGTCTCGATAGCCTCCTGATCGGTGATATCCAGTTCCTGCACATCCGTATTAAAATAGGTATGCTGGGGGTGACTTTCCTCCAGCAACTGCATTTCATTTCCCAATTGGCCGTTACAACCTGTGATCAATATGTTCATAACTATTCACTACTCAAATTTAAGTCCTTCTTCCTTATCCTTTTTATAATAGTCAGAAAGCATACCTAAGAAGGTCGTAATCTCCTTGACAGCGTGTTGGGTATCAGGAGAGATTGCTTTTTTCTGCAGGCGCAGGAGCATCACGCCGTAGAGAGAGTTGAAACAAGTCTCAATCTCATTCTCCTCCTTGTTCGCTCCACGGTTTCGCAGTTCCACGATAAAGGGGAGTACCTTGTAATATTCTGCAGTATAGAAGGGGAATTTGGTTGACTGAAGGAGTTGGTTGTGCAGTTCGATGAGCATCTGCATCGTCACTTGGTTGATCTGAAGGTGTCCCTTTTCACGACAGCCCTCCTGATTCATCATACGGATGAGATTTCCATACCAGTCGAGTTCCTCTTCCTTCTGTTCGTCGGTATAGTCAAAGCACGCCACCCACTCATCGCGAATGCAACGAAGCGAGCAGTCGAATGCCCTGATAGTATCCTCAACCTGCCACATATAAAGCAGGTACTCGGCAATATTCTTCTTTCGTAAGTCTTGAGAAATAAACACTATTTACAATTTGACAATTTACAATGGACAATTAATTTAGAACCTTAACAAGTTGGTGGTGGTACCGAGGAGCATGATGATGGAGCCGATGACCACAGCACAGCCAATGACCTGATTGATGATTCGGATGCCATTGGTATCAAACTTCGTGCGGATCTGATCGACCAGCCAGGTAAGTCCCCACCACCAAAGCAAAGCCCCTCCTACGATACTGGCGAAGCCCACGAGCATCTCAAAGGGATGGTTGGGGAGCACAAACGCAAATTGTGCGAAGGTCGCCAGAAAGAGGAAGATAATAAGGGGATTGGAGAAGGTGACCAAGAAGGCTGTCCAGGCATTATACCATATTGTACCCTTCTGTTGTCCCGACTGGTGCATCTTCCTGGTAGGATCAGTACGATAGGTATAGAGTCCGAAACAGAGCAACATGATACTACCTGCTATCTGGAGATAGAACCGATTCTGGTCGTTGTTGATAAGATCCATGACGAACGACATACCGAAGCCGGCAAAGCCTGCATAGATAATGTCACTGGCCGCCGCACCAATGCCTGTGGCAAAGCCATACCAACGTCCTTTGTTGAGTGTGCGTTGGACACAGAGGATACCGACAGGACCCATCGGGGCACTGGCAATCACACCAATCATCATTCCCTTGAAGATGAAATCCAATATGTTTATCGGCACATGAAACGGCATTGCGGCTGCAAAGTTACATAAAAAAAATGAGACTACCTATTTTTCCGAGTCTTTTTTCCGCGTATCGACCCGAATACTCATCATAGTCAAGTCATCATTCGGCTCTGCGCCATCACGATGCTGCAGGACTGCCTCATAGAGCATGTCTATCACCTCCTTGGCACTGCAACGAGGCATGGTCTCCAGGATATCGAGCAGACGATCATCACCCAACTGCTCCTGTTGCCTATTCTCCGCCTCATTGAGACCATCGGTATAGACCACCAGCATCTGTCCGGTGATATTCTCAATCCGCTCGCCATCATACTCCAGTCCTGGCCAGAGTCCGATGGGTGCATTGGGTAGCATTTCCAAGAACCTGCCTCCACCGGCATCACTGATAAAGGGCGGGTTATGACCGGCATTACAGAAATCCATCGAACCCTTCGCCAGGTCGATACGTCCAATGAACATCGTGACAAACATACCCTGCTCATTGTCTTCCGAGAGGGCGGCATTCATTCGCGTGGCAATCTCGGCAGGCATCATATGCTGTGTAGCCAATGTCCGGAAGAGTCGTGTTGCCTGAGCCATGAAGAGAGAGGCCGGCACACCCTTACCACTCACGTCGCCTAAGCAGAAGTAGAGCTCATCGCCCATGAGGAGATAGCCATAGAGATCGCCACCCACCTCTTTGGCAGGTTCTATCTTCGCGTAGATGTCCAGTCCTTCGCGATTGGGGAAGATATTCGGCACCATCGACATCTGGATGTCCCTGGCGATGCGCAGTTCACTCTCGATACGCTCCCTATGGGCTGTCGCCTCCTCCAGTTGGTCATAAGCCACTTGCAGTTTCTCGTGAGCTGCACGCAAACGATGGGTGGACTTGCGTTTATGGAAGGAATAGATAATCAGGAACATGATGATCAACAAAAGCGAAATTGCCGTAGCCCACATGCGCTGTCGGGAGAGGTCTGCCTGCTGTTGAAGAATCTCCTGTTCCTTGCCCTGGGTGTCATAAATAGTGGCCAATTCCGCCGTAGCACTGTTTTTCTGACCTGTGATGGCAGAATCGAGCACAGTGAGGATCTTCTCCGCAACGACCCTGGCAGAATCCCTATGCCCTGCTTCCTTGTTAGCCCAGAACTTGGGGAGCATATAAAGTTGGATATTATCGAGCGAGGCCTCCATGCCCCAGTGTTCCATCGTCCCATCCAGATAACGGTAGTTGTCGGCAGCTTCCTGATAGCGTTTGGCCATCACAAGGTAGTCATTGGCATTGATATGTCCAGGACCCGTCTTCGCGTAATCAGTCTTCAGGAAGGCCTGATAAGCCTCCGCAGCCTCGTCGGTCTTGCCCAATCCCTGCTT
This sequence comes from Prevotella sp., assembly GCA_017650905.1. Classification (GTDB taxonomy): domain Bacteria; phylum Bacteroidota; class Bacteroidia; order Bacteroidales; family Bacteroidaceae; genus Prevotella. The sequence goes on along the minus strand of JAGCDZ010000102.1, from coordinate 33,106 downwards.
GGCCACTGCACGCATGATCTCAATACGTCCCTGGTACTCGTCGAAATACTCTTTACGGGCATCGCGTTTCTGACGATACTTATCGAGCAACATCTCTGTACGGTCAATCCAATAGATGGACTCTGCATAGCGTCGCGTATTAATATAAGCCATACTGGTATAGACCGTACCCAACACCGCCTCATGGAAACCACGGCCTGTGGAATCCGACTGCCAACGGTTGGCATAGTGTTCACGGGCGGTCAGGAAACTCTCTTTGGCCTCGTCGTCCTGTCCAAGGTTCAACTGACAACAACCGATGTTATTCAGGAGGATGGCGTAGTCGATATCCGAGCCAATGCCCGACTGATCCATTTTCTTGACCGCAGGGATGGCCACCAACAGGGAGCCCTCATAATCGCCTTTGACAAGCAGAAGCTCAGAAAGTCTACGTGCACATTTGTTATAACTCAGCTGGTCCTCATCGGTCTTCACCTCACACTCAAGGGCCTTGCGATAGTAAATCTCCGACATACGGTAATGACCCTGTCGGTAATAGGCCACACCCCGCCAGCGATTGGCGTCAAGCTTGGAGAGGAGACCTTGTTCCTCGTATTGGTTGGCCAGGAAGAGCATACTGTCGTATTCCATCCGAGCACCCACATCGAACAGGATACTATCGGCTCTACTGGCCCTTATGCCACTCTTCATCTCCCCATGACAGGAGAAAAGCACCAATGACATCGATAAGAGAATCAGCCACGGGAGACAGCGTTTTCTTTTCATATTCAGCCTTTGTATTTTCTTTGCGTATGCAAAGTTACTACTTTTTTTAGACAAAAGAACAAAAAAAACAAAAAAAAACGTTCTTATGTACTTATGTCTAAAAAAAATGTGTAATTTTGCACTTAAATAAACAATTCAATTAAATATTAACAACAATGGAACAACAGAATGTAATGAAGCCGTATGTAATCGGTTTGGATCTGGGAGGTACGAACTCCGTTTTTGGTATTGTCGATTCCCGTGGTGACATCAAGGCCACTACCGCCATCAAGACCGGTGGCTATGAGAAGGTGGAAGACTATGTAGATGCCTGTGTAGAGGCGCTGCAGGTCATCATCGACCAAGTAGGTGGTATAGAGAAGATCAAGGCAATGGGTATTGGTGCCCCCAATGGCAATTATTATAGTGGTACGATTGAGTTTGCCCCCAATCTACCTTGGGCACACAATGAGGTAGTGCCCCTGGCCAAGCTGTTCAGTGAGCGTCTGAACAATATCCCCGTAGCATTGACCAACGATGCCAACGCTGCTGCCATCGGAGAGATGGTCTATGGTGTAGCCCGTGGCATGAAGAACTTCATCGTCATCACATTGGGAACTGGTGTTGGTTCCGGTATCGTGGTGAACGGACAGTTGCTTTATGGTCATGACGGTTTTGCCGGAGAATTAGGTCATGTGACCATGGTCAGAGGTGAAGAAGGCCGTCTTTGCGGTTGTGGCAGAACCGGTTGTTTAGAGGCCTATTGCTCTGCCACAGGTGTCGCCCGTACAGCCCGCGAGCTCCTGACCAAGACCACCCGTCCGAGTCTGTTGCGCGAGATGAATCCTGAGGACATCACCAGTCTGGATGTCTCCATCGCAGCAGGTAAGGGCGATGAACTGGCTAAGGAAATCTACGAGTTCACCGGTAAGATGTTGGGAGAGGCTTGTGCAGACTTCGCAGCCTTCAGCAGTCCTGAGGCCTTTATCTTCTTCGGTGGTATGGTGAAAGCCGGAGAGCTGATCATGAAACCCATCCGCGAGGCTTACAACGAGCATGTGCTGAAGATTTTCAAGAACAAGGCGCAGTTCCTGGTAAGCGGCCTGGATGGCGCCAGTGCTGCAGTGCTTGGCGCATCTGCAATAGGTTGGGAAATACAGTGACCAGTGAATAACGGATAGTGAATAGTAAAAAAAACGGAGGTTGGTGCAGGACGCTACCAACCTCTCTATAAAAAAGATAAGGTGAATCAGCAAATGGCTGATAAGAATCTTATCGGTGGCAAATATACGGTTTATTTATCTAACTTGCAAGTTTTTTGGCAAAAAAGTGACTTTTTTCGATGTTTTTGTCGATAAAAACCAACTTTTTATATGTTTTTCTAAAAAAAACGCGTCAAAAATTTGCATGTTTGGGAGAATCTCTATACCTTTGCCCCCAGATTTAACAAATAAGAATGATGAATTGTCTGTTTAACATTTGGTGGTGGCAGTGCTCGAGATCAAAAACGTCGCGAGACTAATCGCCATATCTGTTATTCAACGAAGATATAAAAGGCTCATCGCGACAGCGGTGAGTCTTTTTTAGTTCGTCAACAACACAAATAAAAAAATATAGAAAGATGAAAAGTTATCAAGTAGACGAAAATGGTTTTTATGGAGAATTCGGCGGTGCGTATGTACCGGAGATTCTTTACAAATGCGTGCATGACCTGCAGGAAGCCTATCTGCCAATCATCGAGTCAGATGCCTTCAAGCGTGAGTACAACGCCCTGCTGAAGGACTATGTGGGTCGTCCCTCTCCCTTGTATTTTGCCCAGCGGATGAGTGAGCAGTATGGCTGTAAGTTGTATCTGAAGCGTGAGGACCTGAACCACACCGGTGCCCACAAAATTAACAACACCATCGGTCAGATTCTGCTGGCTAAGCAGATGGGCAAGACGCGTATCATCGCAGAAACTGGTGCCGGTCAACATGGTGTGGCTACTGCGACAGTCTGTGCGTTGATGAACCTGAAGTGTGAAGTATTTATGGGCGCAACAGATGTAGAGCGCCAACACACCAATGTAGAACGCATGAAGATGTTGGGTGCCCAGGTGCATCCTGTAAGGACGGGTAACATGACGCTGAGTGATGCCTGCAGTGAGGCCATCAGAGACTGGTGCTGCCATCCTCAGGACACCTTCTACATCGTGGGTTCCACAATGGGTCCCCACCCCTATCCCGACCTGGTAGCCAGAATGCAGAGCGTCATCTCCGAGGAAATCAAATGGCAGTTGGCAGAGAAAGAAGGCCGTGATTATCCCGACTACCTCATCGCCTGTATCGGCGGAGGTTCGAATGCCGCAGGTACCATCTATCATTATATGGACGATGAGCGTGTGAAGATTGTTTTGGCAGAAGCTGGAGGTCATGGTTGGGAGACGAACCACACCGCTGCAACTATTCACAAGGGAACAGTCGGCATCCTGCATGGTGCCAAGATGCTAGTAATGCAGGACGAGGATGGTCAGATTGAGGAGGCCTTCACCATCAGTGCCGGTCTGGACTATCCCGGTGTGGGTCCCATGCATTGTAACATGGCCAAGAAAGGTCGTACGCAGGTGTTGAGCATCAATGACGATGAAGCCATTTATGGCGGTTATGAACTGACCCGTATGGAAGGTATCATCCCTGCCATTGAGTCGGCCCACGCCATTGCAGCCCTGAAGAAGCTCAGTTTTAAGAAGGATGATGTTGTGGTGCTCACAGTCAGTGGCAGAGGCGACAAGGATGTGGAGACCTATCTGAAGAACAAGGCTATGGCGGGAGAATATGGAGATTTCTAATAGATAATTGGCAATTGATAATTGATAATTATGAAGACATTTGAATATACCACCAAGAGTCAAACCATCCTGGCGGATCTGTATACGCCAGTGGGGGTTTATATGCGACTGAGAGACCTCTATCCGCAGAGTGCGCTCATGGAGAGTTCCGACTATCACGACAGGAGCAATGCCCGATCGTTCATCGGTATCCAACCCATCGCCAGCGTGGCTGTTGGTCATGGAACAGCCACTGTCAGCTATCCTGATGGAAGCGTCATGGAGCAGAAAATCAGTCCAGATTACCAGACTGACAAGGCTATTAACGCACTTCTTCAATGTATTAAAGTAAAAGGCCCGGAATCAGAGTTTTGCGGATTGTATGGATATACTTCATTTAATGCTGTCAGATACTTTGAAAACATCCCCGTCAAGGATGAGACCCAAGCCAAAAACGATGCACCTGACTTATTATATATCTTATATAAGACTGTCATTGTTTTCGACCACCACAACAACACTCTGAAGGTGGTAACTTTAGGAGAGTCCGAGGAAATAGATACAATCCTGAAGGCCATGAACAAAGCCAACGTGAAGGCCTATGACTTCCATCCTGTAGGCGAGGTTTCGAGTACCTTGACCGATGAGGAACACAAGGCTAATATCCGTAAAGGAATTCAACATTGTCTGCGTGGTGATGTATTCCAAATCGTACTCAGCCGACGATTTATCCAGAAGTATGAGGGCGACGATTTCAAGCTCTACCGAGCCCTGAGAAGCATTAACCCCTCACCCTACCTTTTCTACTTCGACTTCGGAGGCTTCAGGATCTTCGGTTCCTCACCAGAGACGCATTGTAGGATTGTTAGAGGTGAGAGATATGTGGCTTATATTGATCCCATTGCAGGCACCACCAAACGTACGGGTGATATCGAGGCAGACAAACAGGGTGCTGAATATCTGCGCAATGATCCCAAGGAGAATGCCGAGCATGTGATGCTGGTAGACCTGGCCCGTAATGACCTGAGCCGAAATTGTCATCACGTGAAGGTGGATTTTTACAAGGACCTGCAATATTATAGTCACGTGATTCATCTTGTCTCTCGCGTCAGTGGCGAGTTGGATGAGGGTGCAGATCCTATCAAGGCCTTTATCGACACCTTCCCGGCAGGTACGCTGAGTGGTGCGCCCAAGGTGAGAGCCATGCAGTTGATCTCTGAATACGAGCCCCACAACCGTGGTGCCTACGGCGGGTGTATCGGTATGATTGGCCTCGATGGTTCGCTGAACCAGGCCATTACCATTCGTACGTTTGTCTCGAGGAATGGTGAATTGTGGTTCCAGGCTGGTGGCGGTATTGTTGCCAAGAGTGATGTGGAATATGAACTGCAGGAAGTGAACAACAAACTCGGTGCCCTGCGTCGTGCAATATTGATGGCTGAAAAAATGTAAGGATATGAAAGTAGTGATTATAGACAATTATGACTCGTTTACCTACAACCTGAGTCATTTGATCAAAGAACTGGGAGCAGAGGTGACTGTTCTGCGCAATGACCAGTTTAAGTTGGAAGAGTTGGAGCAATATAATAAGATTGTACTCTCGCCAGGCCCAGGCATCCCTTCTGAGGCAGGATTACTATTGGATGTCATCCGGACCTATGCCGGTAAAAAGCCTATCTTAGGCGTCTGCTTAGGCCATCAGGCCATTGGTGAGGTGTTTGGTGGACAGTTGGAAAACCTCTCCGACGTATTCCACGGGGTAGCGACACCCTGCCACATCATCGCCGACGACCCCATTTTCAGCGGTTTGGAGCGGGTAATCACTATCGGACGCTATCACTCATGGGTGGTGTCTCGTGAAGGTCTGCCTGAGTGTCTGGAAGTGACCGCCGAGAGTCCCGAGGGTCAGATTATGGCACTCCGGCACAAGACTCTGAATGTGAGAGGCATCCAATTCCATCCAGAGAGCGTACTTACCCCAGAAGGAAAGAAGATGATACAAAACTGGATGTTTCTTTAGTATATAGTTTAAAGTTAATAGTTTATAGATATGGAACAGACAATGAAAAGCTACCTCTTCAGGTTGCTGAACCACGAGGAACTGTCTCGTGAAGAGATGAAAACGATTTTGATTGGTATCACCCACAGTGAGTATCCCAATGAACAGATTACTGCCCTGCTCACCTGTCTGCAGATGAGAGGCGTCACCGTCGATGAGCTTCTGGGTTTTCGCGATGGCATCCTTGAAACCGGTGTATCAGCCATTCTGAAGGCAGACCGCTATATCGATGTAGTAGGTACTGGCGGAGATCGTAAGAACACCTTCAATATTTCAACCACCGCATGTTTTGTGATTGCAGGAGCAGGCTATAAGGTAGCCAAGCATGGCAACTATGCCGCCACCTCCGTCAGTGGTGCCTCGAACGTCATTCAGCACCATGGCATCAAATTTACCGATGACATCGACAAACTGAACCGTTCACTGGATGAGGCTGGTATCGTATATCTGCATGCCCAGTTGTTCGCCAAGGCCATGAAGTTTGTGGGGCCTATCCGCAAAGCCCTGCAGTTCCCCACTATCTTCAACCTCTTAGGCCCCATCGTCAATCCCTCGCAACCCAAGTGCCAGTTGTTGGGTGTGGCCAATCTCGACCAGATGCGACTCTACAACAGTGTGTATCAGAAGTTGGGCATCGACTATGGCATCGTGAACTCCATTGACGGCTACGATGAGATCTCGCTGACAGGCGATTTCAAAGTGACGACCAACAGTTACGAGCGTATCTTCAAACCCCAGGACCTCGGTTTTGCCATCGCCAAGCCAGAGGAACTGGTGGGAGGTGCCACAGAAGAAGAGGCTGCAGCCATCTTCGACTCCGTTTTGGAGAACCGCGCTTTGCCTGCACAGAAGAACATCGTACTGGCCAATGCAGGCTTTGGTATTCAAGTATTGGAGAAGGGAAAGAAGAGTATTGAGGAATGCATCGAAATTGCCCGTGAGAGCATCGACAGTGGCGCAGCCCTGAAAACTTTCAAGAAATTCGTAGAACTGAACTCATAAAACATGAAGGATATTTTACAGGAGATCGTGGCGCATAAGCGTGTGGAAGTGGAACAATTCAAACAAGTGGTTCCTCCCTCGCAGTTACATCGTCAGGTGGAGGTCATTTTAGACTTCAGCGCCCCTTCGATATCAAAGGCCCTCTGCGAATCTGACAGTGGCATTATCGCCGAGTTCAAGCGTAAGTCGCCTTCGAAAGGTTGGATCAAGGAAGAAGGCAAGGCCGAAGAGATTCCCCTGAGCTATCAGCAGCATGGTGCTGCCGCTCTCTCCATTCTGACCGACGAGCACTATTTCGGGGGTTGTGATGAGTTTATCCGCATCGCCCGTTATCAAGGTGTGAAGATTCCCATCCTCTATAAGAACTTCGTCATCGACGAGTATCAGTTGTTCCAAGCCCGTCTTTGTGGCGCCTCTGCTGTGCTGTTGATTGCTGCATGTCTGACAAAGGCCGACTGTCGGTCACTACAGCAGACTGCCCATGAGTTGGGTTTAGAGGTGCTATTGGAGATGCACGCCCAGGAAGAGCTCGAATATGCCGAACAGGAACCCGATCTCTGTGGCATCAATAATCGTCATTTAGGATCGTTTGTAACCGATGTCGAGACGTCTTTCCGACTGGCAGAGTACCTGCCCAAGGAGGCTGTGAAAGTGAGTGAGAGTGGGCTTTCCGACCCTCTGATTGTGAAGCAGCTTCGTTCGGCAGGTTTCCGTGGTTTCCTGATGGGAGAGCATTTTATGAAGAGTACCCATCCTGGGGAGGCGTTACAAGCCTTTATTCAACAACTATAATTGATTAAGATGAAGCGTGAAGAATTAATGATCAAGGTATGTGGCATGCGTGAGGCAGCGAATATCCGGGAGCTGTCAACCCTGGATATCAACTGGCTCGGACTGATTTTCTGGCCCAAGTCGAGCCGTTATGTCAATGAACGTCCTGAGTATCTGCCCCGGAACATCAAACGGGTGGGTGTCTTTGTCGACGAGGCCCCAGAGAAGATTGTCAGTATCAGCCGTCTCTATGGTCTCGACTACATTCAGTTGCATGGACATGAGTCGACGACCGACATCAACCGATTGCGTCAGGCCATCACCAATCAGGGTTCTTCCACTATCCCTCCACAGTTGATTAAGGCCTTCAGCATCGCCACGGCCAGTGATTTGGAACAGACCAGGGCCTATGAGGGTCAGGTGGACTATTTTCTCTTCGACACTAAGGGACCTTCCGTGGGAGGCAATGGTATCCAGTTCGATTGGGATGTGCTAACCGCCTATCAAGGCAACACTCCCTTCCTGCTGAGTGGAGGTATCGGTCCGGAGGATGCAGAGCGTATTCAGGCTTTCTACCACCCACAATGTATCGGCATCGATTTGAATTCCCGCTTCGAAGTCTCCCCTGGCCTCAAGGATATCCACCGACTCAAGACATTTCTGGAACAGTTAATTAAATAATTAAGGTATATGAATAAGATTAATCAGCTTTTCGACAATAGCAAGGACCAAAAGTTCCTTTCGCTCTATTTCTGTGCAGGCTGTCCCACATTAGAGGGCACTGCAGATGTGATTCTCGCTATGCAACGCAAGGGTATCGCTATGGTGGAAGTAGGTATTCCTTTCAGTGACCCTCTGGCTGACGGACCTGTCATTCAGAGTGCCGCCACTAAAGCCCTAAAGAACGGAATGACCCTCAGCAAGCTTTTCGCACAATTGGAGGCCATCAAGGACCAGGTGGAGATTCCTTTGGTACTCATGGGTTATCTGAACCCCATTCTGCACTACGGCATTGAGGCCTTCTGCCAGAGTTGTGTCGCAGCAGGTGTCAGTGGTGCCATCATCCCCGACCTGCCCTTCGACGACTATCTGAACCTCGTCAAGCCCATCGCTGACAAATACGACCTGCGTATCATCATGCTCATCACGCCGGAGACCAGCGAGGAGCGTATCCGTTTCATCGATGACCATACCGATGGTTTTATCTATATGGTATCGTCGGCCTCGATCACCGGTACACAGAAGAGTTTCGATGACCAGAAGCAGGCCTATTTCCGCAGGATCAATGCCATGAACCTGCGCAATCCCCGCATGATTGGCTTTGGCATCTCCAACGCGCAGACGCTGAAAGCTGCCCAAGACAATGCCGCTGGTGCCATCATCGGTTCGAAGTTCGTCAGCCTTCTGAATGAGTCAAACGGCGACGCAGAAAAAGCCCTCGACGACCTGCTCGAAGCACTGAAAAGATAACGTTTACGTTATTTTTTACACATCTTTAGTTCGTAGTCTCACGATTTATTCGTATCTTTGCAAACGAATCGTGAAACTACGAACTAAATTACTAAATACAAATGATGAAGAGACTATTTCAAATTTTGATGCTCTGTCTGCTGATGCCGGCTATGGCCCATGCCCAGAATTGGGACCAAGCCCAGTACAAGCAGATTGAACAGAGCATCCGTGTGCCTCAGTTTGCAGACAAGACGTATCTGATCACCAAATACGGCGCAAAGACCGACGCGACAGCTGCGAAGAACCAGAAGGCCATTCAGAAAGCCATCGACCTTTGTTCAAAGAAAGGTGGCGGTAAGGTGGTGGTGCCTGCTGGCTGCAAGTTTCTGACGGGTGCCATCCAGTTGAAGAGTGGAGTCAACCTCGAAGTACAGGAAGGTGCTGTGTTGGAATTTGCTTTTGAGCCCGAGCTCTATCCCATCGTGGAGACCTCGTGGGAGGGACTGGAGTGCTTTAACCTCTCTCCCTGTGTCTATGCCTTCAAGGCCAAGGATATCGCCATTACCGGTAAGGGTACTATCGATGGAGGCGGCTCCAGAGAAACATGGTGGCCCTGGGTTGGCAATGCGCGTTTCGGTTACAAGGAAGGTCCTGCGCAGAACAAAGGTGCCCGTGCCAGACTCTTGAAGAATGGTGAGGATGGTATCCCCATGTATAATGAGAAAGGTGAGCGGAGTCCTGAGCGCGTCTTTGGTCCCCAGGATGGTCTGCGTCCTCAGCTCGTCAACTTCAACAAGTGTGAGGGCATTTTGCTGGAGGATGTCACCCTTTTGCGTTCTCCCTTCTGGGTCATCCATCCCCTGCACTCTACAGATATTACTGTTCGTCGGGTGAAGATGATCAACGACGGTCCTAATGGTGACGGCTGTGACCCCGAGTGTTGTGACCGTGTACTGATTGAGGATTGTTTCTTCAATACCGGTGACGATTGCATCGCCATCAAGAGCGGCAGAAACCGTGATGGCCGTGAGCGTAACATGCCCTCGCAGAACATCATCATCCGCAACTGTGAAATGAAGAACGGTCACGGTGGTGTGGTGATAGGCAGTGAGATCAGTGGTGGTTGTAAGAACGTCTATGCCCACGACTGTGTGATGGACTCTCCCGAACTTGAGCGTGTATTGCGTATCAAGACCAACTCTTGTCGAGGTGGTATTATTGAGAATATCAACATGAAAGATGTGAAGGTGGGCGTCTGCAAAGAGTCGGTACTGAAGATCAACCTCGATTACGAGCATAATGAGATTTGTTGTCGTGGAAACTATCCCACAGTGCGCAATGTCTACATGGAGAATGTCACCAGCGAAAAGTCAAAGTACGGTGTTCAGATTATCGGTCTCGAGGAAGATACATACGTGTACGACATTTTCGTAAAGAACTGTAAGTTCAATGGTGTCCAGTCTGGCAATTTCTCTTCCGGCAAGACACGTAACGTGAAATTTGAGAATCTCTTTGTCAATGGGTCTCTGGCCTTGACGGAGATGCCCTACAAGCACTACAGTGAGTGGCTCACATACAGTGAGATGAAGCGTGTGCCGAAGAGTTACCTGCTCGACTTCTCCACCCACCCCAAGTGGAGTTATGTGATGGGTATCGAGCTCGAGGGAATGTTGGATACCTACCTGACCTATGGTGGCGAGGCTATCCGTCAGTACTGTCAGGAATATACTGACACGATGATCAATGCAAAGGGGGATATCCGGGGTTATAATATCCTCGACTACAATCTCGACAATGTCCGTACCGGTCATTTCGTGACCCGTATGTACAACCTCTATCCTGAGAAGAAGAACCTTATCGCCATGCAGACCATGATGAAGCAGTTGAAAGACCAGCCACGAACCAAGGTCGATAAGGTATTCTGGCACAAGGCCATCTATGCTTATCAGGTGTGGCTCGACGGTATCTTCATGGGACTTCCCTTCCGTTGTCTGACCGCCCCCATAACAGAAAAGGCCCAGAAAACCCGGAATACCCGGGATTCCAAGGCATCTCCGGTCAATGCCATCTACGACGATGCGGTGAATCAGCTGAAGATTACCTATGAGCGTACGCTCGATCCCAAGACCGGGCTTAACCGTCATGCCTACGACGAGACCCGCAATACCTTCTGGGCTGACAAGGAGACGGGGCTATCGCAACATTGTTGGGGACGTGCCCAAGGTTGGTACTCAATGGCTCTGATTGAAGTACTTGATGCCCTACCAGAAGACTATGCCCGTCGTCAGGAGGTCATCGACCTGCTGCAGAAGGACCTCGATGCCATCATCAAGTGGCAAGACAAGAAGACAGGCACCTGGTATCAGGTGATGGACTCTCCCGAACGCGAAGGTAATTATCTGGAGTCAACAGTGACATCGATGTTTGCCTATGTGCTTCTGAAGGCCTACAACAAGGGTTATCTCGGCACCAAATACCGCGACGCAGGCATCAAGGCCTATAAAGGTATCATCAACAATATGATTCGTGTGAATGAAGACAAGACCATCTCACTCACTAACTGTTGTGCTGTAGCCGGTCTTGGACCTGCTGCCACGCCTGAGGTAGAGGCTGCCATGAAGAAAATAAATCCCAAAGGCAGTGTGAAGGAGAACAAACGGCGTGATGGAGGTTTCCAATACTACCTATCGGAACCCATCCGCGACAATGATGCCAAGGGCGTGGGGCCATTTATCTGGGCCTCGCTTGAAATGGAGAAATTAGGCTATAACACAGAGAACACGACGGCTGCTATCGACAGGCAAGCCGTCGTGACGCGTCATAACCCCCTGATTACAGAGGCCGACCCTTTGGCTTCACTCAGCGTGGGTAATGGGCATTTTGCCACCACCGTCGATATCACCGGTCTGCAGAGCTACCCTTTTGAATATGGGGCAGGTGTGCCCCTGAATGCCATGTCCGACTGGGGCTGGCACCAATTCGAAAACACCAACAACCTGCAGCCTTCTGAGTCGGAGAAGTCTTATGATTTCGGGCATGGACACCCGGAGGTTTATGCCGTAGAATTCAAGAAGAATGAAGACGGTCGTCACAAAAAAGCCACAGAGTATTTCCGTGTCAATCCCCACCGTTTGAACCTCGGGACCATTGGTCTGAGCCTTAAGGATTCCAAAGGTGAGTCCATTCCCCTGACTGCATTGAAGCAGCCTCAGCAGTCGCTTCTTCTCTGGGATGGAGAGATAGAATCGTCCTTCAAAGCTGATGGTGAGACCGTGGAAGTTTCTACAGGTGTCCATCCTCAGAAGGATGCCTTGTTTGCCAGGGTCAAGAGCAACTTGCTGAAAGACCAGCGCGCAACCATCTCCCTTCGTTTCTCCTACCCCACTGGCAAGCATGCCGATGATGCCAATGACTGGAGCAAACCGGAAAAGCACCAGTCGACCATCATCGCCCAAAACGCCCATTCGGCCATCATCGAGCGCACGCTTGATGCCACCAGATATTACGTGATGCTAACCTGGTCTGGCAATGCCACTCTTCAGGAGTGTGACCGCCATCATTTCGAGCTCTCAACCACCGACGATGTCCTCACTTTCTCTGCAGAGTATTCTCCTGAAAATCCGAGAACAACTGGAAATTCCCCCTTTGATTACAGCAACTACCACAAGACTACCCAAAGCTATTGGCATCGTTTCTGGCAATCGGGTGCCATTGTTGATTTCTCGCAATGCACTGATTCCAGAGCCCAGGAACTGGAGCGTCGTGTTGTCTTGTCACAATATCTCACACAAATCAACTGTGCTAACAACATGCCCCCTCAGGAGACGGGGCTGACCTATAACTCCTGGTTTGGTCGTCCTCATCTGGAAATGACCTGGTGGCATGCCGTTGACTTTGCCCTGTGGAATCATCCCGAGAATATCCGTCAGATGCTCGAATGGTATAATAACGCCGCCTACCCCGTGGCCAGAAAGATTGCTGAGCGTCAGGGCTTCAAAGGCGTGCGTTGGATGAAGATGACCGACCCTTGGGCAGGTGAGGCCCCCTCGAATACCGGCTCTTTCCTCATCTGGCAGCAGCCCCACTATATCTACTTGGCTGAAGAGATGTATCGTGTAAACCCATCGGAAGAGACCTTGCAGAAATACGGCGAACAAGTTGAGGCCACCGCCGAGTTCATGGCCGACTTCGTCAGTTTTGATGAGAAAAAACAACAGTTCTATCTGAAGGGAAGCACCTCCATGCAAGAGTGCATGACCAAGGATATATCCTTTAACCAGCCCTTCGAACTCGCCTATTGGCAATATGGTCTCTCTGTCGCCAACCAATGGCGTGAACGTCAGGGAAAAACCCGCCACGCACAATGGGATAAGATCATCGCCAAACTCGCCTCACTACCTGAGACGAAGGGTATCTATACCGCCGGTCTGCCTTCGGGTGCGACTGACAACTTAGAAAGTTTCGATCCCTTCGACACGGTGGAATTGAGTGGAGAAAAGCCAAAGAGCCACGCCTCTGAAAAGACGATGGTGAGCACCAGTCGTCAATCAGAGACTTTTGCCGATAAGATCCGCAACGACCATCCTGCCGTCCTCGGTGCCTGTGGCATGTTACCCAGCACGCGCACATCGTATACCTTGTTATATGATAAGGAGAAGATGAAACAGACGCTTGACTGGGTGATGAAGCACTGGAACTGGCAAACCACCTGGGGTTGGGACTATGGTATGATTGCCATGTGCGCCGCCCGTCTTGGTGAACCGGAGACCGCCCTAAAGGCTCTACTGATCGATACGCAGAAGAATACCTACCTGAAAAATGGCCATAACTTCCAGACGGCCGACCGCCTGCGTATCTATCTGCCCGGCAATGGGGCCTTGCTCACCGCTATTGCTATGATGTGTGCCGGATGGGATGGTTGTGAGGAGCCTCTCAATCCAGGTTTCCCAAAAGATGGCACATGGAATGTCCGTTGGGAAGGTCTGCAGCGCATGCAATAGCTGCGCAAACCGACCTGACCGATTCTGTATGTTTATCTCAGTATCACCTTACGCGAAAGTACGGTTCCGTTGTTTCCGCGACTGACTTCAATATAGGGCCCTGCACCCGGTGTCTTCATATTTTCCTCCGACAACAAACGACCAGAGGTCGAGCGCATCCGAATCCCATTCAAAGTATAGATATCGACCGAGGCAATAGAACGCCCCGTTGAAAACAAATGACTGATAGCCGTTGTTGATCCTCCCATGCCGGCAGGTGCCTCAGAATTCATCGTGATGCAGATTTTATCGATGCAGGCACCATCCTCACGACCGGCAATGGTCAGTTGATGCTGACCTGCTGAAAGATTGCCATTATAAAGTTCCTTCCAGCTCCACGAGTCAGTTTGCAGACCGTTGGCGAAATAATCGTTCAACGGTCTGTCGATGCTCACCCAATAACTGTCATCATCCCAAGTCGGACACAATACCCGCGCATAAACATAATAGGTGCCTGCTGTTTTGGCCATAAAGGCAGTAGTCAGCATATAGGCACTGTCGGCAGGAGCAGGATTCGCAAATTGCTGCACCGTCTTCATATACTTTCCCCCTGAGGCCGCACCGTCCGACACCAGTTGAAAGCCTGTGCCTACTGTGCTGCTGCGCATATCCTCAGCCTCGATCCAAAAGGCATCGCCATAGGCCTCATCCTCTTCATCATCAGCGGCCAATGGGTCGGTCTTGGTAAAGAGGTTCAGGTCGATACAACCGCCCATTGTCTCATATCCCTTGGCATTCAAGTGCAGCCAATCGTTCTCAAACAGGAATTGCGACTGCATGGCGATGGTGTCCTGAGGATTACGCACAGCCTTGTCGAAGTCGATTACGCCATCGAGCATCTTCGTGGTACGAATCCATTTATTCAGGGCACTGCGTCCGTTCTCGTGGTCTACAGAGTAATAGTTATTTCCTTTAAACGGAGTAATGGTAGCACCAAATACATAGATGCCCTTCTGGTGCGCCTCACGAATAATCTGCTTATATACTTCGATGATACTCTTAGCCGTCTGAGTACCATTACGCGACCCGCCCAGGTCATTGACAGCCTCAAAGAGAATAATCCACTTCACGCCTTCCTGACCAAACAAATCTCTCGGATAGCGGTTCACTGCAGCAGGACCTAAGCCGCCGCCTAATACGCAGTTGCCACCGATACCCATATTCAGCACACCCACCTGCTTGGTCGGTTCATTGTCCAATAGTCGGCGTGAGAGCACATCAGCCCAGCGGTTCTGCTGATTGGTTGTCGAGCCGCGTCCGTCGGTAATCGAGTTGCCTAAGATTGCCACTGCCCCAGCCTTTTCGGGAGCCTCCACCTCCAAAGTCAGGATATTATACCAGTGGTCGGTGGTGACTGCACCACTGAAATCGGTGGTATTGCCGGCCTTCAGATATGATGTGGTTCGCGAGCCGGGATGTCCGCTCACACTCGTCGATGAAGCCGAGCCATAATGAATTGTGATTGCCACGTTCTGACGGTCACCGATCTTGAAATTGACGGGATCCGACACTGCCGTACCCTTGGCAGGCATCGTCACACCAGCCTTCCCGTTGAAGGTCAGACTGACGGTCGAGGCCTCATCAATCTCACTGCTGCTACCAGCCGTCTTGGCTAAAGCCAGCTCCACAGCCTTGATCTCCGTGGCACCCGTACTGAACTCGTTGGTCAGTTTCAGGCGCACCTTCTCACCACCTATCGACACCTGTACAATCTGGCGGAGTGAATTGTTGCCCAAACCTGGCGATGGAGGGTTATTATGCGATTCCACTAATTGTGGGGCTGTACCCCATGTGCCTACCCAATGTTTGTCGGCCAAAGCAACGCCTGCCGTGAGCAAGCCTAACAATAATAATGCTGTTTTCTTCATTTTAATCTTAATTGTTTATTTGATTTGACGGCAAAATTACGCATTTCTACTGATATCACAAATATTTTAGCGAGTTTTTAGAGGCCTACCAGACCAGATGAAACAAATCATGCGTATCTTTGCAACATAGATAATATACCTCGCCCCAAAAAGATAGACTACGCTTTAACAGCGCATGCATCATCTACGCAAACGTTTACGCAAATTATTAGAGTCGAAAGTGCACCTTTATCTTTTATATTTAGTACCTTTGTAGCATCGTTCCTTTATTATCAAACTACTAAGAAAATAATGATAATGACAATCGATTTCAAATGGACAAAGAGAGTGACAATACTGCTTGTCACATGCTACTTTTCGTTGATATCTTCCATAGCAGAAAACTATCCCTATCGGAGCGACTATTTGTGGCTAACAGTACCTGACCATGCCGACTGGTTATACCGAATCGGCGAGAAGACAAAAGTTGAGGTGGGCCTTTATCTCTATGGCATACCTCAAGATGTTGAGATCAGTTATGAAATCGGGCCTGATATGATGCCAGCTACTGCCAATGGCAAGGTGCAGTTAAAGAATGGTAGGGCAATTATTGATATGGGAACGATGAAGCAGCCTGGATTCCTCGATCTGCGACTATCGGCCGTCATTGGCGACAAAAAGAGCCAGCACCATGTCAAGGTGGGGTTCTCGCCCGAGCAGCTGAAGCCTTATACTCAAAACCCGTCAGATTTCGACACCTTCTGGAAGGCAAATCTCGAAACTGCCCGTAAGGCAGTAAATAGTGATAAATTAGTCGTGAAATGTGAAAAAGTGGACAAATATACGACTGATGAGTTCGACTGCTATCTGCTAAAGTTGAAGATTGACAGTCGCCATGCTGTTTATGGCTACCTGACAAAGCCAAAGACAACAGGAAAATACCCAGTCGTACTCTGTCCCCCTGGTGCCGGCATCAAGACCATCAAGGAGCCAATGCGCAACACCTTCTATGCCAAGAATGGTTTCATCCGGTTGGAGATGGAGATACATGGGCTGAATCCTGAGATGACCGAGGAACAGTTTAAGGAGATCACATCGGCCTTCGACTATGAGAACGGCTATCTCACCAATGGCCTCGACAACCGCGATAACTATTACATGAAGCACGTATATGTAGCCTGTGTCCGTGCCCTCGACTATCTCTGCTCACTCCCGGATTGGGATGGCAGGAATGTCTTTGTACAGGGTGGCAGTCAAGGCGGTGCTCTCTCACTAATCACCGCAGGCCTTGACCATCGTGTAACAGCATGCGTGGCCAATCACCCAGCCCTCGCCGATATGGCAGGTTATCTCGACCATCGTGCTGGCGGTTACCCCCATTTCAACCGTCTGAACAACATGTTCACTCCCGAGAAAGTTAAGACGATGGCCTATTACGATGTGGTGAACTTTGCCCGTCGCATCACCTGTCCCGTCTATATGACCTGGGGCTATAACGATAATGTCTGTCCGCCCACGACAAGTTACATTGTCTGGAATCTCATCACCGCACCAAAGGAATCATTAATCACGCCCATCAACGAGCATTGGACCTCTGAGGCAACTAATTATGGACAAATGATATGGATAAAAGAACATCTCAAATAAATCAGATGAGGAATAAAACAGTACTGCTGTTCATCATTATCCTCAGCATGCTGACATTGTCTGCATCGGCAGACACAGATCAACATATCCCCTTCCTGACAGATGGGGTGATTGATACCACTAACTATGAAACGGCTGGACTCACACCGACCGCTGGCATCAGGACAGTAACCATCTTTAAAGCTGACGAGCATACAGACCATTATGCCAACGGTGTCGTGATGACTGCATTCAAGGGAAACCTATATTGTATGTGGCAGAGCTCTCCAAAAGATGAAGACAGCGACGATACGTGGGTGGCCTATAGCGTAAGTGCCGACGATGGTGAGACCTGGAGCATACCCCAGGCACTGGCTGTGCCCTCAAAAGACTACTATTGCACATCAGGCGGATGGCTGGTACGAGGTGACACCTTGACGGCCTTCATCGACATTTGGCAGAAGGGACTGGAGCCACGAGGCGGAAAAACAAACTACACGACAAGCATAGATGGACAAAGCTGGAGCCCGATGCAACCGGTGAGGATGTCCGACGGAAAGGCAATGGAGGGTGTTCTGGAACAAGACCCCTATACCCTGCCCGGCGGACGACTCGTAGGAGCCTCGCATTTCATGCCCGGACTTCATATCTGTCCTGTATACACAGACGATCCGAGAGGAATCAGCGGTTGGAAGAAAGGTATCTTCGAGGCCATTGACTGCGGTAAATCATCGCGAGAGATAGAGCCCAGCCAATATCTTCAACCCGACGGGACAATCGTCATGCTGTTCCGCGATCAGACCAGCAGTTTTCATAAGCTGGCTGCCATCAGTACCGACCGGGGAGAAACTTGGACGAACCCTGTCCTGACAAATTTCCCTGATGGTCGTACCAAACAATGTGCAGGCAATTTACCTAACAGTACCGCCTTTATGGTCAGTTGTCCTGCCAATGGTAAAAGACGATGGCCTCTGGTCCTGCAGATCAGCCAAGACGGCAGAAAGTTTGACAGGGCCATCCTCCTTCGGAGCGGTTCAGCCAGCGACCTGCCTCCTCGCCGATACGAGGGGCGTTACAAGACTTTGGGATACAGCTATCCTAAAGCTACCATATGGCACGACAAGCTCTACATTAGCTACTCCACCAACAAAGAAGATGTAGAATGCAGCATCGTTCCGCTGACATTACTGGTAAAGCCTTCATCCAGAAACATGATGCGTGAGACATCTCCAAGATTCTTTAAGTCAGATGAAGCCAAGCGTATCGGTGACCAGATTCTGCTCTACCAAAGGGAAACCGGCGGATGGCCGAAGAACATCGACATGGCCAAAGCCCTGAGTGAGAAAGAACGTACACTTATACAGGCAGACAAACAGCGGCGCGACGATTCGACCACCGACAACGGGGCCACTACGACACAAATGCTCTTCCTGGCCCGTCTGTACCAACAGACAAAGGATGAACGCTATCGCGATGGATTCCGTCGGGGTGTGGAATACTTGCTCAGCGGACAATATGAGAATGGCGGATGGCCACAGTTCTGGCCCGAGATGCGAGACTATCAGATACACATCACCTATAACGACGATGCCATGGTGAACACCATGACCCTGCTGCGTGACATGGTAAAGCAGAAAGAGCCTTATCAGGGCGACCTGACCGACGAGTCTCTCCGTCAACGGATGCAGGCAGCTTTCGACAAAGGCATCGAATGCATCCTCGCCACACAGATCGTGACCGACGGCGAACTGACCATATGGTGCCAGCAGCACGACCGCGAGACGCTGAAGCCCGCCAAGGCAAGAGCCTATGAGCTTCCCTCCTATTGCTCCGCAGAGAGTGCCACCATCACCCGACTGCTCATGGAGCTGCCCCATCCAGACGATCGCGTGAAACGGGCTGTCAATGCTGCCATGCGCTGGTTTGAGAAGCATCAGATCAGAGGTTATAAAGTGGTGAGTATTGGCACTCGGGGAAGTGCTGACCACGACACCCGCTTAGTGGAAGATCCCGATGCCCCACCCCTCTGGGCACGTTTCTACGACCTGGAGCACTGCGAACCATTTGTCTGTGACCGCGACGGCATACCCCGCCGACATCTGTCGGAGATTGGCAGCGAGCGGCGTAATGGCTATAGTTGGTACAACAGCCGTCCGGCCATGCTCTTCCCGATCTATGAGGCATGGCTTCGGAAAAATGGAACCAAACAGACTCAAAAATAAAAATATAGCTTAAAATGATATGGTTAAAAGGACATCTCAAATAATCCTGTTTTTTCTGTTTGTCGTATTGACGACATCGGCACAGGTGCGTAACAAGTACGAATTCATGCGTAACCTGCCTGTCTATGCTGACTCACTGATTGCCGACCTTACCTATCCCCTTGCATGGGGAAATAGCGATATCAAGGATTTCGACGAATGGAAACAAGTAGCGCGACAGAAAATATTCGATTGTATGCTCACACCACCACCTGCACCTGCAGAAGGATATCATGTGAAGGTACTTTTCGAAGAACAGCGCGACGGCTATAAGGCCCGTAAGATTGAAATCAGACTGTCGAGGTATTACACCGTGCCTGCCTATGTACTCATTCCTGATGGAAAAGGACCGTTCCCAGCCATCAACGCGTTACACGATCATGGGGCACATCTCTTCATCGGAAAAGAGAAGGTGATTCGCCCGTTGGCCTGTGAGGACTCTACGGTCATCAAGGATGCAGACGAATGGGTAGAAAACTACGAGGGACAGTTCTTCGGCGACTATCTGGCCCAGCATGGCTATGTGGTGTTTTCTGCCGATGCCCCGATGTGGGGTGAACGCGGTCAGAAGGAAGGTCCTCGTCGCGATCGTTACGACATGATTGCGGGCAACATGATGATGTACGGCATTGATCTCAGCGCCTATATGACTTACGACGATATCGCCGGTACGGAGTATCTCGCCTCAATGCCCGAGGTAGATGCTTCAAGGATTGGCTGTACAGGTTGGTCGATGGGTGCCTATCGCACCTGGATGCTCTCCGCCCTCAGCGACCGTATTAAGATTGGTGCATCTGTCTGTTGGATGGTGACTACCGATGAACAATTGTCGTTCAAATACAGTCGTACGGAGAATGGTGGCTTTGCCAACTGTTTCCCAGGGCTTCGCAGATGGTTAGACTATCCCCATGTGGCCAGCATCGCCTGTCCGAAGCCTATGCTCTTCATCAATGGCTCACAGGATAAGCTCTTCCCTGTGTCTGGTGTAGAGAAAGCCTTTAGAATCATGCACGATACATGGGAGAGTCAGGGAGCAGGCGATAAACTGGAAACAGAGCTCTGGGACATGCCCCACAGTTGTGGTAAAAACTCCCAGAAGCGGGTACTCGATTTCTTCGACAAATACTTAAAAACGAAATAAGAAGATGACCCCCACTGGCTTCGGTGAGGAAATAGGCTAAGCGCAGGTTATCGGGCGATGATCTTCGCCGTGTGAACGATACCCTGCTTATCAGTCACCTTCATCACATACACCCCATGCGCCTTGAGCGCAGTGACTTGACGGCCGTCAGATGTGAAGAACTCACGCTTGACGGCTTCTATTTTGTCGATATCCGTCGTGGGTGCATGAATGGCGGTGAGCTCACCAGTGACGATAACGCCGATGCGCTGGGTGAAAATGGTCTCACCATCGCTCACTGTAACTTCACAAAAACCTGTGCAAGGAACATCAAAGGATTTGACGGTTAGGATAGAACCTTCGATATGAGGAGAGAAGTGGTTCTCCAGATAGTCAAAGGTGTACGTAGGCGTCACCGCCTTGCCGTTCTGTCCGTAGAAGCCAATGAAATAGGGTTTCAGATCCATGCTGCCTTGACTGTTGGGCTCAACGACGATATAAGGATGGGCCATCAGCTCCAGATAATCCTCTAACAGTGTCCATCCGTCACCATCAGGGTCATCGTTCTGATTAGCTGTGTTGGCATCACTGCCGATGATGCGCTCATACCAGTCGGGCATGCCGTCCTGATCGGTATCCCAACCTTCAGCACGCTTCTCCTCCGGATAGACCTCCCAGCCCTTGCCTTCGGCATG
Organism: Prevotella sp.; assembly: GCA_017650905.1. GTDB lineage: Bacteria > Bacteroidota > Bacteroidia > Bacteroidales > Bacteroidaceae > Prevotella. The sequence goes on along the minus strand of JAGCDZ010000102.1, from coordinate 11,684 downwards.
CTCGGTGATATCTGCCTCCGTATCAATCTCACCCTTGATCTTCGACTTTGAACCCACGTATGTATAGGTGCCATCAAGTGTTTCGCGGACATTACGTACATGATGCTCATCACGCATTGGCATGGTGGCACCAGCATAGCTCGTCACAATCTTCATGGCATCCTTGGCCGTATGGATGGTGGCATGACTCTCGAACAGGGGCTCATCCACACGATACTGATAGGTGGTGGGGATATGGCCTGTAGCGTTATAGGTTTCGTTGAGGGCATCCTGGGTCAGCGAGTGGTTCTTGTTCTCTCGGATATTCCCCTTGATATAGGCCTGATCTATGCCGTCGGGAGCGATGGCATCCTCGAAGTCTTGGGTAAAGAGGATGGTCTTGCGGGTGTCTGCGCCCATCTTATAATAGTTATTCACGAAGTTCACAGCGTGACAGTTACCGTCGGTAGTACGATTGTGCCAGTTGTAACAGACATTATTAAACAGATCGAGTCCACCAATGGGTCTGTTCTGTCCATCCATACCACCGCCCATGCTCCAGTTACGGCCCTCGCAATTCACCAGCAGGTTGTGATGCCACGAACCGATGCGTCCGTCGATGGTGGCCGCATAGCCGTGATTAGTACCGTCAGCATAGTTCTTATGGCCCGTGATACCCAGTGCCTCGGAAATCACACTATACTGGAACGAGATATTCTGGGCACCACGTCCACTTACCGTCTCGTCCGTACCCCAGGCAGCTGTGCAGTGATCCACAATGGCATGGTCGGCACCCGACATACCCATCGCATTGCCCGTATTCTCGCCATATATGCCCAAGCCGCGCTTAAAGCGGATATGCCGGCAAATGACGTCAGAGCCGATGTTGATGTTCGAGGCCTTGATACAAATACCCTTGCCTGGTGCCGTCTGTCCGGCAATAGTGGCATTGGGTTTGATGAAGTTCGAGTTGAAGTCAAGTTCGATGATACCACTCACGTCGAACACGATATAGCGGGGTTCGTTCATCTCCGTCAATCCGTAGAGCAGGGTTCCTGGCTCCTTACTGCCACTGAGACTCGTCACATGATACACTTTGCCCCCTCGTCCGCCAATGGCATAGCGACCATACCCCTCAGCTTCCGGGAAGGCTAACTGACAGGGCTGAAAAGTCCACACCTTACCCTTATGGACATGGCCCGAGGCATCTACCTCATCCACGCGCCACCAATAGCGCTGCATCGACGAGAGTCCGTGCTTCGTATATTGTGCAGCCGTACCCTCGTATTCGTAGACATTTGCCTTAGCCACTGTGGCAGAATCTGTGCCGAGCACCATCTTATGGCTCACGCTGCCTGGTGCAGCCACCCACGAGAACTGGATAGTTCCGTCTTCCGAACCCGCATGGAAATCATGGCTGACGGGCTGGGGATCTGTTGCCGTCATCTCAGCCACGTCAAACTCCAAGCCATTCAGCATCGCACGCGTATTAGTATATGTTTTACCATCCTCAAGCACAGTGGTATAGGTAATCACCACTGGCTGACCTTCCGTCACGTTGAAGGTGATAAACGATGATCCTGCCTCAATGGTACTCTGCGCCGACGAAGTAAACTTCTGTCCAGTTGCCACAGTAGTACCGTCGACGCTGATGTCTATCAGCGGCTGCACCTGATTCTTGTCTGAATTATTATGGTAGGCCTTCAGCGTATGCTGACCGGGGGTCATGCCTGTTATAGTCAATATGAGCGATGTACTCTTATCTTTTATTTCCGTCAGGTTACCGTTGACAATGTTCGTTGCCAACACCTCGTCGCCGATTACCCTCAGGCCAGTAGTCTCCACATCTGTCTTGCTCCAATTGCTGCCCACATCCTTTGCGGCGCCTCCCGCACTTATCTTGATGGTCATGCCATTGTCAAATGTCTTCGTATCGCTCTTTGCACGCGGCACGGCCCACGAAATATAGTTGATTTCCGTATCCTTGCCAGGAGCGGTCTTGCCAGGGAGGTCAAAATCGATATTCTGAGCAGTTGCGTTCATCACTGCTGATGCCACAATAAAGAGGACATACCATTTTCTTTTGTTCATTGCAATCAGTTTGACAGAGTTTGTTGTTTGTTAATCGGCTGCAAAGATACGACATTTCGGTTCAAGCAGACTCAACTTTTTGACAAAACACCCATAAACTTTGGCAATCACCGCCATTGGGCACCACAGCAGGAGTTCTAATAGGCGCTAACTAGGCATAGTCATACGCAAACGTTTACGCATGATTAATAGTGACAAAGCCACACCATTGTCTCTATTATTTCGTACCTTTGCGCCAAATTAAAGCAAATTACGACAATTAACTAATTAAAATATTTTTGTATCATTAAAACTAACGTGTATGAACTTACAAATCAGAAGAGCCGCAATGGCTTTGCTTTTGTCAGTGTTCTGCTTCACGGCCTTTGCCCAGAAAACCGTTAAGGGTACGGTAAAGGACAGCTCAGGCGAACCACTGATCGGAGTTAGTATCGTTTATGGCAATGGCCAAGGTACTGTGACCGATTTCGACGGAAACTTCACCGTCAGCGTTCCGGACAATACAACTCTCAAAATCTCTTATGTCGGCTACAAGCCTCAGTCTGTCAATGTGGCTGGCAAGTCTCAGCTGAACATCACGCTGGAAGAGGACAACACCACGCTGGAAGATGTGGTTGTAATTGGTTATGGTACGATGAAGCGTAAAGACCTGACCGGTGCCGTCGCATCTGTTTCCGGTGACAAGCTCGCTTCCAATCCTGTTTCCAACGTTGCCGAGGCCTTGCAGGGCCAGCTGCCGGGTGTGAACGTCATCTCTCAGGATGGTCGTCCCGGTGCCACCATGTCTATCCGCGTCCGTGGAGGTGGTTCTATCACCCAGAGCAACGAGCCGCTTTATGTAGTAGACGGTGTGCAGGTATCCTCCATCGATGACATCCCTGCCGACAATATTGAGAGCATCGATGTACTGAAGGACGCTGCTTCTACCGCCATCTATGGTGCCCGCGGTGCGAATGGTGTGATTCTCATCACCACCAAGGGAGCCAAGGAAGGCAATCCTACCGTGAAGTACAACATGTACTATCAGATTCGTAAGAACCCTGAGAACCTCGAGATCTGGGATGCCTACAGCCATGTGCTCCATCAGTGGAGCTATGCCACTGCCCTCGGCACCACCTATGCAGATAATGTAGCCAAGTACTATGGTCTCGGCAGTAAATATGGAAACCATATCGCAGACTACAAGAACCAGAGTTCACACAACTGGATGGACGATGTGATGCAGACAGGAAATTCCTGGAATCATGACCTTTCTGTCAGCGGCGGCACTCAGCACACCAAATACTACGCCACTCTGAACTATAGTAAAGAAGATGGTATTCTTATCAATTCCGGCTTCCGTCGCTGGAACGGCAACTTCAAGTTGTCACAGGACATCACGAAGAACCTGAAATGGGACATGGATGCCCGCTATAGTGAGATGCAGTTCAGAGGCAGTCAGTACGGCTATGCCACACAGGCCTACACCTTTAATCCTATCGACAATCCCTTAGGTTCAGGTGTTGCCGGCGACCTCGGCATGGGTAGTGCCAACGCAGAAGAAGACTATAATCCCGTGGCTATTCTCAATGACTATGAGAACATCAACAACCGCTATCGCATTGGTGTGAACAATGCCTTGACCTGGCAGATCATCCCCGGACTCGTTGCCAAAAGCGAGCTCTTCCTGAGCCGTAACTGGAGCAAGCGTCAGCGCTGGGACGGTGGTAACACCAACGGACAGAGTTACAACTATGCCGCCCTGACCAATGGGGATGGCTATAACACGCGTTGGGACACCACACTGAGCTATGACGTGGCAGGTCTCGGCGAGAAGCATAAGCTGAACGTGATGGTAGGTAACGAAATCCTCGGCAGCAAATCTAACAGCAGTCAGATTATCGGCACAGGCTATCCCTCTGAGTGGGATATGAGCTATGTCTTCGCCAATATGGCCATGTCGAGCAGCAGTGTTCCCGGCGATGCTGTCAGCAGTAGCGTCGGCACCCCAGCCCATACCGTATCTTGGTTCGGACGTGCCAACTACAATTTCATGGACCGTTATCTCCTCACCGCCACCTTGCGTGCCGATGGTTCGTCCAAGTTCCGTGGCGATAACAAGTGGGGTTACTTCCCTGCAGCAGCTGCTGCCTGGCGTATCTCCGATGAACCTTTCATGGAGGGCACTCGCGAGTGGCTCGACAACCTGAAGTTCCGTATCTCCTATGGTTCCTCTGGTAACGATGGTATCGACGCCGGTCTGTTTGATACGCTTTGGAAAACTGGTACAGCTACCATCAACGGTGAGACCGTCACCACCTATGTCCCTGCCGACTGTCTGGGTAATCCAGACTTGAAGTGGGAGACCACTATCTCGCGCAATATCGGTCTTGACTTCAGTTTCTGGAACGGTAAGCTACGTGGAACCTTGGACTTCTACTGGAACACCACCAAGGATGTCCTGATGCGTGTGCCTTGCGATGCCACCACCGGTTTCAGCTACCAGTATCAGAATGTCGGTCAGACCTCCAACAAGGGTATCGAGCTGACGCTGAACTATGAGATTGTCCGTTCCAAGGACTTCAACTTGAGTTTCGGTGCTACCATCAACCACAACAAGAACAATGTCGACGAGCTGATGGAAGGCGTGACTGCCAGTGCCCACACCGGATGGGGTTCCACCATGCGCGTACCTTATTATGACTATCTTGTGAAGGTTGACGAGCCCGTCGGTCTGATCCAGGGTCTGAAGAGTGCAGGCATCTATACAGTCGACGACTTCAATGTGGTTGATGGCGTATGGACCCTGAAGCCCGGAGTCCCCGACTATTCCGCTACAAGTTATGCTGGTGGCGAAGCTTATAAGCGTCCTGAAGGCCAGAAGGCATTCCCCGGCATGGCCAAGTTCGAGGATCTCGATGGCGACAACAATATCACCACGAACGACATCGATGTCATTGGCCATACACAGCCAGACCTCACGGGTGGCTTCAATTTCAACGGTAGCTACAAGAGCCTTGACTTCGCCGCCAACTTCACCTATCAGATTGGTGGTGAGGTATACAATGCCAACGTGATGCACGCCATGATGGGTAACAAGGACACCGGTCTTGGTCAGGGTCGTCTGGCCGAGGTGGCCGACTGCTGGCGCATGTACGATGTCGATGCCAGTGGCGAACTCTATGCTGTGACCGATCCTGTAGCACTGGCCACTCTGAATGCCGGTGCCAAGTATGCCCTGCCTTACTCGGAATATGGTATCACCAGTTCGCAGTTTATCGAGGATGCCTCTTACCTGCGTCTCCAGACGCTGACCATCGGCTATACCCTGCCGAAGGTACTCACCAAGAAGGTCGGTATCAACCGCTTCCGCGTTTATGCAACGGCTGGTAACCTCTTCTGTCTGAAGAAATACAGTGGTCTTGATCCCGATGTGAACGTCAGTCCCTCTGCCGACAGTTCCTACAGTGGATTCCCCACACCGAACTACGACTTCCGTTCTTACCCGAAGTCACGTACGTTTACTTTCGGTCTCAATGTTACTTTCTAAAGCACAATGCTTAATGCACAATTCACAATTATTATAATCTCATAAGATATGAAACAGATACGATCAAATATAAGACCCAAGCGCAGCCAATTATGCATGATGCATTATGTATTGAGCATTGCAGCAGTTGTGCTGCTGGCTTCCTGCAGTGACTATCTTGAAACCAGTTCGAAGTCAAACGCCGATGGAGAGTTCGTATTCTCCAATATGACGACCGCCCGTGCAGCCATGGACGGTGCCTACAGCGAGTGGCACGGTGCCATCAGCTCGCAGATTTTCGGCGACGGACTCTATTACGCCCTTGACGTGGCAGGTTCCGACATCATGCGCCACCCGGAGAAATACACCGCCCAGCCGCTACGCCATGTTCCCGAGTGTTTCTATGTGAATGGTACCGCTGCAGCCGATTACGATGCAGTAGGTTATGGTAAGGAGGCCCCCAACAGTCCTTATAGTGTATTGTTTGCCGTGATTGGTAAGGCCAACGCAGTGGCATCAGCCATCGAGGGCAAGAGCGACTTTGAAGAGATGATGTCAGGCGGTAAGGCTACCGACCTGAGCCAGCTCTACGGCGAGGCTATCGCCATGCGTGCCACCTGTTACCGTGAGCTCATCAAGTACTATGGCGATGTGCCCTATCAGAGCATGATGGGTGCTGCCGCAGGCGGACTCTCTCCCCGTGACTCCATCTATGATGTCATCATCGCCGACCTGAAGAAGGTCGAGCCCCTGATGAATCCCGTAGGCAAGGACAAGCGTTTCTTCTCACAGACCTATGTCGATGCCCTTATCGGACGTTTGGCATTGGAGGCTGGCGGCTATCAGACCCGTCGTGGTGACATCGCCTACAAGGACGGTAGCGGCAATGCCCTGACTTTCGAGACCAAAGGCTCACAGAACAACGGCGCCTCTTATGGCCGTCGCTCAGACTGGAAGAATCTCTATTCCACAGCCAAGGAATATTTCCAGAAAGCCATCGACCACAAGGGTACAGCCAAGCTCTCTCCCAACTACTATGATTTCTTTGTGCAGCTGCATGGCGACGATGCCAGCTATGCTGATGAGAGTATCTATGAGGAGCCCTTCCAGCAGGGAGCCAGCGGCAACGACCCCCGCCCCTACTCGCTCGGACGTCCTTCTGCCGGTGGTAGCTCCAACAACTACCCCTGTAAGAACTACGGTCAGGGCCGTATCAATCCAGCCTTCTACTATGGCATGTTCGATCCGAAGGATACCCGTCGTGATCTGAGTTGTGCCGTGACAGGTAGTGATGGCAAAGCAGGTACAGAGAAACTCATCCCCTTCACCCCAGGTTCACAGGCCAACGGTGGTGGTATTTCCTGCAACAAGTTCGATGAGAACCGCCAGACCACGACTTGGACCAAGAACCAGCGTCGTTCGGGTATCAATGCTCCCTATATGCGCATGGCTGAGGTTTACCTCGGACTGGCTGAGGCCGCTGCAGGCATTGGCGACGATGTCACTGCCAAGCAGTACCTGAAGGCCATCCACGACCGAGCCTTCGGTGCCAACAGCAATGTCGATGCCTATATTGCCAGCAAGGGTTCTCTTACCGAGGCCATCATCGACGAACGTGGTTTCGAGTTCGCTGGCGAGGGCGACCGACGCTGGACCCTCATCCGCTCTGGTTTCATTGCCCAGAAAATCAAGGCCGTGAAGGAACTGACGCGAAAGATGCTCGACGGTCTGAAGAGCGATGGCTTCTATACATTCGAGAATGGCAACACCATTTCTGCCTCAATCTGGACGAAGATGGTTGATGCCAAGGCTGCCTATGGCAAGCGTCTCACCGAGCAGACCCCTGCCGGCAGTGAGGATGATCCCGTATTGGCTCCCGGATGGCGCGGTGTCAACAACGACTGGACCAACTACGGCCTCGACTACAAAGGCAATTCAAATACCAATCTGGCCATCCAAGGTTTGTTCAAGAAGCTGACTGCTGAGGAGATTGCCGCTCTTGAGGCCGACGGCTATACCAAGACCGCCTGGGGCAGTGTGCTGGTCGACAACGACGATGAGTACTACAAGTACCTCTTCTTCGAGTACGACTACGACAAGGCACCAATCTATCTGTTCCCATTCTCCCCCAACACCATGTCTACTGGTGGCTTCACCAACGGCTACGGCTTCAAGAACAATTAATAACGAGTCAAACGATGATAGGGAGTTAGGACATTCTTAACTCCCTATTTTTTTCAAATTATCCGTCACTATTTATTAGCCATCATAACTAGTACTGCAAGACTATTCCTACTTCTGCACATGGGCAATAAATAGCGATTCTAACCCTAAATCCTTTACCCAAGTAAAGACTTTCGCTTTCGGCACTCACTTTCTGGGCTTTGCCGATGTTTTTTTTGTGCGGTTTGGCGTAACTTTGACGAGCAAACGTATCAAAGGCAATAAAACATCAGGAATGGTTTTCTTTAAAAAACGTTAAGTCCTGTAATGTCAAAATAATACTCTCGTATAAGTAAGTGATGAGACAGTGCGACGAAACAGACCAGCAGATCATCGAACGTGTACTATACCACGGACATGGGGCAGACTATGCCCTTCTGGTTGACCGCTACGGAGCGAGGCTCTTCGCTTTTGTCGTCACGATGGTGACGCGCCGTGAGGACGCAGAAGAACTGGCAGAGGACTGTTTTGTAAAGGCTTTCGGACGGTTGGGGGAATATGACGCAACCCGCAGTTCGTTCTACACTTGGCTCCGCTGCATAGCTTATCGTCTCTGTCTTGATCACGTGCGACGACAGCCTGTCGTGTGGTTAGATATGGACGAGCAAACCCTACAGGCAGTGCCTGACAAAGCGGCAGAACTCGTAATGGATGCTGAAGACGACCGACGTATCAGGCTGCTGACAGAGGCCATCCACCGACTACCACCAACGGAACGCCTGCTCGTTCAGCAGTTCTACTTCGAACAGCAGTCGCTCAATGATATAGCTGAAATTACAGGCACTGAAGCTGGAACATTGGCCACCCGCCTGCACCGTATTAGGAAAAAACTCTATCAATATATCATAATGAAGGAACATGGGAAATAAAAGATACGATAAACTTCAGGCTTCGTTCGAGGCTTCGCAGCCACAGTTGCCTACCGACTTCACCCATCGCGTGATGAAACGCGTACAGTCCAAGTCTCATCGTGCCATCAGAATGAGGCGTGTAATGATAGCAGCATTAGCTGTTGCAGCCAGTTTTGTGTTTGTCGTATTGTTTGTGAAACCGAATCAATCTGAGCCTGAAAAAGCATTAGCCGTATCGACCAAGGTACCTCGAGGCCCTCGACCCACGTACCTCGACACCGCCGACCCACGTACCTCGACACCCTCGACCCACGAACCTCGTCCAGTACGTACCTCACAGACCCAGAGTTCGCACCTTACGGACTCGGAACACGCTCCTGACGTACTAATATCTGCCCCTCATGAAGACAGCAGTAAAATGGAGCCCGCAACGCTAAACGAACCTCATCTCCACTACGCCACTCATATACAGATAAGAGACACCGTGCCCTATCAGGATCCGGCCCGCGTGGACGAGTTTATCGCAAAGCTGGCCGACAACTATAACGTAAAGCAAGGCGAGTTGCAATGCTCCCTCACCCAGGACAGTTGTGTAGTGAGCGCTGTCTACGTATTCCCCGACCAGAAAGAGATTGACGTGTTCGGACGATTGTTGCAGGTGGCTTGCTGGTATAGCGATGAGACGCCCGGCTATCATCTGAACTTCTCGCATCGCCAGTTCTTCTTTGAACTCAAGGATATGCGCAAGCAGTTGCAATACCGTTGGATAGCTGAGCGTGTCAACGGCAAAATATTGCTCTACAGCACCTGCGCTCCCATTGATGTCGTTGTCTCGTCAGCCTGTTATCAGGAATATCTCGATGAACTGATGCATACAAAAAGTATTAACTCCAAAACTTTAGATATATGAAAAGATTTTTATTCTTTAGCCTCATGGCTATCGCCTGCCTTACGATGCAGGCACAAACAAAGAAAGTTAGAGTGCTGGCAAAGTGCGATGGTATCTATATGACGCCTTGCCCAGAAGCCACTGTTGACAAGAAAACCAAGAAAAAGACTGTTGTTTGGCCTGACACGGAAAACAACTCATGGCATGAAAACATGGGCTTTGTCAATAACGTTCCCACACTTACTGATAACATTGAAACTCTGTTTCCGCAGATTTCCGGTATTGATGTTGGAAAGCCTTATAGCCCTGTTGTGTGGCAATTGACGGAGGAGAACGACGAGACCGTGCTTCACTGCTACTTCCGTATGCCTGCTGACATTGTTACCAATTTCTGGCTGTGCAGCGAAGAGTGTGCCATCCTCGACAAGGAGACAGGCACCATCTATCAGTCACGTCGCTGTGTACCCGACTGCTATGGCAAGGTGTTTAGCTTCAAGGGGAAAGAGGGAACGACGCTTGATTTCCAAATATTCTTCCCCAAACTGCCTGAGGACACTAGGGAGATTTGTATCTATGGTGTACCTAACTGGTATATGCGAGGCATGGACGTTAATCTTGTTACCTCGTCAGGCAACAACTTTCTTCAGGTTAAGGGAACCTTTTATGCTTTCGACGAAATGATGCCAATCCACAAGGCTCACCTCGTCAGCGAGGCCAAGGACTACAACAAGGATAACCACAAGACGTGGGCTGTCTACAACGACGCCCATCTCATCAAGCCTGTAAAAAAGGATACATACGCCATCTGGCGCACAGAAAAAGCCACCTATCTGGCTGAGGCCTGCGAGATGAACTGGATGCGCGAGTATTTTGGCAGAGGAGGTAACAACATTCTGATTGACCAGTCAGGCCACCAATACAAATGTAAAGAAGTATTGGGCTATCCGAACAACGATCTCTTCTGGGTGGAAGGCTATTCGGGCGACTGCTTTGCCATCGTCATGGTCTTTGAGCCTATTCCGCTGTATCTCGAAAACATTACCTATATCGAGCCAGAGGGCGAGCCCTTCGCCATGTGGGGTGCCAACTGGGAGGGCAAGGTACTATCGTTCAACATCAAGGAACTACTCGATAACCAGAAACTCTTTAGATATCATCCACGCAAAGTAGTAAAGTAGTAATAGTAAGTTTTTCATAAAACTTTTTTATGAGGTTTTTTCATAAGACCAAGTATCAGCATGGGTCGCAGAGATGCGCTCCATGCCTTTGTTTGTAAAGAATAAAAAAAGGTGGTTAAAAGATTCCAAAAGTCAGGAAGCATTTGATGAGTTTACAAGAGAAACGGATAACTTTGCAGCGTGGAACAGAAATACAATATATCGTCATTAGGACTGGAGTTCGATAAACTCCGGGAGTACTGCAAGCGAGAGGGAGAGGCTCTGACGTTCAACAAGGGAGATTTGTTGGAGCGACAGGGTGAACCTGCAAAGTGGATTGCTTACGTGGAGAGTGGATGCTTCAAATATGTGACAAGAAGCGTCAGCGACAACAAGCCTCATACCACGTGGTTCTCGTTCAAAGGCGAGTTCGTGGCCGACTATCCCCGTTTCCTCTATGGTCGTCCGGCGCAGTCCACCATTGAGGCGATGATGCTCAGTCGTGTACTCAGACTCAGCGGCGAGGACTTGAAGAACTATTTCAGCCAGGACATCGAGACGATGGAGATGCGTGCCATCATTGGCGAACACATCCTCTGCCAGTTTCATGAACGATATATCGATCTCCACTGCACCACGCCCCGCGAGCGCTACGACCTGTTGATGCAGCGTTGCCCCGGCATCGTGAACGAGCTGCCTCTCAATGCCATCGCCTCGTTCCTCAACATCACCCCCAAGACCATCTCGATGCTCCGTCGCGACATCACTTATGGCAAGAAAATGTAATCTCTTTCCCTAAAATCCTTTACCCAAGTAAAGACTTGCACCCTCGACAGCCACTTTTCGGGCTTTGCCGAGGCTTTTTCGTATGACTTTTTGTAACTTCGCAGTCAGAATTCGTAAAAAACAATATAATGAAGATAGAATTAAGGCGATGGACTATGAGTGACAGCAAAGAACTTACTGCCTTGTGTAATGCAGTTGAC
>JAGCDZ010000101.1 GCA_017650905.1 Prevotella sp. | reverse complement strand
GTTCTCTCGTCAGGTTCAGACGTGAGCCAATACATCCAATTACTGATGCGGAAGGCGATGGGTACAAAGGCCTGTATCCTCGCCAACGGCATCAACAACAGCACCATCAAAAAGAGAATTAATATGATGTTACTTAATAAATCCCCGCGCCGCAACGCCCTGAAGTTGTTGGCACTGCTGCCCATCGTGGGCATCACCCTTGCCCTCAACGCCGAGACCGTCACCGACTTTGTCTATAAGAACGACGAGCCCCAGAAACAGGTGCCCGTGAAGAAAGGCAAGAAAGATGCTACTATCAAGACCAATGCCAATCAGGGCATACAGGTCATAGAAGTATCTGAGGCTGCCAACAAGGAAAAGACTTCTGAAACCACCGTGAAACAAGAGACAGAACCCAATATGGCAGTTTTGATTCTTAATACCAAAAAGAAAGGAGAAGAGCCGTTGCTCATCGTTGACAAAAAGATTGCCACAATAGAACAGGTGCGGGCTCTCCCCAGAGATGCAGTCGCCAGTGTGGGTACGATGATTAAAGAGGCTGCCATCAGTTCATACGGTGAAAAAGCCAAGTATGGTGCACTGATTATCACCACCGTCAAGCATCAGAAGGAAATATATAATGAACAGATCAGTCAGCCTGATGTCTTCGACAAGGTGGATGAGGCACCGCAATTCCCTGGCGGTATGGCGGGAATGATGCAATATCTAAGCAGCAATATCCGTTATCCTGAAGATGCAAGAGAGGCTGGCACTCAGGGACGTGTCATTGTCAGTTTCATTGTGGAGAAAGACGGTAGTATCAGCAACGCAAAAGTGGCGAAGTCGACGTATTCTTCCCTTGATGAGGAAGCCCTCCGTGTGGTCAGTGCTATGCCGAAATGGACGCCTGGAAAGCAAAACGGTGAAGCCGTCCGCGTGAAATATTCAGTACCTGTTTCTTTCCGTCTGGGTAACAAAGAAACGTCTAATATCAAGGGTACCGCCACGCCAGCAGAATCTGCAGAGGGGATGACAGGAATCGACGAGAATGGCAGACTCATCGTCAACGGTAAGGAAGTGAAAAGATACCTGTTTGAACCTCCTATTGATAATCAACTGTCAAGAATCATTGCGAATATCATGCTTAACGATACTGAGCATTTCGATTATGAAATCGATGGGGTACCTGTTTCCGTAAAGGATCTGAAGGAGAAGAATTCCCCCCAAAACCCCATTAAGAGCATAGAGTATGTCCAGAAGGATAGTGAGCATCCGAAGGACAGATTGCTTATCACGACAAAGAAAGCAGAATAAACATGAATAAAGCTATCATCACCACATTGCTTGCCCTCGTCGCTTTGGCGGGGCAAGCACAAGAGATTAGAACGAACGAGCCTACGTTAGACGATTATCTGCAATTGCTGAATGCCAAGGGGTACTTCTTACACAATTGCCAATAGTTCATAGGCTAACGTTTTTTTACTTGTCGCTGAATAGATGCCGTTTTGTGCTATGCCTATAAAAAAAGTGTTCGTAGGCTAAGAAAAATTTGTTCTCTAGTTATGCCGCAAATTCCGCCTCGTTATTGACAGAGCCAAGGTACTACCTGTTTGTAAAACTTTCTTATAGATGGCAGTTCTGACAGTTAGCTGATGGCATCCGCCATCCAGGAAATGATGTTAGTAACTAAGAAAAGTGGTTAAAGAACCAAAAAAATCAATCAAATAGTAGGAGGTTTATATCGCTATTACAAGAGAAACACATATCTTTGCAATATCAAACATCGACCTAATATGAAGAAAGCCATTATCACTACACTGCTCGTCCTTATAGCATTAGCAGGACAGGCCCAGAAAACCATCGTATGGGAAAAGCCTTCGGCCTTTATGGGAAGAAGTAACGGAGAGTTTGTCATCACTAAGGTGGAACTGAAGCAGACGGAAACCGTGTTGCATATCTGTGCCAACTACAGGCCTGGCAGTTGGATACGTTTTGCAAAGGAGTCGTTCCTACAGACACCTGACGGTACGAAGTACGGCATCACGGGTGGCGCAAAGACCAACGAGCAGGAGTCCGATCTGCAACTCGACTCGCTCTTCTGGATGCCTGCAAGCGGAAAGGCTGACCTGGCACTTCACTTCAAGCCTGTGCCGCTCGACACCAAGGAGATGGATTTCCTGGAAGGCTATAACGACGGCGACTTTAAGTTCTGGAACATCAATGATGGCAAAACCAAGCAGAAAACGGTGTTGCCTGATGACTGGAAAAATGTTCAGTATGCCAAAGACGAGACATTGCCAGCCGCTAAGATTAATAAAGGTATTGCCACCATTAAGGTGAAGATGTTAGGCTACAAGAAGGGCATGGGACTGCAATTCTATGTGGGCGGCTTCACGCCTTTAGGTTCTAAGGAGCGCTTCCAGAAATTCTTCCCGTTTGCTGACGACGGTACCGTGAAAGTAGAAGTACCCCTTTGGCTGACGCGCGAAGTGACTGTTGGCGTTCAGGGTATGGCCTTCCCTCAAATCATCATCGGCCCAGGACAGGAGACCAACATTCTGATGAAGGTGACCTCTGACAACAAGCCGTTTGTGGCTTTCAAGGGCTATATGGCCAAAACCAACATGGACCTGATTAATGCCTACGACACATTCAAGTATTTCAGAGACGGTGATAACACCTACCTCAAGGTTAAGGAGTGCAATACGAAGGAAGAGCGTCTGCAGTGCCTACAAGACATCTTCGACCAACGTGTGGCTGCCATTAACAAGTTCAAGTGCACCAAGGCTGCCAAAGACTTGATGTGTATGACGGCAGAAGAAGACTTCGTGAAATGGTCGCGCCAGTTCGAATTCCAATTTAGCCAATACAAGTTGGATGACGATGGAACCGTCATTATGACTCAGGAGAATATTTATGAGAAAATGCAGAAGAACAAGGATCTGCTGGCTCTTACCGACGAGGAACGTAACTACACATATAAGTATCTGGATGAACCTGCCTCGCCCTGCTGCCTGGCCTTCTGGCAGAGCGGTGCCTCCTATGACCCGAATGAAAGGGAGAAGAATGCCTACAACGCAGACCTTCGTGCCCTATCATTCATTATGAGTACTGACCACGAGATCTTGATTAAATCCACTCTCAATGGAATGGAGAGCGAAGACTGTAAAAACGTCTATCACGAGTATCAGGCTGAGCAACAGCGAATTGCTAAGGAGTTGGCCAGTCAGGAGAGTGTCTTCATTAAGAAGTTCGATGACGTGGCTCCTGAAAACATACTCCAGACAATCCTTGACCGTTACAAAGGTAAGGTGGTACTTATCGACATCTGGGCCACATGGTGCGGTCCCTGCAAGGCTGGTCATCAGATGATGGCTCCGTGGAAACAGGAACTGAAAGGCAAGAACATCCAGTTTATTTATATAACCTCCTCCACGTCACCACTGGCTACCTGGCAGGAGATGATCAAGAACATCGACGGCGACCACTACTATCTGACGAAGGAGCAGTACAACTACGTCCTCCAACACTACGAATCGGAGGGTATCCCCACCTACGCCATCTATGATGCTCAAGGGCAACAGACCTTCAAAACCATCGGATTTGCTGGACTCGATCCCATTAAGGATGCTGTTGAGAAAGTACTCAAATAGAAAGGTTATAAAGAAAAACAAGCGACCCTTGTGACCCTTCTGACCCCCAAAATGAATTTCGTCATCTAACGTTAGGGTCAGAAGGGGCAGAAGGGTCACATAAAAAATGTGTATAACAACTATATACAATAAAGGTCCCTTATTACCAAATAAGGGTTAGTTATTGTCAGATAAGTGCCACTTATTGGAAATTAAGAACCACTTATTCCGGAATAAGAGACTCTTTTTGTCGGGTTACTGATATAATTCCTGCAAGACACCCAACGACTTCAGCTCGGGGAAGTCGGGCAGGTGGAGGCGGTAATAGGTGAGGGCGACTTCGAGTAGGCGGTTGCGTTCGTGATGGGAGAGACGGTAGAGATGCATGGTGGCATAGTCCATACGCATCATAAGCTGGATAATCTCTGCTTCGGCAGGCTGGAGGAAATCGCGATGCACGGGGGGCTGGGCACAGAAGGCGCTCTCGCGCAGGTCAAAATAGTCGCCGCTGGTATAACCGTCGAGGTTAGGATAGAAACCGAGGAATCGGGAGAGGCGCATGAGGAACACCAAATGGAAATTGGCAAAACGCCCCTCCTGACCATCGAGCCACTGGATGCTATCGGTCACATAGTCAAAAAGTGGCACATTCTGCTGCTCACCCCGCATGGCATAATATAGGAACTCCGCTATGAAAAGGGAGATTGAAAGTTTTTCGGGTTCAAAGGGAATGGTGGAGAATGGGTGCAGCAAGCGCACATCGGATAGTTTCTGCAGCTGCAGTCTTGGCCTAACATCGGTCTCGATTTCCAAGAGGGTGAGCGGCTGGAAGAACTGTTTCTTGATCTTTCCTTTGGGCGACTTTGGCAGGCTGACGATAAACGAGAGTCTACCGTAGTTGCGGGTGAACATATCGACGATGAGCCGCGTCTCCCCATACTTCAGCGCGTGGAGCACAATAGCTGGTGTCTTTGTCAGCATACGACTGCAAAGTTACGAATAAAAAATGATATATTATATATGATTATCGACCTTTTTTGAGGAAAAATAGCATTTTTTTACGGAATTATTTGGTGGAATGGAAAAATAACAGTACCTTTGCACCCGCAAAATTGACGACGGTCCCTTCGTCTATCGGCTAGGACGAGAGATTTTCATTCTCTAAAGAGGAGTTCGACTCTCCTAGGGACTACAAAATTAAATTTGTCATCTGCACAGCCAAGTGCTACCTGCAAGGCGCAGGGATAAGGTGGCAAAAGTCCTTCGGGGCTGCCCAGGGCGGTCAAAACGATGCAAGACCCACAGGCTTTAATTCCTTATCATTTAACATTAAACATTAAACAAAAAAATGGCAAATCACAAATCATCAGTGAAGCGCATCCGTCAGGAGAAGAAAAGAGCCCTTCACAATCACTACTACGCAAAAACCATGCGTAACGCTGTGCGCAAACTTCGCGCTATGACTAATAAGGACGAGGCTGCTGCCCTGTATCCAAAAGTACAGAAGATGCTGGACAAGCTGGCTAAGACCAACATTATTCACAAGAACAAGGCCGCAAACCTGAAGTCAAGTCTGGCACAGCACGTCAACAAACTTTAAAAGGTTGATTGTTAAAAAACAATAGAAGCCGCGATTCTTAAGAATTGCGGCTTTATTTTTAAGTTTTCTTTGCAGATAAACTTCGTTTATCTGACCTTTTTTTTGTAATTTTGCACCCATAATTCAATTAGAAGCAAAATGACAGACGAACAACTGAATCAGGAACAAAATTATTCCGCGAGTAATATTCAGGTACTCGAGGGTTTAGAGGCTGTGCGCAAGCGCCCTGCCATGTATATTGGCGACATCAGTGAAAAGGGACTCCATCATCTGGTCAATGAGACCGTCGACAATTCTATCGACGAGGCTATGGCCGGTTATTGTACACATATTGAAGTAACAATTAACGAAGATAATTCCATTACCGTAATGGATAATGGTCGTGGTATCCCCGTGGATGAACACGAAAAGATGCACAAGAGTGCGCTTGAGGTTGTTATGACCGTGCTCCATGCCGGAGGTAAGTTCGACAAGGGTTCGTATAAGGTGTCTGGCGGTCTGCATGGTGTGGGTGTCAGCTGTGTGAATGCCCTATCCACTCGTATGTTGTCGCAAGTATTCCGCAATGGTCATATCTACCAGCAGGAATACGAGAAGGGAAAGCCTCTCTACGATGTGAAGATCGTAGGCGACACAGACAAGACAGGTACCCGTCAGCAGTTCTGGCCCGATGCTACGATCTTTACCACGACAGAATACAAATATGACATCATTGCCCGTCGTATGCGTGAGCTGGCCTATCTGAATGCCGGTATCACCATCACGCTCACCGACCTGCGTCCGGATGAGGAAGGTAATTTGAAAGAGCCTGAGGTGTTCCACGCTAAAGACGGTCTAAAGGAGTTTGTGCGTTACGTAGACCGTCACCGCACACACCTTGTTGACGATGTCATCTATCTGAAGACAGAAAAGCAGGGAATTCCCATCGAGGTGGCTGTGATGTACAACACCGATTATTCGGAGAATATCCACTCCTATGTAAACAATATCAATACGATTGAGGGTGGAACCCATCTGGCCGGTTTCCGTGCTGCCCTCACCCGTACCCTGAAGAAATATGCAGACAGCGATCCTCAGATCTCCAAGCAGATTGAGAAAGCCAAGATTGAGATTGCACCCGAAGACTTCCGCGAGGGCCTTACAGCAGTGATTAGCATCAAGGTGGCCGAGCCCCAGTTCGAGGGACAGACCAAGACCAAGCTTGGCAACTCTGAGGTCGCTGGTGCTGTACAGCAGGCTGTAGGCGAGGCGTTAGCCAACTATCTGGAGGAACATCCAAAGGAGGCCAAGATGATCTGCGACAAGGTGGTTCTGGCAGCTACAGCCCGTATCGCCGCCCGCAAAGCCCGTGAGAGCGTACAGCGTAAGAATCCAATGACAGGAGGTGGACTGCCAGGTAAACTCGCTGACTGCTCAAACAAGGACCCAAAGGATTGTGAAATCTTCCTCGTCGAGGGTGACTCCGCAGGTGGTTCTGCCAAGCAGGGTCGCGATCGTCACTTCCAAGCCATTCTGCCGTTAAGAGGTAAGATCCTGAATGTGGAGAAGGTACAATGGCACCGTGTATTCGAGGCTGAGTCGGTGATGAACATCATCCAATCGATCGGCGTGCGCTTCGGTGTTGAAGGCGAAGGTGACCGCGAGGCTAACATTGACAAGCTGCGTTACGACAAGATCATCATCATGACCGATGCTGACGTCGATGGTTCGCACATCGACACGCTGATTATGACACTCTTCTATCGTTTCATGCCACAGGTTATTCAGGGCGGACATCTGTATATCGCTACTCCGCCACTCTATAAATGTACTTACAAGAAAGTCTCTGAGTATTGCTACACCGAGCAGCAGCGTCAGGCCTTTATCGACAAGTACGTGGCAGGCGACGAAAACGCGACAGCTCTCCACACGCAGCGCTACAAAGGTTTGGGTGAGATGAATCCCGAACAGCTTTGGGAGACCACCATGAATCCCGAGAACCGTCTGCTAAAACAGGTAACTATCGAGAATGCCGCAGAGGCTGATGAGATCTTCTCGATGTTGATGGGCGATGACGTAGAGCCACGCCGACAGTTCATCGAGAAGAACGCCACTTACGCGAATATCGATGCATAATAATAATCCCCGCCGGTTGGCGGGGATTTTTTATTCATAGACTTTCGCTTTCCGTTTGCCACGAAGCACGGCGAGTGCATTAAGGGCCAAAGCCTCCATCTCATCCTCGCCAGGGAAACAACGGATAGGTGCTAAGAAGCCAATACGTTTGCGCAGACGACTAACGATATACTCTGAACGCGCCAAACCACCCGTCAGCAGAATGGCATCGATACTACCACAGAGCACGGCACTCTCAGAAGCAATATTCTTTGCCACGTGATAGATCATCGCATCAAGAATCAGACGGGCATGTTCGTCGCCATAGTCCTCAATACGTCGAATTATTTCCTTGACATCGTTCGTTCCTAAATGAGCATTCAGGCCCGCCTTTCCTGCAATACGCTTTAACAACTGTTTCTCATTATACTTACCACTGAAACAGAGTCGTATCAAATCAGCCGCAGGCAAAGAACCTGCACGCTCCGGCGAGAACGGTCCCTCACCATCGAGGGCATTGTTCGCATCCACCGCCCTACCCTTTTCATGGGCAGCGACAGAGATGCCGCCTCCCATGTGACAAATAATCAGGTTCAGGTCTTCATACTCCCTACCGATCTCAGCCGCATAACGACGGGCAATGGCACGCTGGTTCAAAGCATGCCAGATACAGATGCGGTTCATCAAAGGAGATCCTGAAATACGCGCATAATCATTAAGTTCATCAACAACGCCAGGGTCTGCAATAAACGAACGACAACCAGGAATCTCTGAAGCAATCTCATGGGCAATCAGACATCCAAGGTTACAAGCATGATTATGCAAAGCAATACCACTATGGGTATCCTGAATCATCAAATCGTTGATTTCGTAGACACCACCTTCCAATGGCTTTACCAATCCGCCACGTCCGATGACCGCATCGAAGTCTAATGGTAGGTCTGCTTTTTGCAGCTCATCAATGACTAACTGTTTACGGAAATCTTGCTGCTCAATGACATCATCAAAACGTAAGAGGTCGTCAGGCGTATGCACGATATTCCTGACAAGCACGGATGTCTCATCTTCAAAGACAGCCATCTTCGTCGATGTAGAGCCTGGATTAATCACCAGTATCTTCATATGGCTGCGAGGGCTAATGAGTAATATTTTGACTCCGGACTATCGGCACGCGAGGGCAGCACACAACAGCATTGGGTACCTTGCAACACGCCCGCTGTTTTAGCATAGCCGAAGAGAGTAATGGTTTTGTAGAACACATTACCTGCCACAATATCCGGAAAGATAAGTGCGTCTGCCTGACCATCAATGACACTACGGATGCCCTTCTCACGTAGGCTGACACTATCGAGCGAGGTCTTCAGGTCAAGGGGACCATCGATAATACAACGTCCGAACTTACCTGTCTGTGCCTCTGCGATAATCTCGAGATAGTCGACGGTATAGGGGAAGGTCTTGGCACTCACCTTCTCCGCACAATGGATGAGCGAGATGCGGGGCTCCTCAATACCCAAGGCATGACAGACATAGTTCATATAATGGATCTGCTGACGACGCTGGGCCTCCGTAGGTACAGGTATTACCGCCGCATCAGTAAAGAAAAGCAGTTTCTCGTACTTAGGAATCTCAGCCATCGCCACATGGGTGAGCACATGGCCAGGACGGATGATACCTTTCTCCTTATCTAATATTGCGCGCAGGATGACATCTGTATTGATAAGCCCCTTCATCAGTATGTCGGCCTCGCCATTCTTACAGAGCGCCACAGCCCTGCGGGCACACTCGTCCTTATCGTCACCATCCACATAAATGGGTTCGATAAAGCCCATTTCCTGACCTTTCTCCACTGCATAACGGGTACTGGCATCATTGGCACAAACCACGGCTACACGCTTCTTGTCTCCTCGTTGTTGGAGGAAGACAATCATATCGTTCAAGTTCCTAATCGACTGCATAATAATATAATTTTGGTTTTTATGCTGCAAAGATAAGGAATTTTTCGTATCTTTGCAAGCGAATACGACTAAAAACGATTATTATGAGAAAATATCTGCTCTTAACAGCGATTCTCACAAAGGGTTTGACACTTTGTGAGGCACAAGTACAGCAGGCACCAATGGTACTGCATTACGACAAACCTGCGACCTACTTTGAGGAGTCGTTGCCCATCGGTAATGGCAAACTTGGTGCGCTCGTCTATGGCGGCACCGACGACAACATCATTTACCTGAATGACATCACACTCTGGACGGGAAAGCCTGTGGATCGTAACCTCGATGCCGATGCCCATAAGTGGATTCCTGACATCCGCAAGGCACTCTTCAATGAGGACTACCAGTTGGCCGACTCCCTGCAGTTGCATGTACAAGGCCCCAACTCGCAACATTTCCAACCTCTCGGCACGCTGCATATCAAAGACCTGGGATTGGGGGAAGTCGGCAACTATCAGCGCAGTCTCAACCTCGATAGTGCCATTATCAAGGATAGCTATATCCGTGATGGAAAAACCATCGAACGAGAATACTTCGCCTCGAACCCCGACAAACTCATCGCTATCCGACTGAGAGGCGATATCAATTGTCGCATCGCACTAACGGCTCAGGTGCCCCATAAGGTAAAGGCTATCCCCACCCAGTTGACGATGACTGGTCATGCCACAGGATCACCACAGGAGAGCATCCACTTCTGTACGATGCTTAATGTCAAAACTGATGGAGAGGTCTCGGCAGCAGACTCCTCGCTGACCATCATAAATGCCAAAGAAGCGATTATCTATATTGTCAACGAGACCAGCTTCAATGGTTTCGACAAACATCCCGTCAACGAGGGCGCGCCTTATCTGGAGAATGTCGCCAACGATATCTGGCACACGCAGAATTTCACTTTCGATGAATTCTACAACCGCCACCTCGCAGACTATAAGGTTTTCTATGATCGCGTGAAGTTGAGATTATCTGAGAATTCAGATAACTCTGAGTATTCCGAAAATACCGACGCTCTCCTCAAGGCTTACACCGATGGTGGCGGTAAGAGCCGTTATCTGGAAGAACTTTACTTCCAGTTTGGACGTTATCTGCTTATTTCCTCCTCTCGTACAGAGAATGTACCTGCCAACTTGCAGGGTCTTTGGACACCTCACCTCTGGTCACCCTGGCGTGGTAACTATACGGTGAACATTAACCTCGAAGAAAACTATTGGCCAGCCTTCGTGGCCAATATGGCAGAAATGGCACAACCCCTCGACGGTTTCGTGAAGGCCCTCGCTGCCAACGGACAGTATACGGCTAAGAACTATTATAACATTCAGGAAGGCTGGTGCTCGAGCCACAATTCTGACATCTGGGCAATGACCAATCCCGTAGGCGAGAAGAATGAGAAACCAGAGTGGGCAAACTGGAACCTAGGAGGTGCCTGGCTCGTTCACACCTTATGGGAGCGCTATCAGTTTTCGCAAGACAAGAACTATCTGCGCACGGTGGCCTATCCGCTGATGAAAGGTGCTGCACAGTTCTGTCTACGATGGCTCATCGAGAATCCCAAGGCTCCTGGCGAACTAATCACAGCTCCCTCGACCTCTCCCGAGAATGAATATAAGACAGACAAAGGCTATCATGGTATGACCTGCTATGGTGGTACAGCCGATATGGCTATCATCCGCGAACTATTCATCAATACCATCGCTGCAGGCAAGATCCTCGGTGAGAAAAACAAGGAGATGGAGAAGGCCCTCGCACGTCTGCACCCCTACACAATTGGACACATGGGCGACATCAACGAGTGGTACTACGACTGGGATGATTGGGATTTCCAGCATCGCCACCAGAGTCACCTCATCGGACTCTATCCTGGCAACCATCTGACAGATGCCACCCTGCAGAAAGCCGCAGAGAAATCATTAGAGATCAAGGGCGATAAGACCACAGGCTGGAGCACCGGCTGGCGCATCAACCTATGGGCTCGTCTGCACAAGCCCGAACAAGCCTATCATATCTACCAGAAGCTGCTGACGTACGTCTCGCCAGACAAGTATCGCGGACCTGACCGTCGTCGTAGCGGAGGCACCTATCCCAATCTCTTCGATGCCCATCCGCCATTCCAAATTGATGGCAACTTCGGCGGTACAGCTGGTGTCTGCGAGATGCTGATGCAGAGTGGCGATGGTAAAATAGAACTCCTGCCCGCACTGCCTGAGGCCTGGAAGGAGGGCAAGGTGAGTGGACTCTGTGCACGTGGCGGTTATGAGGTCTCCTTCGAATGGAAAGGCGGCTATGTGCGCGACTGCAGTATAAAATCGAAAACGAACAGTGCCGTCACCTTATTATATAATGGCCAACAGAAGACCGTCAAACTAAAAGCTGGTCAAACGCAAAATATCAAGACTTGGTAAAAAAACGAATTGAAGGCGCAGGAATCTATAGATAACCTTGCGCCTTCAACTCTTTCACGGTATCAAGTAATTCCTGATACCAGTCCTCACCAAAACGTCGAACTAGCGGGTCACGCAAGAACTGATATAAATATATATTTTCCTCGATACCTTTGACAATGGCCATCTTACAGACATGCCACCGATTATAGTTCAGACCTATCAAATCCGTTCCTATTCGCTTCTCACGGATAGGATAGAGTGCACAACTCACAGGCTTGCAGAACTTTGTCTTTCCTGCCCTGTAAGCCTTTTCTAAAGCACAAAGGCAACAATCGTGAATACCTTCCAAATCATCATAGAAAGTGAAAACACAGTCTTTCCCTCTTACAATGCTTGTAACCAAGTCACCCTCCTGATCGGTATAAGCCACCCCTTGTTTATCAATAACAGACTGAGCAGAGGCCGAGAGATCACTCCAAACCTCATCGACACATTCTTCAATTTCCGCGATTTCATCGAGGGTGACAGGAGCCCCTGCATCTCCTTCGACACAGCACTGCCCCTTGCAAGCACTCAGGTCACAGCAGAACTTCTCCGTCAGAATCTCCGACGAAAGTAACACATCGCCAACTTGGATAATGGGGGGAAGTTGCACTTTTTAGTTTAGAGTTTAAAGTTTATAGATGATTACCAGACGATGGGAGTCTGGCCATTTTGCTGAAGATAGGCATTGCAACGCGAGAACTGATGCTGGCCGAACCAACCACCACGATTGGCACTCAGGGGCGAGGGATGGACACTCTCAAGCACAAGGTTACGGCTCTTGTCAATCATATAAGCCTTTGAACGCGCATAGCCACCCCAAAGCATGTAAACAATATGTTCACGATGAGTAGCCAAAGCATGAATCGCAGCATCAGTAAACTTCTGCCAGCCCAATGCAGAATGGCTATTCGCCTGATGGGCTCTCACCGTGAGCGAAGCATTCAGCAACAGCACGCCCTGTTCTGCCCAACGCGTCAGATTGCCTGAAGAGGGAATAGGCCTACCGAGGTCTGCCTGTATCTCCTTGAAAATATTCTGTAGCGATGGAGGAAACATCACGCCATCCTGCACGGAGAAACTCAGTCCATGCGCCTGTCCTGGTTCGTGATAGGGATCCTGTCCGATAATCACCACTTTCACCTTATCAAACGGACAGAGATTAAAGGCATTGAAAATCAGTTTACCAGGAGGATAGCACGTCGTCTGCATATACTCCTGTCGCACGGCACTTGTCAGTTGTGAGAAGTAAGGCTTCTCAAACTCACCACAGAGATGCATCTTCCACGACTCTTCTATCTGTACACTCATAATTCAACACTATTTTGGCCGCGAAGTTACTCATTTTATCCCAAAAATGCAACTTTTTCAGTGAAAAGTAGCCATAATCTATCATAAATTATTATCTTTGCAGAAACAATACTTAACAGTTTATGAAACATTTCATCTTCACTATCTTGTTGATAACGGCAGTAGTACTGCCCACAGGAGCAGCCAATTACGAAGTACCCCTGATTCAAAATGTCCATGCTTATGAAAGCGTATCACTCAATGGCGATTGGCATTATATCGTAGACGTACAGGAAGAGGGCTATTATGATTATCGCATGAATCCTACACGATGGGGATTCTTCCAGAATGCAAAGCCGCAACGACCTGAGGATCTCATCGAATACGACTTCGACAAGTCGCCGACGATGCATATTCCCTCAGACTGGAATACGCAGGATGAACGTCTCTTTTTCTACGAGGGAACCGTCTGGTTTAAAAAGAGCTTCCGGGCTTTACCGATGCAGAACTGTCGCACGCTGCTTTACTTCGGGGCCATCAACTATGACAGTCGTGTCTGGGTGAACGGTAAGGAGGCTGGCCATCATATTGGTGGCTTCACGCCCTTCAACTACGACGTCACCGACCTACTTCGTGATGGCGAAAACGTAGTAATCGTCAAGGTCGACAACAAGCGTCATGCCGAGGATGTGCCCACGCAGATATTCGACTGGTGGAACTACGGAGGTATTACCCGTGATGTCATGCTCGTCAAGGTGCCGACAGCCTACTTTAGCAACACCACAAAACCAAGTTATATTGAGGACTACAGCCTGCAACTAATGAAAGCCGATGCCAAATCCAAGCAGCGTGAGATTCTCATCTCTGTAAAACTTAACGAGCCCCTTGAAGGTCATCTGCTCACGGTGAATATCCCTGAACTGAAACTATCAGTACCTCTTTTGACCAATGCAAAAGGATGTGCTAACGACATCGTTAAGGTGCCCGCCAAGAAGCTCTCCCTTTGGAGTCCAGACAATCCCAAGCGCTATCTCGTGGAAATCAAACATTATATGACGAGCATCAGCGACAGCATAGGCTTTCGCACCATCGAAACCCGTGACAAGCAAATCCTGCTCAATGGCCAACCCATTTTCTTGAAGGGTATTTCCATCCACAACGAGAAGCCCAATGGCGGCGGACGTGCCAACTCTGCCGAAGATGCCCGCACACTCCTCGGATGGGCCAAGGAACTGGGCTGCAACTTTGTCCGTCTGGCCCACTATCCGCACCATGAAGAAATGGTACGTGAGGCTGAGAAGATGGGCATCTTGGTATGGTCAGAGATTCCTGTCTACTGGACCATCGCCTGGAAGAATTCCAAGACCTACGAGAACGCCCAAAACCAACTGCGCGATATGATTGCCCGCGATCACAACCGTGCCAATGTCATTATCTGGAGCATCGCTAACGAGACACCTCACTCTCCAGAACGTGACACCTTCCTCGGCAACCTCGCCCAATATGCCCGTAGTCTCGACTCCACCCGTCTCATTTCAATGGCAATGGAAGTAACAGGAGCCTCAAACTATGTGAATCGCCTCAACGACAATATGAACAAGTATGTCGATGTGGTAAGCTTTAACCAATACATCGGCTGGTACCGTGATGTGAACGATGCGCCAAAGATGAAGTGGGAGATACCCTATAACAAGCCTGTTATTGTCAGTGAGTTCGGCGGTGGTGCCAAATACGGCTATCACGGCGAGAAGAACCAGAGATGGACTGAGGAGTTCCAAGAGAACCTCTACATAGAGAATATTGCAATGCTTGATAAGATTGAAGGACTTTCAGGCACCACACCCTGGATCCTGAAAGACTTCCGTTCACCCCGCCGTGTACTGCCCGATGTTCAGGACTACTATAACAGAAAGGGCTTGGTGAGCGATAAGGGCGAGAAGAAAAAAGCCTTCTACATTCTCAAACAATGGTATGAGAAGAAATAAAAAAAGCTGGTCTAAATTGACCAGCTTTTAAAGTTCTTAATCTGTAATCAGGCTTTCACCCGTCATATCTGCAGGCTGCTCCAGCCCCATGATATGCAGAATAGAGGGGGCCACGTCTGCCAGACGACCATCCTTCACAGTAGCACTATTGTTGTTTGTCACGTAGATGAACGGCACAGGATTGAGTGAGTGAGCGGTATTCGGCGTACCATCGGGATTGATAGCATTGTCGGCATTACCGTGGTCAGCGATGATGATGGCCTCGTAGTCGTTGGCCTTAGCAGCCTCAATCACCTCACGCACGCAGTTGTCAACAGCCCATACGGCCTTGGCAATAGCGTTGTAGATACCCGTATGACCCACCATATCACCATTAGCGAAGTTTACTACGATGAAATCATATTTAGCCTCGTTGATAGCAGCCACCAACTTATCCTTCACCTCGTAGGCACTCATCTCAGGCTTCAGGTCATAGGTAGCCACCTTTGGGGAAGGCACCAGAATACGGTCTTCACCCTCGTAAGGAGCCTCACGACCACCATTGAAGAAAAACGTTACGTGAGCATACTTCTCAGTCTCGGCAGTGTGCAGCTGCTTCTTACCCTGCTTGCTCAAATACTCGCCCAGTGTGTTCTCGACGTTCTCTTTTGGAAAGAGGATGTGCACACCCTTGAAGTTGGCGTCGTATGGCGTCATACAATAGTATTGCAGGCCAGGGATGGTCTTCATCCCCTGCTCCGGCATATCCTCCTGAGTCAGTACGATAGTCATCTCCTTAGCACGGTCGTTGCGGAAATTGATGAATATAACGACATCACCCTCTTCAATGCAACCATTGACAGAGGCGTTGTGGATAGGCTTAATGAACTCATCGGTCACACCCTCATCATAACTCTCCTGCATGGCTACAACCATATCCGTAGCCTGCTTACCGACGCCATTGACAATCAGGTCGTAACCCTCCTTCACGCGCTCCCAACGCTTGTCGCGGTCCATTGCATAGAAACGACCTACGATACTGGCGATGGCAGCATCATTGGCAGCACAGACATCACTTACCTGCTGAATAAAGCCCTTACCGCTCTTCGGGTCAGTGTCGCGACCGTCCATATAGCAATGCACAAACACCTGATTCTTCAGGCCATAAGCCTTACCAATCTCAATAAGCTTGAACAGATGATCGAGGCTTGAGTGAACACCACCATCACTGGTCAGACCCATCAGGTGAAGTTTTTTATTGTTTTCCTTGGCATAAGTGTAAGCAGCCTTTACCTGTGGATTCTCCATAATCGAACCATCCTTGCAGGCACGATTAATCTTCACGAGGTCCTGATACACAATACGACCAGCACCGATATTCAAGTGACCCACCTCAGAGTTACCCATCTGACCATCGGGCAGACCTACGTCCTCACCAGAGGCCTGAAGTTGAGAGTGAGCTGATGTAGCTGTTAACAGATCGAGGTAAGGCGTTGGTGTGTTGAAGATCACGTCACCCTTACCGTGCTTACCGATTCCCCATCCATCGAGAATCATCAATAATGCTTTCTTTGCCATTGTCTTATACTTTTTTACCTTTTAACTTTTTCGGGTGCAAAGGTACAAAAAATCTCGAACGCAGAGGTACTGAGTTTCAGAGAATTATTATAAAAAAGGTGAAAACTAAGTATCCATGTATCTTTGTGTATGATTATATAATTATCTTTGCAACATCAACATAACAATTATGAAAGCATTTCTTCACCATCGTGATGCCCTTGTCGAATGTGACCTTATCTATTCAGGGATGCTATAAATCTATATTACATGTCTTATGTTCACCCTTTGATTCAGACAACGTTTTCTGTAAAAAACGCTATTATATCGGCAAAACTTTAAAAAACAACTTACAAAACGTGTTCTGTAAGTCGAAAGTGTTGAATTGTGAGTCGATTTTCAAAATTTATTCTTATATTTGCAACGATGTATCGTTTTTTTTCTTATCTTTGCAACATAATTTATTAATCAAACCCTCCATGGGATTTTTATGTTTCACTTAATAATACATTTTTAGCGTATGAAAAAACTTAAGAAACTGAGTATGGCAATCGTTGCAGCCTTTGCAATGACCTTGTTGACACAACCTGTGCAGGCACAGGACAGAGTAGATGAGTTTGGAATCTTCGACCATATGTCGTTAGGTGTGACTCTTGGAACCACAGGTATCGGATTAGATCTGGCTGCTCCTGTAACCGACTATCTGCAGGTACGTGCCGGATACAACTTCTTCTCGGGATTTAAGTACAAGGAGGATGTGGATTATCGTGCCAAGGGCAAACCCACAAGAGGTAAGACCACGGCAGAGGGAACGAACTACATGGGTACGGGCCATCTGCTGCTCGACGTGTATCCTTTCCCCAACTACACCTTCCATGCCACAGCAGGATTCTACATTGGTACCGATGAGGTCGTGAAGCTGGAGAATACCATCCCCGTGAAAGACTTCGACGAGGGCGAGGGTATCGTGATTGGCGACCACATCGTGGGCTTCGACAAAGACGGTTATGCTCATGGCTCTATTAAGGTAAATAAATTCCGTCCTTACGTCGGCATTGGCTTTGGACGTTCCGTTCCCCGCAAACGTTTTGGTGTGAGTGGTGATTTCGGTGTGCAGTTCTGGGGCAAGCCCAAAGTATATGAGAAGCAGACTGGCATGGATTTGGAAGTGAAGAAAGAGGATCTGGGCGATGACAGCAATAAGTATTACGACGTGATCTCTAAGTTCTCGGTATGGCCTGTGCTGACGCTCCGTCTGACCTATAGAATCTTTTAAGTAGAAAGTTGAAAATTATGAAGAAGATATTAATGATGATGGCCCTTGTGGCCACAGCCCTGTTTGTTGTCACTGCGTGCGACAAAAAGGATGACGACGATAACGGCGACAATGGTAATCAGACCAACACCACCGTGACACTCACTGCGCCACCTTATAAGGATGTGGCGAAGATACTGAATATCACTCAGGACAATAGCGAGGGCATCAAGCAGTTGCGCATCATGGAGAGCGGTGCCTTTATGATTGCTCGTCAGGCGGGATCAGCAAATGCGCGTGCCAAACGTGCAGGTTCAGGCGGCCTTGTCTATGAGTTCGGCAAGTTCACCTATTCCAACGGCAAGTACGTGTTCGATAACGGCATGACCATCTCCCTAGAACCCTCAGGATCGAACTACGACATCACCATCACGTGGCAGAACGGCACGACGATCAAGACCGTTGGTACCCTCGACACCTCATCGTCTGTCACCGCAGGCGTTTACACCGACAACCTGTGCAGCCGTCCGTGGAAAGTCGAGCGGGTCATTGTTAGTGCCGTTTTCGAAGGAAAAACACTTGGCAAGGAGTTCAAAGGCCCCATTGATCTGGCTGAGGTTAAGGCGTGGTATGAGAATAATTTCGGAGAACTCAAGGATCAGTTTGATGCCAACACGATCATCGAGGGCATCTATTTCGATTCTAAAGGTCTGTTCGCCATCAATTACAAGAACCGCAATGACGATGTGGGCGTATGGCGTTGGACAAACATGAATAATGGCGAGCTGATTTACAACTGGAATGACAAGTTGCAGGCTATCTCGTTGTTTACGGGTAATGCCTCAGTGGAGTTCACGAAGAATCCTGAGAGTTGCAAACTGATACTTAAAGGCACCGTGAATAACATCGACTTCGAATTCACATTTTACATGAAGTAAAGAAAGACAGGTCTCTGATCTTTTCCCAAATCAAGGAGCGGCAGCGATGTCGCTCCTTTCTTATAGTTTTTTGGGGCTATATTTTGTCTAAGTCGCAGAAAAGTAGTAATTTTGCAGCAAAATAGGAAAAGAATGTACGATATTAGTAAGATAAGGGCAGATTTCCCCATTTTGTCGAGGGAGGTGTATGGCAAACCGCTGGTGTATCTAGATAATGCAGCGACCGCGCAAAAACCACTATGTGTGCTTGATGCGATGCGAGATGAGTATCTCAACGTGAATGCCAATGTGCATCGCGGGGTACATTATCTCTCGCAACAAGCGACGGACCTTCACGAGGCTGCTCGTGAAAAGGTACGCCAGTTTATCAATGCCCGCAAAATTGAGGAGATTGTCTTCACAAGAGGAACAACGGAGGCGATTAATCTCGTGGCCAGTTCGTTCTGCGAATCACAGATGCAGACAGGTGATGAAGTGATTGTCACAGAGATGGAGCATCATTCGAATATCGTCAGCTGGCAACTGCAGGCGATGAAACGGGGAATTGTGGTGAAACACCTGGCTCTTAATGACGAAGGAGAGCTGCTTATTGATCAGCTGGAGCCACTTATTTCTGAGCGGACAAAGCTTATCAGTGTGGCCCATGTGAGCAATGTGCTGGGAACGGTGAATCCTATCGATGAAATCGTGGAAATCGCACATCGGCATGGAATCCCTGTTTTGGTGGACGGTGCCCAAAGCGCACCTCATTTCAAGATAGACGTACAGGCGATAGACTGCGACTTCTTTGCCTTCAGCGGTCATAAAATGTATGGTCCTACAGGCATTGGCGTGCTCTATGGTAAGGAGGAGTGGTTGGAGAAGCTGCCGCCCTATCAGGGTGGTGGCGAGATGATCGACAAGGTGACGTGGGAGAAGACCACCTTCGAGCGCTTGCCATTCAAGTTTGAGGCTGGCACGCCCGACTATGTGGCAACCCACGGACTGGCGAAAGCCATCGATTATATTGATTCCATCGGTTTCGAGGCCATCCAGCAGCATGAGCAGGAACTCACCAACTATTGCATGGAGCAATTAATGACGATCGATGGCATGAAGATTTACGGCCCTATGGGTAATCTCTCACCTCTCACCTCTCACCTCTTACCTCTAAAAGACGCTGTTGTTAGTTTTAATGTGGGCGAGATTCATCATTTGGATATGGGTACTTTGCTCGATCGTTTAGGTATCGCTGTCCGCACAGGTCATCATTGTGCTCAACCTTTAATGGACAGGCTTGGTATCTCAGGTACAGTGAGAGCCTCGTTTGCGCTTTATAACACGAAGGAGGAAGTCAATACCCTCGTGGCAGGCATCCGCCGCGTGGCTCAAATGTTCTGATTATGCTGGCAAGTCATTTTTACGAAGGGAAGGTTGAGGCTGGCTGCGATGAAGCTGGGCGTGGCTGTTTGGCAGGCAGTGTCTATGCGGCAGCTGTCATTCTGCCAGAGAACTACCAGAGCGACTTGCTCAACGACTCGAAGCAACTGACAGAAAAAAAGCGTTATCAGCTTCGTGAAATCATCGAGCGCGATGCCGTTGCTTGGGCTGTGGGTGTCGTGACACCAGAAGAAATCGACAAGATCAATATTCTTAATGCTTCAATCCTTGCTATGCATCGTGCCTTAGACCAGCTGAAAGTACGACCGGAGGCAATCATCGTCGATGGCAATCGATTCAAGAAGTATAAGGATTTACCCCATACAACGATTGTCAAAGGCGATGGCAAGTATCTCTCCATCGCTGCGGCTTCGATTCTCGCCAAGACCTACCGTGACGACTATATGAACTGTCTCGCCAAGGAATACCCCCAATACGACTGGCTCTCAAACAAGGGCTATCCCACGAAGAAACATCGTGAGGCCATCAGGCAGTTTGGCATCACACCCTACCATCGAAAGAGCTACAATCTCCTCGGCGATGGCCAACTTTCTCTCGAGTTCGCTCCTTAGTCACTCCCACATTAGGAGAAAGATTAGAGATTGTCCCCATATTTTTGAGCCAAAACGGTAAAAAAAATATAAAAAATTTGGTTGTTTTAAAAACATTTTCGTATCTTTGCACCAAAACCAAACATTTAAAACTTTTAGAGTATGAAACATTTACTACTTGTCATGATGGTGTCTATGGCCGTAAGTACTACAGCCGTTGCACAGAACAAAGTGAAGAATATCTATGCCAGTTCCTCTAAGCTGGATATAGAGATGATGCAGAGCAGCGAGCAACCCATTCAGTTGAATCGTTATTTCTTTGCAGGTTACAATACACTCTGCCTGCCTTTCTCCTTGACTGCCGAGCAAGTAGCAGCTGCCGCCAAAGACCTGAAGGTGGAGTGCTTGGCAGGCATCCAGCAGGAGGGAGAAACGCTGAATCTCTACTTCGTTGATTGTACTGCTGACGGTATCCAGGCTGGCGTACCTTATCTGGTTTATTCGCCCAAATCACAGTATATGAAGGTGAAAAACACCGATGTCCTGAATTACGACACAGAGCTCAAGGCTGTTCGAATGTCTGATAACAAGGGCAACACCGTGACTTTCGGAAGCGGTTGGGAGAGCATTGAGAAGGCTGGACGCTATGGCATTCCCGCAAAGCAGAATGTGACACCTCTGGAAAGCGTGCTTGTCAAGACCGATGCAAATATGGCATTCCTGCCCACACGTTGCGGTTTCTCTTGGGACGAGCAAGCAACATCAGCCAGCGATCTGAAGATTCAGCATGTTGCCAGCATGAGTGAGGTGACCGCCATTTCTGTTATTAAGCAGAACAAGACAAATGGCAGCGACTACTACAACCTTCAGGGTCGGAAGATTTCCGAGAATGCCAAAGGTATTCGCATTCAAGAAGGCAAGAAGACGATTATTAAATAATCGGGCTGTCAATATACAAATAAGGGGGCTAAATGCCCCCTTTTTATTTGCATAGTTTGCAACCAGTACATTTGTTGAGTTCGCCACGAAAGCGTTTTTCCACCAAGTAATGGAGGCGGTCGCGTAGAGGTTCGAGCTGCATGTGGTCGATGACCTCGTTGATGAAGGCATTCTGCAGAAGCATCTTAGCCTCATCGAGCGAGATGCCTCGCTGACGCATATAAAAGAGGGCCGCATCGTTGAGCTGACCAACGGTAGAGCCATGTGCACACTTTACATCGTCGGCATATATTTCGAGCATCGGTTGGGTGTACATTCGGGCCTCTTTGGTAGCCGTCAGGTTTTGGTTGGTCATCTGCGAAATGGTCTTCTGAGCCCCATGCTCCACCAATACACGACCTGCAAAAGCACCAGTTGACTTGTCATCGAGCACATATTTATAAAGCTCATTGGAGGTACAATGTGACACCTTATGGGTGATGAGCGTGTTGTTGTCGACATGTTGTTCCTTGTCAGCAATCACACAACCATAGCACTGACACTCGGCTCCCTCACCAGAAAAAGTGAGGTCAAGTTTGTTGCGTGTAATGCCATTATGGAGAGTGATGACGTTGTGGTTCACACGGCTATTGGCCTGTTGGTCGATGTAGACATTGCTCACGCGTACATTCTTATAATGGGTTTCCTCGAGACAATATAGGTCAAGCGAAGCATTTTCACCGACATAGGCCTCGATGACTTGAGTAGCGAGGAAATTACGGTCATCGGCAGCATGATCGCAAAAGAGCATTTTGATTTCTGCGCCCTCTTCGAGGATGATGAGTACACGGCGGTTGACCATCAGATCCGGCACCTGCCTCTGGGCATTCTGGGGTGTTGCCTTCAGGATATTGATAACCTGGATGGCACGATTGACCTTTACATTTTTAGGCACATAAACGAAGAGACCATCCTGCGCCAGCATCGTGTTGAGAGCTGTGATAGCATCCTCGCTAGTCTTGGCGAGACGGGCATAGAAACTTGAGAGGTGAGAGGTTGAGAGGTGAGAGAATACATTTGCTATGGAATCCACAATCACACCCTCTGGTAAATGAGGATTAACATAAGGTATTTTCTCACCTCTTACCTCCTGCTCCTTATCTCTATTATAAAACATATCGTTCACCACAAAATAAAGCGACGTCGAGAGATTAGGCACATCGCAGCGGAAGGCCTCATAAGGATCAACGGGTATTTCAAGACGATTGAGATTCACGCCATAGTCGGGTGCAAACAACTTCTGAATGTCCGTATACTTATAGCGCTCCACCTTCTTTGAAGGGAAACCCTGTTTACGGAAGTCCTCGAAAGCCTTATCGCGCACAGCATTCATCGCTTCTGGAGCATGAGAGAAAATCATCTCTCGTGCCTGCTGATACAACTCAATATATTGTTGCTCGCTATTCATTCCTCTCCGATTTCTTCCTTAATCCAATCGTAGCCATGCTCCTGAATCTGCTTGGCAAGTTCAGGACCACCCGTCTTGACAATACGTCCTTTGTAGAGCACATGTACAAACTGTGGGCGAATCATCTCCAACAGACGATCATAGTGAGTGATAACAATACACGAGGTTTCTGGTGTCTGAAGCTTGTTGACGCCCTCGGCCACAATACGCATGGCATCGACATCGAGGCCAGAATCCGTCTCATCAAGGATTGAGAGTTTGGGCTCCAGCATTGCCATCTGGAAAATCTCGTTGCGTTTTTTCTCACCTCCACTGAAACCCTCGTTGACAGAGCGGTTAGCAAGTTTCGAATCAAGTTCCACAATCTTACGCTTCTCACGCTGCAACTTCAGAAACTCAGCCGCATTCATCGGCTCCAGACCCTGATACTTACGCTTTTCGTTGATGGCAGCCTTCATAAAATTGGTCATCGAGACACCTGGAATCTCCACAGGATACTGAAACGAAAGGAATAATCCTTCATGGGCACGCTCCTCAGGTTTCATCTCCAATAGATTCTTGCCATTAAAATACGCCTCACCTTCCGTCACCTCGTAGACCGGATTGCCCACGAGCACGGCACTCAGCGTTGATTTGCCTGAACCATTAGGCCCCATAATGGCATGCGTCTCACCATCGTTGATCACAAGATCGATGCCTTTTAATATCTCTTTCTCGCCAATCTTGGCGTGTAAGTTCTTAACTTCTAACATCTATTCTTTGTTTATAGTTTAGAGTTTATTGTTTATAGATGATTACCCGACTGTGCCCTCGAGAGAGACAGAGAGCAGTTTCTGAGCCTCAACAGCGAATTCCATGGGAAGTTTCTGGAGCACTTCCTTGGCATAGCCGTTGACAATGAGACCGACTGCTTGTTCTGTGGGGATGCCACGCTGATTACAGTAGAAAAGCTGATCCTCACTGATCTTTGAAGTCGTCGCCTCATGCTCGAAAATAGCCGTATCGTTGTGAACATCCATATAAGGGAAGGTATGCGCACCACAATCCGAGCCTAAGAGCAGTGAATCACATGAGCTGTAATTACGGGCATTATCCGCTGTGGCCGCTGCTCGTACCAGACCACGATAGCTGTTCTGGGAATGACCAGCCGAGATACCTTTCGAGATGATAGTCGACTTGGTATTCTTGCCAATATGAATCATCTTCGTACCTGTATCCGCTTCCTGATAGTTGTTGGTCACTGCCACCGAATAGAATTCAGCCTGCGAGTTATCGCCTCTGAGGATACATGAGGGATATTTCCACGTGATGGCAGAGCCTGTCTCCACCTGTGTCCACGAAAGTTTAGAGTCAACGCCACGCAGATCACCACGCTTCGTTACGAGATTCAGTACACCGCCTTTGCCGTTTTCATCGCCAGGATACCAGTTCTGAACGGTAGAGTATTTCACCTCTGCCCGATTCTTAACGATAATCTCGACGATAGCCGCATGCAACTGGTTCTCGTCACGCATCGGCGCCGTACAACCTTCGAGATAGCTCACGTAGGCATCATCATCGGCGATAATCAGCGTGCGTTCAAACTGACCAGTATTACGCGCATTGATACGGAAATAGCTGCTCAGTTCCATCGGACAGCGTACACCCTTGGGGATATACACAAACGAGCCATCAGAGAAGACGGCTGAGTTCAAGGCCGCAAAGAAATTATCCTTATAGGGCACCACAGATCCCAAGTACTCGCGTACCAGATCTGGATGCTCCTTGATGGCCTCGCCTATCGAACAGAAGATGACACCCTTCTCACGGAGTTTCTCCTTGAAGGTGGTCTTTACACTGACAGAGTCCATAATGGCATCAACAGCCGTGTTGCCAGACAACGCCAGACGCTCTTCGAGGGGAATACCCAGTTTATCGAAGGTCTTTTCCAACTGAGGATCGATCTTGCCGTCGCCAGCAGGCTTCTTAGCCATAGGGTCAGCATAGTAGCTGATGACCTGATAGTCGATCTCAGGTACATGCACATGTCCCCATTTGGGTTCCGTCTGTTCTTTCCAATAGCGGAATGCCTTCAAGCGGAACTCGAGCATCCACTCGGGTTCCCCCTTTTTGGAAGAGATGAGCCGAACAATATCCTCGTTCAGCCCTTTTTCTATGATTTCTGTATGTACGTCAGTCGTGAAGCCGAACTCATATTTCTGCTCAGCTATACGACGTACGAGTTTATTATCGTCTTTTCCCATATTTGATAGCCAAAATGGTCAGGTCGTCACTTTGCTCGGCATCGTCCACGAATCGATGAACGCCCTCAATCATCTGGTTGATTATCGTGGTAGGATCATTCTTGTCCTCTTTCACCAGCGATTCGGCAATACGAATGATACGTTCTACGCCAAACAGCGCATGACCTGGGTCCTCAGCCTCATTGAGTCCATCGGTATAGAGGAATATCGTGGTCTCCGGCTCAATAGTCAGTTCCTGCTTCGTGAACGTCATGTTATGCATCACACCTACAGGCAGGTTCGGATCACATGGAAGCATACTAACTAACTTTCCTATGAGCATCGCATAATTGTGGCCTGCATTGCAGTAGCTTAAATGTCCGTTTCCGAGATCCAGTACACCCACAAAGGCAGTAACGAACATATTCGTATCGTTACTCTCAGCCATTGCATCATTAAGTGTTCTGACGATCTCGTCAGGCTCAGTCACATGCGCAGCGATATTACGGAACAAGGATCGTGTAACAGCCATTACCAATGAGGCAGGCACACCCTTTCCTGACACATCACCCACGCAGAAGAACAACTTTTCATTGCGGATAAAGAAATCGAAAAGGTCACCACCCACGTCCTTGGCAGGTGTCAGAGAGCCGTAGATATCGATATCGTCACGCTCCGGATAAGGAGGGAAGGTCTTCGGCAGCATCGACATCTGGATGTCATGCGCCACCTTCAGCTCGTTTTCGATGGCTGCCTTCGAAGCGGTGGTATCCTTGAGCTCGTCGATATAATGGGTGAGCGAATGCTGCATCTCTTCGAAGGAGTCGCGCAACAGGCGAACCTCATCGTAATGCTTCAACTGAGGCAAGGGCGCATTGAAATTTCCCTTCGCTACCTCATTAGCCGATGCAGCTAACTGGCTCAGTGGCCTGGTGGCACGCTTAGCGACAAACTTACCCACAAAGCGCACAACCAATAGAGCGAGACCTACCAATACCAGGAAGACAAACCCGAATCCGATGGCGAGGGCATCAATCGAGTATCTTGCCACAGCCATTGCGATAGACCAGTTCGTATGTTCAATAGGCATATAGAACATATAAACTTCGGAACTCCCAAGATCGAAGAAGT
Organism: Prevotella sp.; assembly: GCA_017650905.1. GTDB lineage: Bacteria > Bacteroidota > Bacteroidia > Bacteroidales > Bacteroidaceae > Prevotella. Next base: position 21,367 of record JAGCDZ010000101.1, on the reverse strand, counting down.
CAAAATGGCATCCATCACCTTCTTCGTCTTTGAAGATGCCTTTTTTTCCAGCCACTATCAGACGGCCCACATGATCGTCGATGGTATCCTTCGTGGCCTTAGCCAACTCGAAATAGTTCTTCCTGATGACATAACCACTGTCAGGATGGGCTATATAGATGCCGTCATGATCGATAATGAAGTCAAAACTTCCCAATTGCTCTTTCAACGTCCTGAGGCTATTGGTATTCTGATTTGCAGAATTATCGTCTTCTTCCTGGCCTCTTCTGTAGCTGACATGAACCGTGTCTCCTTTAAAACTCAGCCCTCTCATCAGTCTGCCGCTGAACTTGTAGAGCGACATGTCGGCTCCAAGAATGGCGACCGTCTTTCCCTGCTTGTTGTGAATAGGAATCATGTAGGACACCAATGGCGTAATGGTGTCGCGGGAGTCCATGAAAGGCTTCGACCAATAGCTGCTGTCGGCCTCCAAAGCCTCCTTGAACCACGCTGCATTCAGGTAGTCATGCTTCGAATCGCCAATGGTACTGCGCTCAATCTTGCCATCCTCGTCTTTCACCGCATAGGGACAGAACCAATGTCCCTTCTGCGGATAGTAGTCGGCAATGAAACTAAGTCCACAGCTACGGATATGAGGATTCAACTCCACCACCCGTTGCATGATGTCATACAACTTGTCTGGATGGTCGAGGTTCTCCTCTATTTCCGGCACATGATTAGTGGCTCCTACGTAGACATTGGAGAGAACGCGCCTGACATCCTTCTCAGTAACCTTCAGGCTTTTTTCGTACATATCGAACTCCTCTCCTTTGAATACTTCCTCAGCAAACAAATAGATGAGGTAGGATGCCAATGCCATCACGATGAGCTGGGCAATACCAATCCATCGTGTCAGTCGCCGGTAGAAGGGACGTAGTTTGCGCTTTTTTGACATTCTTACAGTTTTTGTTCTACTTCAATCTCAGTAAAGGTCTCGATAATATCACCGACCTGGATATCGTTGAAGTTCACCAGCGAGATACCGCACTCCAGGCCCGTTGCCACTTCCTTGGCATCGTCCTTGTAGCGCTTCAAGGCATCGATAGGAGCCGTGTGGATCACGATACCATCGCGAATGACACGGGCCTTGTCCTTGTTGTGTACCTTACCGTCGATAACCAAACCACCGGCTACCGTACCAACCTTTGATATCTTGAATACCTGCTTAACTTCAATCTCACCAGAGACAATTTCCTTCTTCACCTTGTCGAGCATACCCTGCATCGTGCTCTTCACATCATCGATGGCATCGTAGATGATAGAGTAGGTATTGATTTCAACACCCTCACGATCAGCTGCACGACGAGCATCGGCAGAAGGACGCACCTGGAAGCCGATGATGATAGCCTCGGAAGCCGAAGCCAGCATGACATCGTTCTCTGAGATCTGACCGACTGCCTTCGAGATCACATTCACCTGCACCTTCTCGGTAGAAAGCTTGATGAACGAATCGCTCAATGCCTCGATAGATCCGTCGGTATCACCCTTCACGATGATATTCAACTCGTGGAACTCACCCAAAGCGATACGATGCGACAATTCATCGAGACCCAGCTTAGTCGTGGTGCGCAGACTCTGCTCACGCTGCAGCTGGATACGCTTATTGGCGATATCACGGGCTTCCTGTTCTGTCTCCATGACATGGAAGGTGTCACCAGCGGTAGGCGCACCGTTCAATCCCAAAATGATAGCGGGTTCAGCTGGGCCAGCCTCTTCGATGCGCTGATTACGCTCGTTGAACATGGCCTTCACCCTACCCCAAGCCGTACCTGCAATAACCACATCACCAATCTTCAGCGTACCATTCGACACGAGCACGGTTGACACGTAGCCACGACCCTTGTCGAGCGAACTTTCGATGATAGAACCAGTGGCCTTACGGTTAGGATTGGCTTTCAGGTCGAGCATCTCAGCCTCTAAGAGTACCTTCTCCAGCAACTCATCGACACCAATGCCCTTCTTGGCACTGATCTCCTGACACTGGTACTTACCACCCCACTCTTCCACCAGCAGGTTCATATTGGCCAGATCCTCACGAATCTTATCGGGGTTAGCGCCTGGCTTATCAATCTTGTTGATAGCAAATACCATCGGCACATTAGCAGCCTGAGCATGAGCAATGGCCTCCTTGGTGGTAGGCATCACAGAGTCATCAGCTGCTACGATAATAATTGCAATATCCGTTACTTGAGCACCACGGGCACGCATGGCGGTGAAAGCCTCATGACCTGGGGTATCAAGGAATGTAATCTGGCGACCATCCTTCAACTTCACATTGTAAGCACCGATGTGCTGGGTGATACCACCAGCCTCACCGGCAATCACATTGGTGTTGCGGATGTGGTCGAGCAATGAAGTCTTACCATGGTCTACATGACCCATCACGGTTACGATAGGAGCGCGGCTGATCAGATCATTCTCATCGTCCTCCTCCTCTGTGATGGCGTTCTGAACCTCAGCACTGACATATTCGGTGGTGAAACCAAACTCCTCTGCCACGATATTGATGGTCTCGGCATCGAGACGCTGGTTGATGGATACCATGATACCAATGCTCATACAAGTACCGATAACCTGGTTCACACCCACGTTCATCATCGTTGCAAGCTCCGAGACGGTTACAAACTCCGTCAGCTTCAGCACCTTGCTCTCAGCTGCCTGTGTCTCCATCTCCTCCTGCATACGCTCAGCAACAGCATCACGCTTCTCACGACGATATTTGGCACCCTTCTTGTTCTGGTTCTTCGAAGTCAGACGTGCCAACGTCTCCTTCACCTGACGGGCTACAGCCTCATCGTCAACCTCCAAAGGCTTCACAGGACGGTTTTTCTTATTCTTCTTACCGCCTTGCTGCTGATTGCCGTTATCCTGGAAGTTCTGGTTACCACCCTTGTTCTTTTTCTTGGGATTCTGGCCCTTGTCCTGATTGGCAGCAGCTTCGATATCCACGCGCTCTTTTCCGCCACGGATACGCTCACGTTTCTTCTTCTCACCATTGCCACCATGCAACTGAGCCTGCTTCTCCTCACGTTCCTTACGGCGCTCTTCCTTGGTTTTCTTCTTAGGACGCGTACTCTGGTTCAGTGAGTCGAGGTCAATCTTACCAACGACATTCAGATTAGGCACTGCCTTCTGCTCTGTCTTCAGCTTATAAACCTCAGGAGCCTTTTCAACCTCCTCCGCTGGCTGTGGTGTCTCTGGAACTTCCGGAGTCTCGGGCTTCACATCGACAACAGATGCGGTCTTTGGTTCGGACTGCACTTCCACTTTGGGTTCTGGTTTGACTTCCACAACCTTCACTTCTTCTTTCTTGGGCTCTTCCTTCACCGGGCTCTCGGCAGCAGCCACTGGTGCTGGTTTAGGACTCACCTCTTTTTTGGCAGGCTCTGCAGCCGGCTTGGCAGCAGGTTTCTTGCCACTGAGGCTATCCAAGTCAATCTTGCCTAAAGGTGTAAAGGTCTGACGAGTCTCTTCTTTCGTCTCCACCTTCACAGTCTCCTTGGGCTTCGGCTTGTCCTTTTTCTCTTTTTTGGGGAAAATCATATTAGCCTGTTTCTTGACGTCCTTGTCACCCTTGAACTCCTTGACGAGTGCTTCATATTGCTCGTCGCTGATCTTGGTATTGACATTGGCGTCATCCCTGATCTCACCCAGGCTCTTCTTATTCTTCAGGTATTCAACTGCCGTTTGAAGACCTATATTAAGCTCTGTTAATACTTTATTTAATCTAACACCCATTTACTATTCTCTTTTCACTATTCACTATTCACTTCTTATTCAAACTCGGACTTCAGCACCTCAATCACGTGGTCTACAGTCTCCTCTTCGAGGTCAGCCTTCTCAATCAGCATCTCACGGGGAGCGTTGAGCACAGACTTAGCGGTATCCAGACCGATGGCCTTGATAGAGTCGATCACCCACTGGTCAATCTCATCAGCGAACTCATCCAGATAGATATCCTCATCGGCCTCGTTCTCGCTCACTACACGGAAGACATCAATGGTATACTCTGTAAGCATTGAGGCGAGCTTGATGTTCATACCACCACGTCCGATGGCCAAAGATACCTCCTCAGGCTGCAGATAAACCTCAGCCTTGTGGTTCTCCTGATCGATGGTGATGCTGGAAATCTTAGCAGGACTCAGGGCACGGGTGATAAACAACTGTACATTGCTGGAATAATTGATCACATCGATATTCTCATTACACAGCTCACGTACGATACCATGCACACGGCTACCCTTGACACCCACACAAGCGCCAACGGGGTCAATACGCTCATCATAGCTCTCAACTGCTACCTTGGCACGGTCGCCCGGCATACGGGCCACACGACGGATGGTAATCAGACCATCGTTGATCTCAGGCACCTCAGCCTCGAGCAGACGCTCCAAGAAGATAGGAGAGGTACGTGAAAGGATAATACGGGGGTTGTTGTTCTCGTTCTGCACCTCCTTGACGATAGCACGAACGGTCTCACCCTTGTGATAGTTGTCGTTGGGAATCTGCTCTCCCTTCGGCAGATGGAGCTCATTGCCCTCATCGTCGATCAGCAGCACTTCACGCTTCCAGATCTGATAGACCTCACCACTAACCACCTGACCAACACGGTCCTTGTACTTCTGATACAGAGAATCATGCTCCAGTTCGAGGATCTTCGAAGCCAGTGTCTGACGGAGATTCAAGATAGCACGACGGCCAAATTTCTGGAAGTTCACCTCTTCAGATACTTCCTCACCAATCTCATAGTCGGGCTCAATCTTCTGAGCCTCGCTCAGGGAGATTTCCTTGTTCTCATCCTCCACCTCGCCGTCTGCTACCACAATACGGTTACGGTGAATCTCAAAGTCACCCTTGTCGGGGTTTACAATCACGTCAAAGTTCTCATCCGAACCATAGATCTTTGCGATGACGTTGCGGAAGCTTTCTTCCAGCACACTCACCAGCGTCGTACGGTCAATGTTCTTTGTCTCTTTGAATTCCTGAAAGGTCTCAATCATTGAGGGGCCTTTCGCTTCTTTTTTTGTTGCCATTTATTTATTTTTTTATTTGAATGTCAGCTGATACTTGGCATACTTCACAGTATCCATTGAGTAAGTCTTGTCGACGTCAACCATCACGGGACGCTTCTTGCCTTCCACCGTCTGTTTCTCCTTGACGGTGAGCACGAACTCACGGCCATTCACTTCTTTCAGGATACCCTGTACTTTCTTACCGTCGGCATCAAGCACCTCGAGTTCGTCGCCAATGTGGTTAACATACTGTTGTTCTACCTTGAAAGGTTGTCCAATACCAGCACTGCCTACCTCCAGCTCAAATTCGCCCAGCTCATCGCCCAGGCGTTCCTGCAGGAAACGGCTTAATGCTGCACAGTCCTCAATCCAGACACCATCTGCATGGTCAATCTCAATCACGATGCGGTCGTCTGAACCAAACATAATGTCTACCAGGAAGTAATCGTTGCCCTGCAACCACTCTTCCACTAATGTCTTAATCGTCTCTTTATTAATCATCATCTAACTGTAATAATAATGAAAAAGAGAGGCCCTTCCGGGTCTCTCATTCCACTGAACGGGTGCAAAATTACACATTTTTTTCCATTCCACCAAATATTTCTCGACTTTTTTACGATAAAGCGCTGAATATTTCTAATTTCTTCTGTTTCAGAGAGATATTTCCTATCGGTTTCTTATCGATTTTGATCAGCGACGAGGTCTCTTTGGGCTTCTGGGGCGCTAAGAGTTTTTTGTATGCCTCGGGGTTCTTCAGCAAGCGCTCGGCCTCCTTCAGCTGACGGTCAAAATTAAGTCCGGCCTCGATGGCACCAGCCTGATAATAATAGTGGGCAATGATGTCACTCTCAAGGATCTGCAGGAGCACAGCCTTATGCTTCTCCAAGTCGAATGCCACATCATGGTTCAGTTTCTGCTCCAGATTGTCGAAGGCCATCTTGGCATCATCGTAATAACCCTCAAACTTAGCCGTCTTCACCAGCTCATCAAACTGTTTCTTGCTGACAGGATCATAGGTGAATCCGCTCTTGATGACACGGGCCTTGAATTCCTCCCAGTCGGCCTCTGTCAGATGGAACTTGGCAGGCTCGGCTACCATGGGATGCTTGGCAATATAGTCGACCACATAGTCGAACATCACCTCGGTGGAATCCTGTCCGGAGGCAGAGAGATAGAAGGCGATGTTGGGGATGGTATCGGCTTTCACCTCCACATCGGGCTTGATGCCACCACCGTCACGAACCTCACGGCCACCTACGGTATAGAACACCTTGGTCAGCGAGTCTGGGATATGCTCACGATAGCCCGTGCTGCCCTGCTTGTAGTTGATGGCCTGGATACAACGCCCGCTGGGGATATAGTATTTCGAGGTCGTCACCTTCATATTCGTATTATAAGGCAAGTCGATGGGTATCTGTACGAGGCCTTTCCCGTATGTGCGTGTACCTAAGATGACTGCACGGTCCAAGTCCTGCAAGGCACCGCTGGTAATCTCACTGGCACTGGCCGATTCGCCATTCACCAGCACCACGATAGGCATCACGGTATCCGTGGGCTCCAGACGGGTCTTGTAGATATGACTGGCCTGCTTTACCTTGCCACGATTGTCGACCACCGTAATACCCTTCGGCACCCATAGGTTCACGATATCAACGGCCTCTGACTCAGAGCCGCCACCATTATTGCGAAGATCGAAGATAAGCGAAGTGGCACCCTGTTTCTTCAAATCGACAAAGGCCCTACGCACCTCCTTGGCACTCTCCTGTGTAAAGCTATTGAAATTGATATAGCCGATGTTACCCTCGCGCATACCGTAATAGGGCAGCTCTGGCAACTTTATGTTCTTACGGGTAATCTTGAAATTCATCAGCTTGCCTGTAGAGGGACGCATCACCTTCAAGAGGAAACTGGTGCCAGGCTCACCACGCAGATGGCTACTCACAAAGCTCACCTCCTTGTCTGTCATCAGCGTATCATCGATGCTCAGGATAATGTCACCTTTCTGCAGACCGGCTTCAGCGGCAGGCATATTGGCATAGGGCTCATCGATGACAACACGGTCCAGCTTCTGATGCTTGCGGATCAAGGCACCGATGCCGGCATACTTACCCGTGAGCATCATCCGCAGGTTCTTGGTCTCATCCTGCGCATAATATTCCGTATAAGGATCCAGCTGGCGCAGCATGGCATTGATACCCGTACCGATTACATCCTTCGGATTCAGCGTATCAACATACAGCAAATCGAGGTTCTTATAGACATTATTAAAGATATCGAGATGCTTGGCCACCTCGAAGTTATGGTCTTTCTGTGCCTGTGCCCATGTGAGGGTCGGCAGGAACACTAACAATATGGAAATCAGCTTTTTCATCGGTGCAAAAGTACTCAGAATTATCGAGAGCCGACGTTTATGGCCACATTTTTAACTATTTTTGTTAAATCAGTTTGAGGATTTGCTTGTCGGTGGCCTCGGGCAAAAGGGCTCTGAAGTGGGCGAACAAACGATCGAACGACTCCTGCGGGGTACGAGGACACTGACAGGCATCGCGGCCCAATAACAGCTCAGGTGTGGTGAGCAGCGACCAGCCCCAGCCATATTCGCGGCCATGACGGTCCTGAGGATAGACAAAGTCCTCTGTGATGATACGACAAGCCATCTGCAGGCGGGTAATATAGGCATCAAAACGACTGCGCATCTTCGGCCCTGTAAAGCCGCAGGCCGCACGCAGCTGACGGGTAATCAGACTACCATGCTCGCCTAAGGTGAACAAGATGGCCTCCTCGATGGAACCCTCCTGAGGGGCCGGATGCTGACTTCGCCGATAGTTGCAAAAATCAGGCCACCACTCACGACTCACGAAGCCCGCCTTCCCTGCAAAGAACTTGCCGTAGACACAGTTGCCTTCTGTAACGATGGGACCCTTCCATTTCCACAACGGCCAGTCCCAGCCACCATCCGGAAGCATCACATATCGACAGTCATCATCCACGATATCCTCAGCCGAATAGCCTCTGATGCCGCTGTCGAGCAAAGGCAGGAAGCCCACTTGCTGAATATACTCTATCAACTCGGGGCAGGAATGTATCTCAATCTGTTTCATCGTCATTACTTCTCTCAGAACGATGCAAAGATACGAAAAAAACGCTAATATCATTGCCATGCGCGTAAAAAAACGATGACTTTTAACGAATAATAGCGGATAATTTACTATCTTTGCCGACAAAATGAATTGCTAAACATGAAAGATAATCAGCATGAAGTGTTCCCAATCGTGGATGAAGAGGGAACGATCATAGGACAAGCGACGCGCGGTGAGTGCCACAACGGTTCACGGCTGCTGCACGCTGTGGTCCATCTACATGTGTTCAATGCGCAGGGTGACGTCTATCTTCAGAAGCGGCCCGAGTGGAAGGACATCCAGCCAGGCAAGTGGGATACGGCCGTAGGCGGTCATATCGACTATGGTGAGACACCCGAAGAGGCGCTGCATCGTGAGGTGCGCGAGGAACTGGGCATCACGGATTTCACACCCGAGTTCATAGGCAAGTATGTATTTGAAAGCAAGCGCGAACGTGAACTGGTGTATGTGCACCGCACCAACTACGAAGGTCCCATCCTGCCCTCAAAGGATGAACTCGATGATGGCCGTTTCTGGTCAATACAAGAGATTCGCGAGGCAATGGGTCAGGGTGTACTGACACCCAACTTCGAGCATGAGTTCGAGCAGTTCTTTTTATAATTAACCAAGTTTTATTGAGCTTATGGAAAGGATACAGATTTGGGTAGAGCAGCTGATTACAGCTTGCGGCATTACGGGTGATGCAGTCAACGTCGTCACGCATATTGTTCTGGTGGTATTGGCCATCCTGTTGGCAGCACTCGCAGGCTGGATTTGCAGAAAGATAGTGGTGCCCGCAACGTTGAAACTGACGGCAAAGACAGAGGCAAAATGGGATGATGTGCTCTTCAGCGAGCGCGTGTTGTTGACAGCCTGCAGCATCGTGCCAGCCATCGTCATCTGGCTGTTGCTGCCCTGGACGTTCTTCGATTTCCCCACGGTCCGTGAAGTGCTGACCCGTCTGACAGCCATCTACATCACAGTGATGTCCACACGTGCCGTCATCGTATTCATCGACTCGTTCAAGCTGCTGGGGAGCGGACCCCGTTCGGCTCGCCAACAATATCTCTACTCCATCTGTGGCGTGCTGAAAATCATCATCATCTTCATTGCCATCATTGTGGTCATCGCCATCGTGGTTGACAAAAACCCCACAACGCTCTTTGCCGGTCTGGGAGCCGCGTCAGCCATCCTGATGCTGGCTTTCCAGGACACCATCAAAGGACTGGTGGCAGGTATCCGACTGACGAACAATGATATGGTTCACATCGGCGACTGGATAACAGTCAGTTCAGCCGGTGTCAATGGCCGGGTGGAAGACATCTCGCTGACCACCGTGAAAGTGCGCAACTTCGACAACACCATCGTCACCGTCACACCTCAGACGCTGGTCGACGGCTCCTTCCAGAACTGGCTCGGTATGGAGCAGAACGAAGGCCGCAAGCAGTCACGGAAAATCTATTTCGACTTCCGCTCCATCCATCTCGACGACGACGGAGTGGCCAACATCACCAAGTTCCGCCAGCATGTGGAACAATGGCTGCGCGACAATCCGAAGGTCATTGCCGAGAAGAATCCTTTGGTGCGTCAGGCTGAGGCCTCGCAGGGCGGCTGCTGCCTGGAGTTCACCTTCTGGCTCTATGCCCAGGCCTGGGCCGACTTCGAGCACGACACAGCTGATATTATGGAATACATCTTTGCTGCCAGCGCTGATTACGGCCTCACCATCTATCAGCAGTTCCCGTCGCAGTAAATCAGTAAAACACCTATGAGAAAAATTGTAATTCTTGACGGCTATACGGCAGATCCAGATAGCCTCGCATGGAAACCGTTGAAGCAACTTGGTGAGCTGACCGTTTATGACCGCACGAAGCCCGAAGAAACCATCGCACGGGCGAAAGACGCAGAGATTGTCCTGACGAACAAAGTGCTGATCAAACGCCAGGAAATCGAACAGCTGCCCAAGCTGAAGTACATCGGTGTGCTGGCAACGGGTTATAACGTGGTCGACGTGGAAGCCGCCCATGAACACGGCATCATCGTCACCAACGTGCCAGCCTATAGCACGGAGAGCGTTGCCCAGATGGTGTTCGCCCATCTGCTCACCGTTACCAATCGCACCGAGCATTACGCCATTCTCAACCGTGCAGGCAGATGGACAGCCAACCCTGACTTCTGCTATTGGGACACACCGTTGACAGAACTCGCAGGCAAGACCTTCGGCATCGTAGGACTTGGAAATATCGGTCAGCGTGTAGCAGCTATCGCCAATGCTTTCGGTATGAACGTCATCGCCTATACCAGCAAGTCGGCAGAGGAACTACCACAATACATTGGGAAGAGAACGCTACGAGAATTATTGGCAGAAAGCGATGTATTGAGTCTGCATTGTCCGCTGACACAGGAAACCAAGCACCTGATCAACCGTCAGGCACTTGGACTGATGAAGCCCTCAGCCATCCTTATCAACACAGGTCGCGGCCCATTAATCAACGATGAGGATGTGACAGAGGCCCTAAACAGCAATCGACTGAGAGCCTTTTGCGCCGATGTGCTGACAGAGGAACCACCAAAGGCCAATCCTCTGCTGACATGTGACCATGCCTTCATCACACCCCACATCGCCTGGGCATCCAATGAAGCCCGCACCCGTCTGATAGATGTAGCCATCAGCAGCGTACGGGCATTCATCAATGGAAAGCCTCAGAATGTAGTTTAGAATCAACACCCACTATGCCCTATTTGATGGTGAGCCAGACGGGCTCAATCGCTGCCAGCTTAGCCCAGTCCTCCATCGTCATCGGGATATGCCGTTTAGCACGGCTTTCTGCAAACTCCAATACAGCCGTAACAATACGCCCCATATCTTCCAGTTCCATTTGCTTCAGATAGTTCTTGGCAATTGACACGTCCGTCTTTACAATCTTTCCGTCTGGCGCATTCTCCCAAGTAGTAAGCCCCATGTGCTCCTTGTCAGCATCAGCTCTATCCATAATCAGTTCTGCTGCCGTACGCCCATGAACGGCATAATGCATTTTGTTCTGAATCCGTTTGAAGAACAATCGCGTGGTAGGCGCATCTTTGTTATAGTCCATGCTTGTGGCATAGATATCTGTCAGTTTTTGATAGAAACGACGCTCAGAGAGACGAATCTCCCGAATCTCCGCTAACAGGTGCTCGAAATAGTCTTCGTCTAAGAATGTTCCGTTCTCCATACGCTTTCTGTCAAGCACATAGCCTCGAATGGCATACTCACGCAATACACTCGTGGCCCACTGACGGAACTGCGTAGCACGGATAGAATTGACGCGATAGCCTACGCTGATGATGGCATCAAGATTGTAGAACTGTGTCATGTAGTTCTTCCCATCAGAGGCAGTTGCCGAGATTTTCTCGGTAACTGAATCCTTAACCAGTTCGCCACTTGCAAATATGTTCTTCAGGTGAAGTCCTACATTGTCCGTTGAACAGTCAAACAACAGACCCATCGCTTTTTGGGTACACCACACAGTCTTGTCTTTATAGTATACCTCTATACCCTGTTCCTTTCCTTCTGCCTGGAAGATCAGAAACTCTGCTGTACTATTTCTTATTTCTCTTCTTTTCACCATATTTGAATAACGTCCTCGTTGCTGTTTCTATTGTTATAATACTTTGAAAATAGATCAAACACCTGTCCCTCTGATCATCATTGTAATGATTTACTTCGCTTCATATTACTTTTTATTTCGCTTTCTGGACAAGAGTCTGTAACAGCACAGGGATGTCACTTATTTTGATATTAAATGCTAACGCTGAGTGAAATGATCTCATCTCTATTTCATCCCTATAATCTCTTATCTGTTGATTATAAAATAAAGGCAACTGACTAGACATCAGATAGTACATCTCCCCAAACACACTTCTTCCCATCTCCTTAACAGACTCAGGAAACAATACAGGTTCCTCCTCTGTTTTTTGCGAAAAAATGAGATTCGCAAAAATAATATTACCATCCTGCGTGTATAGAGATTTAATTTCATTGGCTAATTGAATTATATCATAATCTTCTATTCCATTATATCCAAAACAAGATATGTGTATGATTAAAGGAGGGAATGAAGTGGGGTGAAGAGATATCCACTTTTCTGCAAGATTCTTCACACGGTTTAATGCTTTATGTAAATATGCGTTTCCACCACTTTGTGGTGTAATCCATACAGGTTCATCCCTTTCTATTTGGATTATTCCTTGCCTTGTCTTTTTTTCTTTGATCGTTTTTTTAATTGACTGTGGATTTCCCTTTAACTCTTCAAGTTCCACAATATTTTTATATCGCAAGTTTCCGTTAAAACAACTATATTCAGAATCACCATAGCCAATAACAGAAATCTGATATCTATTATATAGATTGTTGTCTTCGGTGTTTTGAGTAATTAAAGTATGAAGTTGTTGGTTAACAATATCAGAGATAGCCTGAGATACAGTTTCTTCTTTCCCTTTATAAACTATCTTATTTTCTGTTGGATATGACTGGTTTAATATGAAAAATATAGCTGCAGGATTGTCTTCCGTAATTGATGCTGAGTATGGAACTTTTGCATGGGGTATGGTACTATGTGTATCTTGCTCTACAAAATTAGAGATGTTTATGATATAATGGAGGGGTATATAGTTTTTAACTAATATCTCTGCTTGATAATAATCCTTTTCATCTTCATTAACACCAAACTGTGTATTTCTTAATGCAGTCTGAAAATGTATATTTTCAAAATAAGAAAAACTTGTTCCTTTATTTGCATCAGCCCTAACTGCATTCTTATCAGAGAAGACATTCCCGTCTAAAAACAATATATCAGTGTCTATTTCTAGTATTACAGGATTAACAATTCGTCCCTCATTCATGGCATAATACATCATGGGATGTCTTTTGCAAATACTTATACGAGCGTATTCTGCAAGATTTTGTTGACTGTCAAGTTCGTGAGACAACTCTGATCCTCCAGGATGTGCGACATATATACCTCTTTTTAGGCAATCACCCCAAGAGTATAATCCTCCATTTTTAATTATAGACTCTATGTTGGATCTATCAGTAAAATGGTAGAACTTCTTTATTTGATACTTTTCAAGGATTTCCTTGAATTTGGAATAGTCTTTTCTTCTTTTCATCTAAAAATCAAATTCTATAGATAGTTGAGTATCCTTTTGTTCTTGTGGTTGTACTTTTTTAAACACTTCTTCCTCTGTTGTCCAACTTATGGTCCTCTTTCCTGTATAGTAATGATGATGCACTATCTTTTCTTTTACATCTTCAAATGGTTCTATCCCCTCAACATAGGCTTTAACTAAGTAAGCATGTGAAAGAGGTCTGGTAACATTGGTAATATCACAATTAGTTTCATAATCAAGAAGAACAATGTCTTGATTCTTAAAAGCCACTCTCATTCTTTCGATTATGTATAATGCCTTATTTTCTAACATCCATCTATATGAACGTATGTATATTCTTTTTCTCGCTTCTAAATAATCGAATAGCACATTGCCATAAACGCCCCGACGATGCCCAAGAATCTGTCCGTATTTCTTGGATGATCGTTTTATACCTCGCATAGTATCATTCTTAAATGTATCAACATCAACATCCGATTTTTCAAATACTTTCAGACCTTGCCAGATTGCCTCAACACAAGACGCCACCATGTTTGGAGTATATGGAACTGGAATATCTCCCCATGGATAAAAGGGACTTAATTTTATCAATGCGGTGTCCGATTTGCTCGTAACATCAGCAATTATTGCATTAGGGTACTTTTTAATTAGCCCCTCTACTTTTTTTCTTTTTGATTCGATATATATCATCACTCACTTACAACAATATGATTATGATAATAGCTTTCTGTTCTATCTTTAACTATTTCAACCAAATTGGCTGGCACTATTATTTTATCAGGCAAAACTTCCTCTAAAAAAGATTTGCCGATTTCTTCAACAGAATCAGGGATGACAAGCTCATTAATAGAATAGGCACAAGCAAATGCAAAATCTCCAATCTTAACAACACTATTTGGAATAACAAGCCTTTGATCGTGTCCATAGTATTGTATCAATGTTTTTCTATCTGCACTGTAAACTGTCATATTATCAACTAACATAGACTCAGAATTTGACATAATTCTTTCTAATGGTGCTAAAGCAAAGCACATTCCGCCTAATTTCTTCAAGTTTTGAGGCAAGCAGATTGATTTCAAGCTTGTTAGTGCAAATGCATAATTTCCAATTTCTTCAACTGAATCAGGTATTTGAATACGTGTAAGACTCTTGCAATGCTCAAATGTTTGAACATCTATACGCTTCAAATATCTTGGGAGTATAATGTTGTATAAACTTGCACAATTATCAAAAGCAGCCTCCCCAATTTCTGTAATTGACGATGGCAATTCTATCTCTTGGAGTTTTTTACAACTAGCAAAGGCGCAATCACCAATAGAGGAAACAGAATTAGGAATTAATATACTTCTTATGGTAGAATTTTCAAATGCGTAACTCTCAATACGAGTTGTACCATTAGGGATATTAAAAAATGTTCTTCCATTATTAAAAAAATGGATAAGTGTTTTTAAATCTTGGCTATAAAGGCACTCTTCCTTTACTATGAAATTAGGTGAATTTGATTCTATACCCTTAACATCAGTTAAAGCACTGGTGTTGATTGTTTCAAGTGAGCGGGGTAATACAAGATCTTGTAATGATGAGCATCCATTAAAAGTATAGGACTCTATAGATTTCACACCTTCTGGTATAACAATTGATTCCAGATTTACACAATTATAAAAAGCACCACTACCTATTAACTTTATGGAAGATGGCAAGATTATAGTCTCAAGTGATTCACAATCACTAAAAGCATCGTCACAGATAATTGTAACTCCTTCTGGAACAGAGTATTTTTTCAACGACTGCTGTTTTATTGTGCCAAAATTAAAATCATTTGTTACGTCATCAATTCCATAATGCAACAATTTCTTTCCATCGACACTATATAAAACATCATATGAATCCATTTTTGCATTTGCCATTTCACCTTGTGTTGCCGCTGTATCGTTATTTTCTACTTCTGTATGCTCTGATTTGAGTTGGATTAAAAGATTATGAGCGGCATCATTTCTTTGACTCGCAGATTTATTAAGCCAAGACATTGCAGATTCTTTATCAATTTCAGTTCCTTTACCATAATACAGCGCTACGCCAACTCTATATTGTGCTTCTGGATGGCCAGATTCTGCAGCTTTTAGAAAATAATGGAAAGCTTTCGCCATATCAGGTTTTTTTTCATCTATGCCATTTGTGTATAGCCTTCCAAGTGCGAATATAGCTTCAATATTACCCTGATCTGCTGATTTTAGATACCAATCAAATGCCTTTTCAATGTTTCTTATACAGGGATCTGTTCCAGATTCATAAAACAGTCCTAATTGCTGTTGGGCACTAGAATTTCCTTGGATAGCAGATTTTTCAAACCATTTAAATGCTTCTTTTGTGTTGCGTTTACTTACTATATGCCATGAAATTGTACCTCCATGATTAGACATAAGGTATTTACCAACCATGTATTGGGAATGTGGTTCACCATTTTCTGCTAATTTTTTGAAAAGTGAAAAAGCCTTTTCCCAGTCCGATTCAATTCCTTTCCCTGTATAGTATGCCATAGCAAGATTGTATTGAGCTCTTTCTGACCCTTTATCCGCTGCTTTGGTAAATAATTGAACGGCATATTCTTCATTTTTTTCTACAGATAATCCTCCCTTATAGCAACAGCCAACGCCATTTATGCCATCAGGATTTCCTAGGCTTGCTGCTGCAGAATACCATTTAAAAGCCTCTGGATACAACTTTTGCTTATAATAGATTCTAGCTAATTCCACTTGTTTTTTGTCATCACCATTCTTTGCGTAGTACAAAAGTTCATCGATTTCTGATTCAAAAATAGGTTTCAGACTAAAGATGCTTGAATCGATTCGAAAATTAAAATCAGAATTCAAGCAAAGAAGTAAATATCCAATTAACGAATTGATTTCTTTGTCATCAATCTGTATTAACTTTTGAAATAATTCGCTCTTCACTATATGCTCACTATCTTGAATTGCAAAAAGCAAATGACTTTTTATCCTTTCTAAATCAAATAAATCAGGCATTATTGATATTGCTTTTAAAGAAAGGAGTAACATGACAATTGAAACTTCATCAAATTGATAAATATCAGTGTCTTCAGAGCTTTTTAAAAGTATATCATCAAGATTTACAAATTCAAGGTTCTCCTTTGTGTTCACAAACATTTTTGAAATATCCAATTTGTTCCATATGAAATTAGCATCTCGCGACCATTTCAATATTTGGCCAAATTGGGTGGACAAACGAATAAGCGCATGTTTATTATCTAAATTTGCATATATATAGTCAGCAAAGCAAACATTTTCTGTACATGGATAAATGAATACTGGAAATTCCTCATTATTTGTCATATCCGTATCAACAAATAGTTCGTTTTCTAAAAAAAAAGAATCCTTAGAGAAGAACAAACCACTTTGACAAATTTCATCATACCATTCTTTTCTACCTAATTGTTCTAAAAGAAAGCACTTAACCCAATAGTTCTTTTTAAAAACGACATCTTCCATTTTAAAAACTATACAATTACCCTCAATAATGTATAAGGGATTGTCATCTTTTTCAAATATTGGACGTAGGTTAGTAAGTGTAGCAAAATTATACTCTGCAAATCTTATCGAGTCGATATAGTCTGTAATTAGTGGATAGTTCATTAGCGTTTAAAATTTACTTGTTTTTTTGATGACACTAATAATTCCTTCACATCCACGTCGAGGTGGTGTGCTATCTCGTAGAGTTGTTCCACGGAGGGCTGTACCTTGTTAGTCATCCAGCGTGAAACAATACTGACATTATGGCCCATCTGCTCTGAGAGCCACGTGCCTGTTCTTTCTTTCTCGGCCAGTACTATTTTTAGCCTGTTATAGCGTTGTATCTCCATATCGCTTTTAGTTATTCTTGCCCAACATTGAGCGTTCTGTGCGCAAATATAATCAAAAAATTGGGGATACAATAATTCGTGAACATAAATTAAGAAAAAGAGTGGTCTTTTCTCTTGATATGGTATCATTCCGCAAAGATTTCTGTTTCCTATGCCATAAAAGGGTGTAATCTAATACGCACCTTTCTGTGGAGTGCCACATAAAGATGCTTGCCTGCTTTCTGATGAGCAAGCTCGGCGGACTTTAGACTTTTGTTTTCTTAAGTTGAGCGCAGTACCTACGAGGTAATCGGCTTGTCGCTTCACTTGAAGAACTGCTGACGAGCTTCAACAGTTTCGTCACAAAGATGAAGGAAATGGCTAAATGAGGTTACGATTTGAAAACTTAACTACTTCTACAATCCTCCCCAATTTGCTTTCAATCCAAAAATGACCTTCCTCGTTCTTCCTCTCTTTACCTTCTATTATAGGCCGAATTCTTGCTTTGGCAAGCGTTTCTTAGAAACGATTAGAATCACATGACTCTGTCCCGGTGTGCGAATTCCTGCATGATGAATAATATTCATCAGCCAGATATATTCCTTGAGTATTGTATAAGCAGTCATCTTAATTCTTCATTTCATTTAGATTCCTCTTTTTCAGCATTTTCAGGCAAAAGATAGTCGCTGGCTTTTGATTTAGAGATGACGCTGCGGCCCAATTTGCTCTCCAACTGCTTGCGAGCCGCTTTGGCTACGCTACCACCCTCTTTGGCAACTTGTGTCTGGGCGTTATAGCCTTTGGGATCACGCTGCTTGGAAATTTCAGTAGCAGAGGCTTCGGCCAGGATATTAAGTGCTATTTCGAGATTGGTCATGTTGTCGCGCAGATTTTCTTTCTTCAGTCCCTTATGATGCTTGTATTGTTTGGTGGTGAATCCGCTCCATTCACGAGTAATGATATCTGTCAACGAAGCATATTCAAGCCCTTCTTTCACACCTGTACGCTTCCATTCGTCTGTGAGTTCCTTACGAACCTCTATGCTCTTGACGCGCTGGTTAATCCATGCGTCTGAATAACCAAGATGCTTGTAATCGATAATGGCTTGATCGATGCTGAGTTCTGGGTCCTGCATCTGGTCTAATCGCTGACTGGCCACCTGAGCCATCCATAGCTTGAACGGCTCAGCCTTGGGAGAAGGGATAGACTGAATCAAGCGGAAAAGCTGCTCTGTATCAGCGACATCCGTCAGTCGCATCTTGCCATCGGCTGCACGCATTTTCAACTGGTGACAATTTGTCACCGTTTCATTACCTTCCTCTTTCAGACGTTGTTTCAGCTTATTCCAGTACTTACGGGCCGTTAGAGCATCTTTGCTGTCAGTAAGTACATAACATACATCTACGATAGAGAAATACCATTTCTCCTGCTCGTCATCCCATACCGTGCGAACTTTCTTTTCTTCAAAGAGTTGTATTGCTTGTTTCTTTGTCATAACTCATTCCATATCGGTTTTAGTTAGTCATCGCCATTCATTCTTATTACTGTCTTTTAAACGTTGTTGCTCTCTCTCAAAGTTCTCTATGAAGTAATCTCCACTGGAGTAAGTTCGTTGGCTGTGCGCTCCTTGAACTTATCGGATTTGGCATCTGTGTTTTGCCTTTAATTGTACCATGCCGAGTGGTTGTTGCATTTTTTGCAACAACTAGTTCTTTGTTCAGTTCTCCTGTCTCGAAGATGTTCTTAATATGTCGGGAAATGGTGGATTTGTTACGCTGGAACAATTCTGCCATCTGGTCGAGGGTCAGCCATACGGTCTCATCCTGTAGCGTCACCTCAATCTTCGCCTCTCTGTCAGGAGTCGTGTATAGTATGATGTTTCTTTTATCGTTCATATCTCGCTTTTAGTTTTATGGTTATACCATAGCACGTTTGCAAAGGTACGAATAATTTCGGAATAAATGAAGATTTTCAAGAAATAAATCAGTAGACAATCATAACATTGGGAGTCTCTACTACAGATGTTTTTCTGTAATAAGGTCC
Source organism: Prevotella sp. (assembly GCA_017650905.1). GTDB lineage: Bacteria > Bacteroidota > Bacteroidia > Bacteroidales > Bacteroidaceae > Prevotella. The sequence goes on along the minus strand of JAGCDZ010000101.1, from coordinate 2,147 downwards.
AACATAGCTTTCTCCTGCTCGTCATCCCATACCGTACGAACTTTTTTTTAACGATGTAGCCACTGGGACAGGTGACTGGGTATAAATATCCATAATAACCTATAACACAGATAGTCCCTTTTTAATAAAAAACTTATAAAATCTAAGGCTTTTCCTTGGATTATTCAATAATTGTTCTTATCTTTGCACCATTAGAACCCGTCATGCCTCATAGCAGGGCCTAATTCGGCGGGGTGTTATCAACTTAAATTTAACATTATGGACACAACAAGAAATTTGGACAAAGAGTATCTGGAGTGGATCGCTGAATTAAGCCAGCGTTATCGCCAAAGCCAAATCAAGGCTGCAGTAAAAAAGAAGCATTGAACATTGAACATTTTCATGATTTTAATATTATTTTTTTAGAAAAAGTAGTAAATTTGCAAACGATATGGCAAAGAAACAAACGATACAACTATTTGAAGAAAAGAAAGTCCGCACGGTGTGGGACGATGACAAGGAGAAGTGGTTCTTTTGTGTGGTAGATGTTGTTGAGGCTTTGACAGATAGTAAAGCCCCTAAAGACTACATTAAGAAAATGAAGAAACGCGACCCAGAACTCTCCAAAGGGTGGGGACAAATTGTCACCCCCCTTTCTATTCAGACGGCAGGAGGCCCACAAATGGTGAATTGTGCACAAAGAGAAGGCATTTTCCGAATCATTCAAGCAATCCCATCGCCTAAGGCAGAGCCCTTCAAACAATGGATGGCACGGGTGGCCAGTCTGCGTGTCGACCAGATACAGGATCCTGAACTGAGTATAGATCAGGCCATTGTCGATTACAAACGTTTGGGTTATTCTGATGCGTGGATTAACCAACGTATCAAAAGCATTGAGGTACGTAAGGAATTGACAGACGAGTGGAAGCGGACAGGTGTGCATGAGGGTATGGAATATGCCTCGCTGACTGATATCATTACTCAAGAATGGAGTGGCTTCACAACTAAACAATATAGACATTATAAGGGTTTGAAGAAAGAAAACTTACGCGACAATATGACAAACGTAGAAATTGCACTAAATACGTTGGCGGAAGCATCGGCTACAGAATTATCCAAACAACGGGATCCTAAGGGTTATAAGGCGCAAAAGCGTGTGGCAAAGGATGGCGGAAGTGTAGCTAAGGCTGCTCGCAAGCAGTTGGAAGGAAAGTTGGGACGTAGTGTTATCTCTTCTGCCAAAGCTTCTGATTACCTGTCTCCTGCTGACAGAATACAAGAATTACCAGAAGAAGATTAATAGCGGTAAGAATCCCATCCTCTCTTTGTAAAATTTTGTCCAATGGATAACGAAGTTACTATGTTATTTGAAAACTACATATTCATATTGATTAAATTATGAAAATAAAAGATATTGATGTAACATTTGACTTTACAAGCGACACCAAAGGCTTTTGGGATGGCTTCTGGGAAAGAAATGATGGACTTGGTGCTGGAGGGGCTGACCCAGATTCAAAAAGCAAAACGCTTAGATTATACAGTCAGCTTATATGGAGCAAGCGATTACCTAACGGTGAGGCGATGGAACTCGAAGATGGAAAGAGCAAATTTTATTTAAGATGGAAAGACTTTTATTTTAGCAATGATTCTATCACGGCATCATTTAGATACTATCGAAACAGACCATTCTTGGAGATGGTAGGGAAGGAAGTAAAAGACTATCATCAGTTTGTTGAAAACTATCTGCATAAACTATATCAGATAGGTGGAGAAGTCATTCTGCCTTCGGCAATTGGCGGTATAAACCAAACTAGAGGATTTAGGTCCGACATTCGTGACAGATGGGATTTGACATTGGAATGTATTCGCAGATACTATAACGGTGAGGACAGTCCTTTGAAGGGAGTTTTAGATAAAAACAAGTCTTTCTTTAACTTATTCGTGGATTTCAAGGGATATGTAGATTTCTTCTTTTTCCAAGACCTTGTTGATGATAAATACTCTAAAGTTCTATTGTGGCTCAATACTTGGAAAATCCAGAGCGAACTGACCCCTCGAGCCATGTTTCACTGACCCCATTGGCTATTTTTTGATTGACCCCTCAGAGTCAAAATAAAACTGACCCCTGCCAAAATTGTATTTGGCAGGATTTTTTTGTATTTTTGCGT
>JAGCDZ010000100.1 GCA_017650905.1 Prevotella sp. | reverse complement strand
TATAATATATATATTATATATAAGTATATTTTAAATGATGATAGATACCTTATTCTGAATCAGCAAACTGTCAACTGTCAACTGTCAACCGTCACCATCCCAATCGCTCGCCTAACTATTTGAGTCATACGGGATTGACATTCTTTAACTAGAAAAACGAAAAAAATTCCCCCTGCATTATTTTGTAGTATCATAGGATTTTTGTAATTTTGCGACCGTTATGCTCTGCTCTCGCAGATGGATCTCTTACCCTCTCGACACCAACAATATATAGACTAAAATTACAAGAAAATATCACATCAGGCACGTAAGTCTGTATCTATCAATCAGATGGAAATTCCTATTAACGCATCACTTGGAAACAAGGGTGATGGGGCTGATGCCGGCCCCATGCCCGAAGGGGGTGGCGGCGGCTTCGGCTCCCGTTCCGAGGAGGAGTATAGGAAGATGCTTGATGAAGTCTATGGCCAGGTGATCGGCAAGCGTGATTTCGACAATGCCTACGCCACTTTCACGATTGCTGCCCGCTCGCATGTGAAGATGGGCATGCCCGCAAGACTGATGTATGAATATCAGGACAAGCTCTCAGAGCGGTATGCCAGGTTGCAGGAACCCGTGCCGCCGGTTCAGCATATCGACCAGAATATCAGTATCGCTGGTAATAATACCGGCCCCTTTAAAGGCAATGTAGGCCGACAGGACCTGAGCCTCGGCCACCCTAAAGATGAAGACTCAACCCCAAAATTAATAGAATAATGACAAACGACCATCAAAACAAGGCGACACAGATTGCCTTCAACTTCGGACCGGTTAACGGCAACGTATTGCAACAGCATATCCATACGCCGCCGCCGAGCCAATCGGCAGAATCATACGATCAGGATTCGGATAGCGCGGAGCCTCAGGACAAATCAGAGACTCGGGAAAAAACAGAATCTTCGGAGCCCGGTAACCGACTGACGATTGCTCAGGCCGTCATCCTCTTCTCGGCCCTTTTGGGCGAACCGCTCGAACAAGGTTATGGCAAGCACAAGACCCAACTGGCAGAGTTGATCAGTCAGGTGACTGGTTACAAGGCCGGCAGTATCCGTCAGAAGATCATGGAAATCGGCAAAATGGACGTGTACCCCCACAATATCCAGCAGGATGCAGAAACGGTCGCAAAAATGATTCAGCCGTATAACTCGCAGGCAGCCAGCGACATACGAATCACATACCTCGATGAGTAAAAAATTGTAGTACTACAAAGATACTACACCACCCGTAACTTTGCCCACGGATTTCAAAATGAAGTCTGTGGGCTTTTTTCGTATGGCCCGCTTGTCTTACTTAAAAAATAAAAAAGGTATGGGAAAAACCGAGAAACTGAATCAGGAACTGGCCGAAGTCCAGAAGGACCTGAGAAAGAAACTGTACAAGATGCGCGTGTTGCGTAATGAACTGCACGCGACGAAGAATGAGCTACGGCAGACGCAGCGAACACTCTATCTGACCAACGACAAGCTGAAGGATGCGCTCGAGAAGATCAGTATGATGAAGCGGGCGACCGACGATACGGTGAGCATCCTGCGCGACTATCTCTTCCTGTGGCTCACGCCGATGAACCAGTTCCGTGTGAGGCGCATGCTGCGTTTCTACGACAAGCATCAGCAAGTCCGGATGATGAAAGCGCTGCTTAGTTTCGTCATCTTCAGCGAGAAGACCGAGTTTGAGCGCGAGGTGGAACGCTGGCATTTCAAGATCATCTGCGGCCAGATCGAGGAGGACGCCATTTCGCTGTCTACCCACTCGATGATGGTGAATCTGTTTAAGAAGTACGGACTATTCAAGAAACTTGAGGTGCAGGCCAAGACCGAAGAACCCGATGAATCCGAATTCCGTCCACACGGTGAAGAGTGGTAATCCTCTATAAACGATAAACTGTAAACTAAAAAAAGTATGAGAGCAAGTGAAAGTCTGATTCAGAATCTGAAGGAGTTTGAGGGTCTGCGATTAGAGGCGTATCGCGATGCAGCGGGCGTACCGACCATCGGCTATGGCCACACAAAAGGCGTCAGGATGGGCGACCGTCTGACAGCGTACTGGGCCGACCAATTGTTGCGGAAGGATGTCGGCCAAGTGGCGTATGAAGTGATGCAGCTGGGTGTCGTCCACACGCAAGGGCAGTTGGATGCGCTGACATCGTTTGCCTTTAACCTGGGCATTGGGCGACTGATCCGTTCGACGCTGCTGAAAACCATCCGCAATGGCGGCTCGATGCATCAGATCCGGAAGGAGTTCATGCGCTGGGTGTATGCCGACGGCAAACGCCTGAAGGGACTCGAGAAGCGCCGCAAATGGGAGGCAGAGAGATTCTTTGAGAGTGAAAAGTGAAAAATTTGAAACCGAAACAGAGTAATTATGAGAACAAAAACAATGAGCAAGACTAACAGAACAATGACAACAGTGGTGAGCGGCACAGCTGCTTTCAGCGAGAGTGAGAAAAAGGGAAAGTCGATCGGTTTCACACCGAAGACGAGTGGTAACAAACTCCTACAGGGCTTCAATGGTAATGCCTATGTGATAACGTCACCCGACGGCCGGTTTGTGGTGAAGATCAAAAAGAGAGACTGGCGGGATACGAACGTCGTCAAACGGATGAATCACGGTTGTCTGACGTTGACCAGGGACGATGCCGTTCTACTGACCATCAAGGTCTTCCATCCCGAGGAGAACGATGTCCCGCGAATCCTCATCAACGAGGCGTGGGAGGCTGCCGAGGCTTACAGAGAGTTGACGGAGAACTAACCGATGACGCCCGGACAATCGAACCTGACAACACACACAAAAACTACCGAATGATATACTACATCAGATACGACGGGGCCAGGCATAAGTTGGCCTGCCCCGTCAAGGACAGGACAGAGCTGATGCGGCTCCGCCATTCAAGTCAGAACCGCAGGAATCTGAAGAATTTCCATAAAGGCGACAAAAAGGCGAAGACCAGACTGTTGCAACTGGCCTACAATGCGCGGCCCGTCAATGGCCGGTTGGCAGGCTGCAAGCACATAGGCAGTTTCTTCTTCCACGATGTCGACTGCTATGACCAGCAACAGTCTTTGGCCTACAAGGACCTTATCCTGAGCAAGAAGGACGAGATCGGCCTGATGATGCTCGAACGCTCGGCCAGCGGCGGATGGCATCTGGTATGCCGTCGCGAACGGGGCAAGACCATCCTCGAGAATCAGGTGCGCGTGGCCAGCATCCTGAAGATTGAGATGGATACGAGTGCGCACGACCTGCAGCGCGTGGTGTTCTCGACCAGCGGCTCGGAGGAGGACCTGCCCTATCTCGACGATGCACTGTTTGAGGAACCGATGTCGGTCGAGGAGTCGGCAGCGGAGTATCAGGCTCTGTCGGAGCGTGAGGCCAACGGTGAGGAGGAACTGCCCGAAGGCGCCAAGCAGGCCAACAAGCACTACCGGCCGTGGGAGGAGCACACGGGGACTGGCTCATCTGTGATGTCGCTTGCGATGTCACAGAGGTGCCTGTCCCCAGTGTGCGAACCGGCATCCGTCAGCCCCCAGACCTATCCATCGGACTATCACGGCATCCCCTTTACAGCCATCCTGAAGCGCTATTGGGAGGTAAACAACAAAGGCTTTGAGCCGACAGAGGGCGACCGCGATACGCTGACTTTCCAACTGGCCTCCGACCTGCGGCATATCTGCGGCAAGAATCCCGACTGGCTCGACCAAGTGATTCCTTGCTACGACAACTTCCCCATCGAGGAGAAGCGGCAGAAAATCAAGAACGCCCTCAGCAGCAAGTTCGAGGCGATGCCGCAACGTCTGAAGGTAGTGCTCGAAAGCCTCGAACGCGAGAAATCGCGTCAAGGGACATCTTCTCCGGAGACGCGCCCTGTCATCGAAGATGTACCGCCTGAAATGCCCGAACCGCTGCCGGCATTGATCGACCTGCTGGTGTCGCGTACGCCCGATATCTACAAGGCGGCGGTGGCACATGCCGTGTTCCCCTCGCTGGCCGTCCATCTGTGGAAGGTGTATTTCCGATACATCGACAACAAGCGCCATGAAGCCACGCTGATGAACTGTCTGATGGCAGGGACGGGCGCAGGCAAGGACTGCATCTCCGACCCCATCGACCACATCATGGCCGACATCCGTGAGCGCGATGCGGAGAACATGCGGCGCGAGAAGGCGTGGAAGAACGAGGTCAACTCGAAGGGTGCCAACAAAGACAAGAAGCAGCGGCCCGAAGGACTCGTCATTCAGGAGATCGATGCAGATATGACCAATCCCGCCTTCGTGATGCGTACGGCAGAGGCAGAAGAGCATTTCCTCTACGTGAAGCTGAACGAGATCGACCAGTTCGACGCGCTGAAGGGCAACGGACGGACGGGTTCGCAGTTCCAGATCATGTGTCTGGCCTTCGATCCCAACAACCGCTACGGACAGACGCGTATCGGCACGCAGTCCATCACCGAGCGTGTGCAGATCCGCTTCAACTGGAATGCGGCGACCACGATTCAGAAGGGGCAGCGCTATTTCCAGCGCGTGCTGACCGACGGCCCCATCTCGCGTATCAACTTCTGTACGATACCAGAGCGTGAGATCGGTGCGGAGATTCCGCGATACGGTGAGTATGATGCCGCTTTCGACGAGGCACTGAAGCCCTATATCGAACGGCTCTGTGCAGCTCGCGGCGATGTGGACTGTCCTGAGGCTTTCGTGTTGGCGGAACGGCTGTGTCGAGAGTGTGCCGAGTTCGCGCAATTGTCGCAGTCGCGTACCTACGAGAACCTGAGTTTCCGTGCCAACGTGATTGCCTGGCTGAAGGCCTGCGTGCTCTACGTGGCCAACGGCTGTCAGTGGGACGAGCGCTTCGAGCCCTTCATCCGCTGGTCGTTACAGTATGACATGTGGTGCAAGATGCACTTCTTCGGCGCGGCCATCGAAAATGCCAACAACGTGATGGAGAACGGTTCGCGGCGCGGCCCTCAGAATCTGCTGACGCTGCTGCCGGAGGTCTTTTCACGCGACGATGCCGACCGCATCCGCAAACAGGAAGGCCTCGGCTCAAAAGGCACGGCAAAGATGATCTCCCAATGGAAAACCCGCGGCTACATTCTTCAGTTGACAGTTGACAGTTTCCAAAATCTGAGATTCAAGGGATAATTGGTCGTAATTAATATTAAAGAGAACAGGACATCGATTTGCACAAATCCCCTTGCAGTTAAATGGCTGCGAGGGGATTATTGTTTAAACTTCCCAAATTGTGGCAAAGTGTATCGAGGGGTTCTTTTGATATACGATGCAGAGATAGGTTTTATTTCTGAATAATCCAACTATTTTGAGACTTTTTTCAAGAAAATGCAGGAAATGGCTTTTATTTTCGAATTAAATTCGTATATTTGCGGCAAGAAAAGAAACGTATAAACATCGTTCCAGGCCCCATGGACATATGCCTGTGACAACCAAATAAAAAGAGTTATGAAGAAAGTATTGTTTTCCCTATTAGCAGTATTGTTCATGGCAACGGTTATTTGTTGCGATGAAAGTGAAAATCCTGTAGATAATGTCACATTGAAGAACTTTGCCAATTCAGGTTGCAAAGGCAATACCAGAGCTGGCGATGAAGACAGGGCAGAGTTCATCGAGTATTCTGTGATTCACAATGACTATCTCTTTTTAAACCATCGGAATGTTATGTTTAATTGCTGTCCTGGGGAATTAGGAGCCAATATCTCTGTCGATGAAAACATCATCACTATAAATGAATATGAGACAGAACAGAGTTGCAAATGCATTTGTCCTTATGACATGAGCTATGAGATTGGTCCTCTGAAAGAAGGTGAGACCTATACGCTATCCATCAACCAGAATGACAATGAACCGATAACAAGAAGGTTCGAATTCAAAAACTCGATGTCTGGAGTCTGGAAATAAAAACTATCGCGTTCTTTGACTTATTGACACAAGAAATCGCAAAATCATTTGCGAAAAATCGAATTTCCGTAAAAGCCTCATTTTGAGGGTTTTGCGTTTTTGAGTTTATTTTGAGGTCGTGAATAATCTTCGCAAGAGCATTTTTTCTCCAAAATGCTTGCGACATTTGCGAAAAATGAGTAATTTTGCGCACGATAAAATGGGGGTTCTGAGAGGTGGTTTTTCGCAAATCTCCGTTTTCATAGAAAGTCAGTTTACCATTTGCGAACTTTTCGATAATTGCATCTACCTGACAATCAGCGACATGCCATTTGCGAGTCTTTGAAAATCCGGCATTTGACATTAAAAAATGATGGCATTTGCGAACTTTTTGAGAAATAGAGTCTAAGTGATTGAACAGCAATAGGATAGTATAAAGTCACGGAAGAACAAATATTTCAGATTACTGATATATAGGATTGTTCTATCCGCATTCCATTAGAATAAGGATTAAGACTTGATAGTGCAGCCTTGCAGCTTAGCCATAGTCTCATTGTTCTATCCGCATTCCATTAGAATAAGGATTAAGACAAGAGCATATTCCTTCAGGCGAAGGAGTTCTAACCGGTTCTATCCGCATTCCATTAGAATAAGGATTAAGACAATTTACCTCCACAAAGAATTTTTCGTAATACTCGCCGTTCTATCCGCATTCCATTAGAATAAGGATTAAGACTGGTTGGCGGTGCCTCCGTCACCGTAGTTGTTCCCGTTCTATCCGCATTCCATTAGAATAAGGATTAAGACTTTTCCTTGTTAAGGCATTCCACCCTGTAAGCTGTTCTATCCGCATTCCATTAGAATAAGGATTAAGACGACTGGTTCTGCACTGTCTGGCTCACTGGCTCGTACGTTCTATCCGCATTCCATTAGAATAAGGATTAAGACTCACATTCTGTGCCACTGCGGTAGTTGCGGCAGCGTTCTATCCGCATTCCATTAGAATAAGGATTAAGACTACTCAGTGATTTTCTTTTCAATGAGAGAATCCTTCACGTTCTATCCGCATTCCATTAGAATAAGGATCAAACAAAGTGTCAATTGAATTTGAGGCACAAAGGGGAATAATGCTATGGGAATATTTCTTTCATAGAACAAAAAAAGAGCGACAGATTCCGTATGGAGTCTGTCGCTCTTGCTTTTAGATAGTGTTCCTTAGAACATGATCGGTCCTCGTCCCATGCAACTCGTGGTGGTGATGGCCGTCAGGAAGACCGTGAGCGCGTAGCTGCGAGGGGATTTGTGTTCAGGCCCTGGCTATATCACAATTTATAGCCTAATGTGACGGTGATGACTCGGTTGAAGACACTATCGTCGATGCCGGAGAACAGCTTGATGAGACCGAAGTTGTAACGGGCATCGAGCGTGAAGTTATTGTACTCGTAAGAGAGACCAACGGGAATGGAGAGGTCGAACTTGTTCATCTTGGCGTCGCTATCATTGAACAGGAAATCCATAACCCTGTCGAAGTCATACGTCTGGCCATCTATCTTCATGTTGGTTTTCACCCTATAGGCTGGCTGTAAACCGGCCTTTACGGCCAGTCCCGGCACCACATAGTAGTTGGCCGTAATGGGCACAGCGAAATAATAGTTGTTCAAGGTACCATCGCCATCATCGTATTTGAAACCCTGATTGGTGAACAGCACACCTCCCGCCAGACTGAATTGGTCGGTAATGTATTGCTCGTACTCCGCGCCATAGGTGAGGTTGATTTTCATCTTGGCATCGTCGGTGTTAGTTAAGGTCGAGAATGTGACACCCACTCTGGGCTGGATGCTGAACTCGCCTTCCCTATGCTGGGCATTTGCACTTACTATAGCCATCATGGCGGCTATGACCATTATTATTACTTTTTTCATACCTTATCATTATCTTGATCTTGGCCGCAAAGTTACGAATTAATTCTGATATTGGCCGCAATTTGTTTCTATTTTCTTGAAAAATGTCTCAAAATCAGGCCATCAGGCTCTTGACATCGCGGACGATGCGGATGGGAGCGGCGTATTCGCGGGCGATATCGTCGCCAGACATCTCAACAACGTAGATGATCTTGGCATTCAGCAGTTCGGGGCTGGTTTCGGGACTGATGCCGTTCAGACGGACATTGCTGCCCCAATCGCGGAAGAGCAAGGCGGTGTCGCCACCGTCGTAGATAAACATAGGGCCATCGGGCTCACAATCCTGCGGTTCGATGACCAGCAGGAGATCATTGTCTTGGTTTTGTAAGATTCTGTACATGAAAATAAGTGTTTTGAAGAAAAACGCCTTAGGCGTTGAAGCCCACCTTCTGGCGGGTCTTCAGCGCTGTGGCTTTGGGATTGAATTTGTCGTAGGCCTGACGGATGTCGGCAACCTCGACGGTCTGATAGTCATCGCATCCTGTCTGAGAGATGCGGCTGGCCATGGCGGGGATGATGCCGTGACTGACGAACTGCTCCACCCAACGGGCATTGCTGAAGTTGTCGTCGCGCTGGGCGTAGGCCTTGGCGATGGCCTCGCGGAGCTTGGCCTCAGCCTCGGGCGAGAGGAGGTAGTCGTCGTGCTTCAGCTGACGGATGGCGATGTCGAAGAGCTGCCCGGCATTGTAATCCTTGAACTGGTACTTGTAAGGGAAGCGTCCCAGAAGTCCAGGATTGGTGTTGAGCATCGCGTCCATCTCCTTCAGATAACCGGCGAAGATAACCAGCATATCGGGGTCGGGCTGCGAAAGCACGGTGAGCAGCGAGTCGATGACGCGCGCGCCGAAATCCTTGCGGTCGCTGGCCCCATCGTAGAGGGTGTAAGCCTCATCGATGAAGAGCACATTGCCTCGGGCCTCGTCGAGGATGGTCTTCATGTTCTCCTCGGTCTCACCTATGTAACGTCCCACAAGTCTGGTGCGGTCGACGGCGATGACATTGCCCCGCGAGAGCAGACCTAAAGAGCGGTAGATCCGACCGAGCTTCTTGGCAACGGTAGTCTTGCCCGTTCCCGGATTGCCGGTAAAGATACAGTGGAAGGTAGCCTCTTGCGAAGTGGTCAGTCCACGACGGCGTCGCTCGGCAAAGAACTTGGTGTTGTTGGCCATCTTCCGGATGCCCTCCTTCACCTCGTCGAGTCCGATCATCTCGTCCAGGTCTTTAAGACACTGTTCGTAGGTGGACTCGGTGCTGGTGAGCTGGTCGAGGCAGAGGTCGTCGAGCTCGATGCAAGGCAGATGCTCTTCGCTGATCTCCCGATAACAGCGGGCGAGGTAGCGCGGCTTGACCTGTTCGACGACGAACTGGCGGATGTCGCTGAGCGACCAGGAGGAGAGCACGCCCTGCCTGCAGCCTTTCAGGATGGCCTTTGCAAAGCCGTCCATTGCCTCGATGGAGCAACTGAGGCGCTCGTCGTTGAGGGCGTCGAAGAAGGCATGCACCTGTTCGAAATCCTTCGGAGGCTCCTGTTCCAGGCGGTGGTCGCTGGGGAAGAAAGCGCCCATCGAGGGAAACATATTGAGCACGGCCTCGACATCAGACTTGTATCCGCAGAGCCAGAGCAGATAGGAATCCTCGTCGGAGCGGATCTTGTCGATGATCCTCTTGACGATGACCTTGCCGCCCGTTGAGAGGAGGGCTCCGGGATTAGTCAGGCAGAAGACGTGCTTACCCGAGACTGACAATTCCTCGAAGAGCTGTTCGTAGGGATTATTACGGGCAGCATCGAAGAGGGTACTGCAGTCGATAGGCCTGAATGTGTAGTCGTCGGCCACCAGCGTGCATAGGGAGCGCAGGTGATGGGGCATGAGATCGTTGTTGCGTGTGGCAATCAGCAGATGGCCCTTCCCGCAGAGTTTATAGCCATGCATCTCCTGACGGAACTCGTTGTAGACCTCGAACTGCTTCTGTGTGACCACATAGTTGCGTATCTGTGCCATACCCGGACGCTGTGCCAGCCTGTCCCAATCGTAGCAGTAGCCGTCGATGACAGAAGTGAGGATATCCTCAGGACTGCAAGGCAGACAGGGACTGGGATCGCCCACCGAGGCCTCAAGTTCATCGTTGAGGGTAAAGGGAATCTGCAAAAGCGAGTCGTCGGTAGTGTCGCGCACATAGAGCATATAGTTTCCGGGCAGCCAGACTTCACGACTCATCATCGTAATCGTGAGCATATCCGGGAATTGCAGCTCTGCCTCGTGATAGAACTGCGTGGTGGCCATCGGGTAATAGCCTTCAGCAAGGATATTCAGCTTGAAGCGCTCTTCGGTGAGACAAGTACCTTCCTTTCCGAGAATGGCCACGACGATATCGCCATTGACATAAGGCGTATCGAAGAGATCAGGCTGGACCTCAATCCCCACTTTAAAGAGCTCCGGCATGTAGTGGCGCTCGCCTCTGAAGCGAAGGGAGATATCGTCCTCATCATCATCATTGGCATCGCCTTCGGTTGTGTCTTCATCGTTGGTATCAGAATCTTTAGAGGAGAGCTCTTCATTCAAGTAATCCTGGAAGAGCTTATCAAAATCGTCATCATTCTGCTCGTTGTCGAGCTTTACTAAATCCTTTTCCATATAACAAGGTTGAGATTGAAAGAATGTGTTTTCGAATGCCCCGTAAAAAGGGGCGCAAGAGGTGTTTGGGCAAAGCCTTGCGGCCAATGCCCAGTGAGCTTCATAGAAACTTGTGTGGAGTCTCTATCACATCGTTGTAACAATATGTCAAAGAACATGCAAGCCGAATGCAAAGTGAAAGCTCACTTTCAGACTTTGCTGAGGCGCAGCTGTTTTTCGAAGCAAAGCTTCAAAGAACGACCTTCAAGACGCATTTACGCAGTCCGAATCACGAGAGTTCAAAACATAGCCCGAGGCTATATCTTCATCTGCGTCACCCGACGACTGAATAAACACTGCTTGATGGCTTTTCTCCTCATTTTGTTTTAACTAATTGTGATAGATTTTAGATTTGCGGCGACAAAGATAGGAAATTTTCCCAGTATCTTCCAAGAAAATACGGGAAAATTTTTCGAAAAAATGCCATTTTAACATTTCCTCGCGTGCGAAATAATACTATGTACGCGGGCGTCAGGCTGAATCTACGGCGGCTACTCCGCTAAGGTGAAGTCGAGTTGCTTGCGCTCCAGATTGGCGCGGGCCACCTGAATGCGGATGGGATCGCCCAACTGGTACTTCGTATGGTTACGACGGCCTACGATGACGAAGTTCTTCTCGTCGAAATCGTAGTAGTCGTTGCCAAGGTCGCGGATAGGAATCATACCCTCGCAGTGATTCTCGTCGATCTGGGCGTAGACGCCATAGGAGGTAAGGCCGGAGATATGGGCATCGTAGATGTTGCCGATCTTGTCCTCCATAAACTCCACCATCTTGTACTTGATAGAGTCGCGCTCAGCATTCTGCGAAATCTGCTCCATATCACTGCAATGCTCGCAGAACTCCTCATACTTATCCTTATTCGCCGAACGGGCACCATCCTGATACTTTGTCAGCAGACGATGTACCATCATGTCGGGATAACGACGGATAGGTGAAGTGAAGTGGGTGTAATAATCAAAAGCAAGGCCATAGTGACCGATGTTGTGGACACTGTATTTCGCCTTCATCATCGCACGCAAAGCGACGGTCTCGATGGCGTTCTGTTCGCGGGTTCCTTCAGCATCCGACATCAGCGCATTGAGCGACTTGGTGATGGCACCCTTCGTACCGCTGGTCTTCACCTTATAACCGAACTTCGAGACGAATTGACGCAGATTCTCGAGTTTCTGAGGATCGGGCTGGTCGTGAATACGATAGGGCAAGGTCTTGGCTTTCTGACCTTTCTTCACGCGGCCTATCGACTCGGCTACAGTGCGGTTGGCGAGCAGCATGAACTCCTCGATGAGCTTGTTGGCATCCTTCGACATCTTGAAGTAGGCCTTTATGGGCTTGCCATTCTCATCGATATCGAAATGCAGTTCCTCGCGGTCGAACTTCACGGAGCCGTTCTTGAAACGGGCGGCACGCAGTTTCTTGGCAAGGGCATCGAGCACAATCAGTTCGGTGGCATTCTCACCCTTATAGGGATTCTTCTTCGTGGCTGCGGGAGCAGGCTCTCCGGTACCATCCTTTACACCATTGTCCTCGAGTATCTGCTGCACCTCCTCATAAGCATAGCGGCGATTGCTCTTGATAATGGTATGGGCCAGATGCCACTTCTTGACATTGGCCTCATCGTCGAGCTGGAAGATTACGCTGTAGCAGAGTTTTTCTTCGTCAGGACGCAACGAGCAGATGAAGTTACAGAGACGTTCAGGCAGCATCGGAATGGTACGGTCGACGAGGTAGATGCTCGTGGCACGATTGTAGGCCTCCTTATCAATAGTGGAGCCTTCTTTCACATAATGACTGACATCAGCGATATGCACACCCACTTCCCAAAGACCGCTGTCGAGCTTGCGGATGGAAAGGGCATCGTCGAAGTCCTTGGCATCCTTGGGGTCGATGGTGCAGGTAAATACATCGCGGAAGTCCTCACGACGATCAATCTCCTGCTGCGTGATGGTCGCATCAATCTTCTCAGCAGCATCCTCCACATTCTTCGGGTATTTATAGGGCAGGTTGTACTGAGCGAGGATGGCATGCATCTCGGCATTGTTCTCACCCGTCTTACCCAATACATCGACAACGGCACCAATGATGTTCTTATGCTCGTTGTCGGGCCACTGAGTGACCTTCACCACCGCCTTGTCGTCGGTCTTTCCACCCTTCAGCTTACGCTTGGGAATGATGATATCGTGAACGAAGGTAGAATCCTGCGGAATCAGGAAGGCCCAGTCCTTATCAACACGCAGCTTACCCACAATCATATCATGGGCACGACGGACAATCTCGATGACCATCGCCTCCTTGATATGCTTGTCGCGACGGGCCATATACGACACCTTCACCTTGTCGCCGTCCATCGCCGACATCGAGTTGCGCTCAGCCACGAATACAGGCGTTCCACCATCATCGGGCAGGAATGAGTTGCGACCATTGGCCTTGCGACGGAAGATACCTTCCTGAACCTGCGTCTTCATGTTCAGACGATAGGCGTTTTCACCAACCTTACTCAGGAAGTCGTCCCAAGCCATCTCCTCCATCGTGTCGATGGCGAGCATCTTCAACGGATGGGTGTCGAGTTTCAAAGCCTTGAATATCTGCTTGAACGAGAAAGTCTCGTTCGGATTGTGCTGGAAGAGATTCTGAAGCAGTTCACTAATCTGCTTCTTGCCCAGTCTTTTTCCACCTTTCTTTTTTCCCATAGAGTTGTAATATCTTAGTTTTCGGCAAAGATAACAAAAAAACTGAACACAAAGATACGAAGACACTAAGTTTTTTCCCTTTTTAACTTTTCTTTGTGTCTTCGTGACTTTATGTTCCATAAAAAAATTATACCTTTGCAGACAAAATTCGTATCGAATGAAGATATTAATTACTGGTGCAAGCGGTTTTATAGGTTCATTTATCGTGGAAGAAGCCTTGAAGCGGGGCTTCGAAACGTGGGCGGCTATCCGCAAGAGCAGTTCGAGGGAATGGCTGCAGGATGAGCGTATACGGTTCATCGAACTCAACCTCTCGTCGAAGGCACAGCTTGTGGAACAACTGCGGGGTCAGGATTTCGATTATGTGGTGCATGCTGCCGGCGTGACGAAGTGCCTGAATAAAGCCGATTTCCATCGCATCAATACTGAGGGAACGAAGAACTTAGCAGATGCATTGCTCGAAGTGGGGATGCCTCTTAAGCGCTTTGTCTTTGTGAGCAGCCTTAGCATTTTCGGTGCCATCAAGGAACAGCAGCCTTATGAGGAGATCCGTGAGAGCGACACGCCACAGCCGAATACCGAATACGGACGCAGTAAACTGGCAGCAGAACGATATCTGGATACTTTAGGTGCACGCTTACCATATATTATTCTAAGGCCGACGGGTGTGTATGGTCCTCGGGAAAAGGACTACTTCATCATGGCAAAGAGCATTAAGCAGCATTCTGACTTTGCCGTCGGCTATCAGCGTCAGGACATCACGTTTGTCTATGTCGAGGATGTGGTGCAGGCAGTATTCCTCGCTTTGGAGAAGGGTGAGAATGGCCGCAAGTATTTTCTCTCTGATGGTGAGGTGTACCAAAGTGCTACGTTCAGCAATCTCATTCATGAAGCATTGGGCCGTCCTTGGTGGATCCGTATTACAGCGCCTGTATGGGTGCTGCGTATCGTGACCTTCTTCGGTGAATACATCGGACGGATGACGGGCAAGGTAACGGCACTGAACAACGACAAGTACAATATTCTCAAGCAACGTAACTGGCGCTGCGATATCCAGCCCGCCACCGATGAACTCGGCTATCAGCCGAAGGTGCAGCTGGAAGAGGGCGTCAGACGAACGATCCAATGGTACAAAGAAAACAAATGGCTGTGAGAAGTGAATAGTTTAAAGTTTCTGTTTGAGATAGAGAAGAAGCCTCGGAAAGGGTTGCTGGCAGTGGAATGGGTCGTGATGGGCTATCTGTTGCTGACACTGCTGCTGATGCTCTTCACCTATACAAAAATACAGGATCCGGAGCCTATGCTCTGGGGCCGCTTCCGCATCGTGATGATGACACTGGCACTCTGGGCGGTGTATCGCATGATTCCATGCCGCTTTACACATCTCTGCCGTATCGTCGCACAGTTGGCGCTCTTGTCCTGGTGGTATCCCGATACCTATCTGCTGAATCGCATCTTCCCCAATCTCGACCACGTGTTTGCAGGCTACGAGCAACAGCTCTTCGGCTGTCAGCCTGCATTGTTCTTCGCGCAGTCATGGTCACATCCCGTGTTCAGCGAACTCATGCATTTAGGCTACGTTTCGTATTTCCCGATGATCGCTCTTGTGACACTGTTTTACTTCTTCTGCCGTTACAAGGAGTTCGACCGTACGGCCTTCATCATCCTGACTTCGTTCTTCATCTATTACGTTATATTTATCTTCCTGCCTGTCACGGGTCCGCAATACTATTATCTGGCAGCAGGCATTGAGAACATCGCACAAGGCATATTTCCCAATGTTTACGACTATTTCGCCACCCACAATCAGCCACTGCCCATGCCTGGCTATAGCGACGGTTTCTTCTACCACATGGTAGAAAATGCCCATGCTGCAGGCGAACGTCCCACAGCAGCCTTCCCCAGCAGTCATGTCGGCGTAACCACCATCCTCATGATTCTGGCCTGGCGTAGCGGCAATCGGATTCTGTTCTATGGCATGCTGCCGCTGTTCGTACTGATGTGTCTGGCCACCGTCTATATCCTGGCGCACTATGCCATCGACGTTCTGGGAGGCTGGGTGTCTGGCATCGTCATCTTTGCCGTTTTGCATTTTTTATACGGAAAAATTTGGCCGATTCGAAAATAATGCCTACCTTTGCAAACGGATAAGTAAGGATAAAGACATGCTAACAGCGAGGATTCCGACATAAGAAAAGTCGGGATTCTTTTGTTTTTTGTCTGTCTAACTAAAGTTGAAACTAATTAAATTGTAAACATCATGGCATATATGTCACAAGAAGGCTACGACAAACTGATAGCCGAACTGAAACGCTTAGAAAGCATTGAACGCCCCAAGGCCTCAGCAGCCATCGCCGAGGCTCGTGAGAAGGGCGACTTGAGTGAGAACAGTGAGTATGACGCCGCCAAAGAGGCTCAGGCGCATCTTGAGGATAAAATTAATCAGCTGAAACTGACCATCTCAGAAGCAAAGGTTGTGGATATCAGCCGTCTGAGCACCGACTCCGTGCAGATTCTCTCGAAGGTGGAGATGACCAACATGACGAATAAGGCAAAGATGACCTACACCATTGTCAGCGAGAGCGAGGCGAACCTCCGCGAGGGAAAGATCTCTATCAAGACGCCTATTGCCCAAGGCCTGCTGAACCATAAGGTGGGCGACGAGGTGGAAGTCAAGATTCCCCGTGGCACCATCAAGTTGCGTATCGATAAAATAACCGTTGGATAATATGGATATATTCAGTAAGATTGCTGCTGGTGAGATTCCCAGCTACAAGTGCGCAGAAAACGAGGAGTTCTATGCTTTCCTCGACATCAATCCGCTGGTAAAAGGTCACACCCTCGTCATTCCCCGTCGTGAGGTAGATTATATCTTCGACATGGAAGACGACGAAATTGCCCGCTACCAGGTGTTTGCCAAATGCGTGGCCCTCGCCATTAAGAAGGCCTTCCCATGCAAGAAGGTGGCTCAGGTGGTGCTCGGCCTCGAAGTGCCCCATGCCCATATCCATCTCATTCCGATGCAGTCGGAAAAGGATGTGGATTTCCGTCGCGAGCATTTGAAGCTCTCGGAAGAAGAATTCAAGGAAATCGCCGCTAAGATTCGTGAAGAGTTTGTCTAATCAGACAAACTCTTCTCCGTATTTAATCTGTACCTCACTCACATACTTACGCACCAGCGACGACGAGTCGCCCTTCTTGCAGATGAGTAGCACATTGTCCTTCTCGGCCACGATGTAGCCCTCCAGACCATTAATCACGCCCAACCGTCCCTTCGGCAACTTAATGACATTGCCGCTACACTCCTCGAGGACTACCTCCGAGTCGATTACCACATTGTCGTCGTCCGTCTTTCGCATGGCCTCATAAATCCCATGCCAAGTACCGAGGTCAGCCCAGCCAAAGTCGCACTTCATCACAAACACGCCCTTACTCTGTTCCAGAATGGCATAGTCGAGCGAGACATTCGGATAACGTGGATAGTTCTCTTTCACATATGCCATCTCCTGTTCATACGTGTAGTTCGGGATCTCCTCTTCCAAATGGCGGAGCACTTCAGGGAAGATCTGCATAAAGCTATTCAGCAGATGACGCGCATTGGAGAGGAAAATACCCGTATTCCAATAGAACTCTCCACTATTCATGAACATCGTTGCGAACTCACGTTCAGGCTTTTCCGTAAACGACTTCACACAATACACATCGGGCTTGCAGCTCAAATCACCCAACTGGATATAGCCATAGCCGGGCTCTGGTCTGGTAGGCTTCACACCCATTGTCAGCAATACATTGTTTTCTGCAACATAGCCCACACCGATTGCAAGACTCCGCTTGAAAGCCTCGTCATTCAACACCATCTGGTCGGAAGGCGTGATGATGACATTCGCCTCTGGATTGATACGGGCAATACGCATAGCCGTCCAAGCTACACTGGGTCCCGTATTCCGATGAACGGGCTCCACAAGGATATTGTGATCCGATACCTCAGGCAACTGTTCCTTGGTCAGTTCCAGGTATTCCTGAGACGTACAAACATATATATTCTCCTTTGGCAGTAATCTCACAAAACGGTCATAGGTGGCTTGCAACTGCGTGCGTCCCGTACCGAAGAAATCCATAAACTGCTTGGGATACAGTTCTCTGCTACATGGCCACAGGCGTCTGCCGCGGCCTCCTGCGAGAATAACACAGAAGTTTCTCTTATCTGTTTTTTCCATCTATAATATCTATAGTTCTCGTTTCTGTGGGCGAAGGTACGCAAAAAAGTTGATATGAGCAAGTATTTTTCATTTTTTTATCAGAAACTTTTGCAGTTTCAGAAATTTGTAGTACCTTTGCACCCGCTTTGGTTAAGAAACCTGCTGCGTTGTGACGCCCAGATGGCGGAATCGGTAGACGCGCTGGTCTCAAACACCAGTGGGGCAACCCGTGCCGGTTCGACCCCGGCTCTGGGTACAAGTAAAAGGTTATCCACCAAGGTAAAGTGCTGTGAGACATTACTCACAGCGCTTTTTTCTTAACTATAAATAATTTACTAAATAATAATGTCTATGAGAAAGTCGAAAGTTTTGATGATGATGACCATGGGTGGAATGCTCGTGGGTCTGACGGCGTGTGATGGCCAGAAATGGTCGGAGCAGGCGGTGGATTCTTTTATGTTAGTGACACAGAAAGGCGGACCCACGCTGGGCTATTCCCCACAGTCGGGCGTGAAGATCCTGACAATAGATGGTTTTGCCTTTAAAGACCTGAACCGCAATGACTCTCTGGATGCCTACGAAGACTGGCGGCTCTCTGCTCAGGAACGTGCTGCCGACCTCGCCTCCCAACTTTCAATAGAAGAAATAGCGGGACTGATGCTCTATAGCAGTCATCAGTCAGTGCCGATGGTAGACAGGATGGGGTTCGGTGCCTCAAACTACGAAGGGAAACCATTCGACGAGAGTGGCGCGAAAGCCTCCGATCTTTCTGACGACCAAAAGAAATTCCTGCGTGACGATCATCTGCGTGCCGTTTTAGTGACGCGTGTAGAGACGCCGGCCATCGCAGCAGAATGGAATAACAACATGCAGGCTTTCGTCGAAGGGCTCGATTACGGCATCCCTGCCAATACAAGTTCTGATCCCCGTCATGAGGCGATGGCCACAACGGAATACAATGCCGGTGCTGGTGGACAGATATCGCTCTGGCCGACGTCTCTCGGACTGGCAGCCACCTTCGATCCCCAATTGATGTACCGTTTCGGAGAAATCGCCTCCGAGGAATACCGGGCTTTGGGTATCGCCACAGCTTTGTCGCCTCAGGTAGATATCGCTACCGACCCCAGATGGTCGCGTTTTAGCGGCACCTTCGGTGAAGATCCGCAACTCTCTACGGACATGGCTCGCGCCTATTGCGATGCCTTCCAGACCACGCCAGAGACAAAGGGTTGGGGCATGAAGAGCGTGAATGCGATGGTGAAACACTGGTATGGCTATGGTGCTCAGGAAGGCGGGCGTGACTCCCACTACGCCTCTGGCAAATATGCCGTCTATCCTGGCAACAACCGTGAGATGCACAAGCGTTCGTTTGTGGAGGGTGCCTTCCATCTGGAGGGAGGAACGGAGATGGCTTCGGCCGTGATGCCAATCTACAGCATTCTTTGGAACCAGGATCCCTCAGGTGAAAATGTGGGTGGCAGCTACAGCAAATGGCTCATCCAACAGCAGTTGCGCGACGAGGCTAAGTTTGAAGGTGTGGTTTGCACAGACTGGGGTATCACGAAGGATATGAAAGTGCTTGACAGTCCTCGTGGTGGCAAACCTTGGGGCATGGAAGCCTTCAACGAGGCCGAGCGCCATTATAAGATCCTTCAGGCTGGCGTGGATCAGTTTGGCGGGAATAATGAGATTGGGCCTGTGGTAGAGGCTTATCAGATGTGGAGCAAGGAGTTTGGAGAGGAGAGTGCCCGCGAGCGGTTCGAGCTCTCAGCTCGTCGCTTGTTACTCAATGTATTCCGCGTAGGCCTGTTCGAGAATCCTTATCTCGACCCTGCAGAAACCTCAAAGATCGTAGGAAAGCCTGAATATATGCAGGCAGGCTACGAGGCTCAGCTGAAATCCATCGTGATGCTGAAGAATCACGCTAATCAGGTACTACCCGTGAAAGACCGCAAGAAAGTATATATACCCAAGCGCCACTTCCCTGCTATCCCGGGTGCATGGGGTGGTATCTCTGAGGAAAAGACGGTGGAACCGATAGACCTCAACCTCGTCAAGAAGTATTTCGATGTAGTAGATGAGCCCGCGAAGGCAGACTTTGCCATCTGTATTATTGAAGAGCCGAGCACAGGTTTCGGTTTCACCTACGATGACGTGAAGAAGGGTGGTAACGGCTATATGCCGTTCAGTCTACAATATGATGACTATACGGCGAAGGATGCCCGCGCTGTGAGCATTGCTGGTGGCGACCCTATGGAGAAAACCACTAATCGCAGTTTCAGAGGAAAGACCGTGAAATGCTATAACCGCGATGATATGCTGTTGGTGAGTGAGACCAAGGAAGCCATGGGAGAGAAACCCGTTGTGGTGATCTTAGAGACAGGGCGTCCTGTAGTGCTCTCTGAGATTGAGCCTTCTGCCGATGCTATCCTGATCTCCTTCAACGTACAGCATCAGGCCCTGCTCGACATGATCAGTGGTAAGGCGGAACCCTCTGCCCTACTACCCATGCAGATGCCTGCTGACATGAAAACGGTGGAAGAACAACAGGAAGACGTGCCGCGTGACATGCAATGCTATCAGGATGCTGATGGAAACTCATACGACTTCGCTTTCGGTCTCAACTGGCAAGGCATTATCAACGATGACCGAGTGAAGAAATACAAGTAAGCTGAATATGGCGCCCTACTCCATCGTCATGTTTGAACACTGCCTGTAATTTAAAAGTCCCGGAGCTCCGGGACTTTTTTTATTGTTCTGTCGTTCTTGACGCCGTCTTTACAATTGTTGGGGAATATCTTATCCAAAAATTAATTTCATCAGTGGAAATCGGATATTTTGATAGCTTTACGTAAATCCTCTGAGAGTGCGTGACGGTTGAGGAACAGGTAGGTGGTGTTCAGTGACATATAATCACGTGACATATACCAGATACCCTTATATTGTCCACTCTTGCCCCATGAGTTCTTCACCATGTAGTAGGGTTTGCCCTGCTCGTCAGTAGCCTTGCCGTAGATGAGCATCACATGATCATAAGTGAAACGCCAGTCATTCCACTGCTCCTGACGTAGTTCTTGTGTAGGCATCACTCCATCGGGCAGCATGGCCAGTCCTGTACGGGTGAAGTCACCCGTCACATCACCGCCCCAAGCCACCGTGTAACCGGCATCCAGCGCCTTGTCGAGCACATTCATCAGCTGTTCGATAGGGATGTTGTAGCTGGGCTTTAGCCGCCATTTATAAGGAGCTTCGATGATGAACCACTTGTTGAACGGGTGATGCATATAGCTAGTCAGACTCACATAGTCGTCGAAATCAAGTCCAAGGCTTTCGGCAAACGACTTCGGCGTGTATGTTTTTCCTTCATACACGAACGACTCAGGACAACGGCCTACATATTTCTCTATAATCGTCTGAACACTGTCCTGCCAGTGGATTAGGGGCTCTTTAGCATCTTTCTTGACGATGCTCCTCACCATCCGCTCCAATTCCGGGAAGAACACTTTGAAATTAGCGAGCGAGTCACCCGTCAGCGAACCAGGTGCCGGCATAGCGTTCTCTGGACAGATGCCGTGCTGACGGATTACTTCCAGCACGTCGTCACAGGAGCCGCCTTCCGAAATCTGGCTATATCCGTGCATACGAACATAGTGAGTAGCGCAATCCATATAGTCTTTGTTCACCACAAACATCTCACATAGGTCGTAGGTCTTTCCCGTTTTTCGCAGAATCTCACTCTCGAAATAGCCCAACGTGGAAAAGTCCCAGCACGTGCCGCTACGATACTGGTTTTTCACGCTCGTTATCGGAAGTTCCTTCACTGTTGTGAAAACCTTTTCTACTTCCTTGTTGCTTGCCTGCTTCTGCAGGTTCTCTTGTGCTGATGTCGGGATAACCACCAACATCATTGCTATTGTTATTATTGTTCTCATGATTCTTGCAAGAATTGCCATGTCTATCATTATGTAATATTACGAAGATGAGTGTCTACATTCCCCAAAGGCTATAGTTGACGTCGTAGCCGCCCAAAAGATACCAGTTAGCTAACGTCTGTTCGTAGGAACGCAATAGATAGAGGGGAGCTTCGAGTTTGCTCTCAAGGGGCGCCAATAAGCTGTCACCATCTTTGACTCGAGCAGCGGATGTTCCATTGATGTAGTCGATGACCGCCATAATATCAAGGATGGAAATTCCAGAGTCATCGAGCATCTCGTAGGCATCAGTCAGCGTCAGATCGAGTTTCGCCAGGAAATTGCTGATATCGCCAATGATGTCGAGGAAACTGGCCCGCCTCACGTTGGCTAGCTGACGGACGCTGCCGTCAGGCTGAATAGAGCCGTCAGCGATACTTGCCTCCAGATCGGCCTTGACTTCAGGGGCCGACTGCGTAAGTTTGCGCAAGTCGATGCCCCAGCTTTCCAGATATTTGATGACCTTCATGAGGTTCAGGTCGCCAACCACATCGTGGAAGTAGCGATTCTGCTCGCCCTCATAATAGAGCACAGGCCAGAACTGGATGGCCGCGAAGGTCTGAATGGCCCACACGATGCCCGACTGTTGGTGCTTCAGTTTGAAGACGACGGTACAGGTCTGTAGGTTGCTCTTGCCTGGCACGATACTGGGGGTGAATCCCTTCCCGCGCATCCATGGAATAATGGCGCGTGCACTCTGTATGGGTACGTAGTTGTCGTGTCGGGAGTGCTCGATGTAGTAGCGTTTCGTGATGTCAGGTTCCCAGCCTTCAGTGATGCTGATTTCCTTCAACTTAGCCCTGAGTACCTTAGTCATATCGTTTTTCAGGTCCATGAAAGCGGGTGTCAGTACCTCACTGATAGAATCCATCGACATGACACCAATGTCGGCGACGACTTTCTTGTCCTTAGACTTGAAATATTCCATCGCATGCGACGCCATCGGTTCCTTGAACATGTCCTTGTAGTCGATACCCAAATGGTAGTTCTCGTTGACAGAGATGAGCATGAGCACCACATCGGCAATGTCGTCGCAAGCATCGCGCTCGACGTACGCAGTATAAATGCCTTCGAAGTCGAGTGGACCACCACCCGAGAAAGTCTTGTCAAAGCGGATGCTCTTGTACTTCGCGTCAGTATCGGTCAGTCGTCCGGCATACATGCTCACAGTGCCTCCCTGCGAATATCCGAGGTTGAACAGGAACTTGCCCTGTGGAATCTGTCTGTCAGCAAACAACTGACGGGCAGCCTGCAATCCGTCCAATGCATTACGGCTATTGGTATCGCCACTGATATAGGAAACATTGCTGTCAATAGACGAGCCGTAGCCAATGTAGTCGGAAGCCACAACGATGTAGTTGGGCCTCAACGGACTGGCTAAAGCAATGCCGATGGTTTCGAATGTATCGCCGCCCTGTGAAGGAGCATCCTTCGGGGAGCCAATGGTGGGATGGTTATACACGATGACGCCGTCGCAAGGTGTCGAGCCATCGACCACATCGGAGGGAATCATGATGATACCGCTGACTTTCACGGCATTTCCGTCAGCATCGGTCGAGGGGTATTCATAGACGATGTGCCTCACCTCGCGGGAACCTAATGAGATGCCATTAAATTGGGCCTTGACGGTCGTGTCGCGTTCGGAGAGTATCGTGTAGGCAGCGTCCTGTGCCTTGGAGTTTGTCAGCGAAAGCTGAAAAACAATCAGTATGAATAATATCTTTTTCATTCTCATTCCTCCTTCTGATTACTTGATGATACGCTTTCCTGCCTTCTTGCCCTGCTGCTCGATGTATATGCCCTTCTGAGGCTGACTGACATGCTGGCCGTTAAGGTTATAATACTTGCTTTCGCCAGTTGTCGTACTGTTCTGCTCGTCAATACCAGTGCCTTTTCGTGTCATCTGGAATGTGGCAGCGACAGGGAAGTGGTCGCCCAACGGTTTACCATCGTAAAGATAACCTTCGCGGTCGATAGTAATGGCTACGGGCTTGATGTTTGTACCCATCGTAGGATTGATATAAATAATCTTGTCGAGCGTCTCATCGTTGGAAGTTGCTTCTGTGCTCTCGGAGGGATAGATACCACTATGTTGTAGTTCTACCCACACGTCAGAGGCCGTGCCGCGTCCGCTCTGGTTGATGGCATCGATGAACTGGCCTTTCACATCGTCACGGCCATAGAGGCTGTTCATGTCACCAGTGATAATGACAGGGCGGGAGTCGAGATGCCGAAGCACGTCATCTTTCAGCTGTGCCCACTGTGCCATACGGGCATCATGGTCAGGACCGGCTTTTCCTTCTGCTTCATCTTTGTCATCAGTGGCATCCATGTGCATATTGTAGACCACAATGCGGTCACCGCTGCGCAGGGTCACCTCGTAACGGCGGAAGCCCTTGGTCACCATCTCATCCAATGCATGGCTAAACTTGCCAAAATTCTGCGTCCAGGGCGTGCGGACTGCAGACGTAACCTGCAGATCGTTCTTCCACGCAGTCAGCAATCCATCACACTCGAAGCGATGATTCTGCAAGTGCAGAAAGTCTATCTTGCGGAGGCCGTCGAGCAAATATAAAGTACCTGACCACTCGTCCATTTTGTAGTCGTCCTCAAGACATACGGAGAGTACGCCGTGGTAGCTGAAGTCTTCCTGCATCATCACCAAGTCGTAGCCTTTCTTCACCAGATACTTACCAATACGAGCCGTACCGGTATCGCCAGGACCATCAGCATTGACATTTATGACCAATAGTTTCTGGGGCAGTCCATCGACATTGAGTGTAGCCACCGTGAACTGCTCAATAGACTCCTGAGCCTGTGACGTCATGACAGTCACCAAAGCCAATGCTAATAAACTAATAATCTTTTTCATCATTAAATTCATTTTTATATATCATAAATCATCTTCTTACTTCTTTAATTGTATGGACGATAATCCTTTGATACGACTTCAGATGGTTGGCTCCATCATCGCTTACTTCGCAAACAAGGTGCAACGTCTGGCCTGCGGCATCGACAGGAATGCGGACGTTGATGATACTCCTCTCCGCATCGTCGATGGTAAGCTTCGTTTTTCCTATCTCTGGTTGTTGCCACCATAGGAAATGGATGGTGTTGTCATCAGGATCTTTTGAATATGAGGCATCCAGACGAATCGTCTCACCAGCTTTGGCATGAAATACCAAAGGCGACGGACCTTTGTGAGCATTTACGACAACGATGGGATTATGATTGCCCTTGCCCTCATCAGCCCACTGCATGCGGGCAATAAAATCGTTGAGTTCATCGGAATAGAAATGCTGCTTATAGCCCACGCTGATACTACGGGTAGGTTCCTGCCAACTGGTCCAGGCCGTGGTAAGCGAATCGGGACAAAGACCGCGCTCATGATAGCCTGCCCAACCAGCCTGCGAAGGGTCCTCGGGGTCGTTGAGACCGTTAGGCAACACATAGAGAAAACTCGGTGTGTCGCCCTCAACACCCCATTTGTAATTGGGATATTCCTTGCCAAGGGCTCCTTTACCTTGAATATACTGCTGATGCTTGGTCCAATGACGCTTGCCCAGTTCGCACTGTTCCTGCCAGGTACCTTCATCCCAAATGAACTGCAGGTCGTCCTTGAATTCCCGACGCAACCACATGTGAGAACTGCGGGCGCGATCCATGCGATGAGCGTAGTCCATGTCCTGATCGGTAATCGTATAAAGGCGGAACTTGCGCACGAAACGTTTCAGTTCCTCTAGTGTCCTTGTCTGTTTGACGCGCCAGATGGCTTGCGCCAGGGTATTGGCACCACCCCATGCCGCTACATAGATGGGACGAGGATCATCTTCATCAGCCAGGCGGATGAGTAAATCGCTGCCTGGCGAATCGTTATGTTCGCCAATAGAGCGGATACCACCAGACGTGCTTCCCATCACGGCACGACTATTAATATATTCTGCACTTGGCCAATAGCCAATCTTTTGGCTCGTGTTTTCTTTTTTTATCGAGAGAAACTTCTTTTGTCCGGAACGCTTCATCAAGTTCGGTACATCCTTGGCGTAGGCACCAATCACGCGAAACAGATACTGTGACCAATCCTTCGGAAAGGGGTCGCAGTTCCAACCCACTGAAGTGATTATCGCCTCAATCTCAAACATATCAGCATAGACCATCAGGTGAACCATCGACTCCATATCGTCTGGTTCCACGTCAGCTGGGGCAATGTCGGTACACACCACTAAACGTGGTTTCAGCGCAGATATCTCTGCGCTGCAAACCATTGTCACGCCCCATAATGCGAGCGTCAACAACATCGTCTTTAAAAAGGTATTGCCCATCGTCAGCGTTTAGTGGGCGTAACGATGCCGCCACCAATATAGGCGATACAGATGCCTTTCTCCCACTGCTCACGAATATAGTCCTTGGGATTGTCGGGACTGACCTGAAGGTTCTGGAAGCGATCATCGCCATAGGCATAGTTACCGAAGGTGACGATGTATTTGCCACCGCCATAGGCCACCTGATGCAGGTTGAAGCCACGATTCCAAACTTCCGACTGGATGCTGCGCATCATATCGTTGTTGGTGTCGGATATGAAGTAGCCCTGCGACACGAACTTGGAGTTCTGGCTCATAACGACAAGCCACCGCTTGCCGTCGAAGGCAAGGTCGGTGATACTATAGCCATTATTTTTCTGCTCGGCAATCCAAGGGGCGAGGTTATCCCATGTGTTCTGCCAGATAATCTGACGGCTGATGCCGCTGCCCTGTGAGAGCACCACCAACCACTGGCTGTGACTGCGCGACATCGAAGTAATGGCGTAGCCCTCTTGCGTTTTCTGGGCAATCCACTCCTCGGGCCAGGCATCACTGACAAGGTAGGTCTGCATCATATAAGGCGTGTTGCCAGCCATAATGATAAACCATCCTTCGCCCGTGTAGGCTGCCGTC
The DNA here is from genome assembly GCA_017650905.1 of Prevotella sp. GTDB lineage: Bacteria > Bacteroidota > Bacteroidia > Bacteroidales > Bacteroidaceae > Prevotella. The sequence continues at coordinate 203,282 of JAGCDZ010000100.1, read as the reverse complement.
ACAATACGCTTACCCTGATCCCAACATGCTACAATGTCTTTCTGGTCGATGCTCTCTGAACCATAGGCAAACCATGTCTGGGCGGTGTAGGGAAGTCCAGACTCAGAGATCAACAATGTCTTGTCCTGTGCTACAGCCGCTACTGATACCTGCATCAGAAGAACGGCGATAAGGAGTTTTTTCATCATTCTCATAGTGATATTTATTAATTACTTACCTTTTCGGATGCAAAGATAATAAAAAAGAAAATAAGAAAGAAGGTAAAAAGGTAAAAAAGATATTATTTTGGACAGAAATTTGAATAATCATATAAAATTTCTGTCCAAAATAATGTTCAATGCTCAGAGGCGATTGCAGGGCGACTCCTCACCAAAGAGATATTGTGATTGATAGCCACCAGCATCGACCACAATCTTCTCGAAGACGATACCAGGATGCTTAGGCTGTAACGTCAGATTATGCACACCATCTTTCTGCACCGGCAACTCCACTACCTTCTCCACCACGCGACGTGCAACAGCGGGATAATAGTCAGAGTACATATAAGGCTGGCGGTCGACAAGCGTCTTGTTGAAGTTCACGACCTGGGCTTCTCCGCCATCGAGGCTGACGGCGCTCTCGAAACCACCGACATCGAGGAAGTCGAGCGTAGACTTCACAATCACATGAACTTTTACGGACTTCACGTCAGCAGGCAATGTAAACTGGTAGGTCAATGCTGCGTCGCCTACAGACTTCGTATAGGGTGTCAAGGCAACAGCACTACGGGTACGGCCGTAATAGGGATAAACTGTCCACTGCAAACCCTCGGGTGCCTTAGCACTATAGTAGTGCTCTGCTTCCATAGCCACATAACCATTGCTGGGAGTAAAGGTATAACCACCTGTTGTGCTGTCGGCGACAGAAGTAATACGCGGCAGCATGTCGGCACGGAAATTATCATTCCACGAGCGATAGCCGATGTGCTTTTGGATCATCATACCATTCCATTTACCACCAGCGATATCGGTATTATAAGCCGCACAGAGCAGCGAGTCGCGACGGAAGCAGTCCCTCACCTTATAGGCCCACGCATTGGCATCAGGATTCTTGCTGGCGGCCATTTTCTGGTTCATGGCCTGGGCATAGTACATATCGTAGAGATTGGCCATTGCCTGCACAGGGAAGAGCACCAGCTGACGATAGAAGTCGCGGGCCTCAATAGGAATCTGGTCGTAGAGACGCAGAGCACGCAGTTCCAGCCTTTGATAGTCATCAGCCACCTGTCGCCATTCGCCCGTCTCAATATTATAGGTACGTGCATCGAGCATCTCGGGCGTGACGCGGGCCATGTACTGGCAGTTACGGTTGTATATATCTGAGGCTTCTTCTGCGATTACACTGCTGAATACAGAACTGAAGAAACGGCGGGTATGATCGATAACGGTCGGGACGGTATAATCCTTCGGACTCCATGCCATATCCATGAACAACTGGATGGGATACTCCATCGGCTTAAGGTCGCCGACATTGAGAATCCACATACGCTGGATGCCGAAGTCGTAGGCAAGCGACAATTGTTCAAACATCTGCTGCGTCTGAGTGACGTTGAGCCACTTCGTGTTACGGGGTGCCCCTACATAGTCCACGTGGTAGTAGATACCCCATCCGCCCTTGCGGCTACGCTCGGCAGCGGTGGGTACACGACGAATGTCGCCCCAGTTGTCGTCGCTGATCAGGATCATCACATCGTCGGGCACACGAAGGCCTGCGTCGTAATAGTCCTGTACCTCCTTATACAAGGCCCACACTTGGGTGGTCTTGTCGGCGGACTTGCCCGTCACATTTTTGATAATCCTGCGCTGGTTGTCGATAATATTTTCCAACAACTTGGTATCAGCCGTCGCACTCATGGCCTCATCGCCATCACCACGCATACCGATGGTCACAATGTCGTCGGTGCCTTTCATGCGCTCGATACCTTCCCGGAAGAAACGGTCAAGATTCTCCTTGTTGGTCTGATAGTTCCAGGCACCCCATTCATTACGGCGACGGGCGTATTCCTGATGGTTGCGGGCCATTGGCTCATGGTGGGAGGTTCCGATAATGACACCCATCTCATCAGCCACCTTCGAGTTCTCAGGATCGTCAGCATAGAAGGCCCAACCCCACATAGCCGGCCAAAGAAAATTACCCTTCAGACGGAGAATGAGCTCAAAGACCTTCTCATAGAAATGATGATCACCATAATCAGTACCGAAAGTGTTCTTCACCCAAGTGGTCAGACAGGGTGCCTCGTCGTTGAGGAAGATACCACGATAGCGCACTGCAGGTTCGCCATCGGTGTATTCACCTTTCTTTATATATAATGCTTCGTGTTGTTCAACAGGAACATCTGCCCAGTAATACCAAGGTGAGACACCCATCTGCCTAGTCAGTTCGTAGATACCGAACACGGTTCCACGCTTGTCACTACCTGCAATGACGAGTTGGTCGCCAATGGTCTTGATGATGTATTTTTCGGTTTTGCCTTTCAAGTTGCTGAGCTCGCCTTTTTTCACCCATTGGTCGATCTGCTTGTTAACACCGACCGTACCCACGAGGATCCGCGCACTCTCCGAAACAGGAAGTTGCTTCTGAGTGACCTTCTCAAAATCCTTCTGGAGGTTGGCGACAGCTCTCTGAACACAACTATGCTCACGGCTATCGAAAGAGACACTTGCACCTTGCAGGGAAAGAACGTCTGCAGATGTCTGGAAAACCACAAAAGGCTCGGCAGCTTCCGAGCCAAGCGTCGCCACGATGGCGAGTAGGGAAATCAAAATCCTTTTCATGCTTGACAGATTATTTACGGCTGCAAAGGTAATAAAAATCTGTCGCGCTACTTTTTAAGTATGTCACAATTGTTTTTGCTTTTGTTTCATACTTAAAATCTACCGTTCTTTTTACTTATTGATAAGTGCAATAGCCTTGGATTTTACTACTGATGCGATTTTAATGGCTACAAAATTCAAAATAATCATACGTTTAATACCTCTTTTAATTGTTATCCTATGTTCTTAAATCCGGTGCAAAGGTAAAACTGTGTTCGCACACAGACAAGTTTTCAGGAAGGAAAATAGAAGTAATTAGTTTCTTCTTGACGCACATCAATTGAGCCTATTTCCGACGGGCTCCAAAACGATAGCCGACGCCCAACATCAAGTTGTTGGGATATTGAAAACTATAAAGGCTATAACCGATATGAAGGAAAACTTTGGGTGAAAGGGCTGCTTTCAAAGCCAGGATTTCATAAAAACCGCGGAAATGGGCACTGCCCGCATTAAACAAATTGTGGCCGATGCCGAAATTAATCGTGAAATACGGCATCACATATTCCGCACGAACTGAAAGACCAGCTGTGGCCTGACGATACCAAGAGGGGGCACGAAGAAGATCTTCTGGAGAGATAGACGGCACATCTGTGGTCTCTGTCTCACCCTCATTTTCCTCTCCAGTCTCACCACTGTCAGGTGGCAACGCGGGATCCTCTGTTCTGAGGTTGGCACTATGGTCATAATACAAATCCAAGGAAGCACCCACATTCAACCAATGGTTCAGGTTGTACATAGGGTTCACGTTGACACCCACCACACCATAGGTCCCTGACAGAGCATACGAACCGAGAGCCGTTTCCGCTCCTCTGCGCTTCCATCCGCCAAACACGACAACGTCGGTGCTCCAATACTTTTGGAAAAAGGGTAACGGACCATCGGCAGGCTGCTGCTCTGGTCGGTCGATATAATAGGCTAGTGACAATTTCGCCGAAGCGACATTCAAACCTGCATTCGGCATCGACGTATTGCCATTGCTGAAATGAGAGGCCGTGAGGCCGATATTCAGGTCTAACTGTCGGGAAAGCATCCATCGCAGATAGACGCCGAAATCCATATAGGCCGTCATCTTTGAACCGATCACATGATTCGATACCCGGTCGGTCTCATTATAGGAATGCCAGCCATAGGCCACACCAAAATCCCATTCATAGTTGAGGGCGAGTTTCGGTGACAGGGTTTTAATGGTGGCTCCCTGAAAAAGATAGGCGGAAAAGGGGTTGCCAATCTGATTGTTCAGATGATGATAACCTAAACCTACACCCTGATAGGCACCCTTATAGATACGGGCCTCCTCAGAATCGGGTGAGGGCATAAAAGAATACTTCAGGCGCGTGGTAAAATATTGATTCATCGTACGCACTTCGGGATTATAACCCTCAAGATAACGATTGGTATGTAACACAGCGCCATCAATAACCTCAGCCTCCAAACGATGGATAACAGGTACGGAACCCCATTTTTGCAAACGTTTGTATTCCTCTTTGGTCAGTCGCATGAAAGAACCGTGCTGCGGTCCTGTCACACCCTCAATATCAACGGGATCGGAGAAATTGCGCAGATACTTGTCGGCCTTGCAGATACGGTAGTGCCGGGGCTTGGAAGAATACTCGATATAAGCCACACGCCAGGTATCGTCACCTATCAACTGAAAGGCACTCGACCCTTCGCACTTCTTCTTACCCTCAAAACTGACATAATCATCCTCAACTGGCTCACCCCAACCATAGGTCAGATGTTCTGAAGTAGCCGTATAGATGCCGGGCTTTCCACCTTCCTTCTTTATCAGCATGTGGTAAAGACCGTCGCTTTCCAAATAGTTGATATCAGCATCGATGGTTGCATAGCCCCAGTCAAAAAGGATATGGGGCTTTGTCAGTTTGGTGAATGACTTATCGGCATAAGAAAAATACATTCGGTCATAACCTTCCTCATCACGGTTCCACATTGAGTAATAAATCATGTAACCGCCTTTATCACCATCGGGCCAAACATAATGGGGATCCCAGAAAATCTGCGGAGCCCACACGCGGTTGATAGTACTCCAATCCTGATAAGGACTCGGCGACTGTGGATCGCAGAAAATAGCATCACCCTTACGATAGTCAAAAGAGACGCTGGTCCAATGAATGAGGTCATCACTCTTAAGCAGGTCAATGCCATAATTGTCCCATTCGTTCTTCTTGCCCAGAGCTTTGGTCATACCGTTGTTCATATCCGTCGTCACCATCACAAAGCCATTGCCATCCCAACTTCGGGTAATGTAGGCATCGCGCTGACCGCCCTCGATACGGGAATGCTCTTTGACATCCATCACAGGTTCACCACCAAGGACATCCTCGTAATGGTAGCCGTCACGACTCAATGCAAAAGCCGTCCATTGCCCACGATCGCTCATGTGGCAATACAGATAGCCATAGTCGCCTTTTTGGATATTCTGTGCTTGAGCGGGAGAAAAAGTAAAAAAGTGAAACAAGAGGACTATTGCCATCCAACCAATCATCGTCGCTATCCTGCCAATAGTCCCCATGCTTCACCCTTGCACTGATAAACTTACTTATTTGTCTGTATCGGGAGCCTCGCCAATCAGATCCATAAACTCGTCGAGTTTCGGTGTGATGATGATTTGGGTACGACGGTTACGCTGCTTGCCGACCTCGGTATCGTTGGTAGCAATGGGATTATACTCACCACGACCACCGGCTGTCAGACGCTTCGGATCCACACCGTAGTCGTTCTGCAAAGCCTGTACAACACTCGATGCACGCAGGGCCGAGAGGTCCCAGTTATTACGGATGTTTGTCTTGGAGATGGGCACATTGTCGGTGTTACCCTCGATCAGCACGTCATAATCCTTATAGTCTTTGATGATCTTAGCAATCTTCGACAGTGTTTCGGCTGCACGGGCATTAATCTCATACGAACCACTCTTGTAAAGCATGTTATCGGCCAATGAGATATAGACCACACCCTTTAGTACCTGTACGTCAACCTCCTTCATCTCTTCCTTCGTGAGCGAACGCGTCAGGTTGTTTGTGAGCACCATGTTGAGTGAGTCACTTTTCGACTTTACCTCCACCAGGTGACGGATGTACTGGTTCGACTCATTAATCTGATCAACGAGTTTCTCGATAGAGATATTGTTCTGCGAAGCGTTTGTCAGACTCTTGTCGAGCGATGCCTGCAATTTGGCATACTTATCCTCTGCATTCTTAAGCATCTGCTGCATACCACGCTGCTGCTCCTCCAAACTAGCGATACGGGCATTTTTGGCAGCCAGATCCTCCTTGGCACTCTGTAGACTCTCATTGAGGGTCTTGTTAGTTGTCTGGCATTCTACCAAATCTTTTTTACTAGCGCAACTGCTCAATATCAGAGCAGACACGGCTATCAAAATCAAACTTTTTTTCATAATTTTCTCATTTTAATAATTCCAAATCGGATGCAAATTTACATTAATGTCGCAAAAAACAATGAAAACTTTGGCGGAATTATAATTATTTTAATTAAATTTGCACACGAAAACCAAATAAAGCACCCGAAAAGATGAAAAAATGCAGACTTTTTCTCATTTTTGCGCTCTGTCTGATTGTACTTGGCCTTTCTGCTCAAGTACTGGAAAAGGGTGTTTCAAAGGAACTGGCCCAACAGCGAAAGACCAACATCAGTAACGTGCACTATGATTTGACATTCAACATCCCCGCTGATGCAAAGACACCCGTTACGGGAAAAGCTGTGATTACTTTTGACCTTTTGCAGAAAAGCAATGTCGTTCTCGACTTCCAAGGTGGTTTCTCCGGCACCTGTACAGTCAATGGCAGGAAGAAACGTCAGGCCACTTACAAACACGATCATATTCTTTTGGATGTTAAACTGATGAAAGAGGGATTTAACATTGTCGAGATCGACTTTGCCAGTGTGAACAAGGCCCTTAACCGACAGAAAGACTTCCTTTATACAATCTTTTTGCCTGATCAGGCTCATTCTGCCTTCCCTTGTTTCGATCAACCTGACATCAGGGCAAGATTCACCACCACACTCAATGTACCCGAAGGCTGGAAGGCCATTTTTAGTGATGGCACAAACCCCATCCCCATCTATTTCTATTCATTTGTAGCAGGAAAATTCGAAGAGAAAGTCACAGTACGAGATGGCTATCCCATCCATGTACTCTATCGTGAAACCGACCCAAAGAAGGTGGCCCAGGTTGATGTTGTAATTAGTGAAATAGCAAAATCCATGAAATGGATGGAGAACTATACAGGCATTAAGTGTCCGTTTAGGGAGTATGGTCTAGCCATCCTACCCGACTACCCCTATGGCGGTATGGAACATCCCGGTGCTTTCCAAATCAACCAATCACGCCTGTTGCTCGAGAACAACGCCTCAAAAGAAGAGGTGCTCAAACGGACGGAACTGATTGCCCACGAAACGTCACATCTCTGGTTTGGAAACATTGTCCAACTAAACTGGATGGAGAATCTCTGGGAGAAGGAAGTGATTGCCAACATCATGGCATCGAAAATGACACATAGGGTTGACCCCAAGGAGAATGATTTCAATTTCCTTCTCACTTATCAGAATCCCGCGATGGCTTTAGACCGCACCGATGGTACATTCGCTATCGAACGGCCTTCGATTGTTGACCATACGACCTTGCTCTACGATAACATTATCTATAACAAAGCGACGGTCATGATGCGGGCTTTGGAACAACTTATAGATCCAACAAAAATGCAGAAAAGTCTACGTAGCTTCCTGCAGAAATACTATTTCAAGAATGCCACCTGGGATGACCTAATTGAAACCCTCGACAAGGAGAATCCTACAGTCGGCGTACGACAGTTCTTTGAGGTATGGGCCAAACAAAAAGGCATGCCCGTCATTAACACTTCCTATAAAGATGGTCAGCTTGTCGTTTCACAGACCGATCCCTTCGGACGTGGCCTCTGCTGGCGACAGAAGTTCGTCGTCCAAGTTATTTACGACCTGGCTCCCAGCCGTTCTATCACCGTAGATATGCAAAAGCCTATTATGACTTACAGCCTGAAAAACGGCAAACCTAGCTACATCATTCCCAACTACGACGGTCAAGGCTATGGTATCTTTACGCTCGATGACGATTATGCAGAGATCCTGCCCAAGCGACTCATCACCACCCGTAATGATCTGGCACGCTATTGTCTGCTGAATACCATTCACGACAATTATTTCCAAGGCAAGGTCGCTCCTTCGTCTTTTGGTGAACTCTACCGTTTTATGATGAAAGAGAAGAATCCCATCGTTATGCAGACAACCATCGACCACATGTTTAAGATTGCTTTCGACTTGTCATTAGAACAACGGAAGACGCTCGAACTCTGTATGATGGACTTGCTAGGAGAGAACAAATCAAAAGACTGTCGCCAACTCATCTTCCGGAAAATGGCTGTCAATGCCATTTCTCCCGATGTGCTCGCACAGTTAGAAACGGTTTGGCTGCAACACAATGATCCACTTTTCGACGAACACGACTATATGGAGATGGCCTATCGTCTAGCCATCATGAATTCCAGCCGTTGGCAAGAGATCCTTTCTACCCAACGAGCCCGTCTGAAAACCGAAGATCTGCAGAATGAGTTTGACTTTGTCAGTCGTGCCTGCAACCCCGATGCATCCAAGCGTAATGACCTCTTCAAGAAACTTATAAAGAAAGAGAATCGTAAGGAGGAATCCTGGACCATCCACGCACTTCAATTGTTGAGCACTGACATCTACGAACGGGATGTTCCGAATTATGTGGCACAAACGCTGGCCAATCTGAAATATCTGCAGCAGACGAGCAGTATCCTCTTCCCCGGCAACTGGCTGGAGGCATTATTTGCTAGTCAGAAGAGTTCTTCGGTCAAACAGACATTGGAAAACTGGCTGAAAAACCCAAAGACAGATTGTCCTGAGGATCTTCGTAATAAGGTATTGGAAATAACTTGGCTGATGAGAAACCAGAAGCCCTTTGTGGAGCGTCCCAAGCCGGCAACCGTTGTCACAAATCCCAAGCCTGTTGTCAAGAAGGCTGCTCCCAAAACCGTTAAACGCAAGAAATAAAAACAAAACATATTAAAAATGATACGCTTCTTTCAGACCCCACAAAAAACGACGGATGACTCTAGTCGTTCGGTGATTGCCACAGAGGTAGATCACGTACTGAGTGAACAGGAAATCAAAGAATTAAATTGGCTTTTTGGTGAGGCCACATTGCTGGATGCAGACAAACTCGACGGTTTTTTCGTTGGTCCGCGTCGTGAAATGGTGACCCCGTGGTCCACCAATGCCGTTGAGATTACACAGAACATGGGTATTAAGGGCATCAGCCGCATCGAGGAATATTGGGCTGTTGCCAACAAGGATGCTGAGTACGACGAGATGTTGCAGCGCATGTACAATGGCCTCAATCAGGACATCTTCACCATTAACATCCAACCTGAACCCATCAAGTATGTGGACAATCTGGAGGAATACAACGAACAGGAAGGTCTCGCCCTCTCACCTGAGGAAATCGAATATCTGCATGGACTGGAAAAAAAGAATGGTCGTCCTCTGACGGATTCTGAGATTTTCGGTTTTGCCCAGATCAACTCTGAGCACTGTCGCCATAAGATTTTTGGTGGTACGTTTATTATCGACGGCAAGGAGATGGAGTCTTCGCTCTTTGCGATGATCAAAAAAACCACGCAGGAGAACCCCAACAAAATTCTCTCGGCCTATAAGGATAATGTAGCCTTCGCACAGGGTCCTATGGTGGAGCAATTTGCGCCGAAAGACCAAAGCACCAGCGATTATTTCCAGGTGAAGGATATTGAGAGTGTAATCTCACTGAAAGCTGAGACGCATAATTTCCCCACCACCGTTGAGCCTTTTAACGGAGCAGCTACAGGTACGGGTGGTGAAATCCGTGACCGTATGGGTGGTGGCGTCGGCTCTTGGCCCATTGCCGGAACCGCAGTCTATATGACGGCTTATCCGCGTCTTCACGATGATGAAGGAGTCGCACGCGACTGGGAAGATATCCTGCCTGTGCGCCAGTGGCTTTACCAGACGCCTCAGCAGATTCTGACAAAAGCATCTAATGGTGCTTCTGACTTCGGTAACAAGTTCGGCCAGCCGCTGATTTGCGGCTCTGTCCTCACCTTCGAGCATCAGGAGGGCCAAGAAAAGTATGCCTACGATAAGGTCATCATGCTCGCCGGTGGTGTAGGTTATGGCACCAAGCGCGACTGCCTGAAGAAAGAACCCCAGAAAGGTAACAAGGTTGTTGTTGTGGGTGGTGATAACTACCGTATCGGCCTTGGTGGTGGTTCTGTTTCTTCTGTGGATACTGGTCGCTATAGCAACGGCATCGAGCTCAACGCTGTGCAGCGTGCCAACCCCGAGATGCAGAAACGTGCCTACAATTTGGTTCGTGCCCTCTGTGAGGAGGATGTAAATCCCGTCGTTTCTATCCACGACCACGGATCAGCCGGTCATCTGAACTGTCTGTCTGAGCTTGTCGAGGAATGTGGTGGTGAGATTGACATGACCAAATTACCTATCGGTGACAAGACGCTGAGTTCAAAAGAGATTATTGCCAATGAGAGTCAGGAACGCATGGGCCTGCTCATCGACGAAAAGCATATCGAACATGTGCGTAAGATTGCTGAACGTGAGCGTGCGCCGCTGTATGTAGTCGGCAAGACCACAGGCGATGCCCACTTCTCGTTCAAGCAGGGCGATGGCGTAAAGCCTTTTGACCTCGATGTGGCTCAGATGTTCGGTCACTCACCGAAGACCGTCATGCGCGACAATACCGTTGAGCGTCATTATGAGAATGTCACTTATTCACATGATAAGATTGAGGAATACCTCGAACGCGTGCTCCAGTTGGAGGCTGTGGCTTGTAAGGACTGGCTGACTAATAAGGTCGACCGCTCCGTGACAGGAAAGATTGCCCGTCAGCAGTGTCAAGGTGAAATACAGTTGCCACTCAGCGACTGTGGTGTCGTGGCTCTTGACTACCGTGGTGAGAAGGGTATTGCTACAGCTCTCGGTCATGCCCCACAGGCCGGTTTGGCTGATCCTGCTGCAGGCAGTGTGCTTTCTGTAGCTGAAGCGCTCACGAATATCGTTTGGGCACCGATGGCTGAGGGTATGGACTCCATTTCACTCTCCGCCAACTGGATGTGGCCTTGCCGTTCTCAAGAGGGTGAGGATGCCCGTCTGTATGCTGGTGTCAAGGCATTGAGTGATTTTTGCTGCGACCTACACATCAATGTACCTACTGGTAAGGATTCGCTTTCACTCTCTCAGCAGTATCCCAATGGCGAGAAGATTATCTCCCCGGGAACCGTCATCGTCTCTGCCGGTGGTGAGGTAAGCGACATCAAGAAGGTGGTATCGCCCGTATTGGTGAACGATAAAAACGCCTCCATCTATCATATCGACTTCTCGTTCGACGAACAGCATCTTGGGGGTTCTGCCTTTGCCCAGAGTTTAGGCAAGGTCGGCGACGATGTACCGACGGTGAAGAATCCCGAGTACTTCGCTGATGCCTTCATGGCCATCCAGCAACTCATCGAAAAGGGTTGGATCATGGCGGGTCATGACATCTCGGCCGGTGGTCTCATCACCACCCTCTTGGAAATGTGCTTCGCTAATACCAAAGGCGGCATGCATATCAATCTCCACGATATTTGTGCTGACGGTGACATCGTGAAAACCCTCTTCGCAGAGAACCCAGGTGTGGTGATTGAAGTGAGTGACGAGTACAAGCAGGAGTTTAAGGAATTCATGGAGGAGCAAGGTATCGGCTTTGCTAAGATTGGCTATCCTGTTGAAGACAGTCGCACTATCGAGATCATCTATCGTAGCCTAACTAGCCAATCTAGTACGTCTAACTATACCTTCGATATCGATGCTCTCCGCGACGTATGGTATAAAACAAGCTATTTGCTCGATCGCAAGCAGAGCTTCCACGGCAAGGCCAAGGAGCGCTTCGAGAACTATAAGAAGCAGCCCCTTGAAATGAAATTCCCCAAGGGTTTCACAGGTAAACTATCGCAGTATGGCCTCAACCCTCGCCGTCCTGTTTGTTCTTCGCAGAGCGAAGCGGCAAAGCCGAGCGGCTGTGCCACTGCAACAGCCAAAACACCCAAGGCCGCCATCATCCGTGAGAAAGGAACCAACGGTGAGCGCGAGATGGCCTATATGCTTTATCTCGCCGGTTTCGATGTGAAGGATGTGATGATGACCGACCTCATCACAGGCCGTGAAACTTTAGAAGAGGTGAATCTCATCGTATTCTGCGGTGGTTTCTCCAATTCCGATGTACTCGGTTCTGCCAAGGGTTGGGCGGGTGCCTTCCTCTTCAATCCGAAAGCCAAGGAGGCGCTCGACAAATTCTATGCCCGCGAGGACACTCTTTCTTTAGGTATCTGTAACGGTTGTCAATTAATGGTAGAACTCGGCCTCACCGGTGCAAAAGGTGCAAAGATGCTGCACAACGACTCACATAAGTTCGAGAGTGAGTTTATCAGCCTCAGCATCCCACAGAACAATAGCGTGATGTTCGGTTCGCTTAGCGGCTCAAAATTAGGCCTTTGGGTGGCACATGGTGAGGGAAAATTCCATCTGCCTGAGCCAGAGAAGAGCTACAACGTGATTGCCAAGTACAATTACGCTGGCTACCCCGCTAATCCGAACGGCTCTGACTACAACGTAGCTGGAATCTGCTCCACTGATGGTCGTCATCTCTGTATGATGCCACACCTGGAGCGCGCCTTCTTCCCCTGGCAAAATGCGTGGTATCCCACTGACCACAAAAACGACGAGGTAACCCCGTGGATCGAAGCCTTCGTTAATGCACGTAAATGGGTAAAGGGAAAAATGAAAGAATGAAAAAATGAAAATGAGAAAATGAATATCTATTGGGATTCATTTCGAACATTCTTTAAGATTGGCATATTCACCATCGGCGGTGGATATGCCATGATTCCATTGATAGAAGAAGAGGTGGTCAACAAGAAGCAATGGGTATCCAAGGATGAGATGCTGGACCTGATTGCCATTGCCCAGAGTTGTCCTGGCGTCTTTGCCATCAACATCGCCACTTTCATTGGGTATAAATTAAATAAGGTGCGCGGAGCCATCTTCACTACTCTCGGCACTGCCCTACCCTCCTTCCTCATCATCCTGGCCATCGCCATCTTCTTCAGCCAGTTTAAGGATAACCCCCATGTGGCAGCCATCTTCCGAGGCATCCGTCCAGCCGTGGTAGCACTCATCGCAGTACCGACGTTCCGCTTAGGTCAGCGTGCCAAACTCAACCGCTACACAATCTGGATTCCTGTCGTCTGTGCTCTCGCCATATGGGCCCTCGGTGTCTCACCGATCTACGTCATCATCATCGCCGGCCTTGCCGGCTATCTCTATGGTAGTTTCTCAAATAGATCTGTGTGACATTAAATTTTTATCTGTGTTATGATATTTGTTAGTCTCTTCATTACATTCTTCGAGATCGGGCTCTTCGGCTTCGGTGGGGGGTATGGCATGCTCTCCCTCATCCAGCATGAGACGGTGGAGGCTCAACATTGGCTTTCTACAGCAGAGTTTACCGATATTGTCGCCATCTCCCAAATGACGCCAGGTCCTATCGGCATCAACTCCGCCACCTACTGTGGCTATACCGCTATCCACAATGCCGGTTATGGGCAACTGATGGCCACGCTGGGCTCAGCAACCGCCACTTTCGCCTTGGTACTGCCCTCGTTGATACTGATGATACTGATTAGCCGCATGTTCATGAGATACATGAACACCCCATTGGTACAGTCTGTGTTCACAGGCTTGCGGCCTGCCGTCGTGGGCCTGCTTGCAGCCGCTACCCTCCTGCTTTGCAACAAGGAAAACTTCTCTACATCAATGGAAAACCCCTGGCAGTTCTGGATCAGTATTGCTCTCTTCCTCGCCACGGCCTTTGGCACTGGTTATCTGAAGATCAACCCTATCCGGATGATCTGCTACGCTGGGTTCGCCGGTCTGCTCCTGCTCTGAAATGCATTATAATTTGGGCCAGCCGTCGGATGTCCAACGGATGGGACGCTGGATGAGGACAGAAGCACCTTCCTGGGCTACACTATAGCCATGACAGATGAAGATGTCCTCGCCATCCAGATGGTAAGCGGCGCTATGACCGGCAGCCTCATACGTCTTCTTATCGCCTTCGAGGAAGAGGTTACCACCACCATAACGCATATCAATGCCCTTACTGTCAAGATAGGGACCCGTAACCGTCTTACTGCGACCTACAGCCACGCGATAATTACTCTTCGCACCCTGACAGCAATAGTCCCATGAAACAAACAGATAATACCAGCCGTCGTGCTTAAAAATAAACGGCGCCTCAATGGCATTGGGGCCAGCATAATCAGAAGTCGGATTCTTGGGTGGGTTAGGATTTATCGGAAGCGCATTCTTGCTCGCCTGACTGTTCAGATTGAATCGGCGAGCGATGGTGCGCGGCTGTTCGCCCTTGGCAATATGCATCGTCGTATCAAGACGAACCATCTGAATGCCGTCCCAGAAGGAACCCCAGACAAGCCAAGGCTGGTCATTGTCGTCGATGACGAAGTTGGGATCAATTGCATTCCAATTGTCACGTTTTTCCTTTGAAGCCACGATGCAACCCTCATCTTCCCATAGGCCTTGGGCCAAGGAGCGACAGGAGAGCAGACCGATGGCCGAACCGTTACGTCCGAAGGTGCTGCAGCTATAGGCGAGCCACCAGCGGCCATGCCACTGTATCACATCCGGCGCCCAGACATGGCTACGGAATCCTGGCACGGAGTCATGTGTCCACTTCGGGATGACACTCATCACCGGATCAGGATGCACCGTCCAGCTCTTTCGGTCTTTCGAGGTCATCTTCTGGATACCCATACCGGTAGCAAAAATGTAGTAGGTCTCATTTTCGGAAGCCATCACAGGATCGTGCACCATAGGTGTCTCCGTTGTGAATGCCTCTCTTGGAAAGCGATGCCGTTGCCCCTGTGCCATCACGGCACAGGAGACAATCAACATCAAGGGAAAAACAAGTTTCCTCATATATAATTTAAGTAGTATGTGGTTCGTTTTTTATTTCAAAAGATACTTCTTCCCATTTTGAATATAGACGCCTTTGTGGTGTGGCGAATCGATACGTCGACCTTGCAGGTCGTATAGGTGATGGGTAAGAGGTGAGAGGTGAATGATATCATCTACCCGAATATCTTCAATCCCCGTGGTGGCCTCGGTCTGATAGCCCCAAACGGTAGCACCCGTCGTAGCCGCAACAGCCGTAAAGGCAGGCGTTTTTGTGTCGGTTGGTTCCAAGGTCTGCTCCACCATCACACCATGATAGTAAGTGCTGCCTATCTTCAGTGTGATATAAGAGGTTCCTTCTTCTATTTTCCATGTGCCGGACGAAGCACCACTGATGGTGCCGTCGCTCTTTAACTCGATATCTACAGGTTCGGCAGCCGCCTTCTTCCTGTGATCCAGTTTGTAATGATGGGTGAGCAACTTGTACTTACCTGCTACCCTATCGGTAGCAATCTGCTGTGTCGTGGCAATATCAGCACTCGTCACCTGTTCGCCCGTATATTCAAAGGGTGCAGCCACCAACCAGCCGTTTTTGCTTTGGAACACCTGGTGCACACGCACCTGGTGACTCTCACCCCAGTTCTGAAAACGAGTGTGATACACCAGATAGGTACGTCCGTCCTCAGCAGCAATGATGGAATTGTGGCCTTGTGAGCGCTCGCCATAGTTGCCTTTGGCCTGATTCCCCCATGAGGTGTAGGCACCGAAGATGTTGACGCCACGATTGCCATCGTTCTCATTTGGACCAAAGTTCAGCAGATAGGATGTAAATACAGCGTCATGGCTCTGGGAGTCTTTATACGGGCCATCGGGATTCTGGGAGCGGAAGACACGCATCTGGTAGCCACCATTGTTATAGTCGTTGGCATTACCACCCGCAGCCAGTCCGCCGTATGTGACAAACAGATAATAATAGCCGTTGATATACTCGATATAGCTGGCCTCGCCTGACACGTAGAACCCACCGGCAATCTTCGTCCCGAAATACGGATCACTAATATTGTTAGTTGCATAGGTAACATCATAGTCGCGTAAGCCGGTATTCTCATCAAGTTCCAACATCCAGATACCACCGCTCCATGAGCCATACGACATCCATAGCTTGCCCTCTTCGTCATAGAACACACAGGGGTCGATACAGTTTGGAAAACTGGCTTTCTGGGTAGAAGCCCAAGGAGCTTTATAACGGCTTGGCAGCGATGCCTGTGTACCAATAACGAGTTCCAAATCGGTGTCCTTATAGGCTGTGCCAGTATGGAATCCACTTATCACCACTGGTGCCTGATAGCGATAGGGGCCAGTAATCTTGTCAGCAGTCAGCAGGATGATGCTCGAATACCAATTGTCGCCATTCACACTCAGATACATGCACCATTTCTGCATCTGTTTGTTCCAGATGACATCGGGCGCCCACATGTTTCCGTCGACGTTATAACCATTGCTACCGCGTTTCGACCAATTAAATGCATTGAAGTTGAGGTCATATTCCACCCCGCCCTTCTTCACCTTCGTCACCTGCGGAATGGTGAAGGCAGCACTGTTGGTAGCATTCGTGCTTGAAGCTGTTGCCCAAGGAGCCTGAAACGACGTCCAGCTCATCAGATCGGTCGTCTTCGCAGCAGCACGGTGGGAGCCGAAGATGTAATACGTCTGGGACGCTGGTTCCCACACGATGCTCGGGTCATGCACGCTTACACGCTTAAGCGTGTAGGCGCTGCAGAGCAAGAGGTAAGAGGTGAGAGGTAAGAGATATGATAAGAGGTGAGAGATTACTCCTACCAATACATTATTATACTTTTTAGTATGATACTTATTTGTCTTCATCATTTTTCTTTTTTCTTTTAATATCACTATTCTCTTACCTCTCGCCACGATTCTATTCAAATACCAAATGACAGCTATCAACCGTAAAGTGGAACCAGAAGTCATTGGCATCGTTAACAGTGTTCAAGCCGATGTAATCCTGATAGTAGGTAACACCGTCGTTGCCCAACATGACACACCTGACATCAGCTGTACCATTACCGTTATTTGTGACAGAGACCGTCACTAAAGCATCGTCCATGGCTGAGAGCCATGCGCCCCAATCAGCCTGACCACCACTCGGTGTACACTTCGAACCCAGTTCGGCACCTTCCCAACCGGTTCCCCAGCCCCAGTTGTCAGCACGCAGGATACCATACTCGAATGTGCCATCCCCATTGGTGAGGCAAACCACGAAGTTGTTCCAGTTGCCACCACCGTTGGTATAGTTCTTGAATCGTGTCGTGTATGTCTGGCCAGCAGGCACCTGAATCTTCTCAGAGTGAGCACCCCACCAGCCAGTAGAGTTATCCTCAGCACCGAGCACATTGTCAAACTCGAGGTGACATGCATCTACTGTGAAGTGGAAGTAGAAGTTATTTGGATCCGTTACGGTATTCAGGCCGATGTAGTCCTGATAGTAGGTAACACCATCGTTGCCCAGCATAACACATCTGACATCGCAGGTTCCATTGCCATTATTGGTCACATAGACAGTCACCTTGGCACCATCCATAGCAGCGAGCCATGCAGCCCAGTCAGCCTGACCACCACTGGGTATACACTTCGAGGCTAATTCGCCACCTTCCCAGCCGGTTCCCCAGCCCCAGTTGTCAGCACGCAGGATACCATACTCGAAGGTACCGTCCTCATTGGTGAGGCAAACCACGAAGTTGTTCCAGTTACCGCCACCATTGGTGTAGTTTGTGAAAGTGCTGACAAAGGTCTCGCCCGGATTCACCTTAATCTTCTCAGAGTGAACAGACCACCAACCAGATGAGTTATCAGTAGCACCGAGAGAAGTGTACATCTTGTCGACAATCTCGAAATTGGCCGTTGCAATGACAGGATCACAACTCTCACCCTTATAGCTCTTGTTATAGACAGCCACTAACGTCTTCTGACCAAGCGAATACATGTCGGGAACTGCCTGGAAGGTCAGATCAGTAGCAGAAACGGTCTTTGACACAGCCTGTTCGAACTCAACCGTAGCTGTAACGTTGGCGAAGGCTTCAAGCAGATCCGTACCCTGGAGAACCTTCTTGGGTACGCCGTTCAGCATCATCGACAGAGGCAGTTTATCCTCCTTAGAGGTAAAGCCACCAATAGGTTCGATGGTACTGCCAATGAAGTCAATATAGGAGCCCTCTGGTACCAGGAATGCACGAATGGTCGTATTAGAAGCGTCATCATTAAGATTGACCAGTGGCGATGTCTGCGTATAAGTCTTCGTCACTTTACCATTCGTCATCGTTACAATCAGACCACCACCTGTGCGGTCAATGGTCAGCGTCACCTTACCACCGAGCTGATCGACACCTGTATCGGTATCGGTAGCAAACTCCAATGTACTGGTAGCAAGACTACGGTCGATATAATCTCCCCATTCAGAGTTTCCGGTGGGCTGGAAGTCGTAGCGGATAGCACCATACTCCTTATTGGAACCACGGTCTGCATCATTACAGATGATGAGCGCAAAGTTCTTATAGGTGTTCGTAGCATTGGGATTGATATTCAGGTTGAACTGAACGATCCACTTTCCACCCTCGGGAATCTGATAATACTTAGAGAATGCAGCCCACCAACCTGTAGAATAGTCAGTAGCTCCAACGGTATACACATCCTCTTCCAAACCTTCGATTTCTTCTTCGCCACCCTGATTCTTGGCCTTTTCAGCAGCGATGGAGTCTGCTTTAGCAGAGATCCAGTCAGGTGAGTCGATGCCATACAGGTCGCCACCCTCACAGGAAGTCATAAAGAGGAAAGAGGTAAGAAGTAAGAGGTAAGAGAAGACGGTGGTGAGCACCAACCGGCCACCTGCCAATACCTTATTATATTTATTAGTCTTCATAACTTTTACAATTTATCCTATTTTTTTATATTATGCATTATAAGTTCACCACGGGATGTACCGTCCAACCCTTGCTTGAGAAGTAATCAGCATTGCTCGTGCTGTTATTGGCAGAGTTGCCTACAAGGTTGGGGTTGTCGTTCAATGTCCCCTGATAAATGGGGAAGAACTCATGACCCTGAATCCAAGAGTCGTATGAACTCTTCAACTCAGAATCGATACCTACCTCAGCATAGCTGACAGGTTCTTTCACCTTGCTACGATCGTTGGTGCGACGGAAAGTACCATGTTCCTTGATCTGCTGCAGACGGTCGGCACTGTAGAAGAAGCCCCAGCGCAGGAGATCGAAGCCACGTCCGAACTCACAACCGAACTCTTTCGGACGCTCTACATTGGCAATCTGTTCGAAGAGTTTGTCGGCAGAATTGAAGTCTGAAAGCTTCAGATTGGCCAGACCAGCACGATTACGTACCTGATTAATCCAGTCGATAGCCTGCTGGGTTGGGCCGTTGACCTCGTTCTCGCACTCAGCGGCACGAAGCAACACGTCGCTGAAACGCATCATACGGAGGTTGATACCGCAGTGCAGACCAGTTACCACCTTGTCATAGGTACCAGTACGCAGGTTGGTGTTCTTTGCGATAGGCAGACCACCATAGTTGTTATTGGTCACCACAGGAGCATCGGCAGTCATTGGCACAGTATAGCATACATTACCATACTCAAAGCCATCCCACTCAGGTTCGTATGTGCCAATCGTCCAATAGAGACGGGGGTCGAGCGAGCCACTGGTGGTCTTTTCAGCCTTGAAGAGCTGATAGAGCCAGGGCGAAGCAGAGAGGTCAGCCCATCCTCCAAAATCGCCAGGACCGTAGTTACTCTCGATGGCGTGACCCTGTGTCGCATTCGGGCTGGTATTCACTGGTGTCCACTCATCGTCTGTTCCCTGTGAACCATAATCCAGATATTGAACCTCGAACAGGCTCTCGTCGTTGTTCTCATAGGCTGGTCCTTCACGGAAGTTATCTCCATAATTAGCCATCAGTTTATAGGTACCGTACTGGCCGTTGATAATTGCCTTCAGCACGGTGAGTGCCTCACTGTACTTATGACGCATCATCAGTGCACGAGCATAATAGCCTGCGGCAGCACCACAGGTAGCACGACCTTTGGCCCACTCGCCGCCTTCATTACGGCTAGGCAGCAGTGTCATAGCCTCGGCGAAGTCCTTCTCCACCTGATCCCAGGCCTCATCGTAGGTGCTGTTAGCACCATACAGACCATCGAGGGTAGAATAGGTTGCATAATCGGTAATCAGAATCGGGTTCTGATAGTATCCTGTGAGGTTGTAGTAAGCTAGACCACGGAGAAACAACATCTGACCCTTGATCCGCTTCATGGCTTCTGAGAGTGAACTATCATCTTCTCCGCAGCGAGAGAGCGTGTAGTTTGTTACATTGATGGTATAGTACCAGTCACGCCATGACCACTGACCAATCTCGTCAGTAAAGGGGGTGTTCAAATCATCGAAAGGCATGTACCATACCTGCGAGGAGTTCCACACCTCATCTCCACGGCATACATCGAGGGTATAGCCGACACGAGCGTAAGTACCCTCCATACGGATGTGATTGTAAGCTGCAATCACATTCTCCTCCAGATCTTCAGCGGTATTACCGAACGTGGATGTCGTCTGCTGGTTGGGGTTAGACACGTCCAACTTGTCATCACACGACGTTACGAAGAGGAAAGAGGTAATAAGTAAGAGGTAAGAGGAAACTCCTGCCACAACCTTAAAATATCTATTGTATTTCATAACCTTCATTATTTTCATTTTTTCATTACTTCATTTTTTCATTCTTTCATTCTTCTTAGAACGTGAAGTTCAGACCAGCCATGAAGCTTCTTGCAGTGGGATACGAGCAGTAATTATAGCCTGGGGTGAACGTGCCGCCGGCATAGTCCACATTGTAACCCTTGTAGCCAGTGATGGTGAAGAGATTCTGTGCAGATACATAAACGCGCACACCTGATACATAATTGGCAAACCACTTGTTTGGCAAGTTACAGCCAAGCTCAACGTTAGCAATCTTCCAATAGGCGGCATTCTGGATCTGACGGTCGCAGAATAAATCGTTCCAACCCAATGTAGCACTGTTCGACAGATAGGTACGGGGGATGTCGCTCACGTAAGTAGAGCCGTCCCACTGGTTAGCACCCAGGATGGCAATATCCTTATTGCCGTAGCCATAGGAGGAGTTCAGTGTATTGTATAGGTAATCGGTTACATGGTAGCCAAGAGCACCAAAAGTAGAGATACTCAGGTCGAAGATATTGTACTCCAGGTGTGCGCTCAGACCGAAGTTCACCTTTGGCAGACCACTGCCGAGAATGGTTTGGTCGTCACCATTAATTTGACCGTCACCGTTGATATCGCGATAGTAGCAGTCACCGACCCGTGCTCCAGGCTGATACTCTGTGAGACCCTTTTCCTGTGCGATGGCATTCAGCTTATCAAGCTGCTCTTGTGTACGGATGATACCCTGATAGTCCCAGCCGTAGAACTTACCGACTTCCTCACCAACTTCAGTGATATAGGCACCGGTGATGTACTTCTCTGTACCGAAACCAAGAGAGGTTACTTTGTTCTTCAGCGTACTCAAGTTTGCACTGATCTCATGCCTCAAAGCATGGTCGCGGTTGCGGTAGGTAACAGAGAACTCCAAACCGCTATTCTCCAGCGAGGCGGCATTCATGGTCACAGAAGTGTTGGCCACACCAGCACTGGCAGGAACAGGAACATTATAAAGCAGATCTTCTGACTTGTTCTTGTACCACTCTGCGGTAAACTCGATGCGATTGTTGAAAAAAGCCAGGTCGAGACCGACGTTCATGGTCTTTCTCTTTTCCCAAGAAAGGTTCTCATTGACGAAAGTCGAAACGGCAGAACCTGTGATAGGCTGGTTACCGAAGCTGTAAGTCATGTTGTTACGGGCCATGGTGGCATAGATGGCATAGTCGCCTACAGAGGCCTCATTACCAAGTTCACCATAGCTGGCACGAAGTTTGAACATATTGACGATGTCACGGTCGATGGGGAAGAACTTTTCCTTATCGAAACGCCATCCTAATGAAATGGAGGTAAATGTATCCCAACGGATATCCTTGGTCAGACGGGAACTACCATCACGACGGATAATACCCGAAATAAGGTATTTACCATCGAAGTCGTAGTTCAGACGAGCCAGATAGGAAGCCAAGGTATGCTTGTACTCATAACTGTCGGCACTCCAATCACCGGCATTCTGCAATTGCAGGAAATAGGGCTCAGAAAGCGTAACACCTGTCGCAGACAGTGTGTTGGTGTTCTCTTGCTCAAAGGTCTGACCGACCACGAGGTTAACATGATGCAGACCGATGGTTCCATCATATGTCAGCGTATTCTCTATCAGGGCATCAGTGTACTTACGGTGCGCCTTGGTCAAACGCTCATTGCTCTTGTCAAGGTACACACGATTACTCTGTATCCAAGCAGGAATCCACGTCTTGTCGTTGCAGGATGTCGTGCTATAGGAGAGGTTAATCTTATAGGTCAACTGATGGTTCTTATTCTTTAAACCAACCATATCAAGCAGGTCGACATCAGCAGAAGCTGTACCCAAGAAACGGTCAACAATCGTATTTCTTGTCAGCATTTCGTTTATCAACAGGGGGTTCATAGCTGAGATATCACCATGAATCGTGTCATAGTACACGCCATAGCCATAGGCATCGTAGCGATAACCGCTGGCGCTACCTACCTTATCGTCAAGCACCCACGTGGAACTGTCGTATGCCTTGATGGTCGGCTGCATATTCAATACACCTCCCAGCACGTTACCCAGGTTGCCATAAAGACCCTGAACATACTCATTGGCATTTGATACGGCGAGATTGTCCTGATCGGAGTGTGAGTAGACGAGACTGGTGCGGAACTTGATGAACTTGATATCCATCGTATTGTTCACACGAGCCGTATAACGCTTGAAATTAGGTCCGGCACCTTCAAGGGTTCCCTTCTGATTATAGTAATCAAGACTTATATTATAGGTATTATTAACACCACCGCCACTGAGATTCACACTGTGGTTCTGACGGATACCTGTCTTAAAGGCCTCACTGAGCCAGTCGGTATCAGTATTGTCCTGAAAGTGGTAATATCCGTCTGCACCCTTGCTGTAACCGCCAGGAACAGGAATACCGGCATTCTCAGCTGCAATGCCAAGATACTGACTGTACTGCTCTGCATTGGTCAGGTCGTAGACATTCTTTTGAATCTGGTCTATACCGAAGTAGCCTTTGTAGTCAACTTTCAGGGGCTGCTCTTTTTTACCGTTCTTAGTGGTGATGATGACCACACCGTTAGCCGCACGCGAACCGTAGATAGCACCAGCAGAGGCATCCTTCAGCACCTGGATGGTTTCAATGTCATTCGGAGAGAAGTCACGAATGGAAGTTCCCATAGGCACACCATCGATAACGTACAGAGGTGCCTGGTTTCCGTTCAGGGTACCGATACCACGGATACGCACCAAGGGGTCGGCGCCTGGCTGACCGTCTGAGGTGATCTGTACACCAGCTACCTTACCTTCAAGCATCGTGGAGACATTGGAATGTGA
Source organism: Prevotella sp. (assembly GCA_017650905.1). Classification (GTDB taxonomy): domain Bacteria; phylum Bacteroidota; class Bacteroidia; order Bacteroidales; family Bacteroidaceae; genus Prevotella. The sequence goes on along the minus strand of JAGCDZ010000100.1, from coordinate 179,748 downwards.
CACACGCTTCAATTCATCGGCATTCACGATAGATACCGAACCGGTCAGGTCAGCCTTCTTCTGAACACCATAACCCACAACGACCACCTGGTCGAGCATCTGAGAGTCAGACTCCAACTGAATCTGATTAAGGATGGAGCGACCGTTAACAGCAATCTCACGATCCTTGTAACCTACGTAGCTTACTACGAGAGTTGCATTAGCTGGAACACTCAGCTCAAAATTACCGTCAAAATCGGTAATGGCTCCCGACTGAGCGCCCTTCACCTTGACAGTGGCACCTATCAAGGCCTCATCGTCTTGGTCAACAACCTGACCGCTGACCTTGATAGTCTGTTGGGTCACTGATGCCGTCGCAGGAACGGGGCAGACCATCAGACCTCCCAACATGCCCAAGGACAACATCACAGAGAATAAAACTTGTTTTCTCATTGTTAATTGCTTTTAGTTTAGAAATTAATTAGATAGAAATCTGGCTGCAAAATTAATGGTCCACACTCGAATGAGGGTGGACAAAACAATTTAATAGGTGGACAAAATGACTTACAGACGTTTTGGTGCGTTTTTTCTACTTCTTGAGGTATGTCAATGATTTGAATCAATCCGATCCCTCAGATGCGCCTACCCGTAGACTATCATCATAGGAACTCGGACTCTTCCCATACATCTTTGTGAAACAACGAGTGAAATATTTGGGGTCATTGAATCCTACCGCATAGGCAATCTCGGTAATATTGCGATTGCCCATCCTGGCAGAAAGTAGTTCCCTCGCCATGTTCAGGCGGTAATTACGGAGGAACTGACCAGCCGGTAATCCGGCCTCGGCATTAAGGTGCTTGCTGAGCACACTGCGGCTCATACCCAAAGCGTCACAGAATTCCTGAACGCCGAATTCGGAATTTGTGTAGTTAGCCTCGACAATCTCCATCACCCGCTCCATAAATGGCCTTGTGTTTTTCATCACTTCCTCTTTGTCAGCCTCCACACTTCTGGTCACACTCTTCTGATAACGTTCCTGGTTGTCGAGGATATTGCTGATGCGCTGTTGGAGTTGTTGGGGATTCTTCGATTCCTCAAGAACCTTACGGATAGGACGCAACAACTGCTCTGCTTCTCTGCGCTTCAACTCTGCCACCCTACGGTTATAGACATACACAATCAGTGCTACGAAAAGGATGCCGAGAATCAGACGGAACCACCAACTGTTCCAAAAACGAGGCTGCACAACGACATCCACCGAAATCGTGTTATGCTCTGATGAGGACAACGTCGTCTCATACTTCACCTCGAATGTATAAGTACCGACGGGCAGGGCACTATATCTCACAGAGTGCTGACCAGGCTTCAACAGCGTCCATTCCTTATCAAAACCCCGCATACGATAACTGAAGATACCCTGTGACTCATAACCATAGTTCAAGGCCGAGAAATCGATGGAGAACGAACGGTTGGCCTCACTCAGGATGATGGACTTCACAATAGATATGTCCTCACTCAGGTAATCGCTGCCGGCCTGTACCTCCTGATTGTCGACCATCAGACGGGTGAAAACAAGGTGAGGTTGATATGTGGCCTCTGGATTCTCACCTGTTACTTCCACCAAACCGGCCTCACTGCCCAGATAGATAGTGCCCGACTCAGCTATCACTGCCGAGTTCCAATAAAACTGTGAACTAATGAGTCCATCGTGCTGAGAAAAGTTGGTGAAAGTCTTCAGATGGGGGTCATAGATTGACAAGCCATTCTGCGTCGTAACCCACAAGCGACCATTACGATCCTCCACCAGACCTTTCACGGCATTGTTTACCAAACCGTCTTCTTGTGTGAACACCTCAAACTTGTCGCCGACGCGCTTATAGAGCCCATAGCCATTACTGCCCAACCACAACGTACCATCCTTGGCTAAACAGAAAGAGGAAATCTTATCATAAATACGGGAGTCAGGCATATTCAGCCGATACTTCAGATTACGATAGGCAAACTGCCCGTTTTTGCGCGTTTTTAGGTCAACGATACAGACGCCTTGCATACAACCCATCCAAAGCATACCTTCCTGGTCGATCACCGAACCGATACAACCTCGTATCAATTGACAGTCCTCGAAAGGCTCCATCAATGCCTGGCTACGGAAATCAAAGAAGAACACACCGTCATTACTGCCAATCCACAGGCCTTGGTTCCTGCTGTCATAAGCTAGTGCACCGATATAGTTCGTGAGCCGGGCCTGTTCAGAGGGCATCTCAATGTGACGAACCACCTTTGATTCCATATTCACCACATTCAGACCGCCACCCCAAGTGCCAATCCATAGCCTTCCCGTCTCATCTGCCGCCAAAACCGATACACTGTTATGCGACAAAGGGGTATTGGCCTTGGTATAATGCTCGAAGACTGTCTGACCTTTCGCCTTGCGGTTCAAACCACCCTCCACAGTACCTACCCAGACAGTACCATCGGGTTCCACATACATGGCGTTGACAGGATTGGCTGAGATAGAGGCAGGTGATTCTGTATGGACATAGTTCTGCAGAAGCAGTTGCCGGGGTACTAACTTGGCGATGCCACCCGATTCTGTGCCTACCCATATCAGACCTTTGTCCACCAACAGACAATGTACAAAGTCACTCTTCAAAGGCAGTCGGCTGGCCGTATTCCAAACAGAAAAACCGTCAGTCATGTCATCATACACATTCACGCCACGAAGAGATCCTACGAGCAAGGTGTTATCAGGCATCAGAGCAAGGCTAGACAGAAAATCATGAGAAAGGCTACGGGTAGACGCTTCTGCGGGAATGAGGCTACCTATCTTATCAGGGTCATACTGATAATGGTCTAACCGATGGCCATAGGCATCATAACGATACAGCCCGTGACTCGTAGTGATCCAAACAAGATTACCTCGTTTCAGCATGTCGGTAATGTACAATCCCTGCAAGGCTCTCAACTCCGGTGAAATCTCTTCACGCACCAGTTGACCGTTCTTCTCGACCAACCGGAACAGGCCCCCGTCAATACCAATCCATGGCTTACCATTGCCCTCCACATCGCGGATACTGATCTCGGGCGTGTTCCCCCGATACTGATAGGAACAGATCTGGCTGACCTGTCCCGATGCATCGAATGTCAATAGGTTTACATCTGAATAGGTAATTAGCCAAATACGTCCCAACGCATCGCAATAGGTCTTGGTGCTCGACTCTGCCAACAACTGTCGCAGACGTTCTGAAAGTAATGACAGGCGGATACCTGACATGGTTGTTAAGTCGATGACATCCGTACCCTCGTCGAAAGCCACCCAAAGACGCTTGAAACGGTCTTCGGCTATCGACTTACACGAATTGCTGTTCAGATTCATCAAGGGCTGCATCATGCCATAGCCGTCATAACGTACCAGACCGCCGCCATAGGTCGAGATCCACAAAAAGCCGTTGGAATCGACAAAAATACTGCTTACATTATCGTGGGGCAAACCATTGCGCAAATCCAGATACGATACATTGTACCGTTCTGTCAGCTCCATCGCCCCCACCCTGCCGCCAAACAACAGCAGAAGCATGCAAACCACCACACGACAAACCTCCCTAAGCACTAATCTATAAACAATAAACTGTAAACACTAAACTATAAACTCCAAACTAAAAACCTTAAACTCCGTCACCCTTCTCCCTCAGATAATTGGCAAAGATCCGCGCCGCACTCTCCACCTTGGCAGCACAGGGACGTGTCTTATAGTATTCTGCGGTACGGGGAGAAGCCACATAACTGTTTTGGGCCTTCTGATAACCTTTCAGACCCAAAATCTCTGCACAAATCAGACTACCGTTTTCTGCCTTCGACTGCGACAGCAGATCCTGCACCACTTTATAGCAAGCCGACTTGCCCTCTCGGTCACCACCTTCCGTCTGACCACAATCCAGACCAACCAACATGACTATACCAGAAACTGCTCCGCACATCATCCTCAGACGGCCTACACCGCCACCAAAACCGGCAGCAATACGCTTGGCTATTACCTCATCCAGACCATAGAGGTCGGCAAAGGCAGCCACCACACTCTGACAACAACCATAGCCCGCCATGAAATTCTCAACAGCTCGCTGTACCCTAGTTTCTAACTCCATATTTGACATAGTGCTATTTTTAGGTTACAAAATTACAAAAAGAAACGGCAACCCCACCTTTATTGCCCGTTTTTTGATGTTAATAATTTCTAATTGGGGCTATTAAGGCTTGGCTGATTCAAATAAATAGCGTAATTTTGTAGGTCGAATATCGAATGCGGTAAAGTTTATAGTTTATAGATAAGTTTAACATTTTATTCTTTAATCAATGATTTATTCAAAAGAAGTTGAGAACATGTGTAGCGTTTGCAAAGGCGCTTATCATGGACCTGCACCCATCCCCGAAGAGGGCAAGTGGGTGGCAGTGAAGGAAATCAAAGAGATCTCTGGTTACACCCATGGTATCGGCTGGTGTGCCCCTCAGCAGGGTGCTTGCAAGCTGAGCCTGAACGTGAAGGACGGTATCATCCAGGAGGCTCTCGTAGAGACCATCGGTTGCACAGGTATGACTCACTCAGCCGCTATGGCTTCTGAAATCCTGCCCGGTAAGACCATCCTCGAGGCTTTGAACACCGACCTCGTCTGCGATGCCATCAACACCGCTATGCGCGAGCTCTTCCTGCAGATTGTCTACGGACGTACACAGAGTGCCTTCTCTGAGGGCGGTCTGCCCATCGGCGCTGGTCTGGAGGACCTCGGTAAGGGTCTCCGTTCACAGACTGGTACACTCTATGGCACCGTTGCCAAGGGTACCCGTTACCTGGAGCTGACTGAGGGTTATATCACCAAGCAGTATCTCGATGCTAACAACGAGGTTTGCGGTTACGAGTATGTACACCTCGGCAAGATGATGGAAGCCATCAAGAACGGCATGGACGCCAATGAGGCTCTGAAGAAGTTCACCGGTTCTTACGGTCGTCGTACCGAGGATCAGGGTGCAGTGAAAGCAATTGACCCACGTAAAGAATAAAGGAGGATACGACTATGATTAGAAAAGTACAGTTTGAGAGTCAGGAGCGCCGTATCGACCAGGTTCTTGCTGCTCTGAAGGAGAATGGCATCAACAGTATTGAAGAGGCCAACGAGATTTGTGAAAAGGCTGGTGTGGATCCTTACCAGATGTGTGAGGAGACTCAGCTGATCTGCTTCGAGAATGCCAAGTGGGCATATGTTTGTGGTGCTGCTATCGCCATCAAGAAGGGCGTGAAGACAGCTGCCGAGGCTGCTGAGGCCATCGGTATCGGTCTGCAGAGCTTCTGTATCCCCGGATCAGTAGCCGACGATCGTAAGGTAGGTATCGGTCACGGTAACCTCGCTGCTCGTCTGCTCCGCGAAGAGACCGAGTGCTTTGCCTTTTTGGCTGGTCACGAGAGCTTCGCTGCTGCCGAGGGTGCCATCAAGATTGCTGAGATGGCCAACAAGGTACGTCAGAAGCCCCTCCGCGTGATCCTGAACGGTCTTGGTAAGGACGCTGCCCAGATTATCAGCCGTATCAACGGTTTCACCTATGTACAGACCAAGTTCGACTACTTCACTGGTGAACTGGCGGTTGTGAAGGAGGTTCCTTATGGCAACAACCCCAGCCGTCTGAAGGTGAAGTGCTATGGTGCCGACGATGTTCGTGAGGGTGTAGCTATCCTGTGGAAGGAGAACGTCGATGTCTCTATCACTGGAAACTCTACCAACCCCACCCGTTTCCAGCACCCAGTAGCCGGTACCTATAAGAAGGAGCGCGTGCTCGCTGGTAAGCCTTACTTCTCAGTAGCTTCCGGTGGTGGTACAGGCCGTACCCTGCACCCGGATAACATGGCTGCCGGTCCTGCTTCTTACGGTATGACCGACACCCTGGGTCGTATGCATTCTGACGCTCAGTTTGCAGGTTCTTCTTCAGTGCCTGCTCACGTTGAGATGATGGGCTTCTTGGGTATGGGTAACAACCCGATGGTAGGTGCTACCGTTTCTGTAGCCGTTGCTATCGACCTCGCCCTGAACAAGAAGTAAAGTGGTCAAGGTAAATAATCAAGAGCCCCGCTAGTTGGCGGGGCTCTTCACATTAACCACTTGGACTATAACAACAAAAACCGAACTGAAATAATTACTTTTTTAATTCTAACAGAAAATGATGAAACGGATTTTAGTGACAGGCGGCGCGGGCTTTATTGGCTCCCACCTTTGTGAACGCCTTGTAAATGAAGGCAACGATGTGATTTGTCTGGACAACTTCTATACCGGGTCGAAAGAGAATGTCTGGCATCTGTTAGGCAAACCAAATTTCGAGATTGTGCGGCACGATGTGTGCCAGCCATATTGGGCAGAGGTCGATGAGATTTACAACCTCGCCTGTCCGGCATCGCCGATTTATTATCAGAATGACCCTATCCAAACCACCAAGACATCGGTATTCGGGGCCTATCACATGCTGGGACTGGCACGTCGTACCAAGTGTAAAATCCTGCAAACATCCACCAGTGAGGTATATGGCGACCCTAACGTCCATCCTCAGCCGGAGAGCTATTGGGGCAACGTGAACACTATTGGCATACGTTCGTGCTACGACGAAGGCAAACGGTGCGCCGAAACAATGTTTTTCGATTACCACCGTCAGCATGGTGTCCGCATCAAGGTCATCCGCATCTTCAACACCTACGGACCGCGCATGGCTCAGCATGACGGGCGTGTCGTCTCCAACTTCATCATGCAGGCACTCCGCGGAGAGGACATCACCATCTATGGCGACGGCCAGCAGACGCGCTCGTTCCAGTATGTTTCCGACCTGATAGAAGGCATGATACGTATGATGAACAGCGGTGACGATTTCCTGGGACCTGTGAACATTGGTAATCCCGGCGAGTTCACTATGTTGGAACTGGCCGAGAAGGTAATAACCATGACGGGGTCGAAGAGTAAAATTGTATTCCATCCGCTACCTTCAGACGACCCGAAGATGCGTCGGCCTGATATCTCCCTAGCCAAGGAAAAACTCGACTGGGAACCAAAGGTCAAACTTGATGAAGGATTAGCCAAGACCATCGAATATTTCAAAGGAACATTGTAATTATATACAAGGTATCAGTTATTACGCCGTTCCACAATGTAGACATGGGCATGTTTCAGAAATGTGCCGAATCGATGCGCAATCAGACCACCGGGTTCGAGAATATCAAGTGGATCATCGTTCTCACTGAAAAGCCCCTGCCGATTGGCGGGGGCTTTTAATTATATACTTTGTTTGGCGCTTTCCTGCGCTGCAATAACCCGGTCGCACCAGGCGTCGAACTCGGGGTCTTCAGTCTGAAGTTCGGGATGGGCGAGGATATAGGCGACACAACGACGGACACCCTCATCGAAACGGGTGGTTGCCTGGAATCCAGGAACGGCACGCTTCAGTTTCGTACAGTCGAAGACGACAGTGAGACTCTTATCACCTAAGAGATTTCCCGTAAAGTCCCATGCCTTAGGCGAGGTGGCAGCAAGGAAATCGGAGGCGACATGATAGAGCCGAGGCGTCACGTTGAGCGCATTAGCCACGCACTGGTAAATCTGGTCCCACGAGAGCTGCTCGTCACTCATAATCTGGAAAGCCTCACCGATGGCCTTGGGATTCCCCAACAGACCGATGAACCCGTGTGCGAAATCCTCATTCCATGTCAACGTCCACAACGATGATCCATCGCCATTCACCAAGACCTGCTTACCCTCCATCATGCGCTTCAGCACCTGCCATGAACCTTTCAACCCATGGACACTTACTGGTACGGCCCGTTCGCAATAAGTATGCGAGGGACGAATAATCGTAATAGGGAAGCCCTCTTCGCGATAGGTCTTCAGGAGCAGTTCCTCACAGGCAATCTTGTTGCGTGAATATTCCCAGTACGGATTGGCAAGTGTTGTGCCTTCAGTAATAACATGATTGGCTGCAGGCTTGTTATAGGCCGAGGCCGATGAGATATAGACATACTGCTTGGTCCGCCCTTTGAACAGCCGGATATCACGCTCCACCTGCGAAGGCAGGAAACCGATAAACTCGCAAACAGCATCAAACTGTGCATTGCCGAGCAACCGCTGTACCTCGTCGGTATCATCAATATCAACAATGACTTGTTTTACATTGGCGGGCACCTCACTTTTGCGGGTTCCGCGATTCAGCAGCCACAAGTCGTGACCACTTGCTGCCAACTGTCTGGTGATGGCACTGCTGATGGTGCCGGTTCCACCTATCATTAATATCTTCATCCTCTTGCCATTTTATAGATTGCTTCCATATCCTCTGCTCTCAATACCTTGAGGGCGCCACAAGTGGCGGTATAGTCGCGGCTGCACTTCCGCGTCATCTCCTTGATCTCCTCATCAGAGATATCCTTCCCTATCAGTTCCTTAATGTTGATGGGCATGCCAATAGCGTGGTAGAAACGCTCCATGGCCTCGATACCCCTTTCTGCCGTGCCCTCAGGATCTGTGAAATCGTTGGGCACATCCATCACATTGACGGCAAAGCGTACAAACCGACTCAGATTCTCATGCATCACATAGCGTGCCCAGCTCGGCCAGATGGCAGCCAGACCGGCACCATGCGTCACATCGAACATACCGCTCAACTCGTGTTCTAACTGATGGGTGGCCCAATCATCAGCCACGCCACAACCCGTCAATCCCCAATGGGCCACACTGCCGCCCCACATAATCTGGGCACGGTTACGATAGTCATTGGGATTTTTCAACACTTCAAAGACAGCCGTCTTCATCCGCCGAAGCACAGCCTCAGCCAAATCGGTGGTCAGATCCATGTCGTCGTCCTTGGTGAAGTAGCGCTCCATCGTATGCATCATCATATCAGTCACACCGGCAGCCGTCTGATAAGGGGGCAACGTATAGGTACGACGGGGATTCATAATGGCAAATTTAGGGCGTGACATGTTATTGCTATAGCCGAGTTTTACATCACCATCCTCGTTGGTGATGACGCTCGCCTCGCTCATCTCACTGCCAGCAGCAGGAATCGTCAAGACGGAAGCGACAGGCAGCATCGTCTTCGGCTCAGCCTTGCCAAGATAAAAGTCCCAGACATCACCTTCATAACAAACACCATAGGCAATGCATTTGGCGGAGTCGATCACACTGCCACCGCCCACAGCGAGAATAAAATCCACATCTTCCTGACGACAGAGTTCGATACCCTGCTGTGCCAAAGAGAGTCTGGGATTAGGCACCACTCCACCAAGAGTGACATAGTCTACACCATCCTTTTTCAACAGATAGCAGATTTTGTCGAGCAGTCCGGAGCGCTTGGCACTCTGTCCGCCAAAATGCACCAGCACCTTCGTTCCACCATACTTCTTTACCAGAGCAGCCACCTGCTCTTCTGACTGATCACCGAACACCACTTCGGTCGGTGCATAGTAATTAAAATCTCTCATACGTCATTTCTTTTTATTATTGTTTCATTTTCCAAGGAAAATCTCTCGGTAGTTATCAGATCTCGAAGTCGAGACAACTTCTTTGAACTGTATAAGGGCGCACCTTTCCGTTGGCAACGGCGACATGTTCAGGATGCACGGCATAGCCCTTCAGGGCTTCCTCGCTTTCGAGGGTACTGTCGAGCATCACATCGGCATTCGACGAGGCCAGACGACCGTCAATGTGAACCTTAACGTCGAGGAGTCCGGGAACCTTACCCACGAGTCCTTCTAAACCGGCCTTGATGCCAGCCTTTACTTCTTGCTTCTCTGCTTCAGAGAGTTCTGGATTCAGTGTCCAGAGAATAATGTGCTTAACCATAATCTATAAACTATAAACTGTAAACTATACACTTTAAACTATAAACTATAAACTATAACCTAAAATCCTTCCTTCAACTCAAAGTGCATACGTTTCCCTGTGATAGGATGGTCGAAGGCAATAGCCTGGGCCTGTAGATAGAGTCGCTCAGCCTTTCTTCCATACAACTCATCCCCAACAATCGGACAACCAAGTCCCTCCTGATGCGCACAATGCACCCTTAACTGATGCGTCCTCCCGGTATGCGGCCATAGCGCCAGCAAAGTATAACAGGGGGACGGTTCTTTTGTTACACGATATTCGGTGATCGCACGCTTGCCGTGCTCGAAGTCAACCACCTGACACGGTCGGTTCAGAGGGTCACTGCTCAACGGCAGGTCGATGACGCCATGCTCATTCTGCGGCACACCTTCGACAAGAGCAAGGTATTTCTTCTTAATGGTCCGCTCTTCAAACTGTTTTTGCAGATGATGATAGACCTCTTCCGTCTTCGCCACCAACAGAATACCCGAGGTCTGCATATCCAACCGATGAGCAAGCATCGCTTCCGGCCATCTCTCCAGAGCCCACGTGGCCACGGAATAATCGCCAATCTTACCTGGCATACTCAACATCCCCGACGGTTTGTCGACCACCGCCATCACCTCGTCTTCCCAAACGATACCAGGTTCCAGAGGCTGAAGTCCCTGTGCTTCGGGATTGGGATCGACATCCAGACCTTGCAACATCCAGGCCAGCACAGGCTTACACTTACCACTACAGGCAGGATAGAACTGTCCGTGATGTCGGATCAGGCTTTTCGGACTTTCACCCCACCAGAACTCTGCCATACAGAGAGGCTTCAGACCATGCTGATAAGCATATTGCAACAGTTTCGGGGCACAGCAGTCGCCAGTACCACCTGGGGGCAAAGGATATTTCTCCCTTATACGAGGAGAGGCATGATAGTCCTGCCAGATTTCCACCAGGTCCTTGCTCTCTCCTCGGGCGTTCAGAAGCCGATACTGACGGAAGAGCCACAACTGCAGGTCCTGTGACATCTGCTTATGATCCGCCGCCAGCATAATCTCGCGCTCTTTGGTCTTGAAATAACCGTCAGGCTGTTGGGCATCAAACACCGGTGGCACAAAATATGCCCAGTCATTTCTTCCCTCAAGCAGTCCCGAATACGCTGCCAGGAATCCGCCCTCCACGACCAGCACCCCGAACATCTTACCCTCTTTCGGATTTATTCGAGCAATCTCCTGCTTCACCTCCTCCGCAGCCAACAGGCACAGCGGATGGGGTTCATAGCAGAAGGGGTAAGTAAACCGCTCCGGCTTAGGAATATCTGAAGACAGCGGATGAATTCTCAATTTAAATTACCAATTTTCAATTACCCATTATCCATCATCAAAAGATCCAGGCACTTCTCCACGGGAATGCCCCTGTTCTTGTCTTTCGTATCACGATAGCGGTCAATCATCCGGAACACAGTATCCATCGCTATACGGGTGGAAACCTTCAATGATTCGCCATTCAACAGATGACCGATGAGCACAGCCGAGAAAATATCACCCGTACCATGGAAAAGACCCGGTATCTCATGATATTCCAAATGAAAATAACTATCGTTGAAGTGATTATAGGCCGCCACAGCATGCTGCCCGTCAATCTTACAACTGGTAATGATAACCGACTGACAACCTATCTCACGCAACTTGTCGAGCAGTGTCTTGGTCTCTTCCCACGTGATGCCCTCCATGTGGATGGGCGTGTCCGTCAGATAGCAGGCCTCGGTATAGTTCGGAAACGTCAGATGCGCCACAGAGACCATCTCACGCATGAGCTCCACCTGTCGCTGGGTGACACCATTGTAGAGGCGACCGCCATCACCGAGAATGGGGTCTACAAAGACAGTGGTACCCAAGGCACTCTGCTCCTTGCAATAGCCCGCCACGAGTTTGGCCTGCTCGTCGCTGAACATCAGACCCGTGCAGATAGCATCAAACGAGAAGCCGAGTTCTTTCCACACGGGCAACGTACCACGGATATACTCTGTGGTATCCTGAATGTTGAATTTCCCGTAGTCTAATGTGTTGGAAACGAGCGCCGTGGGCAGGCTATAGGTGGGAACGCCAAGATAAGAGAGGATGGGCAGCATGGCCACCATACCTACCTTACTATAGCCTACGACGTCGTTTATCAATAATATCTGTTTCATATCTGCTGCAAAGATACGAAATTCTTTTAGAAACAAATTAGAATAATGAGAATAATTTCATCAGAAATTAAATTAAGAAACGAATTCCTTTAATTTGGTTTTAATTTTAACCACGAATTATATTAATTAAAAAATTCGTGAACAGAATTAAGATATAATTAGGGAAATTCGTTTCTATTTTGTACCTTTGCAGCCAGTTCATGGGAAATCAGCAAGTTTCGCCGATTCTGGCACTCCAACAACAGCGGTTGCTGCTCCAGATGGAGTATGCGGCTGAGAAAGAAGCCTACCGCAAGCAGACCGAGGAAATAGGCCTGCAGCGGAAGGTGAAGCGCGGCGATGCCTGGTATCCCCTGAAAATGGGCAAGAGCTACTATAACTCACTGAACCAATTGGTCGTCGAAGTCTTCCGCCAGGGCGATGATGACGACATAGAGCACAACTTCGAATTCGGTCGCCCCGTCTGTTTCTTCAGTGTAGCGGTAAACTCTAAACTAAAATACTTCCCCATCACAGCCACCGTCTCTTATGTCGATGGTAACCGCATGGTCGTCGCCGTCCCCGATAACGGCCAACTCATCGATGTCCAAGGTGCAGAGAATGTCGGCATCCAGCTCTTCTTCGATGAAACCAGCTATAAGATGATGTTCGAGGCCCTCGACCGTGTCATCCGGGCCAAAAGCCGACTGGGTTATCTCCGCGACCTCTTCTATACCCCCTCTAACTCCCCCTCAAAGGGGGAGAAGCGCAGTGGTGGCATGAAAGCCGAGTCCTTCACCTTCGCCCCACTCCATTTCCCCTACCTGAACCGCACACAGGAGGATGCCGTCAACAAAGTGCTACGCGCCAAGGATGTCGCCATTGTTCACGGTCCTCCCGGCACCGGCAAGACCACCACCCTCGTCGAGGCCATCTACGAGACCCTCCGTCGTGAGAACCAAGTGCTGGTCTGCGCCCAGAGTAATATGGCCGTCGACTGGATCTCCGAGAAACTTGTCGACCGTGGCATCAATGTCCTACGTATCGGTAATCCCACCCGTGTCAACGACAAGATGCTCTCCTTCACATACGAACGGCGTTTCGAGGCTCATCCCGACTACACCCTACTCTGGTCAATCCGCAAGGCCATCCGGGATCTCCGGGCCCACCGCAAAAGAGGCGATGAGAAATACCATCAAAAGTTAGAGCGCCTGAAAGAGCGCGCCACCGAACTGGAGGTCCGCATCAATGCCCAACTCTTTGGTGAGGCCCGTGTCATCGCCAGTACCCTTGTGGGATCGGCCAATCGCCTGCTCGAAGGTCAGAAGTTCGGCACCCTCTTCATCGACGAGGCAGCCCAGGCCCTTGAAGCTGCCTGTTGGATTCCCATCCGTCGCGTATCGAGAGTGGTCTTCGCCGGCGACCATTGTCAGTTGCCGCCCACCGTGAAGAGTTTCGCTGCCCTGAAGGCAGGCCTCGGCAAGACGCTGATGGAGCGCATCGTAGAAAACCATCCCGAAACCGTCACCCTCCTAAAGATGCAGTATCGTATGAATGAGGAAATCATGCGCTTCTCTTCCGACTGGTTCTATGGCAATCAGGTAGAAAGTGCCCCCGAGGTGAAATTCCGCAGCATCCTCGACCTCGACATCCCCATGACGTGGATCGACACCTCCCAGTTTGATTTTCCAGAAAATTCAGAAAATCCGGAACTTCCAGAAAAACCTGCCCAACCCCTCTTCCGCGAAGAATTCGTTGGCGAATCCTTCGGCCGCATCAACAAGGCTGAGGCCGAGCTCACCCTCCTCGCCCTCGAACAATACTTCACCAAAATCGGCAAAGAGCGCATCCTTGAGGAGCGCCTCGACGTCGGTGTCATCTCCCCCTACCGCGCTCAGGTGCAATACCTCCGTCGACTCTTCAAGAAACGCGAGTTTTTCAAGCCCTATCGTCACCTTATCAGTGTGAACACTGTCGATGGTTTCCAAGGCCAGGAACGCGATATTATCCTCATCTCCCTCGTCCGTGCCAACGATGAGGGGCAGATAGGCTTCCTTCGCGACCTGCGCCGGATGAATGTGGCCATCACCCGAGCTCGGATGAAGCTTATCATCCTGGGAGATGCCTCGACTATGACACGCCATCCGTTCTACAAGAAACTCTACGAATATATCGATGCACTATGAATAATCGTTAAAATGCACAGAAAACTGAACATCATCACAGGTTTTTTCGTAACTTTGGCTTCGCCGAACTTACTTTGCACTCGGAAAAACTCAAAAATATTTGGTTTTTCTCTCGTTTATTCGTAACTTTGCACCAATGATTAAAATCAAACGCGTTGAAACGAAACGGGAACTGAAGCAGTTTATTCAGTTTTACTACGACCTATATCGCGATAACGATTGTGCCGTACCTTATTTATATTCCGATGAAATGGCAACTCTGCGACGGGATAAGAACCCCTCCTTCGAATGCTGCGAGGCGGAGTATTTCCTTGCTTACAAGCAATCACCCAACACCCAACACCCAACACCCAAAATCGTCGGTCGCGTGGCGGCCATCATCAACCGCCGAGCCAATGAGCGCTGGAATCGCAAAGCCGTCCGTTTCGGATGGTTTGATTTCATCGACGACCCAGAGGTGTCTGCCGCCCTGATAAAGGCAGTGAAAAACTGGGGACAAGCCAGGGGGATGACGGAGATTGCCGGACCGTTGGGTTTCATCGATACCGACCGCGAAGGTATGCTCGTTGAGGGCTTCGACCAACTCTCCACCATGTATATCAACTACAACTATCCCTACTACTCGCATCACATGGAGCAGATGGCCTTCGAGAAAGACAATGACTATGTGGAGTGCAAGGTAAAAGTGCCAGAAGTCGTGCCCGAGAAGTTTGCCAAATTGACGGAGATGGTGCGCAAGCGCTACGGACTGAGGGTGCATAAGTTCACCCGCCACGAATTGATCCAGGAAGGTTACGGCCAGAAAGTCTTCGACTTGCTGAATGCCACCTATAAAGACCTCTACGGTTTCAGCCAACTCTCACAGAAACAGATCGACAAACTGGTCAACGACTATATCAAGATAGCCGACCTCAACCTCGTCACCGCCATCATGGACGGCGACCAGATGGTGGGCTTCGGCATCACCTTCCCCTCGTTCTCGCGGGCGCTGCAGAAGACCAACGACGGACGCTTCCTGCCCTTCGGCTGGTGGCACCTGCTGAAGATCCTGAAATGGCACCAGACCGACACCGTCGACCTGTTGCTCATCGGTGTCCTGCCTGAATACCGCAGCAAGGGTGCCAATGCCCTCATCTTCGACGACCTCATCCGTCAGTTCCAGGCCTATGGCTTCGAGTGGGCCATAACGGGTCCGCAGATGGAGTCCAACGAGGGTGTTCTCTCCCAATGGCAGTACTTGGAATCCACCATCCACCGCCGCCACCGCTGCTACAAAAAAGAATTGTAAATTGTCAAAATCAATTGTAAATTGTAAATTGTCAAATTGTAAATTATGGAAATGACTTGGGAATTTATCTTGCGCATCTTCGTGGCAGCTCTGCTGGGTGGTGCCATCGGTTTGGAACGTGAATACCGGTCGAAGGAAGCCGGCATGCGCACCCATTTCCTGGTAGCCTTAGGCTCAGCCCTGTTTATGATCGTTTCTGCCTACGGCTTCGAGGGTGCACTCGGCACACCCGAACACCGTTGGGATGTCTCTCGTGTAGCAGCCCAAGTCGTATCGGGTATCGGTTTCATCGGTGCCGGTACCATCATCTTCCATAAGAGTGAAAACGTCGTGCGCGGCCTCACCACCGCCGCCGGCCTTTGGGTGACAGCCGCCATTGGTCTGGCTTGCGGAGGTGGCATGTACATTCTCTCAGCCGCCGCCACTTTCCTCGTCCTTGTCGGCCTCGAAGCCTTCAACTTCTTCCTTCACAAGCTCGACAAGCATCGCTCCGCCTCCTAAAAAACAGGAACCGTAATCTCTTTAAGGATGAGATTACGGCTCACTGCTCACGGCATTAGGCTCGTGATTCAGTTAAAACCTTATATCTGCGTTGTAGTGCCACCAGCACGCTTCGCTCTGCCAAAGGGTTCAGTCCGCGAAAGGTGGTATGGCACTTCAACTCGTCAAGCGACATCTCGAGAAGCAGTTTAGCAATACATTCATCGGCAAATGCATTAGACACCACATTAACACCTGTAAAATCAAGTACAATTCTCTCATTATCCTTGATAAGTGTCAATAGCTTTTGACGCAACTTCTGACCCATGTCGCGAGTTCCAAAATCTGTTCCGTAGTCTATAAACCTGAATTCTATCATAATGCATCTATTACACGTGATACTGCAAAGATACAAGTTTTTTATTTATTATCCAAATTTCTTAGTAAAAAATCCATTGGCTATGGATTTTTTGCAGGAAGGCCTTCCAACACTTTTTTGAAAGCCATGTAAAAAGTGTTGGAAGGCCTTGTAAAAATCATCCCCTTTTTATTCGCTTATTGAAACCCAAACAGCTTCCGGATCACCAGTTGCCTTGCGCAGTTGCGTTCTTGTATTTCCGTCTGTTGCTGCATTTACGGGAACATAGAATGTCCTGCCTACCCAACTGGCCTCTCCATTAGTGAGCACCTCAATCTGCATATACTCCTTGTTGTTGAAGATTTTGAAGTTGCCAGTAGGAGCAGCGGTACCTGAGCTATATTCTGTACCTCCAGTTGAGGCACTCCATGATGTGAAGCTATAGGTCTTCTTCTGCTCAAATGGCTTGATGGCAACATAGAGTGAGGTACCATTTCCACTTGCATCCATCAGTTCTGTTCTTGCAGTACCGTTTGCTGTTGCATTTGGACTGACATAGTACTTCTGTCCCACAAAGTCACCGTACTTGCCGTTGGTAAGGATGACCACCTCGGCTAAACCGTTCTTAGTTTCACCTGTGGTCTGTGCAAGGCCTGAAGACCAGACATTTCCTCCACTTGCCGCATCAAACGAGGTGAAGCTATAGGTCTTGACGGCATCGTTCTTTCCGATAACCACCTTGGTGTCGCCCGTCACCGCTGCCTCATTACCGCCACCGAAGACGTTGCCACGGATGTCGACACCTTCAACGGTCCTTATTTCGTATGAGGGCGTCCAACCATCCTGCGAAGGCGTCTTACCTTCACTGTCTTCGATAGGCTTCGATACAAGACTGATAACCTCGCCCGTCAACGTACCGATGTTCACGTGAGGCGTGCCGATGACCTCGGCAGCATTACCGCCACCGAAGACATTGTAGATGGCACCGATGGTGTTCTCTTCGTGTTCAGGAACATACACCGTATTGCCGCCTATCGTCTTGGAATAGCGTTTCTTTCCACTATTATTAGGATCATCTTCAAGCACATAGCCCTTGACAGTGAACCGCTCAGCCGATGTCTTATCACTGAACCTTCCCTTCACCACATTGATGTTCACCGTTGGGTCGGCTACCATCACAGCACCCTGACCATAGCCACCGCCAAAGACGTTACCGATGCCGGTGAACGACTTCACGTTGACTACCGGAGAAGCATAAGGTGTATTAGGACCTGTACCTTCATCGGTGTCTGATGTACGCGGCCTCCACTTGCCGTTCACCTGCTTGTAGCCATAGATGGAGTAGCCTGCCAGGTTACCGCCGCCATAAAGCTCACCGATGATGACCGGCTGACAGCCCGTCTCCTCAATGTTCACGGTAATGGAACCTGCGACGCGTCCGCCCTTGTTGTTGCCACCAAACACCTGGTCGAACGTACCATTGGTGATATTTAGTTCCACATTGTCCAGCACGTCGGCATCCTCAGCACCACCATATACTTCTTTCATGCCTTGGATACAATTCATAATCAGCGTAGCCGTACCGTCCATATCGGCATTCTTACCGCCGCCGTAGGCCTCATCCACATTGAAGTCACACGACTGGTTGGTCTCACCGTCGAGCAGGGCTACAGAAGCCACACGTACGTTACCCTTTGTGTTCGAGCCGCCATAGACGGCATGGACATTACCGCCATAGATGGTCACCTGCGTCTTACCTGTACCATAGACAATGCCTGTTTCTGGGTCAGTGGCTGCCTCTCTTTCTTCTTTGGTGTCATAGGCTGCCATATCCCTAACTTTCCAAACAGTTCCATCTTGGTAATGTTCAGAATAATTTCTATAGCCCACGTTGGCTCCAGGGTTAGGTTTGATTGTGACACCACTGTCGTATGACACATCATCCTTACCATTACCGCCTCCGAACACCTCGCCAATCTCTTTAGCACCATTGACGGTGACATCGGTAGCTGACACAGAAGCTGCATTACCGCCGCCATACACCTGACCGATGCTGGTAAGATAACAGCCATCGATGATGACAACCGTTTTGGCCTCCTCTTTTTCTGCTGCCGTACCAGTAATGGCTTTGGTTGGTTCATAGGCTGCTAAGTTGCCGCCGCCATAGACCGCCTCCACGTCGAAGGATTTGAAGTCATATTCGCCATTGCTGTTCTTCGTGGCTGCCGTCTTGGCAGCAACGTTGGCAGCCCCGGCTCTCTGTGTGGCATGCACATAGACCAGCACGCTGCCCTTAGGCGTACCATTGACATTATTACATCCGAATACCCTGCCGACGACGCAGCCTTTGGCAGTATTCTCATTACTGTCGACACCGCCTATTGGTGTACCGGTATAACCGCCGGATTGCGAACCAGTAGTCGTTCCGTTCAGATCCACCGTCACGTTGCCCACATTAGCAGCAATAGTGGTTATACCACGTCCACCACCGTAGGCATCGTGTTTGATAACGCCACCCATCAGGTTGACATCGGTATCATGCTTCACGATACCGGCCTCGCCGCCGCCATAGACATCGCCCCAGACGGTACCGCCATTCATATTGACCTCTGTATAGCAAGTCGTGGCATATTTGTCTGCCGATTCGTTTGCGGGAACACTCCCTTGAGGAACCTCTTCGGAACTGAAGGTATAGAGACCACCACCACGGCTGGCACCATACACGCTGCCGCCATAGCCTTGGGTCCAGCCATTTTCTGTTCCTATTTGACCACCTTCAATAGTTACCTTACAAAGTGTTATTGTTTTTTGGGGGTCTTCTGTCTGTCCTAACCTTGGAGGTCCGACACTGGAGAGTGCGCCACCACCATAGACATTCTGATAGATGGTACCGCCCTTGATGTCAACCGTCGTAAAGTCGGTGACGGAACCTGACGACGTGCCATGTCTGGTAAAGGTGACATAATCGGTAGCCGACGTGCCTGCTGCACCTGACTTCAAAACCTTCGTCTCATAGGTTCCAAGACCAGAACCAGAGCCATACACATTGCCGCGATCCCTCCACTGTGTGGTTGTGGTAGCAAGGTCAAGAGCTGTAGTATCAGTATAGGGAACACCTATCGTGCCTTCGTTGATGGTCACTTTTGTTTCCCTGCGCACATGTCCGTCGCGTCCGCCGCCATAGACAGAGCCGTAAATGGTAGGGCCACTGGCAGCAACATAATCTGTTCCTCCTACAGTACCTGTGGCCTCTGTACCAATGATGACTTCGGTCTCGTTGCAATAGCCGAGGAAGAAATCGGGAGCATACTCATAACGTGGCGAAAGTGCACCCACGTCGGCTGCCGTTCTACCGCGACTGCTACCGAACACGTTGCCCGTAGCCAAGTAGGCTTCCTCACCATCAGGGGTGCCAATGGTTCCGCCAAGAATCTCGACTTTGGCCTTTCCGCTTCCCATAAAATCAGTATTCTCAGAGAGAGCCGTAGTGATCTTCTCACCGTAGCCAGCTGGATAATAGTCTCCTGCTCCGCCAGCATAGTTGCCTTTACCCACGGAACCCAGGTTACCACCACCATAGACGTTACGCATCACATGGCCACCCGTCATCTTGACCCAAGTGTTGCCATATATCTTACCGGCAATCCAGCTTGCGACATCGGTCTCATACTCGGCATGGTTTCCTGTAATTTCCTTCAACTTACCTGGGTAAGTACCCTTACCCTTACCACCGCCATAGACGCTATGGCCTATCAAACCACCAGTGATTTCTATCTTGGCATTCTCATAGACGTGACCATCCTCACCGCCACCGAATACCGAGCCGGTGATGCAAGCTCCAGTACCCGTTGATGACGCCACTGACAGGTTGGTTGGTGTAGTATCATAACGAACTTTCACCTCTGTCTCCCTGACGTTGGCCAAAAGAGCCTCCTCATAGCGCTGTTCTGTAATGCCGTATTCTCCGACATCTGCCGAACCTCTGGCAGCTCCAAACACATTTCCGTCGTCAGTACCACCACAGCCGATGCGTGCATCGCCACTGATGTCGATAGTGGTTTTACCAGTATAAACCGTGTTTTGTTCAGTACTGGTGGCATCTAAAGCATACTCGAACTTGTAGGGCCAGCTGAGACCGAAGCCGTTGGTTACGCTACTGTTCTTTATAATCTTGTCTTTACCCTTGTTTTCACCGCTTTCATACTTGGCATACCTTCCCACCGAACCCATGGCACCAGCGCCATAAACATTGCGAACAATGTGACCGCCAGTAATGGTGACATTGGTGTTGCCATACACGATGCCTGCCAAAGCGTTGTAGAGTTGGCCGTTACCATCGTGGATCTCTTCTTCATGATTCGAATAATACTTATCCGTACCGCAACCGCCACCATAGACATTGCCACGATAGGGATAGTCAGCACCGCCTTTTGTTACCGTTTGGCCATTCTCGGTATAAGTAATATCATATCCAGAAGTAATGCCGATAGTGCCGCTGTATATCTTTACATCGGTATTGTTGAAGGTATGACCGTTCTCGCCGCTGCCATAGACGGAACCCTTGATTTGAGGCTGAGGTGCTGCAGTACCCTCACCAGAGGTGCCTATGGTAACATTTGCATCATAGACCCAGGCCGTATGGTCATCACGCTTACCAGGCTCATTGATGTCACCTCGCGAAGAGCCGAACACCATGCCGTTCTCCTTACCGTCAGTTCCGATTGTACCGCCAGTAATAGTGACTGTGGCAACGCCTGTGCCGGAAGTCTTGAGACCTTTAACGCCTACGACCTTATTATTCTCATTTGGGTCTTCTGTATAATCGAAATCACCCACCGTACCATAAGCGCCACCACCATATACATTATGGTATATAGTACCACCACTGATGGAGACATTGGTGTTCTTGAAAATCTTTCCGGAACGCACAGTGTTGCCATGACCGCTGCCGCCGCCATAGACATTACCCATCTTGGCACCGCCGAAATAGCGTTTGGTGTTGGAAATAGTAATTGGTGCTATACCCACAGTACCATCGCTAACCGCTACATCGGTGCTTCCTTCCACACTGGCCATCTCGCCACCGCCATAGATACTGGCCTTTACCTCACCGTTCTGCATGTCAATCTTTGTGTCTTCCTTGACAAGACCGGCATCAAACTTGGGCTTCGACGTGGTACCAGGAATTTCATCCATAAGGCTGCCATAGCCACCGCCAAAGACGCTACCGAAGGTGTATTTCACTGTTTCACCGTCTTTAACCTCAGAACCGATAGTAGTATTGCTTCCCTGAATGGTGATTTCGGTACCAGTCACTTCAGCAATGGTATTATTTGCGTCAGTGTAAACTATATTACCTTGAGCATCTTTGACAGTATGATAACCCACCACTTGTCCAAGCTCGCCGCCACCATAGACATTGCTCCTGATGGTGCCGCCTGTGATGCTCAGCTTGGTGCTCTTGACGCAACCCAACTTCCGCCAGTCAATATCGGTGATGTACGTATTGCCGTCAACTTTGTAGAAACGTCCCATACCGCCCGCAAAGACGTTGCCACCCTTCGTGTGGGTCAGCTGTCCGGTAATTGGATCAAACTCCGTCTTGGAGATGTTGTAGAATTCCTTCCATGTATCCCAATACTTGTTATCATCATTCCATTTGCTAATGTCACGATCATTTTCAGGGATACCAGCCTCTGCCATATTAGTAGCATTAGGAACAATATATTCAAGAGTATTACCGATAGTACCACCACTGATAGTGATGTCGATGTGACCACGACCATTCGTGAAGAATCCATCGGTGCTGAAACCTGTTTCGGTGTCGGTGTCTTTTCGCATCTCTCCATAGCCAGGTGTTATCACATCATTAGTTACCGCATCAAACAGTCCATAGCCCACAGAGCCCAGTCGTCCACCGCCGTAGACGGAACCGAGTATGCTACCACCCTTGATTTCCATCTTAACGCTGCCTGCGATATTACCCGCCGTATAGGCATCGCCTCCGAAGCCACGACCACCACCAAACACGTTGCCATCGACATAGCTGGTACCCCAGTTGCCGATAGACGGGCCGGACGGCGATGCACCATTCACACCAGCAGCACCGATGGTCACCGTCACATCACGCAGCACATGACCATCCTCACCGCCGCCAAAGACGGATCCAAAGATTTTGCCACCGGTAATCTCTACCTCAACATCCTCCACGTTCGTGTCTTTGTTGAAGAATACACGCTGGTCGCCCTTACCTGCACCGAACAAATAGCAAGTGACGGGATGAGCATCAATCTGAGCCAAGGTACGCGGCACGCCGATTGTACCGTCTGTCATCGTAACTGTAGCTTTACCCAGTACATTGGTAGCTTCACAGCCACCATAGACATTGGTCAAGATATGACCGCCTTCGATGGTAACAGTTGCATCACCTTTAACCTGTCCTGCAGTCATGATGTACCTGCTTATACCCTTCCGGGTATCGAAATAAGGTACACTACCTGAGCCACCACCGAACACGTTGCCGTAGTAGGTATGGCCATCCGAAGCAATGCGTCTGCCGCCTTCGGTTGATTTAGCAGTTGCAGTTCCTACTGCTGGATATTTATCCAAAGGAGCCGTAGCATTAGCGTTCGGGTCGTAAGGGGCATAGATAGTATTGCTTCCCTCAACCTTGCCATAATCCCAGCTGGCACATTCCAAGTCATAATATACAGCCGTAGGGCCAGAACCTGATTTTATAGGAGGAGTAGTTAAACCAAACAAGCTGCCACCCGTATAGTCTTCATAGCGCGTGGTAATCTCTTTACCCTGGCCAATCTGGCAATTCCCCTGAATGGTTACATTCGTATTGAACTGCACAGTACCATTCTCGCTGCCACCATATGCTGAACCTTTCACAAAGGCGTGTCCGCCAATAGTCAATTCAGTCTGAGTGGATAGAGCCAACGTTTCAATAAAATCGAAATAAGCTTCCTCACTTGAGAAGTATTCCCAAACATTTTGGTTCGCTAAATCACTTGCAGTAGCATTTGCTGGTTCAACAAAATTCTGGTCAACATACTCCCAATAGGAACTCTTTTTATCTTTATAAAGCACCATACGTCTGGGCATATGCTCTTTTATTTCATAAGTAGTACTATGATAATCTGTAGATGTAGGAACTGTGTAATCATAAACTTTAGGCAGGATTCCCTTGCCGGCAGCGAAGACGTGGCCGAAGTCATCGGGTTTATCTGTTCCGTCTGTTATTTCCGAATGATACATCTTCATGCCGTCAGGCCCTATTTCGGCATAGCCTTGAACAGTTACGGTACAATAACCGCTGTAATGGCCATTGATTTGTGCCAAAGCAACCGGTGCTCCGCCACTGACATCATATCTGGCCACCGAAGCTATCTCACCACCGCCATAGACGCTGCCCAAGACCTTGGCATCGCCCTCAATAAGGACGGTAGGATTGCCTCGTACCAGCGCAGAGTATCCGTGTGTATTTACACCGGCACCGCCTCCGAACACGTTACCTTTAATGATAGGTGAACCTGTTCCTGATCCGCCATTTCCGTGTCCAATCGTCACCTCAGTGTTCTTTTCCACTCGTCCAACCTTACCGCCGCCATAGACGTTACCTATCACAATACCTTTATAGATATTGACAGTCGGTCCGCCAATTGGATTGGCTATACCATCACCATTTTTTCCAATCATGGCTTTGTCGCAGAAGAAGTTATCTGCTTCACCCTTACCGCCGCCATACACACTTCCTGTGATGTAGGCACCAAGAACGGGTTGATTTCCACTCATCGTATAGCCATCAGTTGCATTATGGCTCTGATGAAGTTGGACATTCTCCACTGTACCGATATTCACCGTTGGATCACCAATGACATCGGCCGCATTACCACCACCGAACACATCACCAATCTCACCCAACTGATAAGGGTTATCATCTGATTGGGTAATATTGCTATAATTGTTTCCCTGAATCATATTGATATTCACTGTCGGGTCAGCATACATGGTAGCACCTGTTCCATAACCACCGCCAAACACCTGGCCAATATGAGTACAGGAGATAATGTTCAATTCAGGATGTTCGTCGTAATGAGAGAATGTATCATCTCCTGTTCCGGAATATTCCTCATAATTGGTCCCTCTGAACATCTTCTTTACCGCCTTGTGAGTATCCGTTGCTGATACTCTTGGCTCAAAAGTAAGTCTGCCATCTGTAAGAAGAGGTTTGGGTTTGCCATCTTCCATTACAATGTTGCCATTTTCATCTGTTTCAGGCACCACATAATAGCCAAAGTAAGAATAGGCCGCATTGTTACCACCGAGATACAACTCATCGATATTGATAGGAATACAGCCAGTCTCCTCGATATTTACCTTGATATGGCCCATGATAATGCCACTCTTATTGTTGCCGCCAAACACCTTGTGGAAGTTACCACTAGTGATGGTTAGTTCCACGTTGCCATGCACGTTGGCATTGTCGGCACCGCCATAGTACTCATCCACCCATGAGTTAGGCATACAGCCTAGGACAGTAATGGCATCACCCATGATGTCGGCATTCTTACCAGCAGTCACCATCTTTTTCACAAGCATGTCACAAGGAGAGATGGCATTGGAAGTAAGATTCACCGTACCCATGATGGTACCACGCTCGTTACTTCCACCATAGGCCTCATGGATATAGCCACCGGTAATCAGGGTGTTGGCGTTGCCCGTTCCGTAAGTGGTGCTCCCATGGTCAAGCGTACCGATGTCAGCACCTTCATTAACGGAGTTGTCACTCTCTTTGTTATCTTTACCATTACCACCGCCAAACACTGTCTCTATCTCGTAAGCGGCTTTAATTGCCACATTTGCTTCAGGAACAGGTGCAGCATTACCGCCACCATACACCGTCTCAATACTGGTATATTCACATCCCTCAATGATGACCTGAACCTTAGAGCCAGTAGCCGCCGTTGTGGGATGATAAGGCGTTACAGGATTATACGCAGCCTCGTTACCGCCGCCATACACTGCTTTCAGATCGTACTTGACAGCATTAATTTGTGCTGCTGTTTTTTCATTGATAGCTCCAATTACATTATTGATAGCCGTTTTGACTTCAGACGAAGTGGCAGATTCGCCAATCTCATAGGAGCTTGTATTAATGCTTAATGCGGTGGCTAATACAATCTCTTTTGCATGAATATCTTTTAGTCTTGTCAAATATGCTTCGTCGGTTTCACTTGTCCCTTTGGTTAAATCAATATTGTCATTGATGAACTTGTCTCCAACAACTGTCTTTGAAGCAGAAGCATTCTGCGTAGCAAAGACATGCACCATGACATTGCCTTGGGGCGAACCGTTCAGGTCGTTACATCCAAAGACACGGTTAACGATACAGCCCTTGGATTTTACGACATAGTAGTCGTCGTCGTTATCCGTTCTATCATTATCGCCATTACCATCAATGGCAGTAGTCGACAGGAGCGACTGAATGGTGGTAGAAGCATCATTCCACTCACCGACCGTCATACCGTTCAGGTTCACCTTGACATCACCATAGACCCTGGCCTCAATGGGTTTGACAGCAGCCTGGCCTGCTATGTTATTGCTTGGATCAGCAGCCACCTCAGCCTTGGCCAATCGTCCCAGACCGCCACCGTATGCATCACCACCAATCGTTCCACCAAGCAGGTTGACTTTAGTCTTGTAAATAGCATAATAGGTATGGCCTGATTGTGCTGTAACATCTGAGGTTAATGTATAATCATCACCCGACTTTTCATAATAACCTGTCACATGTGACAAGCCATTTATCAATTCGAGCTCAACATAATCATACAGCTGATTATGAGTGGCATCCCACATTGTGGTGTTCGTGTCGGCCAGTGAGCCACCGCCAAATACATTATGGATCACGCTACCACCAAGCATGTCGACAGTCGAATTTCCTAAAGTAATACCCAACTCGCCTCCACCATAGACAGAGCCATTGACAGTGGCTCTTCCATCGATGGTCACTTCGGTATTGCTAGTTAAGGCCAATGTTTTAAGGAACACAAGGTATTCAGCCTCTGTAGGATAATATCTCCAGATAAAAGTATGGTTTGGTTCATAATAATTCCAATAGGTGTTTTCTGCCAAATCATTACCGTCTTTATCTTTTGTACCGATTGCATGGGTCTGCATACTGCAGAAACTTTTATAGTTACTCTGAACATATTCAGACTCAACACCTTTACAAGCACCAAATACGTTGCCCGTGATTTCGGCATCGTCTTTGACAGCAACCTTACATATTCCACCGCTTTGTGGTTTTGACGGTAATCCACCATCGACTTTGAATCTTCCCACCGAGGCTATCTCGCCACCACCATAGACACTACCTCCAACCTTGGCAATGCCCTGAATGGTGACATCAGCATTGCCACGCACCAAAGCCGAGTAGCCATGTGTCTTTTTGCCAGCACCTGCACCGAACACGCTGCCAGTGATTTCAAGAGCATCTGTTACAGCCGGATCTCCTATTGTCACCTTCGCATCATCTTCCACACGACCTATCTCACCGCCACCATAGACGTTACCATTCACCGTGCCAGCAGTGACGCTGACATCTGTTGCGAACGCTATGGCTTTCTCACACCACCATGTGTCATCAAGACCCCGACCTGCTCCGAACACATTACCATGCTCGGATGACACAGTTCCACCGGTACCTATCGTACCACCGGAGATAGTAACCGTGCAAATACCACTATTAGTGTTTGTACCAGTGATATCGTTATTGTAATGGATGTTATAGTTATTGCTGCCATCGGTCTTTTTCCAAGTATAATTGTAATCAGCTGGCTTTGTGATGGTACCCACATCACCCAAACTTCCACCACCATAGACGTTACCCTTAACAGTACCATCACTGATAGCTACTGTAGTGGTTCCTTTCACCTTTCCGGCTTCAGCAAATGTCGAAAGACCTTTTCCGCCGCCAAAGACGTTACCATAGGTTGTCGTACCAATTACGCAGTCACTACCCAGAATCGTTACGTTAGTATTGGTCTGTACAAATCCACTCTCGCTACCACCATAGACGGAACCTTTGACTTTGGCCGATCCGTCGATGGTCACATAAGAATTGGTGACTAAGGACAAGGTTTGAAGGAACTCTAAATAAGCTTCTTCGGCAGTTTGACCAGTTGTAGCGGTAAAACCTACCAGCTCATTTGTGTTAGTCATCTTTTGGGACATACCTGGTCCACTTGCAACAAAATGGGGCTCAACTCCCTTGCCTGCACCAAAGACATTTCCTTTTGTATCTGTTGCGCCATTATATCCTATATCTGCATTACCCTGAATGGTGACATGACAGATTCCGCCTTTTCTCTGTTTATACGGCATTCCAGTAGGCAAATCGGTAGGAGCTGTAGGTGGTGTTTCACCTGTACAAGCAGTTGCGGGAATATCTTTCACCCAATATCTGCCCACCGTTGAATTCTCGCCGCCACCATATACGTTATAACCAATCTTGGCATCGCCTTGAACGGTGACCGTACTATTGCCACGCACCAGAGCCGAATAACCATGTGTCTCCAAGCCCTTTCCTGCACCAAATACACTTCCATAAATAACGGGCGCGAATGTTCCTCCTCCAGTCCCAACGCCTATCCTCACTTGCGTATTCCATTCCACGCGGCCAACCTCACCGCCACCATAGACGTTGCCAGTACCATCTTTTAGCGTTTGGGTATCCCCAGTTCCCTCAAGGGTTCCCACAGTGCCGTTACTGATGGTGACTATTGTTCCTTTATTTTTATTCGTTTCTGAATCGGGATCTTCGCACGCGTTATCGGCTACTTCTTCTCCCACCATGGCTTTATCACATGTGAATGAGTTTTCTCCAGTACCCTTGCCGCCACCGAACACATTACCTTTTACCGTACCGGCGCTCATATTTACAGCAGTATTGGTCTTCACGTCGGCTAGGTTGCCACCGCCATAGACATTGCCGTGGACTACAACGCCCTGCGCCATTACATTCAAGCTTCCGCCAGCCAGCAGGGCTGTCAGTAACAAAGTGTATATCAGTCTGTATCTATCCTTGTATGTCATATCGTCGTCTGTTATTCTTTTCAATTCTTCTTTCCAATCACCTTATATCTGCGCTGGAGTGCCACTAATATGCTACGTTCAGCTATCGGGTTCAAGCCACAGAAAGTCGTATGGCGCTTAAGTTCATCCAGAGGCATTTCAAGCAGCAACTTTGCAATGCACTCATCCGCAAACGAGTTAGACACCACATTGACACCGGTGAAGTCAAGAACGACCTTCTCACCAGTTTCTATGAGTGCCAGCAGTTTTTGGCGCAACTTCTGTCCCATATCGCGCGTTCCAAAATCTGTCCCGTATTCTATAAACTTAAATTCTACCATAACGATTCTAATTCTCCAGTTTCAATAAAACTCTCATTATATTCTTCCTCCACATCAGTCCGATGGTCAACCACCTGACCCGGGTCAATCTCTGTCGCAGTGCCTATCTCCATATAGATAAGTGTTCCCTGCCAAAAACCATTTTCTATCACAGAGGTCTTGTTGTCTTCTACAACCAGTTTATGGGTACCCGAATGCAAAATGAACTTCTTGCCGATACTGTCCACAAGTTTCGATGTCGTGTAAAGTCCAAATCCCATACCCTTTCCGTCTGTTATCTGATCTTCAAGACACAATCGAAGAGCGTCGGCCTCTGTGATGTCCTTATATTTCTCATTCTCTGACAAAGATGCTCTGATACCCATTCCATCATCGGCAATCAATATGCAAAGCGTATGTTGAGGGCCGTCATAATACGTCATTGCCGTACCCAACGGCTTACCGGAATGAATATGGACGTTATCCATCATCTCGTAAAGACAGTAACTCAGGGCCTGAAGAACGCTGATTTCAATCTCGAAGTGGGATGTCATCGCATTGATGACATCCTTATAGACGGTGTTTAATGTCTGCGCATCAAACACGTCTATCGAGACGTTCTTCGCTCCCTTAAAGTACTTGTCTAAAAGAAATGCTACATCCATATTTTATTTCTTTTTATTCTTCATTCTTCAATTACCAGAGCCACCGCCTGATTCACCGCCAGAGCCGCTACCTGAGCCACTACTGCTAGTCGGTATTTCTCCTATATTCACCTGCGTGCTGCCTTCCACGACACCCTTATCGCCACCACCAAAGACATTACCGAGGATCTGGGTATTGCCCTCTATGTTGACGGTGACTTTATTGCCAGCCCCTATGACACTACTCGATTCGCCGCCACCAAAGACATTGCCGCCTACTTCGCTGTAGCCCTTGATGGTGAGGGTGACATTTCCAGTCACCGACCCGAGACCAGTGGTCGGCAACTTTGTTTTGATGGTATGATCTGTATCGTTCAGGGCGTTATCATCCGACGAGAGACTTTCCACTGTCGTCCATTCATACTGTGTCGTGCCGGGGAAACCAGCCTTTACATACACAGCGGTAGTTTCGTTATATGAGGGCTCGGGATCGAAACTACCGAGATTGCGAACATCGACCTTGGGTATCGTCACCGAATAGCCTGCACCAAAGGCGCTTCCGAGCACCTGGGTATTGTTTAATGTAGATGTGACGTCACCAACCACAGCGCCCAACGAGCCGGCACCATAGAAGTTACCAGTCACTGTGCAGCCAGTTAAAGTGGATGAGGCGTTGTTGGTCTGTGCTTTCGAGAAGGAGGCATACAGCATATACAGACGGTGGACGTTGCCAGTGGAGCCACCAAACAACTCATACTCATAGTCGTAAAGTATTCCGTCAATGTCCTTTGATGCATCCACCTTATAATAACCTCGGGTATTGCTTTTATAGTTTGATGTTAATTTAGTATTCCACTCGTTATAGTTTAACTTTTGGTATACATTGTAAACCTGATCCTTATAAGAGGACGTGCCTCCGAAGCCCGCTCCGAAATAAGTGCCGAAGGTACAGTTGTTAGCAGTGACCCCAATAGTTTTTCCAGATGCCATATCACCAAACTTAGGTCCACCGCAAAACACTCCCACATGACTGTTCTTAATAGTAGTGGAAATGTCACCTTTTATACTCTTTGCAGCATTGATACCTCCGGCATAGAAATTCTCAATATCGGCATGGTCGATGAGCCACGTGACGTTGCCCTTGATTTCCTCCTGTCCGCCACCGGCCACCTCACCGAAGCGGCCTCCGTCGATATATCCTTCGGCATTGTCGTCAGCAGCAACCGCTTTGGGGGCAAAAAAGCCAGACAGGTAGAACTCTTCATAGTCGCCACCAGTGACAGAAATAGGTATGTGAGGTGTTCCATAGGTTTTCTCCATGTGGCATCCATTACTGCATACCTTGAACCACACATTGTCGCCAAACAGTAGGTAATTGGTTCGCCAGGGATTTGGAGGATTACCATTCGTTGAGACAAACTGTTCGATAACACCGCCCATCAGGATAATTGGGGCTTCGATCTTTTTCGACTCGCTGTCGTATTCAAATTGGTTGAAACGCATCAACGCCGTAGTGGTGATTTCAAACCATCCCAGGGGTTTGCAGTTGCCGGGAATGGCAAGGTCACCATGGGTGGCCATCTTATGCGCCATAGCCATGGCTGGCACATTAATAAAATCGTAGCGAATGGGAGAAACTGTCTTCTGCTTGCCACTTCGGAAGATAAGGCTGTAATCGGGTTCGTTGTCCTCATTGAGGTCAATCGACATGATGGTAAAAGCCTTGTCTTTGTTCGATGCCAACTCATTTCCGGCTCCACCTCCTATACCATCACTATGGTGGTAGTTGCCCACCAGCACTACAGCATTGTCATAGACCGAAGAGGCATTGCTAAGTCCTCCAAGTGCGTTGGCAATAGTGGTGTATACCACTTGATTGTCACCATTAATGGAATAGGTGTTACCGCCGGTGTAGCGTTGACCACCACCTACCTGTGTCAAGTCATCAGTGGCACCGTATCCATAACGGTCGTAGCAAGCGTCGGAGAGATAGACGGCATTGGCCCAATATGGTTCGATGTTAATGGCCGTCACTCCTTCGGGTACGTTGAAGTAGCCACCTTGTGAAAAAACGCGACCGCTCGTGCCATTGAGATCTTTTGCATAATGGGCACGGTCAGCGAAGTTATAGCCATCCCAAGTGTCTGAAGCAGTAAAGGTTCCCTGCGTACCGTTTGTCATACTTGTAATTTTCCATCCAGTCACCGCTTTGTTGTGCGTACAGTTGCCTGTACCCACCTCATTGTAATAGGGCAGTTGTATCTTGTCATAGTTGAAATTATAGTTGTCGGGGTCTTTGTCGGTGCGAGTAAGTGTGATTTGGCTTTTGCCTGTTTTGATGGCAGCGCCTGTGGGATAACCTGACCCTATACTGATGTTCACCGTCAAAGTTCCTAACTTTCGCCCTTCGTTACGGTGTTCGTTGTCGGCATCTATCATCACTTCGCTGGGTGCATAGTTGACCACCGATGGGTAAGTATCTTGCACCTTCAGAATAGGATAAGGCGCAATACTTTTGTCGAGTACCCATTTTGCCATCTTGTTGGCAGCCCCTACACCTTTGCCGTTATTGGCATTACCTGTGGCGTACCATGCCGCCAATTCTCGGGTGGAGTTGAGTAGGTGGCGATAGAATTCAAAGCGCACCAGGAAACGCCCCTCCGCTGCAAGGGCGCTGTTGTATTGTGTGATATGATTACCCACGCTGAAAGGTGCCTCATAGAGGAAGTAGTTATAGTTATTGAGTCGTTTACTAGTGCCGTTGTTGTAATCATTACTGATTTCTGTGCCACCATAGATTGGATAAACACTACCGCTGTTATCGTCGATATCGCCATAAAACATACAGTTCATCACCATGGTCTGAATGTTAGTATAAACGGTTGCAACATTATTGTATCCCACTATTCCAGCCTTAACGGAGCCACTCGTAATGTCGGCATAACTGAAGCAGTTGATGACGCGCGAACTTCCATCAAGAAGCCCCACCAAACCGCCAACATAATCTTGGCCGCCTACTGAACCGCTCAGAATGCCGCAGTTATAGATGCGACTGTCACCTGTGGCTTCATTGGCAATAGCACCTACATTGCCGCTACCACTGACGCTCACATCATCAAGTATTACATTTTTCACAGTACCACCATTAATAGTGTTGAACAGGGCATGGTCAAGGTTACTTATGGTATAGAATGTGCCATCAGCCTTGGCAGTTCCTTCCAGTGTACCTGTGAACGCTCTTGTTATTGCACTGCTTCCACTTGCATCAATATCGCCTTTAATCTGATAGTATGCGGCAGCATTACCAGAATCTGCATTTACATTCGATATGAATTCTTTAAACTCTTGAGAAGAAGCAATGGTATAAGGATCTTCAGCCGTACCACTGCCAAACGACGTAATTGTATAAGTAGCAATTTCAGAGTCCAAGTATCCTGCTGCTGATGCGTATGCCTTGACGGTAATAGGTAATGTTTCCGATGAAACATCAACAACTCCAGAATACACATTACTTGAATTGCCTGGGTCAACTCCTCCTATAGTATATCGAATGGTAACGCCACTTGTTGGGAAACTGCAAGAAATAGCAACTGTTTTTCCTATGCGGGCGAATGTTGGGTTAGAGCATGCAAGTGTCACAGTACCACTACCTACCGCTGAGGGAATCATATTCTCCTTGACGGCAATGACCTTGATGGTGACACCACTGACATTCTCCGTCAGAGACCCGGTGTATTCGGTGCTTGAGGTCGTGGGAGTGCTACCATCTGTAGTGTAGTAGATAGTAGCACCCTCGGTGGCGCAGGTGATGGAAATGCCGTTGTTGCCATCGCTTTGGATGGTTGGCGTGGCCACCTGAGCAATAGCTAATGTTTCCACATCGGAAGCAAGGTAGCCAGCATGAGTGGCGATGGCCTTGACGGTGGTGGCAGAAGAAACGTTATTGATGGTGACAGTAGTGGTGCCAGTGCCTGTATAGTTACTTGCCGTCGGAGTACTGCCGTCAGTGGTATAATAGATAGTGGCACCAGTTAGACCGTTGATGGTAATCTGAGATGTGGCGTCGTTGAAACTGATGGTAGGAGTAGTGTACTGCGGCACATTGTATGTTGTCACAACGGAAGATACTGAACCCAGATAGGCGATAGCTTTGATGACCGTGGCATTGCCCAAAGAGAAGGGCGTATTAACGTATTGTGTACTGTTATTGTCTGGGGTGTCACCGTTAGTTGTGTAATATATCGTGGCGCCAGGAGTGGCAGTGTTCAACGAGATGGTGCCATCGAAGTTGTTGGTCACAGTGGGAGACTCGACGGCAGGGGATACAGCCTTGGAGGCCACATTGGTCAGTACAATGCCATAACGCACAACAACGGCTTTGACAGTCATACTACTTGTCACGTCGATGGCACCGGAATACTCTGTTCCTGTTGTGGCAGTAGGAGCATTTTGGGTGCCGTCACCTGTGGTATAGCGTATAGTATAACCCGCAGGCAGACTGTTGGCATCGGTGATGGTAATGGTGTTGGAAGCGCTTACGTCACTGATGGTTGGGGCGGCAAGGTGAGCAGTTTCAAATTGCCATCTCGAGTTGGGATCCAATACTAAGCTATTATTATCAAGACCATACAATCCCACAAGTCCATTCCAATAGTTACTAGCGCCTTGGCCTTGTCTGTTGTTTTTGTTTCCATCAGAAATGTTCCAAAATATGTAAGGCGTTTTTTTACCCGGTGTTTTATCTTTAAAAACTTTCGGTATAAAATAATTTGCTTCATCCCTTTCCCCAACTACGAATTTGGCATTTTCATCCGATGATGACTGCAGGTGCATACACTTTCTTCGCCAATTGCCGTCAGTAGAAGGATCCGAATAGCCTGTAAAGTAAGGATCATAGACCACATATTTGTTTGTCTTGACATGTATGACGTAATAGAAAGTGCCATCATCATCCGTAACCTGCTTCAACACCCATACCGCCTCGTTATCCTGACCAATCTTACAGGTCGTAAGGAAAGGTTCTTGTTCTCCAGTGTTGTCGTGGAAGACATCCGATTTGTTGGCTGCAACAGCAGGCCCACATGTTGGCACAAGGTAGAAATTGGAAGCGGGTGTGCTACTACTATATGTATAACCACCAGATTCTTTAGTATTACCACCGCTGGCGATATACCATACTCCTGAATAATCCGTCTGTCCCCACGCCGTGGTGGCCCCTAAGGTTAGTACCATGAGCAGGGGTACAACGAACCGTAATGTCGTGAGGTACGTGCCGTAATCTCGTGAGC
The DNA here is from genome assembly GCA_017650905.1 of Prevotella sp. Lineage (GTDB taxonomy): Bacteria > Bacteroidota > Bacteroidia > Bacteroidales > Bacteroidaceae > Prevotella. Next base: position 145,082 of record JAGCDZ010000100.1, on the reverse strand, counting down.
GACGAGCCGTAATGTCTTTGTTATTGAGGTTACGCAGTCCGGACAAGACGTACTGGGAGTTTGCACGTGACGGACAAAGAGTGCGTACGTTACGTACTAATCGTTTACCTATTGTGTGTAATATCATATCTTTCTTCATATCTTGTGTCATATATCGTCGTTACTCTAACTTCATCTTTCTTAACTTGGCGGGGATCATCCTCATGTCCCAAATATAGTCTATATAGACTGTATCGCAATCCTTATCGTAATAATGGATCAACTTGAAATTCTTCATTATAATCGCTCCTCGATACACTTTACCTCTATGGGCAAGCAACGGTTCTGGTGTGAATGACTCCGGATGCATTGCCATACGGGTCTCAATACGCTGAATGTCTCTGTACCAATTGCTTACAGCCTTTTGGCCAAACTCCGTCAACGCGTAGTCAAGATGCGCCTCTAATAAAAGCGAGGCTTTCTCTCGCCAGACTACCTTAGCCATGGATACCTTTTTTCCAGTCGAGTGTGAAACTCAATAGATGAAATCCACTTCGTGGGATCGTTACGTTCAGAATCTGCCTCATCAAGGGCATGCTCCAACTCGTCCAACGTCCTTGCATAGCCAAAGTCCTTTCCCTGAAAATCATAGTCAGTCTCTGAATCAGAACCACAGAAGGATTCTTCCTTCAATGCCAATCCTGCTTCAGGCTCGCTAACGATATCAGCAGACTTTTTTTTATCGTTTATATCTTCACTCATATATTATTCCTTTATCTTGTCATATCTTTTTTTGTTGCTCTTATTCTCTGTTCCTGAGACCCCAGTCGACTCGTTCAATCGTTTGACTCGACTCATTTCATCGCTTGAATCGAGTCATTTCATCGTTTGACTCGAGTCAAGTTTTCAGGGGTCTTATATCGTCTTTTCTTCGTCTCATTACATCTGTCACATTTTTTATCTCTTTACTTCAACAGTTTACGACCTTCATTATCGTTCAGTACCCGCATCTGCTGAATGGCAATCTGGTTGAGTTTCACCAGGCGTTCACCTTTAGCAGCAGTTAATTCCACCCATCTCGAAGGACTCATAGTAAAGGAGTTACTACCTGCCTCAGCCAAAAGGGGGTTGAATTCGACCCCTTTAAATGCAGGGTTATGCAATCTCTCCCAAAGACCTAAATATTCCAGGGTATTTTTCTGGCGCATCCAGTTCTTGACAACATCCTTAGGTTCAACCTCATTCTTCTGCTTGGCAATGTCCGTGATGCAGAGGTAATCAGTACCATTGACTTTCATCGTCCTGATACTGACATTCTTTACTATTATCTCACTTTTCTTTGCCATATTATTTAATTGTGGCGATTTCGCCATATTTATTTATTCGCGCGCGAGCCGATTTCGTTCGGATTATCTTAACGCGTCATCCGGATAGTCTCTTCAAGTCGTTCGAATAATCCCTTTACCCTATAAGGAATAATCTCAATGAGGCGTTCAGATTATCTGAATGACCCATAGAGATAGTCTCCATGAGGCAAAGATGACCAGCCATCCTATGTAATATCGAATTCACCTTCATATCTTGTGTCATATATCGATTCATTAGTTTTCAATACTCTTGTGAGAACCAGAGGCGATAGACAGGATCGACAAACCAGAGTTTCCCCTTTCTCTCCTCTATAATATCCTTATCTCTTAACACTTTCTTATTCTTGCTGATAGTGTTTGGATTTCCCAATGCATAGGTATTCTTCGTCTCAGCAGATGACAACTGCTGAACGCCGTCTTTGATGGCTCTGAGCATCTCAATCTGACTTGGAGCCAGCGACTCTGTATCACTCAGGAACATCGGCGAATTGGTGTTGATAAGTTGTCGCAAACCATATTGGAAAATCTGTTCGTCCACTTCATCCGCCGCCGCATTCCAGATGAAATAACATAGTTGTTGGAGATACCATGAATGGCATTCGACCACATCGCACACCTGACTGGCAAAAGCCTCTGAGATATGTTTACCTGTCTTCTCGAACGCTTCCATGATGAACGGCATCCACTCCGATTTGGCTATCTTGTCAAGGAAAAGCATCTGTCCAAAACGGTAGAAGGGCGAATTCGCATTGTTGAAGATGTCCATCATCATGTGACGCTTACTGCCATAGAGACAATACGTGACACGCTCCTGTTGCTGCCATGCTGACCGCATCTTGCCTTCCATCTTCTTATAATCAGGCAGATTAGCCAATTGTTGGAATTCATCTATACATACGACAATCCGGATGTTCTTGGCCACAGCAAGCGTCTCCGGTAGACGAAGAATGTCCATCTTGTCCTGTTCCTGAGGCACAAACTTCACATCGAAAGCCATAAAATTGGTGACATCGTCCTTGATAACCAATTGCGGAACGACACCCGTCAAGAATTTCTTGGCATCCTGAATACGTCTTTCCATCTTTGTCGAAGCACATGCTATCACCTGACTGGCAAAAGTCCTATAGAATTCAGCCTCAGAGCCTATGCTAAAGGCATCAATGAAGCAGACGCGTACGTCTTTAGCTTCATTTTGAAGCTCCTCCATAGCGACCTTTACCAATGAGGACTTTCCCCAACGGCGTGGTGAGATCAGCATCACATTAATGTGTGATGAGAGGAAGCTCTTCAGTTGAGCCCTGTCTTCCACTCTGTCGACGAAATTCTCCTTAGTGGCAAGTGTTCCGTATTGAAATGGCGCATTCATATCTACTATAATAATGGTTTGACACCACAAAGATACAACATATTACCCAAAGGTAACTTACCTGGAGGTAACTTCTCGTATCTATTAACGTTTTTTGTTATTATTTGTTCTATCTTCATATCTTGTGTCATATCTCTTTTTTATTGCTGTTCCATGTTATCTGACAGATAATTTCTTAATATATCGTGCTTCAGACGGCTGTACGATGTAGACACCACTGGTGTTGACGCGCGTCTCTACGGTCTCGCCCGGCTCGATGGTAAAGCTGTCGATGGTCATACCCGCCAGGTTGACGATGCGCACGTCGGTGGTATAGGCGAGCGACGACTCCACGATGATCTTATGCTTCTTGGCATAGATGTTGAGGGTGCCGGCAACCTCCTCCTTCGTCGGGTCGCCACGCTTCTCGGAACCAATATTACTATCAGTCATCGTGAACTCTATCTGTTCAATACCACGGGTACGTACACCATTCGAGGAACTATAAGTGAAATACGGCCTGAAGGCAAATACCTCTGTAGGAGCATAAGGAGTGGTCTCTGAACTTGCTTCAGGCACCTTGAAGCTGCTACCGTCGGTCATAAGTGTATAAGAGCCGTCACCCACACTAAAGGTCTCGTTCAGGTAGCTGGGCTTATAGATAAACCGATGGGTTGTACCATCTATATTGATGCTCTTTTCAACACCTGCGTTCTCGTTGTCACTCACACCGATGGTGAAACCTGTCGGCGAGGCGAAGGTAATACACTGTTTCTTCAACCGCACAGGGTTGGTAGGCCCGGTCGTAGTAGGATTGAAGCCACCACCGAGGTCGAACTCATAGTACGTCGTACCTGGGAAGCCGATGATATACGGCGTGCCACGTGTCAGATACGCGTAGTTTTCATAAGGTCGTGACGACTCACTATAGTACTTCTGATACTTATCAGTATTCATGTCACTCTGACTATGAAGGCCTGTGTAATAATAGTCCCAAAGGAAAGTGTTGCTGACCGTCTTCTTCGTATCGTCACCATCATTGTCGTCATTACTCAGACCGGTGTCGAGGAGGCTGACAGGACCATTAGGATATTTGAAGCCGGCAGTAAGCACTTTGTCTTCTTTAACACTCAATTCGCCTGACAACTCACGCAGCCAGTACTCATGGCCTATCTTTGTGCCAGTGCCATTCTTGCTCACTTCACTGCCGCTATAGAAGTGGGTAATCTCACCCTTCTGATGGGTGGTTACCAATTCGGCAGTAAACGGCAGACTGACACCTTCCCATCCCTTTGTGCGATCAACGTAATTGTCGGGATAACGCTGATACCACATCCGATAATAGCTGTCAAACGTATAACTGATGGGCGCATTGAAATCCTGACGATCCACCAGGAAGTGGTCGTTAAGAGCGGAATAGAGGCGGTTGCCATCGGTGAAGCTGCCGCTCATCTGCACGAGATGTCCCTTCGGCAGGTTCGCCTCTGTCACGGCATCCACTGCCCGGTAGTCAGCCTTCATGCCCGTGGTAGCATCATCCTCCTTCTCAGCGTAAACAGGATCTTTGAAGTAGCTGCTGATCACGTTGAGTGTCGACGTAACGGCAGCCTGTGCCTTGGCGATACCCACAGCCTCGCCCTCATCGCCGGTGATGACATCCGCCGTCGGAGCGTAAGCCAGCAGGTTTCGGGTGATGCCGTCGGTCTTAATGCCGTCGAGACCATAGTAGTCGAGCAGCGGGGCATAGTCGTTGCTGCGGTCCTTGTAGTCGCCAGCATCACCTGGTGCCACACCTGAGTAGCCCGTGATGTCACCCTTACCGGTGAAGTCGATGGCCGTCAGTCCCTCATGAGGCTTATAGGTCACGCCATCTTTGGCGTAGGAACCGGCAAAGGCAGCCGAGGCGTTGAAGATAGCGCTCTTGCCGAAGGTGCCGTTGCGGAAGTATGCCGGTGCACGGAAGACGCGGTTGGCAGTCTTCGGGTCGAGTGTCAGCAGGAGGTGACGGCTGTTGTCTACCTCATCGCCCGACTTCGTGGTATGGTCTTTCACGATGCCCGTGGGGTGCAGGTCGTGAGTAGGACGCTCTGTACTGTTGTAGAGGTCGTAGCTGAGCACCTGGCCGAAGTAGATATAGTCGTCAGGGAAGACAGGGATGAAATGTTCCGTACCCGTATAGCTCACGTCGTTCTGTCTCGGTATGATGCCGTCGGAGTAACGATAGTCGCCGTTGCCCATGTAGTTCTCCACGAAACCGTTGCCGCTGTGCCAGGGCCACTCAGCTGGATTCTTAGTGTAACTGAGCTGGTACTCTTTCTTCTTTGCTGCGCCTTCCACGGTCTCTTCATCGAAGGTACCGTCGGGATAGCTGAAGTAGACAGGCAGCTCATTTTTGTTGTCTGCAGAGGCGGCATTGCTCTTGTTACCGAAGAGCAGGTAGCGGGCCTGCAGGTAGTTGCTGTTCAGCAGGTAAGCCACCTGACCGTTGACGAAGTCGGCGGTCGGTTTCTCGATAATGTCGAGGTTGGCGGCAGTAGTATGGTCTGTCCAGTTCTGCTCCTCAGGATAGTAACTGTTATAGACATACGGATTCCCGCTCACATCGCCGATGATGGGTTTGCCAAGAGTTGACGTGGCTGTCGTAGACACCCATGTGTTCTCGATGTGTCCGCTGCCGCTATTGGCGATACCGCCGCTGGTGAACGAGCCCATCACGCCTACATTATATATATTACCACAGAGCTTGCCGAAGAGCGAGTTGTTGAGCCCGCTGACGGTATAGCCGTTGCCATGCAGCCATCCGGCGAAGCAGTGGGCATCGGTGCCGATGGAAGTCCAGTTGGTGTATGCCTTCGGAGCCACGTCGCTGTAGAGGATGAAGTCGAGGTTCTGGCAGTCTTTGACGTGCTCATCAAGGGCAGCATGCCCTGTAAGTGTAGCGCCTGTACTGAGGTCGAAGAAGTCGCGGAACAGGTCGAGTTCGCTCTTCGTCGGGTCGCTCACACACTCGCGGCTGTCGATGTATATCTTCGAGTTGCGCTTCACCCTCGGGTTGTCCACGTACATGTGGTGCTCCGTGTCCTGCATCACGCGGTCCATGTCGTGGTAGTTAGCCACAGAGAACTGCACGGCGTTGGAGTAGGTCTTGCCGAGGTAGGTCTTGGCATAGTAGGCCACATAGTTACCGTCCTGATACCAGTACATAGGTGTCTGGTTGGTGGTATAAGGCGTACCATTCTTATGATTGACGGCATCGGCATAGCTGCTATAGGTTTCCCAACCGCCTCCCAGGATCTCGTAGGCGCCCTTGGTCACCGACGGCTGGTTCAGCCCCAGCACGTCGCCAGGCAGGATGGTGTGTGGCGGCAGCAGTTCACCGATGATGGGCACGCCACTCTCGAAATGGATGCGGACGTTTACCACATGGCGCTCACGGATGGTCTCATAGCTGTTACCCGTCTCGTCGCTCTCCACATACTCATACCAGTACTCCACGGTCACGATCTTGTCTTGCGAGAGGTCGTTGATGTCTGTCTCACGGCTCACGTAGAGGGTGCTCGTCTCCGTCGGGATGATGCCGTCGATGGTGAATCCCGTCTGCTCGTTCTTCAGGTTAGCGTAGCACATGCCACTGTTATCTTCCGGGCCGATGATGGTTCCTAATGGGACAGTCTGACCCACGTTGTAGGTCGTGTTATCCTTCACGTCCTTCACTGCAGTCTTTGCCTCGTAGGGCGACGTACAGAAGTAATAGCTCTTGGTATTATTACCCGTAGGCAGGTCTGGCAGGCTGCTGCGACTGACTGCTGTGACCTTGGCTTTCTGACCTTCTGTCAGTCCGTTATATATCTCTGCACTCATCTTATTGCCTACGTTATACCAGGTATCGGCCACCTGGATACCATCGTTCACCACGTAGTAGACGGTGTTATCGGCATCGGCACCGCTGACGACTATCGGTGAATAGTGGAACTGCTCGTTGACCAGCGACTCATAGACGGTGTTGGTCAGCACGTCACCCGTCTGGAGTGTATTGGTGGTCAGTGTCGATGTTCCGCGCGTCACCTCAACAGCAGTCGTGAGACTTTTCTCAGTGCCGTTGTATGTAGCGGTATAGTCGATGGGCTGCTTCTCGCAGTAAGGAATCTGATCAGTGATGCCGTGTGTCTCGCCCTGATACTTTTTCTCAGTGACACCGTCGGTGGCGAAGTTCTCCGACAGCAGGTCGAGGGCATCATAATTGTAACTGAAGTTGGCACGCTCAGCCTCCGAGAGGTTAGAGAACTCGACGGCAGGATAGTTCGTTCCTTGATCAAAATATTTGCCACCCCAGTCACCGTCTTTCGTACAGATATAGGCGGGTGACATGACGGCCTTCTGCTCAGTCCCCAAATTGTTGTATGCCGTTGCGGTCATGACGTCACCGTTCAGGATATACTCTGTATCGGAAATCTGGTAGGTGCGGGTGCAGATATAGCCCCTCTCAAAGTAGCTCTGGTTACTGCCGAAGGTATTATACAGATTCTCTGAAATCGGTGCACCAGCCACATAATAGTAGTCAACACCAGCCACCGTGAAGTGGCAATCCACCTTCGCCACGTATGCCGGCTCAAAGTCTGCCTTTGCGGCTCTCTGCTCAGCCGAAAGCTGATTGATGAGTGTTGCCGACTCATGATTATATACCTGTTCGTCAACCAGATTACCCGTTTGATAGGGCAACCGTCCATAAACACCAGGGGTGTTGCATTTGAAGGTGGGGCTGGGGATGTAGTTGTCACGCGAAGATGCGAACTCGTCACTGTCGTATTTCGAGCTGCGCACATACTGCGGGTCGCCTGTGCCGAGATGATGGTAATAGTCGTTCCATACGTCGGGGTTATCCCATGCAAACGACAGCAGGAAGCCGTTGTCGTGGCTTACCGCATTCGACACGTGTACCAGCGAGTTCGCAGGTGCAAAGTGCTGCTTATATTCCTCCGTGAGACTGTTGTATTCATCTTCTGTCAGCACATGGCCGTGCTCATAGTTCACCTCACCGGTGGCAGTGAATGCCGTGGTGCAGACATATTCATTGCTTGGCACGGCATTGTACTCCGCCGTCGTCAGCACCTGGCCCTTCGTGTAGGTTTTCGCATTGGTACCAGTGCCGAGCGTCATGTCTTCCATGCTGACGTAGGTCTTTTCCTGGAAGAACGCCTTCTGTGTATCGTTCAGACGTGAGTAGTCCCAATAGCTGATGGGGTCGTTCTTATGATAGGTGATGTCGTTGATGATGATGGCATCGTCATCTATCTGGCTCTTGTAGTTGTTCAGGTTCTCATATTCATCCGTCCAGTAAGCATAGAGATTCTCACGGATGTCCTTCAGCGTCAGCCGTCCCTGCGACTCAGGAGTGATGGTCAGCGGGATGCTCACCTGCTCGGCGTAGGCCTGTGCTGATCCGGTATAGGCTGAGATGTACTGGTCGTAGAGGTAGAAATCACCACGGATATACCAGTAGTGTGCCGGTGCGGCACCTTCACCATAGAATGAGTTGCTCTGCGGATAACAGTCGTCGACGATGCGCTTTACGCTGTTGACGAAGTTGCCACTGGTCTGCATCTTGTCGGTAGATGTCACAGCAGCATAGGTGTATTGCTTGTGGCTGACGGCCCCACTGTTAGCGGCAGACAATGTCACCTGACTGGCAGAATTGTCGGATTCTAACTGACCATGCATATTCTTGGCATAGACATAGCCTCCACCCTCACCGGTAGCCACGTTGATCAGCGCCAGTTCCACCACACCGGTGATGGGGCCGTAGACCTTCTTCTTCTCCGTCTCGGTCTTCTTGTCGAGTATCTCCAACCACACGCCCGAACTCAGTGCCACCTCGTTGGCACTGCTGCCGTTGTTGCGCTTGCGGTTGTTCAGGTTGGTTTGTTTCCAGTTATAGTAGCTTGTGCCGTCAGCAGCGTAAACAGACTCCTCACTTGCGGTGGTACGTGTCGATCGGAACTTCACGTCACTGGTCAGCGCACCGAGGTAGTTCACCATGCTATAGATGCCAAAATAGTTGCCGTGGGTTAATCCTCCCTTCGTCACCTGGTTGAGCGACAGCTCATCCACGCGGTTGATGGTATAGTTGGTATAGTCGACCACAGAGGGCACACGGTCCTGGGCACCGCGCAGCACGATACGGCTGCCGAAGACACCGCAGAAGTCGGCACGCTGGATGGTGTTCATGATGCGCCCGGCATAGAGCGTACAGAAGCCTAAGAGATCCCATTTCGCCTGTTCAACTTCGTCCATCAGTTCATAGTCCTCTTCATTAATCTTGTCGCCAGCTTGATAGGTGTGGTTTCCCTCCTCCCAGTTTTTCCGCTCGTCCTCTGACAATAAAGTCCAATCTTCATCTGTAATCTTCTGATTCAAGCGATAGGTGACTTCGGTGTCTCCGTTATTATAGTTGTGAAGGCTCTTAGACCGATAATAGGAATAGGTATGTCCCTCCCTTGCCTGATACTGCAGTTCGAAGTAGGCACGCTCGCGGTCGTTAAGCCGCTGGTATTCGTCGTAGCTGATAGAGGTGTTCAGGTTGTAGTAGTCGGTACCGTAATTGGTGATGTTCAGTTCGCGATAGCCATCCACCAAGGTCAGGTTGCCGTCGCCATAGAGGCCACCCACGCCGTCGCCGCCAATGACTACCAGGTCTTTATTGAACACATCGGTGATTGATGCTGTAGCGTTGCCGTACACCGTGTTGGTATTGGCATAGACCTGATCGTGACCTGCCGACACGTTGCCACCGGCAAAGACAGCATTGCCGATGGTGATGCCCAAGTCGTCGAAGTTACCGCCGTTCTCGGTCTTCCAGTTGCTGTCGCCGGCAGACAGGGTGTTCAGGTCGGCTGTGGGCACATAGTCGCCCACGGCGTATGAATGTCCATTAACGGTTGTCGCATTGGTCACCACCACGTAGGGTGAGACGACGACCTTGCAGTCCTCGGTCAAGCTGCTGCCGTTATAATAATAGCCGTCGGATGCGTTCTTTGTGCCGGTGCCATAGACATAGCCCAGGTTACCGCCACCGAACACGTTGCCGTGCCCCTCAGCGACACTGGACTCCGTACCGATGCGGCCACGATGGATGTTCACCTCGGTGGTGCCATAGATGTAGCCAGCCGTACCGAGGATACCCACACGCTGCAGGTTGTCGTAGCCACGACCGCCACCAAAGACATCGCCCATGACGAGACCGCCGTACATGGTGACGTGGGTAGCGCCGCCCTTAGTGATGTCCACCCCCTCCGTGCTTTTGTTGCCACGGCCCACACAGCCAATCTCACCACCGCCATAGAGGCTGTTGCGCACCACGCCGTCGTAGACCGTCACGTATGAGCGGTCTACATCGCTGTGGTCCACATAGCCGCTACCGAAGATGTTGCCGGCCTCAACAAGCCGGTTCTTGCCGACGATGCCGTCGTCGGACACATACTCGGTAGCCGTCTCGTCATGCAGCTTCTCCTCGTAATGCTCGTCGATGTCGGTTGTCTCGGGGTCATCCTCGCCGCCGGCATTGTAGGTATAGCCGATATAACCGTTATAGAGGGTGACGTTGGCAGAGCCAAAGACGGTACTGCCCTCAGTCACGTTATTTTTCGTCTCGCCCTCGCCTCCGGCGTAGGCATTACGCTGGATGGCAGGAATACCGTTGGCGAAGGTTTTGCCGGTCTTGTTGCCGATCACCACGTGGGTCTCACCGTCGATGGTCTCGCTGCCCACGTTGCCCTTCCATCCGGCACCATAGACGTTACGGCAGGTACCACCCTGGATATAGGCGTTGGCCGAGGCTGTGAAGCCTTTGGTGTTGCTGCTGCTATAAGCACCTGCGCCAAAGACATCGACCACCTCGCCTGACGTGCAGGCTGCATAGATATCTTTGTCCACCGTTCCGCCGAGCAGGGCGATATAGGTGGTGCCATAGACACCGCCGCTCAAGGCTTCTCCGTTTCCATATCCGCCACCGTAGGCGTAGTTGCCCACAGTGGCTCCTGCGTTGATGATGACGTTGGTGTTATAACGGTATTGCCGCTTGGCCTTTTCGTCGTTAGAGTAGTCCGTGTAGTCACGGTCGTCCATCTCAGCAGTCCTCACAAATTCGGTGTTCGTGAGGTTGGTGTAGCCATTCGTTACGTAATTGTCGTAGTCGGCATTAGGGATGCAGTAATCACCTATAGTCCATGCAGTCTTCCAGACTTTCTGCCACTCCTCTAGATAGGCCGGTGTAAGTGTACCGCCAACGTTACCGTCAACCCATCTGTCCGATTTTTTCCATTCCGTATCGTCTTCTGACAACAGCTTGTCTGCAGGTTTGCTGGCATAGGTCTGCATATATTTCTCTACGCTCTCGGCATTGAGCACGTTGCCCTCCTCGCTGCCGCCATAGGCTTCATAGACTTGAGCCCCCGGCTCAAGGTTCACCTCGGTATATTCCGCCCAGGTCTCCATACCCTTGCCGGCACCGTAGACAGTACCGAAGTAGCCGTTCTCTGCAAGGACAGGCACGTTGATATTGATCGTGGCGTAGATGGTGCGGCGCACGTTGTTGTTGCCGCCATAGATCTTGCCGTTCACACGGGCTTTGGCGCTGCGGTAGTTCACGTTGGCCTCATAGACATCGCATGGCGGGAGGATATGGTTGCCGTATGCTCCACCGAAGAGATTGTTGACGACGATGGTAGAGCCGTCAGGCACGTTCACCTCCGTGCGGCGGGTGACGCCCTCGTCCAGACTGCCGCCGTAGGCAGCAGCGATGCGCCCGCGCATCAGGTCGATGACGGCGGAGGCCTCAATCAGGTCAAAGGCTTCTTTCGCTGGGGTGGTCTCAGTGGCCGGTTCGGCTTTTTGGAAGGTCTCCGCTGCCGTCCAGCGCATACCCAGTCCGTCGTAAGCCCCGGCACCGAACACCTCAGTCGTCTCGAAATTCTTGAATTTGACTGTCTGTTTTTCGTCTATAAAGTCTGGTATGTCGATAAGCACATAGCTGTGATCCTGCGACTTGTCACCGTCGCGGTCGCCCTCATATCCCTCGCCGGCACCGAAGATGCGCTCTACCGAGCTGCTGTTGTTGGCGATAGGTCTGAAATTGACGAAGGCATTGTGCAGATAGGGCTTGCCGGTGGTGGCGATACGGGTTTCGTATGTCGGATCGGAATAGTCATAGTCGCCAAAGCATCCGCCAAGGATATTCCTCACCCTACCCTGCGTGTACTCCATGTAGGCCGTGGCCTTGGGCTTGTTGCCACTGTGCACCATGTCCTTGACCTCGTCACGGATGCGGCCGGTGAAATCTGCATAGCCCTTGATGCTGCCACCCAGGTCGTTGCCGCCATAGATATGGTCGCGGATCCAGGGGAAGCCCGTCATAGTGGTACTCCCTTCCGTCCACTCTCCCACGTAGGTCTCAGTATGTCCGAGGATATTGGCATTACACGATCCAGCGAAGGTGTTGAACACACGTCCGTTGCCGAGGCGTATATGGGTGTCGCCGGCAATGATGCCCTCGAAGCCGCCGCCGTAGATGAACTCACACTCCGCCATGTCGGGACTGTCACCCGAGGCACCGCGTGCCACGCCAGAGGAAGGGCCATTCAGATTGATGTAGGTGCTGTACTTGGCATCATAGTCATATTCAATCTTTTGTGTGGTAGGATTATATTTTGTACCATTACCGACAGCACCTGCCTCACCGCCACCGAAAATCTGGAACACATAGCCTTTGTTCAGGTTGATGGTGGTGCTGCCCCAGATCTCCGACTCCTCACCATAGCCGCCGCCAAACACGTTGAGGGCTGAGCCGAGCACGTCCATGCCCTGCTCGGAGAGGAGGACACCCGTGTTTCGCTTGGTGATGGTATATGTGCCGCGATCAGTGTTCTCATACAGGCAATCGTCCTCGTCGGAAGCTACATCGAAGAGCTTGTCGCGCTCCATCAGCGACTCATCGATGTTGATGATGACATTGCCATTCACAATGCCTGTATTGTAGCAGCCGCCATAGACGTTGCCGCCCTTCAAGCGGCGGTCAAGGTCGGTAGAGGCCACAAAAGGTTCCATTGTCGTCACCGGTGCCACATCATAGCCGCTTTCAGCCGACACGGTGTTCCACTCTAAGACATGGTTGCCGTTGGCATCCACCACATAGTCAGTGAAATCCAGGTCGGTGTCAAAGGATTCTCCTGTTGTCAACGTCGGGGTGTAAGTATGCACTAAATCATCTTCTTGAGTACTCTCATTGTAAGCATAGTACTCTCTTTTCTTCTTCCACCGCATAGGCTGGATCTTCAGACCGCTGAGGTTCAGCTGTAGCTTGTTGCCGTCGTCATCGGGGACTCCGATATAGCCGCCCAAGTATTCGGCATTGAGGTCATCGTCATCAACCCTATCATAGACATCGGCATTGTTGCAGCCGCCCACCAGCTTGTTATAGATGATGACTTTGTGGTTGAAGTTGATGGTGGTCTTGCCGGGAATCTTCATGCTGCCCACGTTACCGCCGCAGTAGAAGGAGCCGAAGGAGGATGAGTAATCAATATAGTCTTCAGGGTCGCCGTTGCTTTCCTTGTTGGCAAAGACCACACTGGGCATCAGCGTCATCGCCACACCGTCCATGTACTGGGCAAAGGTGGTGGAGTCGGTCAAGACCATCTGACTGAACTTAGTTGTATTCCCGGAATATTTTACAGAGTCAATCTGCGCGAGTGTCTTTTTATAGGTGCGTAGCACGCCCTCGTTGTGATGAGTGGCATCCTTCTCGTGGGTCTCCACCATGTGCTCGCCGTTGTTGCCTAAGAACACGTTGTCGGCAATGACGTAGTTGCCTATCTTCAGTTCTACCTTCGGGTTCGTCCTTGCTGACGACAGCGAGGCACTATTGCCGCCGAGGTAGATACCCCCGTGAACGATGGTTTTCTTGTTCTCTTTTCCCGACACGTAGATGGACACCTGCTCAGCAGCGGGACGGAAGGCGTTGAGGGCCTCGACGGAGGTCTTGCCAGTGGGGATAGAATAGTACAGGTCGCCATAGATGGGGTCGTTCTTCAGCGTAACATTGTCGGTATAGGGATAGGAACCATTGCCGCCGCCATAGACATCGCCATAAACGGTAGAATAGATGCCGATGGAGTTGCCGCCGGCCACACGGCCCGTGATGTCGTTGCCGCCATACACATTGTTCACGTGACCACCTAAGATGCGGGTGCGGGCCGACATGCCGCCGGGGATAAACAGGTCGTTACCGAAATCGTCCTTGGTGATGGCTTCAGCTTCTTGTTCCACGCCGTTTTTCGTCGGAATGACATCGGCCATGCGGCAGCCGCCGTAGACGTTGTCCACCACGAGGGTGGAGCCCACTGGTATTTGCAGCAGCAGACCGTCGGGGCTGGTCATCTTGCCCCTATTGCCGCCGCTGTAGAGGTTGCGGATTCTGCCGCCCTGCAGGTTCCACTGCGGACGGATCTTCATCTCAGCCGTGTTGTTGCCGCCAAAGAAGCTGCCTATCTGGAACTGGGCACTGCTGGGATAGGAGAAACCCAGGTTAATACCCATGTCGTTCTGGATACGGTCGTCGGTCAACAGATTCGTGGCACCTGATGTGCTGCTTGATACCACTTGGCCATCTTTCACGTAAATTTCGTTCACCACCTCACTGGGGTTGTCCACATGGATGACGGTCTTCTCCGTCACCGTGGCACTGTTGCCGCCTCCGAAGGCATAGACGATGCTGCCGCCCAAAATTTCCAAATAGGTCTTGGCGAGTTCAGGTGCGGTCAGCTCTGTGGGGCTTGAGGCAACCTGTTCACCGCTCTGGGTGGTAGCGGTGTAGGTGGTAATGGTGGTGGTAGCGCCCTCTGGGTCTTCTGGGTCTGATGGGACTTCTTGGGTTGAGTGACTGTAGTTGTAGTCGCCGTTGCCACCACCGAAGAGCTGGCCGATGTAAATCTTCTGGTTATCGGGGGCGACGGTAGTCGTGGTGACTGCACTTTCGCCCTCACCAGTCGTCGTGGTCGTGGTTTTCGACGAGATACGGACAAAGGCGTTCCACGTCTTGTCTACACGGTTCTCCGATGCTTTTTCTATTTTGTCGGGTACGGTATTCGTTTGAACCAGAGATTCGTTAGTGCCGATTTCTCCCGAGATATCATTGCCGCCATAGACGTAGTTGATAAGGATAAAGTTAGAGGCATGCTCACCGTCGATGTTGACAAAAGTATGGCCACCGACATTAGCCTGACGGGCACCGCCAAAGACCTTGTTCAGGTCGCCGGCACGAACAGTGACAGAGGTATTGCCCGTCATATTACCGGCATTACCGCCGCCATACACGTTGCCACCGATTTCTATCTGCGACTGTGCCCTGAGCACCATCGCGGCCAGAAGCATCATCAAGCTTATTATGATATGTTTCGTCTTCACCTTTTCACTATTTTTCTTATTACTCCAACGTCACTGTCGGATTATCCAGGTCAGGCTCCGAGAGCATATATAGATAAGTAGGCTGGACAGTCACCGACAGGGTGTACATGTGTCCTCGCTCTACAGTTACCGTTGAGAACTTATTACGCAGGTCGAAAATATTCTCTGCAGTGGCATCCTTGCGGATAAGATTACCACTCTTATCGTAAACATCGTAGGTACTACGAAGCTTAAAGTAGGTATTCTGGCCTGGTACGAAACAACCCAGGAAAGGTGTCACCTTGCCATATTCCAGAATGACCTCCCTGGTCTTGTCTGTTTCTGTATTCACAACACCGTCCCATTCATATAGCCTTACATAACCTATATCGGAACTTGAATTGTCGGGGGTAAACACCACACTCTTGATTGGCGAGTCTTTGGTTTCATTGGCCTCCAACGTGATGACGGCATTATATTTTGACTTGATTTTCGTCTCGCTGGCATCCTGATAGCCTGTCAAATGCAACTTGCGCAGTTTGATGGTACGCAGGGCATCGTAGGTGGCATCCACTGTGAAATTAAATCGCAGAGCTGTATAAATATGGTCGAACAGCAGGAAAATATAGCTTTCACCTTCACCTGTAAGGTCAAGACTGAACTGGCCGGTCGTCAGTCCGTCATCGTTATCTTCTGCGAGGCCCCGTTTCGCTCCTACAACGACACAGACATCGCTGGGAGTGATGGCATTCAAACCCGTGAGTGTCAGCTTGGCACCCTCACTATAGACCTTGGATGCTATCTGTCCCACTGCAGCCCCGTCGGCATCTTCCTTAGGAATGTAGCCGTAGAGATAATAGCGCCCAGAGATTTCCATATCCCGGGAAATCAACTGCCATTTATCCTGATAATAGGAGAAATATCCCCGCTGATAGTCACCTCCGTCTTGAGTGAAGAAGGCATCTATGGTCTTGTTGACCAAACTATTCTGTTGTTGGAATAGTTCGGAGAAAAGTGAATAGTCTACGTTTTCCACTGGTGTCTTAGGTGGTGTCCAGTCTCCTCTCGTATAACTGCCGACGGGCCATTCCTCGTAGTACGATGATGAGCAGGCCTGTGCCTTGATGGTGACAGTCCGACGCTTATCTTGTTCCGTATCGTCGGAACAAGCCACCAACAGCAGAGCTGTCAGAAGCAGTAAAAGGCTTATCGGGCTATATTTCATTTCTTTACTCATCACTCTTCGCTTTACCAATTATACACCGTATGGGTTCCTGTATGTTCTATCCAAGGCGTAAAAGCCGACTGTACCATGTCGATTTCCACACCGCCATCTACATGTACCTTAAAAATATAAGTATATTCATAGCCGGGCAGCCAGTTCATGAATTCTGCAGGAACCTCGGCTGTCTTAGGGATGCCGTTCACGCTCACTGAAAGCGTATAGGTACCCTGATTGACAGCAGGGAGAACAGAATAATATCTATTATCCTCTGTCAATGCGGAAATGTTCTTAGAAGATTCAGTAGGAATTTCTTCTATCTCCAAAACTTCGTTCGTTGCCGTACCCTTCAATGGATAGGAAATCGTCACCTGTCCTTCTCGTTCAATCAAATCATCATCAGAGGGTTTAAAGCTCATTTCCGACAATACCGACATCATAGCATCTTCCTGACTCTCATAGGTAAACATGAAGCGCACGCGGGCAATAGGCTTTAGGAACTCCAGTATGACAGCCTTGCCGAAGGAGTCATCGGCAGGCGTGCTGTACCAGAGTCTGGAATAATATGGAATAGCGGCAATGCCATCGTCTGTAGAAACATCAGCATTGAATGTAATCGACATCTTATCATTTACATCAGGGCCGGAAAACGCCTCACTGCCCGTATACCCGAAGAACCGGTAGGCTGTGGCGCTCCAGTCCCAATACTTGATGGACTGCTCGGGGCTGTTGCCGATCTGCTGGTTCACATATTCCCAGTCGTGGGTGTTAGAGGTGGTGGTATTGGCGGTGTTGGCAACCCAATTGACCGTGTAGTTTGCCATCACGGTCTGTTTTCCGCCACTGGCATCGTTCTTATAGGCCCAGACCTTGAATCGCTTGTTGCCTTCGGGCAGGACGGTCTCCAGTCCTGTGGATCCGGCACGGGTGACATTGCCAGAGCCTTCCTCCGACAGGCTGCCGGAGAAGGCGATGGGTGTTTCCTGTCCCGGCTGCGGAAGTGCGGGCAATACGGTGTCCTCTTCCGATGCCGGGCCGCAGGCGACTGTCATCACAGCCGTCAGCAACCACATTGCAATATGTCTGAACCTTCTATTCACTCTTATTTCTTAATTCTTAACTCTTACCTCTTAATTCTTACCTCTTCACTATTCACTTAACACTTCCCCCCTCTAACAAAGTCAAAGGACCGACATTGCTGCCAGCTTCCTTATAGCCTGCTCCTTGCCTGCTCCTAGCTTGCTCCTTGCCTGCTCCTTGCCTGCTCCTAGCTTGCTCCTAGCCTGCTCCTAGCTTGCTCCTAGCCTGCTCCAGCTTGCTCCTTACCTCGGATTTCCGTACTTGCATCGTACTTGCATCGTACTTGCCTCGTACTACCTTCGTCCATCCTTCGTCTGTCCTCGAACATTCTCCGAGGCTACTCCGTAAGGAATGAGTCAGTAAGTCGAAGATCTATGCATTAGCACACGTAAATTATTTCCGTTATTATTCTTGTTTTTATTATAGCCAGGCAGGGCTACCCCCGCCCGGCTAAAGAGAGATTACTGTACGATAATAATCTTGTACTGGTACTCTGCAGGCTTAGGATGCGTTGTCTCTTTATAATACGTTGTTGAACCATCAGCTTTCTGTCCGGAAGTTGCAGGTGTATAAACATAATTACCCTCCTCTCCTGAACGAGTATAATACAGATCATCAGGATTATCGCTATACAGCTCTGTGTCGGCGTCAAGTGTTGTACCATTATCATAAACAGCAGCAATAGCGGCAGCTTTCTCATACTGGAATACATAATTGCCAGCAGTTGTCGGGGTGAAATGTGCAACCTTATTGTCTCCAATGACAATTTCATTGCCTGTGGGTGAATCTGCAGCATCAATCTTGTTATAAATAGTGAGCCCATTTTCCACCTTAACTACCAAATTCCACTTATTTGCATCTTTCACCGTATATGTCTCGGCAGTAGAATTATAAGTACCATGAGCAAGAGCATTATCAACAGATGCTTCATTAATGGTCTGAGCAGCAACAGATCCTGCACCAGTCTCACCACTTGATGCTAAAGTTACAGTATATAGTTTTGCCTTATTAGCTAAAGCCTCATTCGCGGTACCACTATTTACAATCACATAGATTTTAGCATTTGTGCTGTACTCACTCTGAACCGTAACCACCTTACCCTTTGTATAAGTAGTGATAGAAGGTTCTGATACGGTTGTGATAGTCTCCTGTAGGCCATCCTCACTATCTACGACAACCGCATTAAGAGTAATTGGGGTCAAACCAGTAATAACATTATCGCTACCATCAAAACCTGTCGAACCATTGGTCATATCAGAGATTTTGAAGATGTAGGTATAAGCATAGTTAGGACTCCACTTAGCCAACTCAGCAGGTACAACTGCGGTAGCATTGTTTACTGTGATTTCTTCACCAGAGCCATCAGTTGATACCAACGTGTACTTGATACGAAGTTGAAGGTTGGCACCATCTTCTTTAGGAAGAATGGTGTAATACTTACCTGTATTGGTTGTTGCATCAATTCCACCAGCATACGTGGCAGTATTTGAGGCTCGACCAAGATATAAATTGCCTGCAGTTTCTTTACTTTCCGCAGCAGCAAGGTTTTGAAGAGCATCAAACGCCAGAGTAGAAGCCGCTGGCACTTCAGAAGCCTGAGTGAAAGTGACATGAGCCTTATTATAGTCTGTGTCCTTAGTGCTTCCAGATGCATTTCCTGATTTATCCCATCCTACAGTTGGGAAAGTGACTGTCATAGTACCACTACCAGCAGGCAAAACAGTAGATGACGTGAACAGAGTTGGAGCATTTTCATTTGTACCATCATCTTTTGTTGTAGTAGAATTACTTGATGTGTAAAATTTCACATCTTTCACCGAATAACCTGGAATTGTCTCATAGAATGCTAGACGGATCTTAGTGGCCAGTGAACGGAAAGAGAACGTTACCACTTTACCATAGTCACTCACGCCATCCCGATTATAAGCAGTTACAAGATCAGAGATATAACATGCTTTCAACTCATCAACGGAACCTGTGAGAGTATAACCTTTATTACCTACTGCAATCGCCGTAGCTGTTGCGTAAGTTGGAGTTGTACCTGTACCAGAACCTAATGAATAAGCTGCAAAGTCATACTGTTTGGTAGAATAATCCCAGTATTTGATTGTCTGAGTAGCACCAGTACCTAAAGATGATGTTACAGCAAGTGGTTGACCTACATACTCCCAATCATTACTGTTAGACTCGGTTGTATATGCTGTATTTGCAACATACTTGGCAGTGTATTGGTCGAACACGAATGAAGTAGGAGCAGCAGTTCCGTCACTCTTTGTTCCTGCGAACACAAAGTTCTTGTTCAGCAGGTCAGCAGCATCTGCACCATTAATATCTGCACGGGTGAGGGCTTTTGTACCTGAAGAGAATACGATGGCCTGATTGTCACCACCGGCATTCGGGTTCGGGGATACTTCGCCCACATACTCATTGTCTGCGCAGCTGGCTAACATTCCGATAGCAATGGCTGCCAAAAATAATTTCTTTTTCATAATCATCATGTTATTTTATTGTTATTACTAATTTTCGATTACTTTATGTTTACTCAACTTTGATAATCTTGGCTGCCCAGTCAATGTTGCGGTTGGAGTATTTCTTGTAGTAGGTCGTTCCAGCAACGAATGAGCCCGTAAATGCATTCACGCCGTCAGGATCGGTATACCACTCGCCAGATGCGAAATCAGCGTCTCCATCCGTATAGGTCTTAGCAGAATAGAAATAGGTGTTCGTTCTGTCTGTACCCTTGTAAGTCACAGCATAAATCTTGCCAGATTCTGGAGTAAACTTTGCAGCATCACCTGCAGTGATAGTAATATCGTTACCATCGACACCAGGAATCACAGTGAAATCGGTCTCCGTATCCACCTTTGTCAAAGTCACACCATTACGTCCTGTAGTGGCATCATTACTATATTCAACACGAATGTTGAGGGCATCCATGACATCGGCCTCAGTAGCACCGTCTTTACCCGTTACTGTCCATACCTGAACAGGATGGTTAGCGTCGTTAGTGGCGAGAAGTGCTCCATCCTTCATCAACTGAATGTAGATATCCTCACCGTTTACTTCATACTCATCCTTATTCACATCATGTCCCTTCTGATAGGTGGTGATGCTGGGAGTGGCGACAGTGGTAATGGTGCTCTGGGTGAACTCCTCAGAGTCAACTACGACTGCGTCGAAGGTGATGGGGAAGAGACCTTCCGGGCCAACGCCGGCGGGGTCGGTCCAACCATTAGAATTGTCGCTGATCTTGAAGATGTAGGTGTAAGCATAATTTGGCTTCCAAGCAGCATAGATAGCGGGCACGAAAGCTGTTGCACCGTGAACCGTGATCGTTTCACCCGAGCCGTCAGTAGCAAGCAGGGTGTAGTCGATACGGAGCTCGAGCACAGTACCTTCCTCATTGGGAAGTACAATTGTGTAATAATTAGCATTTGCATCACCAGCATAGGTTGCATTAGGCAAGGTGCGGCCAAGATAATCATTTGCATCAGCTTCACTTGCCTCTTTTCCTGTATAATTCAGTGTTCCATAAAGCTGAGTGGTAGATTTGCCTGTGCCAACTGGAGCGAATGTCACGTGTGCCTTGTTGTAATCAGTCTCGCTAATGTTTGCAGCGCCTATAGTCGGGAAGTTGACAGTAAATGTACCGCTGGTATAGAAATTATCCTTACCATCGGAGCCAGTGGTGAACAAAGTTGCATTTGTCGCACCATCACCAGGACCTGTTGACACTGGTGTGGAAGCATCTGTATAGAACTTCACATCCTTCACGGAATAACCTGGCACTGTCTCATAAAGCGCAATACGCACCTTTGAGGAAAGATTGCGGAAGACAAGCGTCACCTCATCCTGATACTTGTGATTGGGATCGATTGTCGCATCCTTATAAGCCGTCACCATATCAGCAATATAGCATTTTGCCAAAGCTTCTTTGTCACCCTGCAGCGTATAAGTGGGTCCATAGCTATTAGGAGCAATAGCAGAAACAAGTATCTGATTTGCTCCAGAAGGCGTACCGGAAGTAAGAATGCCATCAACTGGAATATTCCCCGTTGAATAAGCCACAAAGTCATACTGCGTGGTACTATAGTCCCAATATTTGATGGTCTGCTTATTACCTGCAATAGTAGAGGGAGCCACAGCAGTAGTACCTACATATTCCCAGTCGCTGGTGTTAGACTCTGTCTTACCTGCAGTATTCTCGTCATAAGACACAATATAGTCAGGCATGGTGACTGACATGACAGTGCCATCACCCTTGAAGGCGCTTACAATGAACTTGTTGTTCAAAAGGTTGGCGGCATCCTTGCCGAAGTGGTCGGCACGGGTGGCAGTTCTTGAACCCATGTTAAAGGAAATAACGGGCTCCGTTTCTTCTGTCACGGGATCCGGGGGCGTAATGACCGTGACGTTCTCATCGCTTGTGCAGCTCACCATCGCCACGATGGCCAATGCTGCGAAAAATAACTTTTTCTTCATATCAATTCTTGTATTTTAGGTTATTGCACTTTAATTATTTTTGTATAATAGACACCATTGTTCTGATAGTACTTATCGAAGTAAGCGGCTCCCTCCAATGCCTTTTCGCCAGCCTGGCAGGCAAACTTGTCAGAAGGTGAGTAGAGATACTGATACCAGCCGTTCACCTGCTGGGGCAGGATGACGCAGAAGGCGCCTTCTGCGGTATAGTAGGCTTTGCCAGAGACAGGTTTGGTCTCGGTCTTGGCATTCGTAGCGGTGGCATCCGTGTAGAGCGTGGCTGTGGCAAAGTCTGCATAGGCAATGTTCGTGGCCAGCTGATAAGTGTTGCCGTTATCCGGCGTATAATAATAGGTGGTACCCGATACGGCACGGCCAGTGGTAGCTGCTGTATACTCATAGGGGGACTCTGCCGTGCCAGCACCGGTTCTGGTATACAGGTTGCCTGCACTCTGGCCTAAGAAGACCGTCTCGCGGGTCAGGACACCTGCAGCGTTCTTGCTCATATAGACCGTGCCGGGCTGGGCATCGCCCGTGACTGCTGTGAGGTCGAAGTTGCGGTAGAGGGCGGTCACGTCGTCACCGACGGCCTTGGTCACATACTGGAACTTATCGATGTTCTCCGTGGGGGCCTTCTTTGTATAGACGAAGGCATAGGTGCCGGGGCTCGCCGTGAAGCGCATGACCTGATCATCCTCAACGGTGATGGTATTACCGTCGACACCATATTCAATCTTGTTGGTCAGTTCAAATTGAGCGTTTGTCAGCACCAGGCCGTTACGACCCTTAGCCGTTCCTTCAGCCGCATTATCGTCCGGAATCTGGAAAGCATCCACCACTTCCGACTCTGTCTTGCCACCAGGGATGGTATAAAGGGCCACCTTGCCGGCCAGTGTCTGCAACTTGCCATTGGCGAGGTCGGGGGTGGATTCTGTGGTACCATCGTTGACGGTCACGAAGATGGGGCCTGTAGCAGCCAGGTACTCATCGTTGTCGACCACCTTCGAGCCTTTCTGATAGGTGGTGATGCTGGGAGTAGACACCAGGGTGATGGTCTCCTGAGTGGCATCCTCCTCATCGTTGACCACGACAGCGTCGAACGTGATGGGATAGAGTCCGGCGGGGTCGGGGTTATATTCCGTATCATCGGGATGCAGGGGGTCATAGTCGCCTGTATGGCCATTGGTCTTGTCGCTGATCTTGAACAGGTAGGTATAGGCATAGCCCGCCTTCCACTGGGTGTAGATGCCGGGCACCTGAGCCGTTGCACCCTTCACCTTGATAATCTCACCTGTACCGTCGATGCTTTCGAGGGTATAGTTCACACGGAGGTTCAGGTTGGTACCTCCCTCATTGGGCAGGTACTGCGTATAGTAGTTGCCCTCAGCCTCACCAGCCATCGAAGCGGTGTTCGACGTACGGCCGAGGAACACATTGCCTGCCGTCTTCTCCGCATCTTCCTTTCCACCGTATTGCAGCCCACCGAAGTCCACAATCTTCGACTTGTCGCCTGTGCCGGTGAAACGGACATGGACCTGATTGTTATCGGTGTTATCGGCTGCATCAACCGTCGGATAGAAGACGGTATAGATACCCTGAAGATAAATCTGATTGAGCTCTGTGGTGAAGAGTCTGGGCTTTGTGGCATCTGCATCATCCGTAGCTGCACCGCTATAGAACTCCACGTCCTTCACAGAATAGCCGGGTATGGTCTCATAGATACCGATACGCACCTTGGTGCCGAGGCTGCGGAAGGTGAGTGTGACGGGCTCGCCATAGGCACCCTTTCCGGTACCGTCCTTCTTCACCGTCACGAGGTCGGCAATATAGCAGTCGACCAGGTCCTTGGCCTTGCCCTCGAATACATAGGCAGTGCCGTTTTCGCCCGTAGCCGTAGCCGGTGTGATGGCAGAAACGAGCACCTCGCCATCACCGGGTGTGCCAGTATAGATGGCAGTCTTCTTGCCAGCCGACCAGGCGATGAAGTCATACTGCTTCTGGGTATAGTCCCAGTACTTGATGGCCTGCTGGGTGACGCCATTCTGTGTGGCGTGGTAAATCGGTGTACGGCCTACATACTCCCAGTTGGCAGTGTTCGACTGGGTGGTGTTGGCCGAGTTCTCTATCCACTCTACAAGGAAATTGTCGTAGACGATACCCCCGACAGTGGCTGTCTGGTCGCCCTTATAGCCGCTCACTACGAATTTCTTACCCAGCATGTCGGCAGCGACGGCACCGGTGAACTCAGTACGGGTTGTGCCGTTTGAAGAGGAGCTGAACACAATTGGAATCTCCTGTGGCTCCGGTGTCGGGGGGGTCACTACAGGGGGTTCGTCGGCAAGGTCGCCGTTACACGCGGCGAGCGCTATCGTCGCTAAGGCCGCAAGGAATAGATTCTTTTTCATATTAATCACTGTTTTTATATTACTCATGAGTTAATTATTCTGATTACAAGTCGAATTCGTGGGTTTCTTCTTCGAAATCCTTCACAACAGCGTCGAAGGCAGAGCCTCCGCTACGAGAGGGGATACTGATTGTATCCATGTCCAGTTCGACGGTAATGACCCCACCCTTCCAGCGGCGACGCACCTTTTCGCTCACGTCGAACACAAATGTGGAATCCATACCGTTGTTGAACTGCATGGTGACGTCAAGGTAATGGGGTACCTTGTCTTTCACGTCGTCTCTATGTTTGATACGGTTGGCGTTCAGCCCACCGATTCCGAAAGTAAGCAGCCGGCCTCCCACGATGTCTACAGGTTCGCCCTCCATGTCGCAGTTGTTCTTGAAGCGCGTGTCATAGTAAACAGTGATGAAGTCATTATCTGCAGCCACACCCGTGTTCACCACGGTTTTCTGCGCAAATCCAGAGAGGCGGCCTATGCCATCGACACCGACAATCTTGCCCCTGTTGTGGTGCAGGATGACCTGTGTGAGATAGATGTATGAAATCGGCTCAAGCACCAAGTTGAGCTTCTTGACATAAACCCCGGTGATGGGGTCGTATTCGAAGCCCGAGAGGTTGCGGTCGATCTCGATGCCCTGCTCGTAGGCAGAGAACAGTTCCTCCGGCTGGTAATAGGCACGGTCAGCACGTGTGGGAACCATCGATGGGTTGGTGTAGGCCGTCACATAATCGAGCGATGTCTTCTCGTCGAAGTTCAGGCTCTGTACGCCGTCGGGGGTCTTGATGTCGTTCCACACGAGGATGTCCCAAAAGCCCCAGGTGTATTTTCCCTGGAAGGAGTGGCCCTCGATGGTGTTCGAATATACACTGGTATGTGGAGCCAGGGGTTCCATACCCGTAAAATAGCGGCGCAGGCTGAAAGCGTTAGGCTCGGTATAGCCTATCTCACCGAAAATGCGGCGGTCGGTCTCGTCCCAGCCATAGTACCACTCGTCGCGCCAGCTGTTAATATCGCCGTAGGTCTCGTAGTCCCAGTAGGCATCCAGTTCCAGTTTCACCATCGGCAGCTGAATGTTGACATCGCCACCGTCGAAAAGATGAAGCGGCGGCTCTGGGATGCAGCAGAGCAACAGTGAAGTCACCGCCACGACAATTGCCGAGCGAGTCATCGTCAGAATATTATAGTTGCTGCGCTTCACCATTTCTATCTCTCCTCCTTGTTCTTGAAACTCACACCTTTCTTGTTGACTCTGCGATAGAGCAGGTCGTAAGTCAACGTCACACCGATACGAGTCGGCCCCAGCCAGGTATAGCGGTACTGGCGCTTCTTGAAGAGCTCCGGATCCTGCGACCATTTGTAGTAGTACAGATTGTCGTGATAGGAAGGATCCACCGGATTCTCGTACTGATAAGGGTCGTATTTGCAACGGAAGAAGCCCGCCTGCAGCCCGAACTCAAGACGCCAGTGGCCTTTCTTCGACAACTGAGCGACATAGCCCACGCCAAGACCGGCACCAAAGCCTTCACCTACCCAACCACGGTCGGCATCGAAACAGATGCCAAACAAACCAATATTACCATAACCCTGGAAATATAGCCCACGGAAAGCTGCTCCTTCACCTGGCGGGTTGATATCTATGTCACCCCTACGCAGGTAGTAACGGGCTTCCAGCTGATAATTACGAATCTGAAAATACTTATGGGCATCGTAATCCTGCCACCAAGGGAAGTCGAATGAGGCGCCATAGGTGAAGTGACCGTTCTTGGGATAATATTCGATAGCTACGTTGGGTATAGGGCACCAACGGTTGTAGCCAGGCATATAAGCCACATCGAAAAGTAAATTTGTCTTAAAAGAGAGCATCTCGCGCCGAGGTAGTGTATCTTGTTCTACAGGAAGATCAGAGCCATCATCTCCAGCCGCCGCAAATAAACTTATTTGTGAGAACATCAGTAAGACTATTAGCATTATTGACTGTCTTACCAATAAAAACGGTTTAAGACTTTTTAACATTATTCCCATTTTCTCATGCGCGAGCGAATATAGTATATAGTTGCAAAAGTAAGAATTATTTCCTTACCTAACAAATTTTTTATCGACAAACCCCCAAAAGTTAACATCATTTAACTAATGGGGGTAATTAACACAACACCTGTGTTTGTAATAAGTTCGTCAGAAATCAAGGATAAGACTCTGGCGGGGTTTGAGTTCGAGGTTGGTAGAGAGATCATAGTAACGGTTCGTCAGGATATCCTTCACCTTGGCACCACTGCCAATGACCTCAGCATAACGGGCTACATCGAGGGTAGCAGGTTTACTGGTACCATTAAGGATGATGAGGGCTGTACGACCCCGGTATTGACGGGCGATGACATAGATACCATTGTAAGGTATAAACTGGATCTGCTTACCCTTCGTAATGACCTCGTTTCCCTGTCGCCAATGAAGCAGACGACTAAGCCATTGGAACATTGATTGTTCTGCCTTAGAGCGACCTTCTTTTGTAAAACAATTATGCGTGTCGCCAGGGAAGCCACCAGGGAAGTCTTTACGCACATTTCCGTCGGTCACTTCCTTGGTGCCGTTCATCAACACCTCCGTACCATAATAAAGCTGCGGAATGCGGTTCACCGTCAGTAATAAAGCCAAAGCTTGCTTCAAAGCCAACGTATCACGACCATTACCCAAGAAGCGGTCCGTATCATGATTCTCGATGAAAGCCATCACACTCGAGGGGTTGGGATAGAGGTAGTCATAAACAAATGAATTGTAAAGACGATTCAAACCATTCCACCAGCCGTCGGTCTCTTCATTCTTGGCCTGATTCAGCTTATCGAAGAAGGAGAAATCCATGACGGTCTTGAGGTAGGAATTCTTCTCTGCAATCTTGGAGTCGCGCTGCCAGACAGCAGTATAGGCAGGCTCCGTGACCCACGTCTCACCAACGGTGTTGAAGTTGGGATACTCTTCGTCGAGCTCCTTCATCCATTGCGCCATTGCATCAGCGTAGGCGTATGGATAGGTATCCATGCGGATGCCGTCGATACCGACTGTTTCTATCCACCAGATGCTATTCTGAATGAGGTAGCGCATGAGATGGGGGTTATGCTGGTTCAAGTCGGGCATTGAGGGCACAAACCAGCCTTCTGTGGTCTCCTTGAGATCGACCTTCGAAGTGTAGGGGTCGAGGACGGGGGTAAGCTTATAGGAGGTCTGCAGATAGGCAGACTTTGCAGGCTCTGAGCCATCGGCATTGGCCGTAAAGCCGGTCATAGGGTCGCGACCAGATTTTTCCTCAGAAAGCCAATCAGGCGTATTGAGCCAGTCCTTTGAAGGCATATCATGCGTCCAGGGGTGCTCAAAACCGCTGTGGTTGAAGATCATATCCATTACCACCTTCAATCCTTTCGCATGCGCCTCATCGCAAAGACGCTTGTAATCGGCATTGGTGCCAAAGCGGGGGTCTACCTTATAATAATCGGTGGTAGCATAGCCGTGATAAGTTGAGAAACCATTCTCCTGGTCGGGCGAATCGTTCTCCAAGACAGGGGTAAACCAGAGGGCTGTCACACCCAACTCCTTGAAATAGTCGAGGTGCTCGCGGATACCATTCAGGTCACCACCATGACGCAGCGAGGGTTTGGTACGATCCTCTACATAGCTGCGCATACCCTTAACTTGCGGGTTGTGGCCTGCTCCCTGTGCAAAACGATCGGGCATCAGCATGTAAAGCACATCGGCATTTGTGAAGCCCATGCGCTTGTCACCACTCATCTCACGGGCTTTCAACTGATAGGGCACCTTCGTCTTGCCGAAGTTAAGCGTCATCGTACCGGGCTGGGCATCTTTCACGTTAAGATATACAAGAAGGTAATTGGGCGAGTCGAGACGCACCAGGCTGTCGATGGTGACACCCGGATAGTCGGTGGTTACGCTCTGCACATCACGGATACCTTGGCCATAGACCATCAACTGCACCGTCGGGTTCTTCAGTCCCACGTACCAGTCGGTAGGATCGATTCGGTTAATTACACTCTTTTTTGCTGCCATCACTGTCATGTTCAAAGCCACAAGGGCTATTAGGATAAATATTCTACGCATATCGTCTTTAGTTATTTAATGACTT
This sequence comes from Prevotella sp., assembly GCA_017650905.1. Taxonomy (GTDB): domain Bacteria; phylum Bacteroidota; class Bacteroidia; order Bacteroidales; family Bacteroidaceae; genus Prevotella. The sequence goes on along the minus strand of JAGCDZ010000100.1, from coordinate 116,638 downwards.
TGCAAAGATACGAAAAATCTGCATATATGAGGTCGATGACAGACACTTTTTTTGCTAAATCATGCAAAAACGTTTGCGCAATAGCCTAAATATTTGGTATTTCGCTCGCTTATTCGTATCTTTGCACCCCGAATGAAGATAGAAGACTTTGAGATCATGGCGCCTGTGGGCTCCCGAGAGTCCTTGGCAGCAGCAATACAGGCCGGAGCCGACAGTATCTACTTCGGCATCGAAAAGCTGAACATGCGGGCACACTCTGCCTCCGTATTCACCATCGACGACCTGCGTGACATCGCCCAGGAATGTGAGTCGCACGGCATCAAGAGCTACCTCACCGTGAACACCATTATCTACGGTGAGGACATCCCCCTGATGCACGACATCATCGATGCTGCCAAAGAGGCAGGCATTTCTGCCGTCATCGCCTCCGACGTGGCCGTGATGACCTACTGTAATCAGGTGGGGCAGGAGGTACACCTCTCCACCCAACTGAACATCTCGAACATCGAGGCTTTGAAGTTCTATGCACAGTTTGCCGATGTGGTGGTGCTGGCACGCGAGTTGAACATGGACCAGGTTGCCGACATCTACCGTCAAGTGGAGGCAGAGCATATATGCGGTCCTTCAGGCGAGCAGATCCGCATTGAGATGTTCTGTCACGGTGCCCTCTGCATGGCCATTAGCGGCAAGTGCTACATGAGCCTGCACGCTGCCAACCGCTCCGCCAACCGAGGGGAGTGCATCCAGGTGTGCCGGCGTTCTTATACAGCCACTGACAACGAGACAGGCTACCAGCTCGGCATCGACAACAAATATATCATGTCGCCCAAAGACCTGAAGACAGTGCGTTTCATCGACCGGATGATGAAGAGCGGTGTACGGGTGTTTAAAATAGAAGGTCGCGCGCGAGGACCCGAATATGTGTACACGGTGGCCAAGTGCTACAAAGAGGCTATCCAGGCCGTCATCGACGATACGTTTACAGAAGACAGGAAAGATGAGTGGGACAAACGACTCGCCACCGTCTTCAACCGCGGTTTCTGGGACGGCTACTATCAGGGGCAACTCATGGGCGAGTGGAACAAGAACTATGGTTCTAACGCCACCGAGCGCAAAGTCTATATCGGCAAGGGGGTGAAATATTTCTCAAAACTTGGCGTGGCGGAGTTTACTGTCGAGGCCAACACCTTCAAGGTGGGCGATAAGATGCTTATAACAGGTCCCACAACAGGTGTTATGTATGTCACTGCTGATGAGATTCATGGCGATGACGGACCAGTGGAGGTAGCCGAGCAGGGCACCCGCGTCTCCATCGCCGTCACCGCCAAAGTCCGCCCCAGTGACAAACTGTTTAGAATTGAAGAATTGAAAGATTGAAGAATGATGACGATTAATGAGATTCAAGACGAGATTATAGAGGAGTTCTCCGGTTTCGACGACTGGATGGACAAGTATCAGCTGCTCATCGACCTGGGCAATGAACAGGAACCGCTCGAAGAGAAATACAAGACGGAGCAGAACCTGATTGACGGTTGCCAGAGCCGTGTGTGGCTGGTGGCAGAGGAGAAAGAAGTGAAAAGCGAAAAGGTGATTCATTTCCGGGCTGAGAGCGATGCCCTGATCGTAAAAGGCATTGTGTCTCTACTGATTCGCGTACTCAGCGACCACACCCCTCAGGAGATACTTGATGCCGACCTTTATTTCATCGAAGAAATCGGTCTGAAGGAGCATCTGTCGCCCACCCGATCCAACGGACTTGTAGCAATGGTGAAGCAGATGCGCGTTTATGCGTTGGCTTTCAGCGCAAAGCAATAAAAGGCAGTTTCCGAAACGCAAAACTTTGCATTTATTAACATAAGAAAAGCTTCCCGAAATGGGTAGCTTTTCATTTTTTATTGCTATCTTTGCAAACGATTTTTGACTAAAAACTTTAATAATATATGATCCAGACAGTAGTTAAGCGCGACGGACGCATTGTGGGCTTCAATGAACAGAAAATCATGGCTGCCATCCGTAAGGCGATGCTCCACACAGACAAGGGTGAGGACGAGCGCCTCTTGTATCAGATTACCGACCGCATCGCACAGCGCGGTGAGAGTCAGATGACCGTAGAGGAAATCCAAGATGCCGTAGAATTGGAATTGATGAAGTCGAGCCGCAAGGATGTGGCCCAGAAATACATTGCCTATCGTCATCAGCGTTCCGTAGCCCGTAAAGCCAAAACACGCGATGTTTTCCTTGATATCGTGAACATCAAGAACAATGATGTAACACGTGAGAACGCCAATATGAATGCCGACACACCCGCCGGTATGATGATGAAGTTCGCCTCGGAGACCACCAAACCCTTCGTCGACGACTACCTGCTCAGCGAGGAAGCCCGCGAGGCCGTTGAGCACAACTACCTGCACATCCACGACAAGGACTATTATCCTACCAAGTCGCTGACCTGTGTGCAGCACCCGTTGGATAATATCCTGACCTGCGGCTTCATCGCAGGCCATGGTGCCTCAAGACCTGCCAAGCGTATTGAGACCGCCTCAGTGCTGGCTTGTATCTCGATGGAATGTGCGCAAAACGAAATGCACGGCGGACAAGCCATTCCCGCCTTCGATTTCTATCTGGCGCCATACGTACGCCTGAGTTATATCGAGGAACTGAAAGCCTTGGAGGACCTGAACGGCGAGAGCTACAAGGACCTCTACGACGAGCCTCTGATGGACTATCTCAAGAAGCCGCTCGACGGACTGAGGGGCAAGGAGCGTGCCCAACAGCATGCCATCAATAAGACCGTTGGACGTGTACACCAGGCGATGGAGGCTTTCATCCACAATATGAACACCATCCATTCACGTGGTGGTAACCAGGTGGTATTCTCCTCTATTAACTATGGTACGGACACCTCTGCCGAGGGACGCTGTATCATGCGTGAGATCCTGCTCTCCACTTATGAAGGCGTGGGTGGCGGAGAGACAGCCATCTTCCCCATTCAGATCTGGAAGAAGAAGCGCGGTGTGAACTATCTGCCCGAAGATCGTAACTTCGACCTTTATCAGCTGGCCTGTAAGGTGACTGCACGCCGCTTCTTCCCCAATTTCCTGAATCTGGATGCCTCCTACAACCAGGATTCCGATTGGCGTGCCGACGACCCGAAGCGCTATATCCATGAAGTGGCGACGATGGGTTGTCGTACCCGTGTGTTTGAGAACCGCTTCGGTCCGCGAACATCCATCGGCCGTGGTAATATCTCTTTCTCGACCATCAATATCGTAAAGCTCGCCATCGAATGCATGTTAGAAGTGAAAAGTGAAAAGTTGAGCGATGAAGTAAAGCAGAAAAGGATTGATCTCTTCTTTGCCAAGCTCGATAACATGCTCGAAATCACTGCCAAACAGCTTCACGACCGCTTCCTGTTCCAGAAGACGGCTTTCACCAAGCAATTCCCCCTGCTGATGAGGAGTCTGTGGATTGGCGCCGACAAACTGTCGCCCAACGACACCATCGAAAGCGTCATTAACCAAGGCACCCTTGGCATCGGCTTTATCGGACTGGCAGAATGTCTTGTAGCCCTGACAGGCAAGCATCATGGAGAGAGCGAGGAAAGTCAGGAGTTAGGTCTGAAAATTGTCGGATATATGCGTCAGCGTGTGAACGACTTCTGCGAGCACTATCACCATAATTACTCCGTACTCGCCACCCCGGCAGAAGGCCTCAGCGGCAAATTCACCAAGAAAGACCGTAAGAAATTTGGCAGTATTCCTGGCGTCACCGACCGCGATTATTACACCAATTCCAACCATGTACCCGTATACTACAAGTGCTCTGCCCGTCATAAGGCTGAGGTGGAGGCACCTTATCACGAAATGACCCGTGGCGGACATATCTTCTACGTGGAAATTGACGGTGATGCCACCCATAATCCACAAGTCATCATGAGTGTGGTAGATATGATGGATCAACTGGACATGGGCTACGGTAGCGTGAATCACAACCGTAACCGTTGTATGGACTGTGGTTATGAAAATGCCGACGACCATCTGGAGAAATGTCCGAAATGTGGTTCAACCAACATCGACAAGCTACAGCGTATCACGGGGTATTTAGTGGGAACTACCGACCGTTGGAACAGCGGAAAACTGGCGGAACTCAACGACCGTGTGACACACATTGATCACGGCTCCCAGGATATGTTTAAGTAAAGAAAAGTGAGAAGTGATTAGGGTTCTTGATATCATAGAAGACACCATGGTGGATGGTCCGGGCTTCCGGACCTCCATCTATTGTGCCGGCTGCCGACACCATTGTCCTGGCTGTCATAATCCGCAGTCATGGGCTTTTGATCAGGGGCATGAGATGAGCATCGACGATATCATGAAAATCATTGAGGCGGATCCCTATGCCAATGTGACCTTCAGCGGTGGCGACCCGATGTTCCAGGCCACAGGCTTCGCAGCACTCGCCCGTGAGATTCACAAACGCACCAACAAAGACATCTGGTGTTACACCGGCTTTACGTATGAGTCGCTCATCACCCAGGAACAGCGGGAACTCCTCGAACAATTGGATGTGCTCGTCGATGGCCCGTTCATTGAGAAACTGCGCGACCCCGATCTGCTCTTTAGGGGCAGCAGCAACCAGCGCCTCATCGACGTACAGGCCTCGCTCTATAGTGGCAAGGTTGTGCTCTGGCATCCAGACATTGCCGTGGCTGTCTGACAAGAAGATTCCCGCTAAAGCGGGATTTTTTGTTTTTTCTCACAAGTTTTTGCTGTTTCGGTTGCAAAGTTGAGAAAAAAAATGTATTTTTGCAAAAAATTAGAGAGTATATGGCTAAAAACACTAAATGGTCAGACGATTATTGGCTGCTTCTGATGCAGATTTACCTACAGAAACCTGTGGGTGTCAAGCCGATGTTCCACCGCAAGATGGTGAACCTGAGTCTGGAACTCCACCTGCCTCCCAACTTCCTCTTTAACAAGATGTGCCAGATTGCCAATCTGGAAACCCCGCGCATCGAGCATATCTGGGAGACCTACGGACGGAATCCCAGAAAACTGGCCCGTGCCGTCAGACTATGGCGCGAAATGCGAGGATATGGTTATGCCAATGCTTTCTACGAGGGTGTGGAAGTGCAGGAGACCTTTGAACGTGACTTCAAGCCAATTGCAGAAGGCACGAAGATCACCCCTGTCATGCTGATCCTGATTCTCGACCTTTATTTCCGTCTGACCCCTGCCACAATGGTATTAGAGACTCCTGAGGTGCAGGAATTGGCGAAACTGATCAAGATTATGCCCCTGAAAGTGATTGAGGTGATGGACACGTTCCAACACTGTGACCCCTACCTCAATCGGAAAGACACCGTGAACAGTCTGTTTTTACAGCCTTGCCGTGAGATATGGCGCCGTTTCGGCAATGCGGAGACAGAGCAACTGGCCTCATACGCAGAACAACTGAAAGACTATTTTAGGAGTGGAAATCCTAAAACAAAAAGCAATAAGTCAAAAGTGAAAAATAAAAAAGGTCAAGTGAAAAGCAAAAAATGATGAGCGATAAGTCCTGGCAGATACAAGAACAAAAACAGACGCAAGTCCAAAAGCAGGTACAGTCGATCTCGCAACAGCAGATGCTAGTGTCATCGTTGGTGGAGCTGCCCATTACCCAATTGGCAGACCGCATCAACACGGAGATGAACGACAATCCTGCCCTGGAAGTGGAGTCGCCAGGAGAGAACGCCGATTTCCCTGAGATGCCAGAATATCCGGAAAGTCTGGATTATCCGGAAAGAACCGACGACACCTCCCAGACAGAGCGCGAGGAACGCCAGTCTGCCCTGGATGCCGCTTTGGAAAATATCGGGCGCGACGATGATGAGCTGCCCGTTTACCATGGTGGCAATAATCTCTCTGAAGACCGCGAAGAGATGGTTTTCGGTGCTACAGAATCCTTCTATGACCAATTGATGGAACAGTTGAGAGAGAGCGACCTGACGGATCGTCAGCGTGACATTCTGGAATATCTCATCGGATCATTGGACGACGATGGTCTGCTCCGCAAAGACCTCTATACCATTAGCGACGAACTGGCCATCTACCATAACATTGATGCCAACGAAAAGGAGATTGAATCCGTGCTACACATCCTGCAGGACTTTGACCCCGCCGGCATTGGTGCCCGCTCCTTGCAGGAATGTCTGCTCCTGCAGATAGCCCGGCGCGATGACTCGCGTGTAAAGCAACTGATGGAGCAAGTCATCAACCGCTATTTCGACGAGTTCACTCATAAGCATTGGGGACGGATACAGACAGCCCTCTCGTTAAATGACCAACAAGGGGAGGCCCTTTTCGGGGAATTACGCAAACTGAATCCGCGTCCAGGTGCCTCGATGGGTGAAACCATCGGTCGAAGCCTACAGCAGATTACGCCCGATTTCATCGTGGAGACACAGGATGATGGTACGATTACCTTCACCCTCAACAATGGCGAGGTGCCGGAACTCACCCTCTCGCAGTCGTTTATCGACTCCATGAACGAATATCAGCAGAACAAAGAGCATTTGAACCGCCAGACCAAGGAGGCATTACTCTATATCAAAAAGAAAGTCGATGCAGCCCAGAGCTTCATCGAGGCTATCCGGGTAAGGCGGCATACACTCACCGTGACGATGCAGGCTATCATCACCCTCCAACGACAGTTCTTCCTCGACGGCGACGAGGCCTCGCTACGTCCGATGATTCTCAAGGACGTGGCAGAGAAGACGGGATTGGACCTCTCGACGATATCACGCGTCTGCAATTCGAAATATGCCCTGACCCGCTGGGGAACCTTTCCTCTGCGTCATTTCTTCAGTGACAGTTATGTCACAGAAAGCGGTGAGGAGTTGTCGACACGACAGATCAAGGCCGTGCTCCGCGACCTCATCGAGGCAGAGGACAAACACCATCCGTTAAGCGATGATGCCCTGCGCGAACAACTGACAGAAAAGGGATTTCCTATCGCCCGTCGTACCATCGCCAAATACCGCGAGGCACTGGGCATTCCCATAGCAAGACTAAGAAAGGAATAACGATGACGAAAGAAAAAGGTATCATCCTCACTGCGAGGGTTGTCAGCATGGTGTTTACGCCATTTTACCTGCCAACGGTAAGTCTGATATGTTTGTTCATGTTCAGTTACATGAGACAGATGCCTTGGAGTTTTAAATTCCAACTGCTCACCATGGTCTATCTGCTGACTGTGGTGCTCCCTACCCTGCTGATCCATTTCTACCGTCGCCATCAAGGCTGGTCCCTCATTGATTTGGGACAGAAAGAACGGCGTGCAGTACCCTATGTTATCAGTATCCTCTGCTACTTCATCTGTATCTATCTCATGGAGTTCCTCCACATCCCTCACTTCATGACAGCCATCGTCACTGCCGCCCTGTTCATCCAGATTACCTGTGCCATGATCAATGTGTGGTGGAAGATCTCTACCCATACGGCAGCTATCGGTGGCGTAGCAGGAGCACTTTTTGTCTTCGCAGAGTTTTTTGGCTTCAATCCCGTCTGGTGGCTCTCGCTGGTATTCCTCATAGCAGGTCTCTTGGGTACAAGTCGTATGATTTTGCGGCAGCACAGCCTGGCACAGGTGATAGCCGGTTTCTTCGTCGGTATCGTCTGCGCCGTCATCGGTATTCTTTTCCTGTAAGCATAAATCCAATTTGCAAACAATATGAAACCATTAGTCAGTATTATCATGGGCAGCACCAGTGACCTGCCCATCATGGAAAAAGCCTGCAAACTGCTTGACGAGATGCAGGTGCCTTTTGAAGTCAATGCCCTCTCTGCCCATCGTACCCCCGATGCTGTTGAGGAATTTGCCCGCACAGCCAAGGATCGTGGCATCAAGGTCATCATTGCAGGGGCAGGTATGGCAGCAGCCTTGCCAGGCGTCATCGCAGCCTCAACGACCTTACCTGTCATCGGTGTTCCCATCAAAGGTATGCTCGACGGTCTTGATGCCATGCTCAGCATCATCCAGATGCCCCCCGGCATTCCTGTGGCCACCGTTGGCATCAATGGCGCACAGAATGCAGCTATCCTGGCCGTGGAGATGATGGCCCTCAGCGATGCCGCCCTTGCCCAGCGACTGGCAGCCTATAAAGGCGGCCTGCGGGCAAAGATTGAGAAGGCCAACAAAGACCTGGCTGATGTGAAATACGAGTATAAGACCAACTAATTCTGCTATGAGTTATCAAAGAAGGCGCTCTACAGAAGCACATGTAGGCAACATCGGCATTGGCGGAAATAATCCTATCCGCATCCAGTCGATGGCTACTACCGATACCAACGATACCGCTGCCAGTGTGGCCCAGGCCAAACGTATCGTCGATGCTGGAGGCGAACTGGTGCGTTTCACAACCCAGGGAACCCGTGAGGCAGAGAATATGCAGCATATCTCAGCCCAACTAAAGGCTGACGGCTATGCCCAACCGTTGGTGGCCGATGTCCACTTCACCGCCCATACGGCAGATATCGCCGCCCTCTATTGTGAGAAGGTGCGCATCAATCCAGGCAACTATGTGGATCCGGGCCGTACCTTCAAGCATTTGGAATACACCGACGAGGAATATGCCGACGAGTTGCAGAAAATCGAGAAGAAACTCATCCCCTTCATCAACATCTGCAAGGAACATCACACAGCTGTCCGTATCGGTGTGAACCATGGTTCCCTCAGCGACCGCATCATGTCACGTTATGGCGATACCCCCAAAGGCATCGTCGAAAGTTGTATGGAATTCCTACGCATCTTCAAACGTGAAAACTTCAACGACGTGGTCATCTCAATCAAGGCTTCAAACACCGTGGTGATGGTGACGACCGTCCGATTACTCGTAGCCACGATGGAAAAAGAGGATATGCACTACCCACTTCACCTTGGCGTGACGGAAGCTGGCGAAGGCGAAGACGGTCGTATCAAAAGTGCCGTGGGCATCGGCGCCCTGTTGACAGAGGGTATTGGCGATACCATCCGCGTATCGTTGAGTGAGGAGCCGGAATGTGAAATCCCAGTGGCCCGCAAACTGGTAGAGCTGATTCCAGAGTGTTACCGCCTGCGTCAGGAAGCTGAGGCCAACATCAAGGATGATACCATCACCCTCACGCTGGACGCACCCGACATGGAGACCTTGCAGTTGAAGGCTGCGATGGCTGTGGGTGCCCTGCTCATCGACCGCAAGGCCACGAAACTGGTCATTCATTTTGGCCTGGCAAGTCCTATTAGCCTGACTAGTTCGACTAGTTTGAATAGCTTGGCTGATGCTATCCTCCAGGCTGCTCGCATTAAGTTCACCAAGACCGAATACATCTCCTGCCCAGGTTGCGGTCGCACCCTCTACAACCTACAAGAGACCATCGCCCGCATCAAGGCGGCAATTAAGCAAGAGCAATGTGAACTTGCCCGCATTGCCGAACGTGAGCCGTCTCGCCTCGAAGAGGTCAAGGCTGCCACCAAGGATCTGGTCGGTCTGAAAATTGGTATCATGGGGTGTATTGTCAATGGTCCTGGCGAGATGGCCGATGCCGACTATGGTTATGTCGGAGCCGGGCGTGGAAAAATCTCCCTTTACAAGCAGAAAGTCTGTGTGGAAAAGAATATTCCAGAGGAGGAAGCGGTGGAAAAGCTCCTTGAATTGATTCGAAGTGACAGGAAATGAGGCCGAAACGTTAATAAAGGAAAACAAATTGCCGGAATTTGCCGAGAAAGGTGTACCTTTGCACCCAAATTCTTTGGGAAAAGGAAACATTTACGTAAATGATTCAACGAATATATCTGATATTGCTGCTTGTGTTGGGACTCAATGTGACGGTCACTGCACAGCAGCTCATAAAAGGAACCATCAAAGATGCCGAGACTGGCGAGGCCATCCCGTTTGCCAGCGTGGTCTATAAGGGCCATAACCTCGCGGTCATCTCCGATATCGATGGTATCTACTCCATCAGGCGACACTTAGGGTGGAAAATCACCTTTAGTGCCGTCGGCTATAAGTCACAGGTCATTACCGTAACCTCTGAAACAAAAAACGAACTCGACATCGCCCTGAAATCCGACAGACAACAATTATCAGAAGTGACCGTCACCACCAGGCGAAGCCGATACAGCAGGAAGAACAATCCCGCTGTGGAACTGATGAAGAAAGTCATTGCCGCCAAGAAACTCAGCGACCTGTCGAACCACGACTACTATCAGTACGACAAATACGAGAAACTGACGTTGGCCGCCAACGACCTCACCCCCAAGCGACTGGAGCAGAAACCATTCTCAAGTACCCCGTGGCTGATGGATCAGGTGGAGGTCTGTAAGTACAACAACAAGATGATTCTCCCCCTCAGCGTAGATGAAACTGTCTCACAGATTGTCTATCGCAAAAGTCCGCAGTCGAAGAAGACCTATATCAAGGGCGAGCAGTCATCGGGTCTGAACGACCTGTTCCAGACGGGTGATATGCTCAATGTCGTTCTGAAGGAGGTATTCACCGATGTCGACCTCTACGACGACCAGATCCGTCTGGTACAATACCCCTTCACCTCGCCGATTGGTAAGGATGCCATCAATTTCTACAGGTTTTATATCGAAGACACTCTCAAGATCGACCGCGACAGCTGTATCCATCTCCATTTCCTGCCCAACAACCAGATGGACTTCGGTTTCCGAGGCGATATCTATATCCTGAAGGACTCCTCCTATCATGTGCGCCGTTGTGAGCTCACCCTGCCCAAGCAGACCTCCGTGAACTTCGTGAAGAATATGCGCATAGAGCAGGAATTCGAACAACTCGATAATGGCGAATGGGTACTTACCCAGGACGACATGATCGCAGAACTGGAATTTACCAAGTTCATACAGGAAGCCATCGTCATCCGCACCACCCGTTTGGGCGAATACTCCTTTGCCGAGATTCCCAAGAAGATGTTCAAGGGCAAGCGAACGGAAATCAAGGAACCCAATGCTGGCATGCGAAGCAAGAACTTCTGGAGCCAGTACCGTCAGGTGGACCTCACCAAGAGCGAGGACTCCATGAGCGATTTTGTGAAGAACATCCAGAAGATCAAAGGCTTCAAATACATCATGGTGGGTTTGAACGCCCTGATCGAAAACTCCATCGAGACCAGCGACCCCAACAAGTTCGACATCTCACCCGTGAACACCATCATCTCGCGTAACTTCATCGACGGCTGGCGCACCCGTATGAGCATGCAGACCACCGCCAATCTCAACAAGCGCTGGTTCTGGCAGGGCTATTACGCCCATGCCTGGGGAAGCCATAGAAACTATTACAGCACAAAGGGCACCTACTCGTTTATCGACAAGATCTACATGCCCTGGGAATATCCCAAGCGTACCCTGACGATTGAGAGTTCCTATGACCTGGCCTCTCCCAGCGACCGCTACCTGCCAACAGATAAGGATAACATGTTCGTTGCCTTCAAATGGGCCGATGTGAACAAGATGACCCTTGCTAACCGTCAGCAGATTGCCTTCGATTACGAGATGTACGGCGGTCTGAGGACCTCGTTGAGCCTGAAGGCAGAAGAGCATGAAGCCGTTGGCGCCATGTCGTTCCGTAAGTTGAGTGAGCCCCGCGTGGAATACACCACTATGGACCGTCACCGAGAGTTCCTGCGCACTACCGAGCTCTTCGCTGAGATACGCTATGCGCCCGATGAAACCTACATCAACAGCAAGCAGCGCCGTGTCACCATCAACAAGGATGCACCAGCCATCTCCATTGCCCATACCTTCGGCTTCAAGAATGTCTTAGGCGGTCAGTATGAGTCCAACTTCACCGAGGCCAAGATCTACAAGCGTTTCTGGCTGAACAGCTGGGGAAAGGTTGACCTCTTCCTCAAGGGTGGTATCCAATGGAACCAGGTACCATACATGCTGCTCATCCATCCACTGGCCAACCTCTCCTATATCGGTCAGGAGGAGATGTTCTGTCTTATCAACAACATGGAGTTCCTAAACGACCGCTATGCCTCGATGATGCTCTCATGGGACCTGAACGGTAAGTTCTTCAACCGCATCCCCCTTATCAAAAAGCTGAAGTGGCGTGAGTACATCGCCGTAAATACCCTTTGGGGTGACCTCTCCGATAAGAACAACCCCAACCTGCCTCAGAATGTGGGCAGCGATAAGTTGATGTATTTCCCTGACGGATGCTTTACCATGGACCCCAAACGCCCCTATGTCGAAATAGTTGCTGGCATCCATAATATCTTTAAGATTGTACATATTGAGTACGTACGCCGTCTGAATTACATGGAATTGCCGACAGCCCACCGTTGGGGCATGCGCTATGTCATACGTTTAACATTCTAATCACCGATCATTATCATGAATGAGAATATCTCTAAAACACTGAAATCCTCAGAGACCGACGACTGGTTGGACCTGCACATTGTACGACCGTTGTGTTTCTATTTCGTCAAATTCTTTGCCTGGCTCGGCATCACACCCAATACCGTCACCATCCTCTCGATGTTTTTCGGTGCCGGCAGCAGCTATTTCTTTGCCAGCGGCTGTCTCTATTATGAAGGTACAAAAGGACTGACCTATAATCTTATCGCTATCGCCCTGCTTATCATTGCCGACTTGCTTGACTGTACGGATGGACAGCTGGCGCGTTACACAGGCCAGAAAAGTCGCATGGGCCGAATCCTCGATGGTGTGGCCGGTTTCGTTTGGTTCCTTCCCATCTACCACGCGCTCGTCTATCGCTTCTATCTGCACCACAGCATTGAGTTCGGTTGGCTGGGCATCGAGGATACACAACAGAATGCCATCATCGCCACTGCCGTAATCTATGTTATGGCATGGATTTCCGGCATCGTAGGCATGGGCAGTCAGTCGCGTCTGGCCGACTACTATTATCAGGTACACCTCTTCTTCCTCAAAGGTGAGAAGGGTAGTGAGCTCGACGACAGCCAGCGACAGAAGGAGATCTACGAACAGATGCCTGCCGATGCAAACTGGATAGAGCGCACCTTCCAAAAGTCCTACATCGACTATACCCGCAAGCAGGAGAAAGTCACACCACAATTCCAGCGTCTCATGTCGCTGCTACGTCAGAAATACGGCAGCGCCGGCAATATGCCTGCAGAGGTGCGTGAGGAGTTCCATAGTCAGTCATTGCCTTTGATGAAATGGAACGGCCTGCTCACCTTCAATTTCCGTTCCGGCTGGTTCTTCCTTTTCTGTCTGCTTGACGTGCCTGCCATCAATTTCCTCTTTGAGATTATCTGTATGGGACTTCTGGCCTATTACATCAACCACCGTCATGAAGCCTTCTGCAAGCGTATTGCAGACAAGTTATAACCAAGGAGGTTAGGATGAAGTGGACCAAACAACGACTCAACAATCTGTTCTTCCTACTCGGTATTGCCGCCGTCGTAGTGATGTTGCTGACGTTCGACGTCAGCTTCATTGAACTATGGCAGCACCTCTGTCATGCCGGTTACTGGCTGATACCGATTGTGGGCATCTGGATTGTGGTCTACGGTCTGAACGCACTCGCCTGGAGAGCTATCATCGAGGGTAACATTGGCACTAAAGCGCCTGTCAGTTTCTGGCGCATCTATCGTCTTACCATCACAGGCTATGCCCTCAACTATGCCACACCCGTTGGCGGACTGGGTGGCGAACCTTACCGCATCATGGAACTCTCGAAGGATATCGACAAGCAACATGCCACGTCGAGTGTCATCCTCTATGCCATGATGCACTTCTTTGCCCACTTCTGGTTCTGGTTCCTTAGCATCCCCATCTATTTAGCCCTTGTACTGATTGGCGACCTGCCCATGGGCACGGCCATTGGCATCACATTGAGCATCATCGTGGTGTTCTGCTTAATAGCCTTCTACCTTTTCTCAAAGGGTTATAAGAACGGTCTGGTGAAATATGTGTTGAGGGTTGTCAGCCGCATCCCCGGCTTGAAACGCTGGACATTAAAGTTCTGGGCACGTCATTCCGAGGCCATCCAGAATATCGACCAGCAGATTGCAGCCCTCTACTCTCAGGACACGAAAGCATTTTATAAGAGCCTGCTGCTCGAGTATTTCTCGCGTGTGGTGCAGAGTTCCGAGGTGATGTTCATGCTGCTGCTCTTCGGCATCGATAATGGAGGGGGTTTCAGCGGACTTACCATCACCTTTCTCCACAGCATCCTCATTGTGGCTTTTACCACACTCTTTGCCAACCTCATCGGCTTCCTGCCCATGCAGTTGGGTGTTCAGGAGGGCGGATTTGTGCTCTCCATCGCAGCCCTGGGCCTTTCAGCGGCATTAGGCATCTTTGTGAGTATCATCTGCCGTGTGCGTGAGATTATCTGGATTATCATCGGCATCGGACTGATGAAATTGAAAGAATGAAAAAGAGAGTTTAAAGTTTAGAGTTTAAAGAACAAAAAATATAGCTATATGAATTTTCTCGACAGAAATGAATTTAACTTTGAGCCCAGCCAGAAAGTGGTGGAGGCCATTAAGAGTTTCGATCCGAAGACCTTGTGTTTCTATACCCGCATTTACGACGAGGGCAAGAAAAGTGTTATCTCCGTACGCCTGAGCGAAATCTACGGCGTACCCGAGGAGCAGGTTTTGCTCACCTATGGTGGCGAGGATATGCTGAAAAACGCCATCCATTATTTCCTGATGCTCGACGACAACAAGCGCATCCTCATCCCCGAATTCTCATGGTGGTATTACAACCGTGTGGCCAGCGAGTGCGGTGGTAACTTCGAAATGTATCCCCTGCATGAGAAGGACGATACCTTTGCTTACGATGTTGACGAAGTGATTGAATACACCAACCGTGTGCATCCCCGTATGTTGTTGTTAGCCTCACCCAACAATCCTACAGGCAACGGCTTGACACCTGAGGAGATTGGCAAAATCATGGAGCATATCCCCTCCGATACGATGGTGCTCATCGACGAGGCTTATGCCAGCTTCATCTCCAGCGACACCGACTATATCGCACCGTTGGTGAACAAATACGACAACCTCATCATCTCACGTACACTCTCCAAGTTCTACGGTCTTCCTGGTCTTCGCTGCGGCTTTGGCTTCATCGGCAAGGGCCACGACCAGTTCCTGAGCTATGTGAACAAATACCTGGGCTACAACCGCTTCTCTGAGGCTGTTGCTCTGGCTGCTCTCGAAAGCGATGAGCACTACCGCCACGTAGCCGATGATATGGAATGGGGGCGCCAGCTTTACAAGAAAGAACTTGGCCATCTGCCCGGATTCAAGGTCTACAAGTCTGTGGCTAACTTCATCCTCATCAAGTATCCTGTTGAGATCAAGGACGCCCTGATGCAGGCCCTGAAAATTCAGGACTACAAGATCAAGTTCATGTCAGATAAAGGTCTGGAGTCCTGCCTCCGCATCACCCTCGGCCGAAAGGAGCAGACGCAGACGGTTGTCGATACCATCCTGAAATGCTATAAGAGTTTATAGTTTAGAGTTTATTGTTTATGATAGGCGTCATCTTAGCTGCGGGCATGGCCAAGCGTCTTCGCCCGCTGACCGATACAAAGCCCAAGTGCCTGCTCGAAGTGGGTGGTAAGACCTTGTTGCAACGCACCGTCGATGCGATGACTGCTGCCGGTATCACCGAATTTGTTGTCGTCACCGGCTATCGTGGCAACATGATCCGCGACTTCCTCACGCTTCACTATCCACTATTCACTATCCACTATTTGGATAACGTCGATTACGAGCACAACAACAACATTTACTCTCTGTGGATGTCAGGCCAGATTGTACGTGGCCAAGAGTTCCTGCTGATGGATAGTGACATCCTCTGCGATCCTGCTGCCGTGCTGCGTATTGCCAGCGAACCTGAGGCAGCTCTGGCGGTGAACCGTCACGAACTGGGTGAGGAGGAGATGAAGGTTGTGGTAGATGACCAGATGCGCATCACAGAAATCAGCAAGACTTGTCGTCCTGAGGATGCCATGGGCGAATCGGTGGGTATTGAGAAAATGACGGCAGCCTATAGCGAGGCTCTCTTCCGCGAACTCGACCAGATGATTCTGCAAGAAGGCCTCATCGACATCTTCTACGAGCGTGTCTTCGAGCGTCTCATTCCCCAAGGGCATACCTTCCGGGTGATTGACACCACCGACTATTTCTCCTACGAACTTGACACCCCTGAGGACTTCCAACGTGCTCAGGCGCTCATGCCCGCCAACCTCCTCTAAGCCCTGCTCTCAGTCTCTCTGTGCGCTCTCGTTATTCAATAGAAGATGATTGTCTGAGTCCAACAACGTCTTCGAGTATGATATCGGGGCGCTCGTCAGGGCGAAGAAGTTCAAACTCTACATTGTGCAGTTTGAGACCATCCACATGACGGGCAAAGAGTCCGTAGGCAGGTGTAGGCCCAGCCCAGCGAGGTTCGGGATAGTTCGTCCCTTGTTCGCGATAAGGCGTTTCTACTTTCTTGCCCCCACCCCGGTATTGGATGCGGATATTACTCAGTGAGACATTTCTAATTGGCTCGCCTGCCATACCTGTAATAATGATGCCTGCCAGCGAGTCACAATCATCGGCTATCACATTATTAATATAAATATCGCGAGCTGACGAAACCTCCGTTCTTTCCTTTGGGCCCCGGTTGCGACACCCGGTTGTGATATAGATGGGATAATGGTGCACATGACTCAATGAGATGTTCGACACCACGATGTTTTCCATCCGGCCTTGGTCCACTTCTTCGAAGGCAAGCCCACTGCTCCACATGCAGGTACAGTTTGAGATGGTGATATTACGATAGCCGCCATTGCTTTCTGTTCCTAACTTGATACGTCCACACACCCAGTTCACCTTTTCCGGCACATAGGTTCCATCAAGGAAGGTGCCCAGCTTATAGCCTGTCACGATACAGTTCGTGATGAGGATATGTTCGCAGAACACAGGTCGTTTCAGGGCATACGAGCTTTTCAGCACGATGGCATCGTCGTTAGGCGTGTTTACCTTTGTATTGCTCACGGTGAAGTATTTACAGCAATCAATGTCAATGCCGTCGCGATTGGTGTCGATAGTGACATTGTCGATGGTGCCGATGTCACAGCCTGTGGTGATGATGGCGAAATGCCCGCCACGATAGATGGTGATATCGCGGATGGTCACATTGCGGCAGAGTTTCAGGGCAATGGCCTTGTCGCCCGTGCCGATACTACCGCCCTGCACATTGCCTGCTTTTTCCGTGTCTTGCTTAGTCAGGCCTTCACCATCAATCATACCGTAACCTGTGATGCTGATGTTCTGCTGTCCCTCAGCCCAGATGAGCGAGTTATGGAAATAGGTATGCCCACCGTCCTGATATTCCGGTCCACCGAACACCTCACTCTCATCGTAGGCTTTCATCGAGGCAGGAGCCGCCAATATCTTCGCCCCAGCCATCAGATGAAGGTCGACGTTGCTTTTCATCCTGATGCTGCCACAGAGATAGATGCCAGCTGGCAGCAATACCTGTCCGCCACCTCCAGTCACACAGGCATCAATAGCTTTGTTGATGGCCACATGGTCGAGTGTTTTACCATCGCCTTTCGCACCGAAGTCACGTACATTATACTGAGTCTGCGCAGACATACCCAACCCCAGTATCAATAATGCCAGAATCAAAGAAGTCTTTCTTCTCATATAATTGCAGTAGTTTGTTAATCTGCTGCAAAGATACGATTAAGTGAGCAAAATACCAAATTTATTTGAGTATTTTCGAACGTGAGTATCTACGACGAAGTCAAAGATACGATTAAGTGAGCAAAATACCAAATTTATTTGAGTATTTTCGAACGTGAGTATCTACGACGAAGTCAAAGATACGATTAAGTGAGCAAAATACCAAATTTATTTGAGTATTTTCGAACGTGAGTATCTAAGACGAAGTCACAACTTTTTTACAAAACACCCATAATCTTTGGAGAATTGTCGTAAAATCACTATCTTTGCAGAAAGAAATAAAAACTCTTCAAGGTATGCCAGAGCAGCAGCGGACATATATTGCCATCGACCTGAAGTCGTTCTACGCTTCAGTGGAGTGTGTGGACAGGGGACTTGACCCGCTGACCACAAACCTGGTCGTGGCAGATGTGTCGAGGACGGAGAAAACCATCTGCCTGGCTGTTTCTCCGTCGCTGAAAGCTTATGGCATTGGTGGACGTGCACGACTGTTTGAGGTGGTTCAGAGAGTGCGCGATGTCAATAAGGAGCGTAAAAGAGCGGCAGGCTGGAAGATGACGGGAAAATCATTCAACGACTTGGAACTGAAGGCACATCCAGACCTTGAACTCGACTATATCGCTGCACCGCCACGCATGGCTCACTACATGGAGGTGAGCACTAAAGTCTATCAGACTTACCTGAAATACATTGCACCCGAAGATATACACGTCTATAGCATCGATGAGGTGTTCATGGATGTGACGTCCTATTTAGGGACATACAAAATGACTGCTCACGAGTTGACGATGAAGATGATCCGCGACGTACTGACCACTACAGGCATCACGGCAACAGCAGGTATCGGCACAAACATGTATCTCTGCAAGGTAGCGATGGATATTGTAGCCAAGAAAGTGCCTGCCGATAAGGACGGTGTGAGAATAGCCGAATTGGATGAGATGTCGTATCGACGTGAACTTTGGGACTACCGGCCTCTGACCAAGTTCTGGCGTGTGGGACATGGTATAGCCGAAAAACTGGCTGTCTATGGTATTGACACGATGGGGAAACTGGCCCGAATGTCAATACAGAACGAAGGATTGCTTTATCGGCTCTTTGGTGTGAATGCAGAACTTCTGATAGACCATGCATGGGGCTGGGAGCCATGTACGATAGAGGCTGTGAAAGCTTATCGCCCGGAAACCAACTCCTTTAGCAGCGGGCAAGTGCTGCAGGAACCTTACGATTTCAAGAAAGCCCGTGTGGTGATACGGGAAATGGCCGAAGGAATGGCCCTTGACCTTGTATCGAAGCGCCTGGTGACCGACCAACTGGTGCTGACCGTAGGCTATGATGCAGAGAGTCTGACACGTCCTGAAATCCGCGATAAATATCACGGTGAGATTACCACCAACTACTACGGAAAGGCTGTACCGAAGCATGCTCATGGCACATTCAACTTCGACAGGCCGACATCCTCCTCGCGGCTCATCATGGAGGGAACGACAGAGTTGTTTGACCGCTGCGTAAATCCGGATTTGCTGATCCGTAGGCTGAACCTGACAACGAACCATGTGGTATCTGAGGCATCGGTATCGGCCCAGGAGAATGCTCCCCAGCAACTTGATCTCTTCACCGACTACGAGGCTTTGGAAAAGCAGCATCAGGAGGAGCAAGCCAGGCTTGACAAGGAACGCAGGATACAGGAGGCACAATTGAAAATCAAGAAGCGTTTCGGCAAGAATGCCATTCTCCGAGGCCTGAACTTCGAGGAAGGTGCAACAGCCAAGGAGCGCAACAAACAAATAGGAGGACACAAAGCATGAACCGATGGAACAGCGAGAATGGCCGAGTCGTGACACAGGAAGACAAAGTCAATAACGACTACGACGATATCATCAATCTGCCTCATTACGAACCCAAGCATTCTCCGAGGATGTCGATGTGGAACCGTGCAGCTCAGTTCGCGCCCTTTGCCGCACTGACAGGCTATGAAGCTGCCATCAAAGATACAGCACAGGAAAATGCAGACAGTTATGAAGCAAAGAACAGTGATGAAGCAGAGGACTATGACAGCACATATTAGCCACCTATTGTTTTTCTCCCTTCTCTATATAATCGAATAAATCTATCGTTCCTGCGTCGCTTCTAACATTAAGAGCTGGAACATATTCTTCCATCCTTGTCGTGCCACTTGTCTTATCGACATAGAAATTCACGAATGCTCCTGTATAACTGCGGAATACCACTTGATAGGCAGAATCGGTTTCTTCGCCCATCTCTACATACATGATGGAAGGATTATCTTCAGCCACGCTCCAGTCATACGTGCTATGGCAATAGTTACTGACTCCCTCATAGGCCATCTCTGCGGTTATCTTACTCTTGGAATCATTGGTGCCACAAGAGCATAATAACATGGCCATCCATACGAATGAAAAGGCAATTTGTTTCATAATCTGATCTTTCATACACATACTACTTAAATACATTTAAACCGAAGGCCACGAATCACCATTTGTCTTTGGTCTGTATATCATCGGCCCAGCGGTGGTCTTTGGGGAAGGGTTGACCTCCCCATGCCTTGACCTGCGTCCAAGGCTGTGGGGCATCTGTCCAAAAGGGATGTGACGCCGGCAATCCCAAAGGCATGAAGGCAAGACTGGTCATATAGAGTGAGCCATTATTGGTGTACCAATCTGCCGTCTCAGGTTGTGAACCACAGAAGCCGATGGTGAGATAGCCGGCATCGTTGAAATTCTGCTGATGGTCGAACATGCGATGCATCACCTGTGTCAGCGCAGCACGTACTTGTCCGTTGCTCAAGTCGGAAGGCAACTTCTGGTACCACGCCATCAGGGCTAAGGGTTGCATGGCAGCCATACGATAAGGCGTAGAACGGCCAATAACGGGGAATGTACCTTCAGGCGAGATAAAACGTTCCAGGATGATGGCGAACTTCTGGGCTCGTTTCAAGGCGCGGTCATAGTATTTTTTGTAATCAAGGCGCGAGTTATACTTTGCGTCGACCATTGCCTGCAAGGTCTCCAGATACATGGCATGAAACACATAGCTGCTATAGTAATCGAAGGCAAAGACAGGTCCATCGGCATACCAACCATCCCCCACGTACCACTCTTCAACCTTCCGGCAAGCTGTATTGACGCGGAACTCATCAAACGGCGCCTTGGCCTTGGCCAATAGACTCTCGATGGTTGAGGAGAAAAGGAACCAGTTGGTGTAAGGAGGATCTATCTTGCGCAGATTCTGGAATTCCTTGATATAACGCTGTTTTGTCACATCGTCGAGCGGTACCCACAGCACATCCCAAGCTCTAAGAAACGACTCAGCGATATAGGCAGCATCCACGAGGTTCTGGCCCGATTTTCCCCAACAAAGATAGTCGGGCGACTGAGGATCGACAGCGTTCTTATAAGCTGCCAAAGCCCATTCGCGGAGCTGACGGCGATGTTGGCCTTCTGCCGTGTCATCATCGGGCAAGGTGAGCCAGGGGGCAACACCTGCCATCAGACGTCCGAAGGTTTCCATATAGACCACGCTACGGTCACGATTGTCGAACGATGGCGAGAACTCAGTCTTCATATTCTTCTGTAACTCGCCCTTTGCCATATTCTCCAATACGGGCTGCGCCATCCTATAGGCCAATGCGCACCAGTATTCACGGTCTGACTGTTGGACTTGCTTCGCTTTCTTTGCTGCCTGAAGGGGCAGAAGCAGCAACAGGGCTGCTGTTATGGTGATAGCTCTTTTCATTGGATCGTATATTTGATTGGGATACGTGACATAAACTCGTCAATGGTCAATTGCCATTGTGTCTGCGAACGGATATCATACCGACTCCAGGCAGAACCGAAGTAGTAGGTATAGGGGGCACCTTGATAGTTGTCGACAAGACCTATTGCGTGGTTCAACTCACCCTCCAGCATATAGGTCTTGCTGACACCGTTGGGAAACAGAACGGCTACATACACCTGCGACTGATGGAGCTTGGGATTGTCGGTAGGGTCGGCATACTGCACATAGTTCTTGCCCAATACGAGACGGTCATTGCCATGCAGTACGACACCAGTAGCCAGCGTCGTGGGCTTTTTGAGGCCATCATACCAAACCGTCATGCGATTGAAATGCGAGCCGCGGTCCAGACTGATGATGCGATGTTCTGTGATACCGTCGGCACTGGTTCCATAGGTCAGCTCTACCGTGAACCGCAGGGGGCCATTGTCGTGAATCTGGCAGGTCTCATAGCAATAGGGAAACACCAGTTTACCGTCTTTCAGCAAGGCTGGCGCTCCACAGCCCAACGAAGGGCCTACGCCGTATGCATCCATTCCGTTGCCATGATCCAGATGGAACGAGGTGCTACGGTCAATCTTGTCGAGTGCCACTTTCTGACCAGCCTTCCTCAGCGAGTCTTCCATGATGTTTCCACGATAGTCTTTCTGATAGCGGTCTTCCAACACCAGATCCGGTGTGTTCTTAACCCATACATCAATGCCATACGAACGTTCACCGGTCTTCTGTAGTGCAGGACCGTAGACGCGATAGATACCAAGGTCGTTCTCCCAGGCCAGATCGTCCTTGCGGATAGGATACATCCTGCCCTGAACGTAGGACTTACATGCAGCTGGTTTGCCTTTGCTCAACGTATAGACAGCCTTCCCGTTGGGGTGCAGCGATACATAAAGCAGCAATTTACCGTCGTATGTTTTCTGATAAGGCACCTCCTGTCCGGCAGCGTTCTCGATAACCACCTGCTCGTCTGTGCTGATGCCCAACTGCTTGCATACTGCCTGATAGTCGACTTCTACAACCTCCTGGCGCTGTTGATGGCTCTCATTACTGAAAGTCAGCACCGCCTTACCTGCCTGAACAAACCTGTAATATTCACAGGCAGCCAACAGGAACGCGCCTACGCCGAAGTTGGCCTCGCTGTCAGCATTTACCTTCTGACCTGGAATAGCCCGTTCGCCGATGGGTTGCACATAGCCTACCTTACCGCTGGGTTGCAGGGCTGTGGTGGTCAGGTAATGCCATGCTTTCTCGATGGCTGGCGCAAATGCCTTCTTAGGCAGATAGCCGTTGTTGACACCCCACAGCAGACCATAACAGAAGAATGCCGTACCACTGGTTTCATAGCCGGGAGCCTGGTTGGGATCCATCATCGACCGCGTCCAGTGACCTTCGGGCTGCTGGAGTTGTTTGACGGCATCAGCCAGACGAACAAATTTCTCAGCAAAGAACTTCTGATGCCGGTAGGTCTTAGGCATCTCCTGCAACACCTTGGCCAGTCCCGCCAACACCCATCCGTCACCACGCGCCCAGAAGTCCTTCTTACCGTTGGCAGTCTGATGTTTGGGATACACATATTTGCCATCGCGGAAATAGAGTCCTGTTTCCTTATCGAGCATAATACTGTCGCTGTAGCAGATGTTCTCGTAGAGTTTGTCCAGATACTTCTCGTCGCCCGTCAGCTTGTACATCTTTGTCATGACGGGCATCACCATATAGAGCGCATCGGCCCACCACCAATAGTCGTGTACCTTCGAGTCGGCTATATAACCCATCACCTCCTTGGCACGGGCCACCTTCTTTTTGCTCGGCGCAAGGTTATAGAGGTCGATGTAAGTCTGGAAGCATATCTGCCAGTCACCGAAGAGCACGAAGTCCTGTCCTTCGCCATACTGCTTGTATTTCCATTTGGCAGGATCTGATTCGGTAGCCCCTTTCCACTTGTTATGTTCAGCCCAACGGATGCTATAGTCCAGCATCTGCCTGTCACCAAGCAAATGATACACCTCCATATTGCCTGTATGGTAGGCTGCATTGTCCCAGAATGCCCTCACCTCAGCAGGATGATTCTCCTGCCAGTAGGTATTAGCCTTCCTGATGACCTCTTTTATCTCATCACTCGTCCACTGCTTAGCCTGTACAGCTACGGCCGTAAAAACGCAGATGATGGTAAGTAGTCTTCTCAACAATACGTGATTGATTCTCATAATTCCTTTTTTCAATTTGTTTTGTCTCATGGTTGCAAAGATACGATTTAATGAGTGAAAAACCAAATTTTTTTGAGACTATCTCTTTGCTGATTTCGATTTATTTATTATCTTTGCAAAACAATTAACGCTTAATAGAAATAATACATGATTGGAAGAATCATTATTTGTAGCCTACTGTTTTCATTAAATGCCGCAGGACAGGAACCAGAAACTATAGATAGTTTACATCAACAGGAAAGCAAACCAACCTTGATGGGACGGCTTCATCAGGTGCAGCAATTTCTGGACGATAGGGCCAAGGCAAAAGTGAATCCGCACTACATCGAAGTGCCCGACAAGCCTTGGAGAGTTGTCTTGCGCTATAATGAGAATGGTGTCGATGTGGATTACGACCAGAGTGCCGACTTCCCGGCAACCAACGAACGTACTGAATGGAGGATCTGCTTCGAGCCACCTCTCGCATCTTCCATCGGCTTCTGGGTGGGCTACCGTGGTACGGGATTATCCTATTCCAAGTCGCTCGCCAAGAATGCAGGACGCTATTACTCCTTCAGCACCACAGGCGCAAAATATGGCTTCAACTTCAGGCTGAGGCGATTCAACACGACCGATGCCAAATTCTCTGCCACAGGATACAAAGACGGGCAGGTGGATGGAGAGCCATACGATACGGCATTCAGCATGCCTTCTCCTGTATGGATACGTTCTGTCTATATCAACGGCTACTACGTGTTCAACGGGCGCCGCTACTCACAGGCTGCTGCCTACAACCAGTCGGTCATCCAGCGCCGTTCTGCAGGCTCCCTCCTCTTAGGTGCAACGTGGTATCAGTCTTCATTCGACTATTCTGACATCAACAATTACTTTTTCATGATTATCGGCCACGACATACATCGCATGAAAGTCCACCAGGCCAACATTGGTATAGGCTACGGCTACAACTGGGTACCGGCGCGCGGCCTTGTCATCAATGCCATGGCCATGCCTACGGTTAGTGTCTATAACCGCGTGAAGATCTACAAATACAACTTCAACTACTATTTATCCCCCTCGGAGCCTGTTGATGACTATGGAGAATATAACACGCAGACGAAGACCTGGGCCAATGGCAAATCACGCAAACCAATAACCATGATAAAAGAGCAGGACTTATATTATTGGGATGGCGGTTCGGAGACGACCTATAGTGCCTTGCGAATCAACCTTGACCTGCGCCTCGGCATTGCCTACAACTGGAAGAACTTCTTCATCGGCATCCAGGGGCAGTACAACAACTTCACCTATAAAAAAGACCAGAGCAAGATCAACATGTTCGACGCCTACGCCCGAACCTCATTTGGCGTGAGGCTGTAGCATTTGCATCTTGTCGTATTTGATAACAAATTTCTTGCCATTGACGATGTAGAGGCCAGAGGGCAGTGTGTTTGCACTTCCCGGATTGTCTGCGACTTTGATGCCAAGGATGTTGTAGACGGCTTGGCTGGACTTGTCTGAAGATGATTCTGGAAGATAAATACTGTTGGTTTCACTTATGACGGGGCGGATGCTTTGGCCATAGCCGCGGCGGTAGGCCCAGTATGTGTCTTCCGAGTGGAAGCTCATGAAGTAGGCGTAGCTCGAATTATACGGAGATTGCGAGGACGACCAGTAGTAGCCGTAGCTGCCAGCATAGCGCAGTTCCTCACCCCAACGGTAGCCCGCCGCAGGCAGGAAGATGGTACCACCATTCGGGCCTGTGTACAGTCCGCCTTTGACATCATTCATTAAAGTCCAGATATAGGTGCAGTTGTTGAGCAATTCCTCCAGCCGGTCATGGGGTGGCATCACCCAGGAACCGCCCCACTTCACGTGGGCAACATCGTAGCCAGTACCGGCAATGTCGCTGCCGAGATTGGTGAATTCATAATCATCTGCATATCCATCCCCGTTACTGTCTGTCCAGTATTTACAAGTACTCCAATCATACACGCTTTTCTCTTCAGTCTCTCCCCAGGTGTAATAGCCGCCATACTCTTCTGGCTTGGTGGCTCCTACATTGCAGCAGGCCCATTTCGTGCCGGAGGGCAGTCCCAGGTCAATCATGTGCGGATGGTTGTCATCAGGGCAGGACTGTGCTTTTGCCGTGAGTGCGACAAGCAGTAGCGTGAGGGTAAATAGGTTTTTGCTCATATTATCTTAACCTATTGGCATTATCATTTTCTTTAAAGGGTTATATGCCAAAGTATGTTTGACGTTGCAAATATAGGAATAAAATCAGATAGTTCCAAATCTTTCGGGTGAAAAAGTTTGGAAGTTTGGGAAATCATTTGTATCTTTGCATCAAAACCAAAAATCATGAATAAAGTTCTAATTATTTTAGCAGCATGCGCCTTGTCAATGACGGCAGCTGCACAGCAGACAAAACTTGAAGGTTCGTGGGTACAGTTGGATGGTGACGGTCGCCCCACCACCCAGGTGAAGACATTTCTGCCCAACGGCAGGCAGATCGGCCTGAGCTACAACAAGGACTTCACAAGTCATAGCGTGTGGTTCATGTCCAACTACAAAGTGCTCAACGATACGACGTATATCGATCATGCCTTCTATCATTCCGACATCAACTATCAGCGCGACTATTACTTCACGTTCCATCTGGAGAACGACAGCCTGATGACCACCTCGTATCTGAATTATTGGCCGAATGGTCTCGAGATAAATCTGGTTGAGCGTTGGAAAAGGATAAGCAACCGCATGACCTGCGACGATGCCGAGTGGGAGGCGATGTACCAGAAGTCGCTGGCTGAGTTCGACCGTCTGCCCAAGGAGGGACAGACCGTTGAGCAGTATGCCAAGGAACTGTATGCCAAGGCACAGGACTTCAAGAAGACCAACAGACTGGACCGTGCCAGCGAGACGCTCCTGATGAGGGCAGAACTGGACACTACCAATCTGGAGTGGCAGAAGGATATTTACTTCTTGTATCTTGAAAACAGGATGGCCCCGTCTGTGGCAGAGAAGATTGCCGACCGCTACATCCGCCTCAAAGAAGCCCAAGCACCTTCAGCCAACGATACGAGTGTGGTGAATGCCTACCGCACGAAGATCTATCTCTACAACTACCGTGGAAATCCCGCGATGCCCAAGGTGCGCGAGGCTGCCAGCAAAGTGATCGCGATGGAGACGGCTGCCGGCTATCAGCCATCGAAAGACTACGGCCTTGACTATTACTTAATGGCCGAGAGCTATCTGCCAGAAGGTAACTTCGAGGCCATCCTCGACTATACCCTCAAGGCTATCGACATATTGGAGAAGGCTCCGGATGTGTCAAAAGCGCAGTTGGGCGAGGCCTATATGCTGCAAGGCGTATGTCTGATGAATACCGACCGCGATCGCGAGGCAATCGACGTCATGCTGAACAAGACGGTGCCACACTATGTCGACGAAAAGGGCCAGCCTTTAGACAAGCTGACGACCATGACCTATCCGGTAGTCCTGACATGTTATGAGAGTTTGCTCGAAGATAATCCAAAGGACAAAAAACTCCTGAAGGAATATCAGGAGTTCCTGTCGGACAAACTGATCATGGCCGTGTTCAGAAGCACCGACAAGGAGCGGAACCTCTTTGGTGAATACATCGTCGTAGAACGTGGCACATGGACCATTGAGAAGCCGACAGCCACCCCTGACAGTACACACTTCTTGCTGCAGAAAGACGACAAGTATGTGGACTTCTTCAAGAAGGAAGGCGAAAAGACCAATGCCGAGATGGTCGTCATGCCGGTTGACGCTGCCAAGAAGCAGGATGTCATTAAGCAGTGGAAGGCCTACAAAAAGGCTAAAGCCAAGTAGGAATCACTCCTCCATCAGTTTGCGATAACAAGGTCACAAAAATGGGTCAGGGTTCTCCGATCCACGTTATATACTCTATAAATGGTCTTTCATCCGAAGAAACTGGATTATAGTGTTATTTAACTATTATCTTACGACCATTAGATATGATGTAGATACCCTTTTGAGTAGGAGAGGTTTGTTTACGGCCCTGTAGGTCGTAGATTGTTCCATCCTCCTCATCCACCCGTAGTTGTTCTATGTTCGTCGTGTTACCTTCAGCATCTGTAAACATTGCGTTGAGGTAGGTGCGAGCCCCAGAGGAACCACTTACGCTAATATAGGCACGCATGGGCAGGATGCACACACCGGTGGTGTATGACGATGTTGAGCCACTTATCACCTTCCACGTAGGACTACCGTTATTGTACTGCATGATATACTTGCCGGCAGCATCAGGCCCGTCCATGTAGCGCATGGTGCCGTACATAGTGAAGTTGCCTGCAGTCGCAGGTCCCAGTTCCGTCTTTACCGAGCTTTCCTCGGGCTTTTGAACCACCGCATTGGTCGTACTCAGCAGTTGTCCGCTGGTGGAGGGGATAAGCACGTATGGCGTGTACTTTGTCAGCGTTCCTGTCACCTCCTCAAATCCGATGAGCGTATTGGCGGTGTTTGTGCCCTTAAGCGTATAGGCTTTCAGCGTGGCGGGCAGGGGGAGGTCGTAGGGCAGGCAGGTGGTATAGTGCCGTCCTGCTGTCAGCGCACGGGTATTCTCGATGGTGTAGGCTGTGAACTCATGGATGTTCTCGTATGCCCACTTATAGCCATCGGTTTCGCTAAACGAGGTCTGTGAACCACTGAGGTCATCGTAGATCTTGAATTTCTCACAGTAGTAGTCTGAGCCATCACCCGGCTTGTAGACGTAATTCTCACCCTTGATGGTAGTACTGTTCAGATAGATGAGCGCCTGTCGGGGCACGCCATAGAACGGTGCTTCGACAATGTTACGTTCCAGGCTGGTGGGCGTGAAGTTCTTGGCATTGCACAAGTCGATGTAGCGCAAGCCCGTGCAGCCCGTAAACGCACCGTTTGCAATCTCTGTGATGGTGGGCAACGAGATGGTGACTCCGGTCAGCGCAGTCAGATTCTTAAAGGCGTTTGCCTCAACACCCGTCAGGGTAAGGCCTATTGTTTCCGAACCACAGTTAACTATCGGCTGTGCTGTGATGGAATATACATTGGTATTATCAATAACTGCGGAGCCAGCAGCGTTTCCGAACTTGGCGATAACTTTATCTGAAGAGACGACCTCCGTGAGGTGCAGGTCGGCACGGCAGGTATTGTTATTGTTATTTTTTCCATAATACTCATTGAGCACATAGAACTTCTGGGTTCTTCTGTTCGTATAGTTGTTGCCTTTGCCAATAATCCTGGCATAGAAAATGCCGCCCGTAGATATTCCATCTACCACGTCCGTTGCGTCTTCGTCACCATTAGCAGACGCTTCCGTTGAATACACCTTCACATCGTAGTCGGTGCCGATTGTCAGTGGCACTGTACCGTCATTTACGATAAGCGGCAAATCATTCCAAGTAGAATTCCATATTGTATTGTTAGGCAAAATAACCTTGTCAATATTCATGGTGATTGTTGCATCAGCGATACTCTTTTGGACATGCACCTCCAACTGCTTGGTGCCCGTAAAGTTGCCTCGACCCTCGAAAGTGATGGTATAGGTTCCAGGATCCTTAATGGGTGTCGGATCAGAGGTGTACGTATAGTCCATCTTTGTGTCGTTTGCTACGAGCTTGTAGTTATCGTAAGTCAAGTTGATATTCGTGGTCGCATTGTTACCATTAATAATCGGTGTCAAGTTTTCTCCCGTCCACGTCATCTTCTTCACTTCCGTTGCCGTCACCTGGTTCATGTTACGTGGCGCAATGACGTAGTCAGCAGTGACAGAACCATAGTAGGTTGTTCCTTTGGCGGAGATGGTAATGGCACGGCTATAGGTCTGCGCATCCTTATAGCCAATTTCAGTTGTACCATCAACATCAAGAACGTTGGGAGCATACGTAATATTATAGTGCTCTGTATCTAACACTGCACCATCGTATTTCACCGTGATGGTAGTAGTACTGGGCACCTGCGTTTTACCCGAATAGATGGCATTCGATGTGACGAGCAGCTTGCCGTCAGCAATGTTTATGCTGTTCGCACTTGTAATGGTGAAATCCTTGGTCACAGTACCTGTGTAGTTTTTCATACCAGTGACGGTGATGGCGTTAGCATAAGTCTGTGGGTTCAGGTAAGTATAACCGTTTGAGACTGTCAGTGTATAATCGGTATTAACAGCCAATGACGTTGTGCCGTCCTGTACAGTAACAACATTGGCGGGGTTGATTACTGAACCAGTGAACGGTGTGCTGGCATTGATGGTGCAATCAGCAATGTCCTTCGGTGTGATGATGTAATCAACAACTTTCGTGTTGTAGTAGTCGCCTATACCACGGATGGTGACAGCACCACTGTATGTCTGTGCATCCTTGTAATCATAAGTGGCAACTTCCAACTCGTAGTCGGTATCCTGAACCAGAAGCGCATTGGTACTTCCATCCCTGACGATGATGGTAGGGGTAGTACCTGCTCCAGTAGGCGTTTGGGTGCTACCGTTATAGACTACCGTAGCTGTGATATTACATGCAGCAATATCGTTGTCTCCTCCAATGGTGAAATCAACCTTGCGTGTGCCAGTGAAGTTTCCGCCTTCGACGGCTGTGAGGGTGATGGCCTCTGGGTATGTTCCTGCATTCTTATAAGTGTTGGCGGCAACGTCAATGGTGTAATCAGTAGAAACGACCAAAGTATTATTGTTATACTTCAGTGTGACGAGCTTTTTGATACCTGTGGTTTCATTGTCATCAGTGGTATATCCCGTTTCTGTGTATGGCTGACTATGTCCCTTGACGGTTACGTCATTAATGTTACGCGGGCTGATGACGAAATCAACAGTGATGCTTCCTGCATAACCTTCATCTGGCTTACCCTTGATGGTGATGGCATTGATGTAGGTGTAGGCATACTTATAGACATCCTCTGAAGGATTTGGGAAGTCATCTGCATCATAACTGGTATAAGGCAGCATGCTGATTTCAAACTTATTAGGATCCAATTCATCTTCGCTAACAACATCATATATTTTCACCTTCACTGGATTTGAACCGCCAATCTTGTGGTTCAGACCATCGTAAGTTATAGGAGCTACTGTTACGGTGAAGTTCGCGGTGTTAATATTTATCATCTCGCTGTATGCGTATGGGAAGTCTATTTCACCACTATTCTCCATCGTGACAATATAATCATCATCCACAGCCGTAAAGATGTTCGTCTGTTTGTTTGTCTTGATGGTTGCACCTTGTACTAACTTGATGGTATGACCATTCAGGTTGATAGCGTAGTTTTTGAAGTCCAGATTAAATGACTTGTCCAATGTGACGTCACCTGTCAAAGCGGCATCTTTCAGCAGCTCGATGGTCTCGCCTTCTTGGACTGTGGCAAAAGCATCCTCAAAGTTTGTAGTATAACATCTTGCTGTATTGCTGGTATTTAGAACTTTTGCCACTGCATTGGGGAATGCGGCTGTACTTCCGGCAGGAATAATCAATGATGAAACACCATTCTTAGATTGGGCACTTCCGTTAATCGTTCCACCATTAATGGTAATAGTACCTGTAGCTTGGTTATCCTCTACTTTGTCAACTAACACATTGCCGTTAATCGTAGCTTCGTTATTAATCGTGGCAATGCCGCCTAATGCGGTCACGTTACCATTGATGGTTGTGCTTCCGCTAATGATCAGGTTTCCTGCAGATCCTTCTTGATCAATCAGGACACCAAACTGGTCATTGTTGTTGAAAGTAATTGTGGAATTAGTAATGGTTGATGTACCTGCATTGAAATTAAAAACAGGTCTTGTTCTATCTTCCCATTCACCATAGCTTGGTCCATAGGTCTGCGTAATGACATTGGAACAATCAATGTAAATGTCGTCAAGGGTCAGGTTACAATAGTTTTGCATCATGATTTTGATGCTGCTGAGATTTTCCTGAACATTGATTGTACCATTTTTCAGAGTCAAGGTGTTACCTGAGGCAAAATGCATACACTGATTGATAGTACCCGATGAACCAACAGCCCCACCAGTCACGGTATAGGTACAACCTTTAAAGTCGATGGTGATGTTCCTGCCTGATGTCCCATCAGGAATCTGGAAGCCATCTCCTGATACTGCAGTATTTGAGCTAATAAACTCAATGGTTGTCGCTTCACCCATTGTCACAGCATTAATAGCCGCCTGCAGTGTTGCGTATTCAGTGTCATCGATTTTCACAACGTTTTCTCCCCATGCCGCATTAGCTCCTGCGAGCAGCAATATCATCAGTGTAAGAATATATTTCTTCATCATTCAGTTCCTCCTTCTTTAGCGTTTACGTACGTAGGATGGTTCGGTGGCAGAGTCGCTGGTGAGAGCGTAGACAAGGTGAGCCAGGTCGAGATCTTTATTGAGAGTGAGGGCAATGGCTTGTTTTTTGCCAATTTGCCCGACATCCGTAGATAGGTCAAAGCTTCCGGTGGCTGTACCTGTGTAAGTACCTCCCGCAGTGACATTGACAGTATATTCCACAGTGATGTCTGCCCGTTGGGGAGCGATATCCACTTGCAGGGGTATGTAGAACAGGCCTTGGCCTGTAGAAATATCAGTAGAAGTTGTGGTCAGTGCGACGGCTGTGTTGATGGTAAGCGTACGTGAAGTGGTGACATCGCCAGATACGATTTGTTTCCAGTCGGGTGTTTCTTGACTGTTAAGCACAAGGCGTGCCTTGCTGGTAAGGTTGGTATAGTTGATTATCACCTTGTTGATGGTGATGGTTGCGTAGCCGGCAATCCTGTCGCTGAGATCATTGCCCATTTTGATAGATATTAGATCGCCGATACAACTGAGGGCATGCTTAAAGGTGAATTTAATCTTGTCAGCATTATCTGGCTTTTTTTGGTCGTACCAGGGTTCATTATTGTCAGCATTTACGCCGTAGAGTAGGTCTACCTGTGGATTGGTGGCGCTCCAAGGGTCTTGTGCAAGTTTATAGACAAGCCAGGGGTCGCCGAGGTCGTATTTCTCTGAGAAGGTGGCAATGCATTTTGAACCGTCTGGGTTGCCCTCGTAGGGAGCGTATGCAAAGAAGGTGATGTATTCTCGTGGAGTTGTATTGTCTTCCTCCACGTTGTTAGGCCAGTATTTCGTGGGAGCATACTTCCACGATCCATCGTATGTTACTTGTTGGTTATACATGAAGTCGGGCGATACAGAGGTATTCTCGTATTTTACGTTATGGGTATAGCTGGCAAACACGCCAAAACTCTTCACTCGAAGGGCGTCGTCGTCGCTGATTTCGCCTAGTGCACGTGTCGTCAGTCCTTCATCCGTGCTTGCGTCGAAAACAATGGCCTCCGTCGACGGCACGTATCCGTTCTCCGTCTCGTCAGCATCATTGTTACAAGCTGCCAAAAGTGCGGCAGCCATTACCCATAGTATGTATCGTCTCTTCATCTTCTCTTTTTGGTTATTGGACTTAAATATTCATAAGTGAAAGAGAGGCCGCCCGCCCATAATAGGCAGCCTCTCTTGTATAGGTATAAATGTGATTAGTGATTGAAGGGGAGGTTAGAGTCCGCATCTAAACCAGTCTCCCACTCCTGTACTTCAGCATCAAACTTAACGTCGGTCATACCGAGGTGCAGCTTCAGTGTATACTTCTTTCCTGCCTCCAGTTTGGCACTGAACACATCAAGTTTGGAGATACGGTTCTGGATAGAGCTTCCGCGTGTTAAACCATCGGAAAGATAGGTTGCCAGATTCTCATCTGCCGTTTCTACGTCATAGACAATGGTTACATTCACTTTCTCGCTGGTGGGAATGACATAAATCTGGTCAGTTGCATTTGTTGATTCGAACAAGTTCTGGGGTGTTTTGGTTACGCCTGTGTGATGGTCTCCTTCCTCTAAGGTTCCACCAGCAGCATAAGGATTAGAACTGCTTAAGTATTGTTTGGTCTGTATGAGTTGAGGATTCAACGTATGCGGCTTCTCACTGGTTGCCTCGTTACTTTCTACACCTTCGCCGCCATCCTTACGACCATCGTAAATGGTGACAGAACCTGTCTCTAACTCATTAGCACCAGAAATATCCATCCATTTGGCAAGGCCCACGGTGGCCGAACCTAAGGTGGTTGTCGATTCATTATTCAGGTTCAGTGAACCTTGTGCTGCGAATCCGTCGAAAGTGATAGAACGTATCCAAATTTTTGTATGGCCATCGGTAAAGTCCTTGGTAGTACCATGAACAGTACCATTAGCACCGCCTGTTCCCTCGCTGTTAAAATCGGCATCAATTTGCACATTCAACCATGCTAAGGCGTGACACAGTAAGAATTTTACCTTTTCGCCATTTTTCATCTTCAGCATATTAATATATGGCTTACCTGGGTCAACACTGGTCGAATTATTATCGATGGTGGAGTAAGATACGTTTGTTGGTGCTACACCCCATAACAGATCGACAGACGTTGCGGGGTTCCAGTCCACAGCATATTTAATCATCGGATCACCAGTACTGGTATTACGGATAGTACCGATGATGTTCTTCTTCTGAAGGAATTCTATTTCTGCGTCAACTTTCTCCTGAGTATCCATCGCAACACCAGTATGATCATTTGCGTTTAAGACAACCTTTGACACATCCACAGCACCTGATGAGGGTATAAACTTCACGTAGGGTGCATATGCAAAGAACGACAGATAGTCAACATCCTCACTGGTCGCATCTGTGCCAAACTCGTTGGGCCAATATTTTGCAGGCTCGTATTTCCATATGTTTCCATCCCATAATACTTGTTGGTTATACATAAAGTTTGGCTTGAGATACACACTGTATTGCTCATTGTCAGAGTAATAGCCGAATACACCAAAACCAGCATCTTTATGATCTCCTGTTTTGAGGGATGCGGTCGTAATTTCACCTGCTGTTCCTGCACGTGTAATAGGTGCATAGACATCAAAGCCTACAGCCTCTTGGCTTGCGTCCTTGTTTTTGTCAAGGGATGCCAGCTCTTCAGTTTGAGAACATGCCGCAAACATGGCGGCTGTTGCTACTAATAAAAAAATTCTCTTCATAGTTTAATTGTTTTAATTAATAAATAGGGTAATATAGTATTCTAAATTGAATTAGTCTTGTATTTGAAAAAGGTCAGAATGTTACGTCGGCCTCTGCACCTTCCTCCCAGGGAACAACGATGCCATCGAATCCTGCTCCATTGTATGGTTCAGCATAGGGTAAGTCGGGTAGTCCTTCGATGCGATCTTTCGTCAAATCGATGCGAGCCACCAACTGATCTTCGAAGATGTCGATAAAGTGTCCTACATTGTAGTGGTATGTGACAACTGTCTCACGGTCACGCAGCAGGAAACGAAGATTAAGTACCAGATCATCCTCGGCATAGATACGGTTCATGAGTCCAAACGTATTGATGGTAATGGCCACATAGCCTTCGTTAGAGGTGATTCCAAGCTCGTTGGCCATAGTCTTACTCTCCCAGTCGTTCAGTTCATGCAGGCAGGGGGTGTTGGAATGGCTACCGAGTGCAAGGTAGTTTCCGTCGGCCATGCCCATGATGCTTCCTTTTACGCTGCTGAGATAATAGATGCCTTTAACATAGACATATATACGAAGCTTCCAGATAATTGATTTGGGCTGGGCGTTGAATACTTGCATTTCGAGGGTTTGCTGATATTCATCACGCTCATCATAGGGAATATATTCGGCATATTTACCTGTGTTGATGTTCATATCGTTCACAATGTCACAGGCCATCCACTGCGGCTGATCCATAACGGTGCAAAGTCCTGTATTGCTGTCAATGGGCAGTAGTTCATGATAGAGTGTTGGCTCAAAAAGCTCATCTCCTGATTCGGGTTGGTAGGAAGTGGGTACGACCTCCACTTTAGCGGTCTCCTTCTTCTCCATTCCAATGAACTTCTGGTGTGACATCTCCTCTGGGGAATAGTCAATGACCACGCCCGTATAGTTTCCCATACCAAGATACAACTCAGTGGAACGCACCTCATGGGTCGTGTGGCGGAAAGAGTCGTGGATGTAATTCTCTGGGAAAAACCATGCTGTCATGCCCTGGGGGTCGGGCTGCTGGTAGTCTCGCCAGTCTACGTCGAGCCTGACCTGCTTGAACTGGTCTGCATAGAGGTAAAGCTCACGGCGGCAACCCGTTATGATCAGCACAAGCAAAAGCAATGTCAGCATTACCCCATGATATAGGAGCACCCGAATGCCGTTTATGTTATGAAAACCTTTCATCTTTCTTTCTGAAGTTTAAAAAGTATAATTACTTAACATCAAAAGACGTAACCCAGTGTGAAGTTCACATGAGTAGCCCCAATGATGTGCTTCCAGCCGGTATCTTGCCACATTAGGTGGTCATCGTATTTTTCCTCATAACCTTCTGGGAAGGTGGAACTACCCAGATAATGACGATATTTCGTGGGGATATAGCCGAGAGCCAAGCCTCCGTCAACCAGCCATTGGTTGCGGCGCCCGAATCGGTGCTGATAGCCAATATTACAATAGATGTTTAGGTATTCACCTTGCCAGCCCTCACTGCGTTTCCACTCAAAATCGTAGTAGCCTGCTGCCAATCCGCCGCCAATATGCCAGCCGTCAATCGTGTGATGCTTCTCTCGGTTGCCCAACCAATAGCGCAATTCAATACCCACATTTAAGAACTGCTCCGCATGTGCATTGTGACTCCACGTCCACCAAGGACAGAACACTTCTCCCTCGATACTCCAGTGATTTGTGTTACCCAACGAACGTTCTATCTGAATATTTGGTGCTATGACACCCCACAACAGCAGGTTGGTCTTGATGGCCAAAGCTGGATCAAGGCTGATAGGTGGCTCAAACTGTGGGCAGGGTTCAGGCAGATAAATAATAGTATCGCGTACCACTATAGTATCGCGTGTGTAACGCACGGGTTCTTTGACAGATGCGATAATCGCGGAACCTGAACTGCGTAAAATGGGCAGGTAGCGGCTGTTGAGTTCGCGCCATACCTTACCATTGTCAAGCTTATGCAACAACTGTTCTCGCTTGTCGGACTGCCAGTCGTTTGTCTCCGGACGTTTGCCAAGAATAAGAAGGACTTCATAACGCCAAGGCTCCTGACTACGTTCGATTGCCTCAAAAAGCGCACCCCAGCGCGCCCCCTGATTGATAATAGAATAATGTCCTACCAATCCGTCGAGCCGTTTCTCGAGCTCGCGGCGAAGAGAAAGTCCACGTTGCTCACCCAAACGGCGATTCAGTTCGGCAGGACCCTCGGGAGAGGCACCAGCATAGATAGTTAATTGCAACTCATCGGGATTCCTATGACCATGGTGACGAAGCACGTGATTGACAAAAGCATCTATCTTCTGCCCGTTATCTGCATAATTGAGGTCAATTTCAGATTGTCCGACACGATACTGCACGTATAGCGTATCTGTTTGCCCTATAGCCGACAACGGTAAGCAAGCTGCTATCACCGTGAACAACATTATTACAATTAATGTTTTATTCTGTCTCATATTTAGAGATACTCTTGTTCGTCAATTATATTTTAATAGTTGTTAGTGAAAACTGCGACAAAGATACGGCCTTTTTCCGATAGTGTTGTTTGGTATTTGGACTAAATCATGTGCTATTTGGAAAACTTTGTATTCTATATGGAATTATGGATAAAAAATACAAAAACAAGGGTAAAATCCACTAAAAATGGCGTATTTTTGCAGGCAGAAATGAAAACAAATACTATTATATTTGCTGGGTTGATGACCTTGGCCGCGTGTACAGGGAATCATGAGCAGAGTTTTACAGATAGAAATAAGGTGGACAGTCTGATAGCGGCCACTGTAAGAAATCATGACTTGGAGAAAACTCTCGCTTTTGCGGACAGTTTGGAACGGGCAGGTGCTATCACTACGGCTAAAGCTAACTTCGTAAGAGGAAGAGCATATGACGAAGGATGGCAGATGAATTTGGCGGAATATTACTATAAGAAAGCATACGAGGCGTGTGTTGAGCCTGCCAAGGACTGGAATCTCTATGCAGAATCAGGTTACCGATTGTCAGCCATACGTCATATGAAACTCGACTTGGAAGGTTCAATCAGTGTAGCTACCGAGATGATAGCCAAAGCGGATCAGGAACCCGATTTCCCAATCGTTTACAAGGCTTTTCTATTAAATAACATTGCCTATTGCCAGCAGAATCTTGGTCAGAAAGAAGAATCCATGAAAAACTATCTGTTGGCCTACAATACGCTCAAGTCCGAAGAAGGAAAGGTAAAGGACATAGTATATAGGAGCGATATGTATTACATGACGCTTAATATTGTCGAGCATCTTTACG
This sequence comes from Prevotella sp., assembly GCA_017650905.1. GTDB lineage: Bacteria > Bacteroidota > Bacteroidia > Bacteroidales > Bacteroidaceae > Prevotella. The sequence goes on along the minus strand of JAGCDZ010000100.1, from coordinate 78,590 downwards.
AGACAGGTGATTACGAAGAGGCCTTGAAATGGATTATTCGCACTAAGGAGCATCTGGATCAGTATGTTAAGTTACCTGGCAGTATATATGCAGAAGAGTGCAAAGCCTATTATGCAATTATAAAATCGGTTATTTTGAATACGCTCGGGCAAAAGTCTGAGGCAGCTAAAATATATAATGATATTAACTTCAACACAATCAAGAATCCGCCAGGTATCAAGTGGAGGGGACGTTATCTAATGGCAACAGAAAGATATGCTGAGGCTGCTGACTGCTATGCTCAATGGGATAGCACTTATTTGGTTACTGATGGAGCAGAACATAGTTTCGATGTATATAGGGAAAGAGTGCTCCCTCGTTTTCAAGCCAACCTGAAAGCCGGGCGTATCAAAGATGCATTAAACATGACCATCCCTTTCCATACCGCCCTCGATTCGGCCATAATTCATGAAAAGAAAACCAAGGCAGCCGAGCTTTCTATTATTTATGAGACCCAGAAGAAAGAGATGGCTCTCAAGGAAGCCTCTTTTAAGAATAAGGTTTATCTGTATGTTTTATTGGTCGTTTTATTTGCGATGTCTTTCATTGGCTGGCTATTACTGCGGATGCGAAAGTTGAACAAAATACTGCTACGCAAGAACCATGAGTTATATGAGGAGATTCAACAAAAACTGGAAATGAAGAATGAGAATATCATACAGTTTCGGAAAAGTCCTAATGAAAAGCTTAGTCCCACTCAACAACTCTTTCTAAAGTTGTGCAAAGTGGTTGAGGAGCAGAAACTCTTTACTAACCCAGAATTGAATCGTGAGGATCTTGCTTCTATTCTTGGCACCAACTATAAATATGTGGCCAATGCTGTACGCGAATGCTCTGATGGACAGACCGTGAGTGAGTTTATAAACAGCTATCGTATAAAGTATGCAGCCAAGTTACTAGCCAATAGTGAAGAGACTATTTCAGAGGTAATGGATATGTCGGGATTTATCAATCGTTCATATTTTAACAAGGTCTTTCGTGGGTATTACAAACTAACCCCGAGTGAGTTCCGCAAGGCTGCCTCAAGAGATGGAGGTATGTGGGGAGAAGAAAAGGACATTTCTGAAGAAGATATGTAAGATATAATAAAATGAGACAAATCGAGAGGGTTGTGTGTTTGAGCGCACAAGGGAACAGTCGTATGAGATACGGGAATATAAACGGATAGTTCCATTTTTTTCGGGTGAAAAAGTTTGGATGTCTGAGAAATCGTTAGTATCTTTGCTGCGTCAGAATGAAAGTTCTGGCTATCCGGGTAAGTTCCCCGCGAGGGAGCAAGACTTTATCGACACTACTCCATTTTGAAAGAGTCACATTTGTGGCTCTTTTTATTTTGTGTAACGACGTATAAATGTTTGGAAGAACGGAGGGGTGCGGCCGTTGGATATTACCTAAATTCATTTAAATCTATCGGCAATGGTAGCGATAATTCCGGAAATATCACTATATTTGCATCGAGAATTAGCATCGTTTATGAAGAAGAGCAGAATTATATCGGTATTGTTGGCCTCATTCATGATGGCAATCGCTTATGGTCAGACAAAACGTATCGACCTCAGTGGAACGTGGCAGTTTGCCTTGGACCGCCAGCACACCATCCAGCCAACCGACATACTGACAGAGACGGTAAAACTGCCAGGAACAACCGATACGAACAAGAAGGGCGACATAGCCGTTAAGCACGATGAGACCACCCACCTGACACGTTGCTTCTCTTACAAAGGACGTGCCTGGTATCAGCGTGAGGTGGAGATTCCTAACGACTGGAAAGGCCAGAGCGTCTATCTCTTCCTGGAGCGTACCAAGCCTTCTGAGGTGTATATAGATGGGAAACTCGTGGGCAATAGTAACGACATCTCTACCCCACAGGTGTTCGATCTCGGGACAAGGCTCACCCCAGGACAGCACAAGCTGGCTATCATGGTGGATAACGGCAGTGGCGTGCCTGAACAGCTCTATGCCAGCAGTCATGCCTATACCGAGGACACGCAGACCAACTGGAACGGGATAATAGGAAGGATTGAGTTGATCAATAAACTATCAACTACAGGCTATAAACAAAATCTCCATCCGAACTTCAAGGATTTCCATATCAAAGGTCAGCACTTCTATGCCAACGGCCACAAGATATTCCTTCGTGGCAAACACGATGCCTGTGTCTGGCCGATGACAGGTCATGTGGCAATGGACGTGGAGGCTTGGAGGGACTACTTGGACAAATGTGCAGCCTATGGTCTGAACCATGTGCGATTCCACTCCTGGTGCCCACCCGAAGCCGCCTTTGAGGCTGCCGACGAACTGGGCATCATCCTGCAGCCCGAACTCCCCTTCTGGGGCAGTTTCGATGACAAGGACTCATTGCTGATGGCATTCCTCCACAAGGAGGGCGAGAACATCCTCCGCTGGTATGGACACCACCCCTCATTCCGCATGTTTGCCTTGGGCAATGAGCTCTGGGGAAGCATTGATAAGATGGCGGAGTTCATAGCCGATTTCCGCAAGTTGGCACCTGATAAGGTCTATACCTTCGGCAGCAACTACTATCTTGGCTATCAAGGCGTAAAGCCGGGTATGGACTACTTCACCACCTGTCGCGTTGGCGGTGAGGGCTGGGGCGAGTATCACACCCACACCCGTGGCTCATTCTCGTTTGCTGATGTTGCTGACGGAGGCATGATCAACCACTTTTACCCCAACACGCAGATGAACTTCACCGAGGGTTGCAGCCTGACGAATGTGCCCATCATCTCACACGAAACGGGGCAGTTCCAGACTTATCCGGACTATGATGAAATCAGGAAATACACGGGCGTGCTCTATCCTTATAACTTAGAGGTGTTCCGCTCTCGTCTGGAGAAGGCCGGCATGCTCGACCAAGCCAAGGACTTCCATGAAGCCAGTGGACGATGGTCGCTCCAGCTCTACAAGCAGGACATCGAGATGGATTTACGCACGCCGAATATGGCTGGCTTCCAGCTGCTTGACTTGCAGGATTATCCGGGTCAGGGCAGTGCCTATGTGGGTATCCTCGATGCTTTTATGGATACTAAAGGGCTCTGCACGCCTGATGAGTGGCGGGGATACTGTTCAGAGGTGGTACCGCTGCTGATTGCCGACAAATTCTGCTTTACCAACGACGAAGGAATCCACGCCAAGTTGCAGATGGCCAACTATAGCGGAAAATCGCTCAAAGGAAAGACGCTCTCATGGCGCCTCGACAGTCAGCATGGCAGCCTGACATTGCCCGATGGTGAAGGACTCATTGATATCGGCTCCCTCGACATTGATCTGAGTGTCTATCAGCAAGCTAAACAGCTGCAATTGGTGCTTCAGGTGGAAGGTACGGCATACCACAACACCTACGACCTTTGGGTATATCCGTTCGGCGTAGATCTGAGCAAGCTGGAGCAGCAAGTAATCGTTACCGACGAGCTGACTGACAGAATTGCCCAGCAGTTACAGAAGGGCAAGAGCGTGCTGCTGATGCCCGACACATCGAAACTCACCGTGGGCGGACTCTTCCAGACAGACTATTGGAACTACCGCATGTTCAAGACCATCTCTGAGAACAACAAGAAGACTGTCTCCCCTGGCACCCTTGGCATCCTGACCAATCCACAGCATCCTATTTTCAGGAGTTTCCCAACAGAGATGCACACCAACTGGCAGTGGTTCCCCATCATCAAATCCAGTCATCCGTTTATCCTCGACAACACAGGCAAGGACTACCGTCCTATCGTGCAGGTCATCGACAACATCGAGCGTAACCACAAACTCGGACTCGTCTTTGAGTTCCAGGTGGGCAAGGGTCGCCTGCTTGTCTGTATGGCCGATCTGGAACAAGCATCAGCCTACCCCGAAGGTCGCCAGTTCTATCGCAGCGTACTGGAATACATGACATCCAAGGACTTTGCGCCCCAAACAAAAATCAGCCTACAGGATTTCCATAGGCTTATGACCACCGACGTCGTGGAAGGCAAGATCGGTGAGCTCAACAATATCTCGCCTTACTGATTTTTCGTTATTTATATCAAAAGTCCCTTTGATAGGGAAATACTCTGTCAGCAAGCGGTTGCGCTCGTTCATATAGTGATTATCGACGGTATAGAGTTCGCCGCGCTCCTCGTCGTTCTCATAACTGAACAGGTTGTCCTTGTCGGTCACGACCACAGGAGAACTGATGGCTAAAGGCTACAGGATCGATACGCCCATCGGCTCGTTTGTGCCCAAGCTGAAACTAAAGCGAGAGATTACCGATGCCGACGAGGCGAAGAATAGCGATGTGATGCTTGACGGCGTGGACTATAATCCGGGCAAACGCTGGAACGAAGCCATCGAAAAGTGGCTCTACAACGGATTCCTGCGTGTGGACAATCCCAACGTTCAGAAACTGATGAAGAGCAAGATGGGTCAGACAGATATCTATACAGAGATATGATCAATGAGACGGTTCTTTTGTATGTCAAAAGAGTCTCTCTGATATACTAATTCTGTTAATGCGCTGACGGAAGTACTGGAAGAACATCTTGTAGCCGGGGCAGAGATAGTTGCGGCGCTCAACGGCAGGAACGGGACCTGACGGCGAGGTGCCGATAGTCATACGCTCCAAGAGGCGGTCCTTTGGACATCCGCCAAAGCAGAGGTCGGCCACGTCGCAATGCAGGCAGGCCGACGGCAGGCTGTCGAGTTTGTATTCGCCAAAGCGGCGGTTGGTCTGCATCATGTCGTACAACGGGACATCCATGATGTTGCCGATATGGTATTCCGGGAAGACGTAGCGGTCGCAGCGGTAGAGGTCGCCATTCTTCTCGATGACACCACAGTGACCGCAGACGGCCTCGTGGACACAAAGTCCGGCGGGACGGCGCGTCAGGTTGCCGATAGCCGCCTCGATGACCTGCACGAACTTGCGACCTACATCCTTCCGTAACCAGCAGTCAAGGATGGTGCAGAGGAACCTGCCGTAGGCTTCGGCAGGAACGGAAAAGGGTGCCAGCTGCCCGGCTCGCTCGGTAGTGTAAAGGCCGGGAGGTAAGGCCACGTTGCCATTATCAATTGCCTTGGGCAGGCTCTCCACCACGGGCAGGAACTGCATAAAGTCGGAGAACTCACGCAGGAAGTCATAGACCTCGGCGGGATGGGTGGCATTGGCGGCGTTGACGGTAGTCAACGTGTTGAACGCCACGCCGTGCTTCTGCAGGAGTTCAAGGCCGTGCATGGTGCGAGCGAAGGAGCCCTCGCCGTGCGCGTCCTTTCTATATATATTGTGGAGATGCTCAGGGCCATCGATGCTGATACCGATGCGAAAGTTGTGGTCGTGGAAGAAGCGGCACCAGTCGTCGGTGAGCAGCGTGCCGTTGGTTTGCAGCGTGTTGAGGATGCGGCGACCAGCGCCATACTTCTGCTGTAGTTGGACGGCCTTCTCGAAGAAGGGGATGCCGGCGAGCGTCGGCTCGCCGCCGTGCCAGGCGAACTCTATCTCAGCCCTGCGTCCATGAATGGCGATGACCTGCTGGACGTAACGTTCGAGGACGGCATCAGACATCAGGGCGGGGGCGGCGGAATGGCCGCTCCCCTTCCCTAAATAGTAGCAGTACTCGCAACGCAGGTTGCAGGCTGCCCCGATGGGTTTCACCTCAATGGCATAGTGGCGAAGGTCGTCGTTATTTGCCGTCATTTTTTATTTTATCAGTACAGCGTTGCCAGAAGATATCTTGGTCGTGGCATTGTCTTGGTCAGTGCCATTCTTCACCTTGATGTTCTCTATCTTCCACCGGCTTTCCACGATGTTGGTAGGTTTGTCGGGCCGCTTATACTTCTCCGAGAATTCCAGATAATAATTGCCGACGGGAACGGCACACAAGGCCTCTTCGCCAGGCTGGTAGCCACTTTCCACCACATATAGCGGGTCGCCCTGACCGGCTTTATCATCCTGCGCCCAGATCCTGATGTTGTAAATAGCAAGGGTCTCATTGTTCTTCAATGCAATCACGCCGAACGGCTCACGGCTGGGGTGTGGTATCTGAGCGTATGAATAGTTCTTGGCATGGAAACTCTTATGATAGCCATCGGGATAGAACAGGTCGTCAGAGGAATGGACATAGGATGCGTATTCATAGTCGAAACAGGTAGCCAACATGAAGCCGGCATCCGAACTGTCGCAGACAGCTTCGCCTACAGGAACTGTCCAGCACCAGACGGACTGTGCGTTGAAGTCGGACCGTGCCACCAGTGGGATAAGGTTCACGACATCCTTCTCGTCATGACCGTCGGGGAACGTGAAACTGCCGATAGGTTTGGTGATGTAGGAATTGGTGACTGCCTGTGACTCGGCTTCAGTGTTCACCTCAATGGTTATATCGCTGATGGTCACAGTTTCGGATTTGGAGTGACTGGCACTGAATGCCAAGCCGGCCGAACTCACAGTACCAGCCGAGAGAGAGCCGTTGAGCCCGATGTTGATGCCAGAAGTATAACTGGTGCTGCCGATGGTGGTTCCCGGTGACGGGTTGGAGTAGAAAGAAATGCCAGGTACCATCACATCTTTGTGCACTTTCCTGTTCAACATCATGTAGTTGGCAATGTCCTGCAGATTCTTGTATTTCCATTCTATAGTCTCCCTGTCATCGTCGGCCTTGAAGGTATATTCCGAGGGATCGACCATCGCCGAAGAGAGGTCGAACTGCTTCATATAGTAACCGGCGCCCCAATGCGTGATGAGCCCGTGTTTCTTCTTGAAACTGCTGAACACAGAACCGTTCCTCACTGTCAGTTCCATCTTCACAATGTAGTAGTCACCCGGCTGCTTGTTGCCTTCGAACACGTATGCTGAATAGACAGTGTACTTCACCACTACACTACCATTGGCATCAATCCAGTCGGCCTTGCTCGTCTTTCTGTCGGCCACCACGTTTTTCATCGGTACAGAGAAATCCTGGCTTATCAAGTCAGACTCCTCGATATGAATATCGGGATTGAACTGATTCAAATACTGCACGTCACCTCTAGTTCTCGCACGTCCCTGCCGCTGATCCTTCAGCCAGCGGCACATCTCAAAGATGCGGCGCTTGTAGTAACTCTGGGCATTTTTCTCTAACATCGAGAGAACCAAAGGGTCTTCAATCTCCTCAGGGTCAAACGGATTTGCAGCGTAGAGCACATAGTGTTCGCGCTTCTTGCTGGTGGCATAGAGCAGCACCTCCTGCGAGGCGTCGAAGGGTAGCACATTGGGAAGCCCGTACTTGGCGGCAAACTCCCTGTAACGGTCTCCGTCAGGCTGTGCCACCACGATGAAGCCTCCGCGTTGATAGAGTGCCAGCAGTTCACCGTCGTAAGTGCCGACATCCTCATCTCTCACCACAGCCACTTCAGCATCTGCCAGCGACGTCGTGTTGGTCAGGAAGGCCTGTAGTCCCTCTCTCACCTCAGCCTTGATGCTGGCGGAGATGAACACAGGCGCGTCGATAGCCACTGAGGAGTAGTCTGGTTCTTCTTGTGCGAAAACTTCGGATTCGTCAGTGTCTTCTGGGTTTACCACAGGATTACTGTCGTTAGTGCAGGCTGTCAGTCCGATGAGTGCAGACAGCAGCAGGATGGATAACTTTTTTTTCATAAAAATTGCATTTTACAATTTATTATTCCGTTGGCTTGGCAAATGGTTTTACACCATATATAGAATAAGTCATTGTCTCTCGGCCGTCGTCAACGCCGATTTCCTTCCCGATAAGGGTATTCAGTTTTTGGTTCATCCTTTCTACGACAGACTGGTTGTTGCCCTTGGGCCATGCCAGGTTGTCGGTCTCGGCACTGCCGTATGCGAACATCTCAACATCGTTCTTCTCGTAGAGGGCGTCGATGTCAGTAGGCGTGTTGAAGCCGACGGGTGCAAAATAACGGGCAAACTTATAGTCGTCGGTAATGATACCGCGAACGAAGCCACGCTTGGTGATGTCGAGACGATAGGCAGGTGTCAGGGTCTTGTCAATAATGAACTCACTGTCAATCATCGAGAGCATGTCATAGCAGAAGAGAGCGCCCTCGCCATTGCGTACATCGACAGAAGGATTCTTCACGGCAGGCACCAGTGAGTGACCATGCAGGCCATTGGTAATCTCCGTGAACTTGGCGGTATTGCCAGCGGTGGCGAAGTCAACAAACGTGGGAGCAAGGTCCAGGTGTGAAGTGATGTTCTTGCAGTGACGACCGCCCTTGATTTCAGGATGGTAGACAATCAGAGGCACGTGGATATTATTCTCGTAGATATATCCACCCTTACCCTTCAGGCCATGCTCACCCTGCATCTCGCCGTGGTCGCTGGTATAGATGATGATGGTGTTCTTCATCAAATCGTTGTCTGCCAGATAGTTGAGGAGTTGCAGCATGTGATTGTCACAGTCCTGAATGGTATTGTAGTAGTAGTCACGGAAAGTCTTCCAGCCAGCCTCAGTCTTGGGAGAAGGCCCCACCATGCGCTCCCAGTTGCCGGCATACTCGCCATGTGCAGCCACACGGCCTTCCTTGTTGAACGGTTCATTCCATGTGGCGGGAACGGGTACGTTATAGCTCTTCTGATAGACAGGGTCGTCGGGGGCAGGCACGCCCTCACCGGCTAGTCCACCGATCCCGTCTTCATTATAATACATAATATCGTGCGGGTTCAGGAAGTTGACAGCCAGGAAGAACGACTGGCCGCTGGCATTAAGTTGCCGGCCCTTGGTCTTCAGCCAGTCAATGGTGTTCTTGGCAATCGTACCATCCTCATGCCAACCCTCATAGACGGCACCATACATGTCACCCTCGGTCCAGTCGCTGAAACCATACTCCTCGAGAGAAGTGTCACCCTCCGACATATGCCACTTGCCTTTGAAAGCGGTATAGTAGCCAGCCTGTCGCAGCATATCGCCGACAGTGGTCAGCTCGGTCGGCATGTTGGGCTGGAAAGCATAGTTGGTGTTGTCGAGCATACAGGTCTCGGTGATGTGGCGACCCGTATAGATGACCGAGCGTGACGATGTAGAGACGTTAGCACAGGCGTAGTGTTTCTCGAACGAGGTACCTATCTGGCGCAGACGCTCCCGTGCGGCATAGTCACTGCCGGCGGGATACTGCTCCATGTAAGCCTCCTGATCGGTGGTGATGAAGATGATGTTGTACTTGCCGTCGCCATTGGGCTTCGGCTGGTTGTCGGTCACAGAGTTGTCACTGTTGTCAGTGCAACCAGCCAGCAGTGCAGCACCGGTGGGTAGCAATACTGCAGCAAAGGTTTTTGTTGAAAGAAGCTGTTTCATTGTGATTAACTGATTGATAGGTTTAATTTGGGTGTAAATATACAAATAATCTGTTAAAATCCTTGTCTTAAATCGTGCATGGTTGTCTTAAAACGTGCAAATAGTTGTCTTAAAACGCGTCATGCACGATTTAAGACATTATTTTTTGGTAATCTGGAGTTTTTTTCGTAGTTTTGCAACCAGAATGAGAGAGGTACAACTGATAGGCGTGGTGCTGACAGCAATGATGGCGCTGGCACTGATGACACTGCTGCCCCCGAAGGTGAAGGAGGACAGGACGGCTAACCGCTCGCGCTGGATGATGACGGCGGGGCTGCTGCTTCTGGGTGTGCAGTTCCTGCTGCAATACCTCTTCGGCTTCCGGGAGATGGGTATCGTGCAGGCCGTGATGCTGAACCTGATGATGCTCATCCCCGTGTCGGCCCTGCTGGCACTGAGCATCCTCAACCTGCAGCGACAGGGGCAGGTGGGGAAGACGGCCCTCTGGATTGGCATCCCGACATGGCTCGTGACAATGGCCATCGTGGCAGGCGGCTCCCAGCATCTGGTATGGGCCGAGGTGGCTGCCAGCGGCGTATTCTGTATGATGCAACTTTTCTACGCCAAGCACATCGTAAGCGAGCTGAAGCGTATGAAACAGGTGCTCAACGACTACTTCGACTGCAATCAGGACGGGCTGCTGCGCTGGATGCAGGTGAGCATCGTAACCATGACCGTCATCGCGCTGACGGCTCCCTTCTGCATCTTCCTCCCTCCACAATGGCTGATTGTGTTCGTCGCACTGGTCTTGGGATCCATCTCATATATGTGGTTCTGCTTCGTGCGCTACGTGATGACCAGCGCTGCCAGCCACATGCGAGAGGCAGAAGGAAGTGAAAAGGAGAATCATGGACCTGTCCCCTTGATTCCTGACATGCAGCATATCAGACAGGCGGTGGAGCAATGGACATCCCGTGGCTGTCATCTGCACAATGGTATCCGCCGCGACGTTGCTGCCAAGGAGATGGGGGTGCCAAGTCGGCAACTCTCGGCCTGGGTGAAGGCTTCGGGCTACGACTCGTATTCGAAGTGGATCACCGCCCTGCGCATCAAGGAGGCCAAACGATTATTGTCTGAGCACCCCGACTGGAGCATTGAGGCCATTGCTGACCAGTGCGGCATCAGCCGTACCCACTTTTACAAAGTGTTCAAGGATGAAACGAACCAATTGCCCGCAGAGTTCTTAGCAAGCCTAAGCGGCACAGCCGAGCGCATCAAGCGCAACAAGTACATATCAGAACAAAACAGGCCAGAATGATCTCCATACAGAGACATAATTGAAAAAAATATACCCTGTATGCCCTTATTATATTTAAACAACTGAATATCAATTAATTATTCAGGGGTATAATTGTTTAAAACTATGCCCTGACAGTACCCTGACCTTACCCCTTATTCTGAAAAGCGCTTGAATTTGAGTATAGGCGTTCAGTCGTTCGAGTATAGGCGAACGGTTGTTTGAGTATAGGGAAACGGTTGTTAGGATGGCGCTCATTCCCTTTATATATAGGCAGCTTACCATGTTTACAGGGAAGTTTCCCCGAGTTTCATGCCTAGTTTCTTTGAAAAGTCAGCAGAATAGCTGCCAAACCTATTTTAGGATTGAAAATACTTGCGGAAATTGTTGGATATATCAGATATTTTTTGTATCTTTTCAGTCACAAAACCCTATAACATGAAGATAACCAAAATCAAAACCAAAGCAGGGGAATTCGGCGCGCCCGTCTCAACAGAACTGAGCGAACGTATTGAGATGGCCTTTCAGACCTGTCTCTCGAAAGCCCTCGACGACTGTCCGGAGAATATGGAAGCGTGTCTGCAAACCTTGGCCGACTATTGCGACAAAACTTGTCTCGAAGAAGAGGGCTGTGTTTGAAATGCTGTCATATATGACTTGTTCAAATAGTCTCTATACCTTGTTCAGATAATCTTAACGACTCGTTCAAATAATCCCTTACTATAGATGGAGACTATCTCTTTCACTCGTTCAGACTATCCAAGCACTTCGTAGAGACTATTCGAATCTGGGGGAGCAAAGGTAAAAGGAACGCTTGCGCCCAAAAACCGACGTTAAACAGAGTAGATTATTGTTAAGAAAGCAAAAATTATTAGAACTTAAATTTCACCTGATTAGTAAATTACATAATTTTGCAAACCGATTTGCTCATAAATATTCAATCATAAAGATACTGCATATGAAAAGAAAACTACTATTTGCAATTCTGTTGCTGTCTGTGACAGTTCAGGTTCAGTCCGAAAGACTGTTGAAAATCAATGGTGAGGTTGTGGAGAAAGTTCCTGTGACCATCACACTCGATTACATGGAAGAAGGAAACGTGATTGTAGCGTTTACTGACGGTACCAAAGTGAGTTGTAACATGAACCGCCTGGAGATTCTGCCTAACGAACCTACGGCTATCCGCAAGATTGAGGATGTCCAGAAGGGCTTTTTCGTGATTAAAGGTGCCGTGGGTAACGAATTGCGTGTAGAGGGTGCCGAGCCCGGTGCCGACGTGATGATTTACTCTGCCGGCGGAGCCCTGCTGATGAAAGACAAGGCCGATTCCTCGCTGTATGTTACTAATGTCAGCCGTCTCCAGCGTGGCGTCTACCTGCTTCAGATTGGCAAGCAGGCTGTCAAATTTATCAAACAATAAAAGTAGGGAGGACAGATTATGATGAAGAAAATATTGACAGTCCTACTGATGTTGGTTGCCATGGCTAATGCCAACGCACAGTACATGCAATATGAGCAAGACACGCTGCGCATCACCTTGACGAATAATAGAGTCTATGATTACATCTGGGGCAATTTCAGTAGTCTCAGTTTCTCTCCAGATTTCACCAAGATGGCTATCATGTACGCTGACAATGAAATCACTTACGACTTGGACAAAGTGAAGTCCATTCGATTCTATAACCGCTACAGTAACCCCGAGGTTGTACTGAAGGCACAGGGTAGTGGCACATACGACGGACTCTTCCAGCTGTCGGCCTATCCCGACCAGATGTTCTACTTCATTGCCTGTCTGGCCAGTGACGAGATGTTTGCCGGTGGCGGCTTGCAAGATCGTCGGACACATGAATACGACCTACTGATGAACGGCATGAACCGGTCTACGCTCTTCACCTCCTGGACGCTCTATTATCAGGCTATCGCCAATGCGAATTCGTCCATCGGTCATCTGCAGAACCTGCCTCCCGAAGTGAGCGATTCCGAGAAGCATCATGCGCTGGGCGAGGCCCTTTTCATGCGTGCGTTCTATTATTATGAACTGGCTTCGCTCTTTGGGACCGTGCCCGTGATTACCGACAACAAGTCGTGGGCTCAAAAAATGAGGGTTTCCACGCCAGAACTGGTGTGGGGACAGATTCTCTGCGATCTGAAGGCTGCCATCGTTGAGATGAGCGAAAACACTTCATACTGCTGGGACGACAGTCGTGTGGGCAAGTATGCCGCTGAGGCTTTGCTGGCCCGTGCCTACCTTTTCTATACCGGTTTCTATCTGGGTGCCCACGATATAGCCCAGACCGCTGAAGCCAATGTCGACCTGCCTGACGGCACCACGCTGACGAAGCAGGATGTCATAGCCTATCTTGAGGACTGTGTCAAGAACTCTGGTTTCACATTGGTTCCCGACTATCGTAACCTGTGGCCCTACACCAACCGCATCACGCGTGAAGACTACAGCTACACGAAGGGAAAGAACCTGGCATGGGTAGAGGACGATGGTGCCGTGAACCCCGAGGTGCTGTTTAAGATCAAGTACAACAAGAATGCCTCTTGGTCCACCACACCAGGTTACGCCAACCGAATAGCCCTTTACATGGGCATGCGCGACCAGAATATATACAACACAGCCCCCTTCGGACAGGGATGGGGCATGGGAACCGTGGCCCCCAATCTCTTTGACGACTGGAGCATCGCCGAACCTCAGGACATGCGCCGTGAGGCCTCTATTCAGGATGTGTTGCAATTTCCTGATTATTATTACGCCAAAGATTGTGCTCAGGCAACACAATACCACGAGAAGAAACTGTCGCCCATATACTATTATGACAACAGTTACGGCTATGCTCCCTTCGAAATAGCCATGTATGGCCAGGATGGATGGTATCCTGATAACCCTATGCAATTAGCGAACATCCATCCGCTGAACCTCATCCGCTTTGCCGACGTGCTGCTGATGCACAGTGAACTGACGGGGACCACCGATGGCATCAATCAGGTGCGTGCCCGTGCAGGACTGTCGCCACTGGTAGCCTACTCCTTGCAGGCTTTGCAGCAGGAGCGCCGCTGGGAGCTGGCTTTCGAGGGCGTTCGCTGGAACGACATGCGACGCTTTGGCGACGACTACTGTAAGGCCGCCCTTGACGCACAGATGAATCAGCCTATCTACAACGGGGGTCAACCCACACTGAACCCTCAGGGCCTCGATGCCTATGATGCCGACCCTCGTCCCTACAGTGCCCACTATGCTGAGAACAAGGGATTCTTCAATATTCCTGAGCTGTTCCAAGAGCCGGGTGCCATGCTGCTCAATCAACTACAGGGTAACTGGACCTACGACGAGGGACCGACTGCCCTACTGCTTGACTATGTCACCATCGCCAACACAACGGCAACGCGCTATGATCCTGCTGGTAAGGAGGTCACTACGGGAAACATTGTCGTTACGCCTACCGACAACTACGATCAGCGCATCTGCCAGATTACATTCACCAACGGCTCCATGCTGCCGATGAGCAAAAAGTATTCTGACAACGAAGGCAGTATGACCTACGATGTCATCTCTCTCGATGACTCCGGGCTGGTACTCAAGGCCAATGGCCAGGAACTGACGCTGCGCCGTCCTGACTATCAGACCACAGATTTGACTCAGATTCACGGGATTAAGTGGTCGTATGGTACATACACGATGCGCCGCAATTGGAATTCCGATGAATACGTTACCTACGGCACCATCGGAAACTACTCGTGGGAAGAGCCATACACCAGCATGTCATTAGGCAGCATTGAAGGTCTCTATTTCCCATATATCCAGGGCACTTCAGCCGCCGACCTCGCTGCATTTGTGAATACCAACAATATGACTATAGCTGAAGGCGAAGCCGATCCGTTTGCCTACATGGTGTTCGACCTCTATGAGAATACCATCAAGAAATACTCGGCTGACGGCAAACTCCTCAATACGGGAACCTTCACGATGGAACGAGGCTCGAGCTACATCACGCTCCATACCACAGAAAATGCCACATTGGTGCCCTATAGGTATAATGGACAGGTGGCAACCGTCAAGGACTTCTACTTGAGGTATCCCACTATATCGCCGCTTGCCGAGTATAGCAGTCCTATGCTTGCACTCATGACGACATCGATGGTTGACAATATGCACACATACTGGATGTTCGGACAACGCGGATTTACCAACGAGGAATTCGACCAGGCACTTACCATCCAACAGCAGGAGAAGGACGGCACACCTTCAGAAACAGGCCGCTACCTGAGCGTCAACATCGACAGAGCGCGCTTCTGTATCTACGTGGAGGATGGCGAGACGGGCGAGCAGATTATCAAGTTGAACGACAACACACCGTTCATGGTCAAAGTCCCCTATGGTCAGTCTGTCAACAGAAAGTTCCGCTTCCGCATGATAAACTGCAACGACACCGAGGCCGTCGCAGAGCGTACGCTAACGCTTTATAATCCCGATCCCCCTGTAAAGTATTATATCTACGGTGGTCCTGACAGACCGGATCAAACACCATTCCAGCCAGGTGCCTGGGATGCTGCAGCCATGCGTTTCAGCTCTACCGAGGGGGCATACCTGCCCACTATTCCCGATGATGTTTACTTCGGTCTGAAGACGCTGATCTTCGACGTTTCAGATGTTAGTGATGACTTTGACATGAAGGTCATGAACGGTTGGTGGAGTGCCACCTATTACGATCATGTGAAGTGGGTTTCTGGTTTGAACGAACTTCAGATTACCACGGAGATGGCCAATGATTGCGCCAAGAGTGCTGGTGGCCGAGACCTCGACCTCATGCTCTATAGCGGCACCATGACGCTCAATGCCGTTTACTATGAGGAATAATCAAGGATCTTTCCCTCAGTTATGAATAGAGAAAACCCCCGCTACAAAAGCGAGGGTTTTCTTATCTTTAGCACTATGTATTTCTCGATAACAATTGCAGGAGTTCCTTCATACCCTCGGAAGCACCCTTTTGGATCTGCTGGACGCGACCACCGGCATTGATGGGGTTCGGGTCGATGAGATAGACGGGCACCTCAGGACGGGCATAGTGCAAAAGTCCTGCAGCGGGATAGACCACCAGAGAGGTTCCAATAATAATAAGGATGTCTGCTTCCTGAACGACCTCTGCGGCAACCGTGATATTGGGCACAGCCTCACCGAAGAACACGATGTAGGGGCGCAGCAATGAGCCGTCGCCAGCCTTCGTGCCTGGCTCAATCTCACAATTGTCGGGCGTGAGCTGCTGGATATAGCGAGGATCATCGACATCGCGGCTGGAGCAGACTTTCATCAACTCTCCGTGCAAGTGGATGACTCGTGAGGAACCAGCCATCTCGTGGAGGTTGTCGACATTCTGGGTGACAACGGTGACATCATAGTTCTCCTCAAGTTTGGCTACCAGACGATGGCCCTCGTTGGGCTGCACGTTCCAGCACTTCTTGCGGAGCATGTTATAGAAGTTAGTCACAAGTGTGGGGTCAGTCAGCCAGCCTTCGTGGGTGGCAACTTTCTGCACGGGATAGTTCTCCCAAAGGCCATCGGCATCGCGGAAGGTCTTCAGTCCGCTCTCCACCGACATGCCTGCACCGGTCAATACAACAATCTTTTTCATAAGCTTATCTGATAAATTCTGATGCAAAGATACGAAAAAATAAGCGTTAACCGTTAAGAATTAAGAAAAATTGCAGGACGGTAGCAAATTTTTCACTTTTCACTTTTCGCTTTTCACTTTTTTATTGTACCTTTGCAGCCGATTTTCGAAAATTATACATTATTATAGAGGAAAAATGGATAAATTAAGTTATGCCTTAGGTCTGGGCATTGGTCAGCAATTGTCCCAGATGGGTGCCAATGACATCAGTGCCGAGGATTTTGCACAGGCCATCAAGGATGTGCTGGAGGGCAACGAATTGAAGGTGTCACACCGTGAGGCTCAGGGCATCGTACAAGACTATTTTCAGAAGCAGGAGCAGAAACTTCAGGCCCAGCGTGCCGAAGCTGGCAAGGCCCACAAGGAGGCTGGCGAGAAATATCTGGCCGAGAATGCCAAGAAGGACGGTGTCATCACCCTGCCCAGCGGCCTGCAGTATCAGGTGCTGAAGGAGGGCAACGGCAAGAAACCGAGTGCCAAGGATACAGTGATGTGCCACTATGAAGGTTTTCTCATCGACGGTACTGTGTTCGATAGCAGTATCCAGCGTGGCGAACCTGCCACCTTCCCTTTGCAGCAAGTGATTGCAGGTTGGACAGAAGGTCTGCAGCTGATGCAGGAGGGTGCAAAATACCGTTTCTTCATCCCCTACCGCTTAGGTTATGGCGAGGGCGGTGCAGGCAACTCGATTCCACCGTTTGCAGCGTTGATCTTCGACGTTGAGCTCATCCAGGTGGTGTAAAGAATTGAAAAATTGAAGAGAATTATAATAATTAAAAGTTAAACAACAATGAAGAAATTAATGTTTGTAGCCGCTATGGCTATTTCTGCAGCCATTTTCACTGGTTGCGGTAATTCTACTCCGAAGGCTAACCTGAAGAGTGATGTGGACACATTGAGTTATGTCTTTGGTATGGCTCGTACACAGGGTCTGAAGGAATATCTTTCTCAGACTGGTGTTGACACTACCTACATGGCTGATTTCATCAAGGGTCTGAACGAGGGTGCTAACTCTGGCGACGACAAGAAGAAGGCTGCCTACTATGCAGGTATCCAGATTGGTCAGCAGATTGCTAACCAGTGGGTAAGCGGCATGAACCGCGAGCTCTTCGGTGATGACTCTACCAAGACCATCTCTCTGAAGAACCTGATGGCCGGTTTCGTAAGCGGTATCAAGGCTAATGGTCTGATGACCGTCGACTCTGCTCAGATTGTGGCTCAGGCTATGATGCAGTCTATCAAGGCCAAGGAGCTGGAGAAGACCTATGGCTCTAACAAGGAGGCTGGTGAGAAGTTCCTCGCTGCCAACAAGACCAAGGAAGGTGTGAAGACTCTGGAGAGCGGTGTACAGTACAAGGTGATCAAGGAAGGCAATGGCCCCATCCCCGCTGACACTTCACTCGTGAAGGTTCACTACGAGGGTAAGACCGTTGAGGGTAAGGTGTTCGACAGCAGCTACGAGCGTGGCGAGCCCATTAACCTGCGTTGTAACCAGACCATCAAGGGTTGGACCGATGCTATGGTTCACATGCCTGCTGGCTCTGTATGGGAAGTTTACATTCCTCAGGACCTCGCTTATGGCGAGCGTGAGCAGGGCGACATCAAGCCGTTCTCTGCCCTGATCTTCAAGATTGAACTGATTGAGGTTAATCCTAAGAAGTAATGAAGAAGATAATGATATTGGCACTCGCCCTCGTGGCGAGTGCCTCTTTGTTTACTGCCACAGCTGCCAAGAAGAAGACTGCTGTGAAGAAAGAGGCCGTTGCGGTTAAGGAGCCTGTAAAACTGACCAACAGCAGTGACTCTGTAAGTTATGCTGCCGGTATGAGTGTGACCAATGGTCTGATACCCTACCTGGTTCAGCAACAGGATGTCGACACCGCCTATATGGAAGATTTCGTGAAGGGTTTCCAGATGGTAGTCAGTGGCGGCAGTGACCCAAAAATAACAGCCTACGCCGCAGGTATGGACATTGCCAAGCAAGTGAAGAATCGCATGTTACCTGACATGACCAAGGAGTTTACCGACACACCCGACTCCATCGTGGCTGCCCTGCTCTACAGAGGTTTCACCGATGCTCTGGTAAAGGACTCCAGCGTATTTAAGCAGGGGGTTGCCGAGCAGTATTTCAAGGACAAGCAGGTTTCCAACAAGGCCGCCAAGGAGGAGAAACTCTATGGTGCTAACCGTGATGCCGGTCGTAAGTTCCTGGCTGAGAATGCCAAGAAGGAGGGTGTGATTACCCTGCCCAGCGGACTGCAGTACAAGGTGCTGGTCAAAGGCGACGGTCCTGTGCCCACTATGAACGACAAGGTACAGGTGAACTACGAAGGCCGTCTTATTGATGGTACAGTATTCGACGCTTCTGCCAAGCATAATGACAAACCGATAGTGTTCAAGCCCAATCAGGTGATCAAAGGCTGGACGGAGGCATTGACCATGATGCCAGTCGGTTCTAAGTGGCAGCTCTTCATCCCTTACGAGCTGGCCTATGGTGATCGCGACTCTGGCCAGATCAAACCCTTCAGCGCACTGATCTTCGACGTGGAGTTGGTGGGTATCGACGGTCTGCAGCCCGAACCACAGGAACCGCAGGAAACAACCGATAAGAAGTCGAAAAAAGACAAGAAATCGAAGAAATAAGCAAGTGTGTCACAAAAGTGGCACACTTTTTTACTTTTTCTCCTAAAAAAGTTGCTTTATTCAATTATTTTGTTTACTTTTGCTGACAAATTGTAAACAATCGCATCGCATTATGGAGAAAATTGATAATCTGGACAGAAAAATCCTGAGCATTCTATCAAAGAATGCACGTATTCCATTCAAGGACGTAGCTGCTGAGTGTAACGTATCACGAGCCGCCATCCACCAACGTGTACAACACCTGATAGAGGCCGATGTCATCACGGGCAGCGGCTTCGACGTAAACCCCAAAAGCCTGGGCTACAGCACCTGTACCTACGTGGGCATCACCCTTGAGAAGGGCAACATGTACAAGAACGTGGTAGAGCGTCTGCAACACATCCCTGAGGTGGTGGAGTGTCATTTCACTACGGGTCCCTACACCATGATGGTGAAGCTCTACGCCCGCGACAATGAGCAGCTGATGGAACTGCTCAATGGTCAGTTGCAGAGCATCCCTGGCGTGGTGGCCACAGAGACGCTGATCTCACTCGAACAGAGCATCAAGCGGGAGATACCCGTGTCGATCTAAAGCAAACCGGCACCCGCTATGACAGACAGATTCGACCTGCAGGCCCATCTTCGCAATGTCTATGCAAAGTATCCGGCCGCACAGCGACAGCCAATCATCGGCATCACCGGCAACTATGAGGACCTGACCTGTAAGCTGGGCCAGGGTTATTACAAATCGGTGGTGGCCGCAGGAGGTGTGCCCATTGTCATCCCCCCAGTGGCTGATACAAATACCCTCGTCAACACCCTCGACCATATCGATGCCCTCATCCTCAGCGGTGGTGGTGACTTCAACCCCCTCTATGGCGGTGAAGAGCCTTCGAACCGTCTGCGTGATATCAATTCAGAGCGCGACCTCCCCGAGCTGATGCTCACCCAGATGGCCTACAACCGTCAGATGCCTATCCTCGGAATCTGTCGCGGTATCCAGACTTTGGCGATAGCCCTCGGCGGCCGTGTGTGGCAGGATATCAACGAGAAGACTGTTACAAAACACTCGCAGCAGGCAGCCCGTAGTGAGGTGACACATTCGGTGAAGATTGAA
Organism: Prevotella sp.; assembly: GCA_017650905.1. GTDB lineage: Bacteria > Bacteroidota > Bacteroidia > Bacteroidales > Bacteroidaceae > Prevotella. The sequence goes on along the minus strand of JAGCDZ010000100.1, from coordinate 58,577 downwards.
GAAAACTCACTTCTCCATCAGATGTATCACGAAGAAAAGATGTACGTCAACAGTTTCCACCATCAGGCCGTGCGTGAGACAGGACCCAAATTCCGCGTCACAGCCAAGTCGCCTGATAACATCATCGAGGCAATGGAGAGCAACGAGTTCAAGCCCATCGTCGGCGTGCAGTGGCATCCGGAGTGTTTAGAGGAAGGTATGCCCCTGTTCCATTGGCTCATCAAGGAAGCGCTGGCCTATCACCACGCCCACAATGTGCACAACCGCGTGCTGACGCTCGACACCCACTGCGATACCCCGATGTTCTTCCCACAGGGCATCCACTTCGACCAGCGCGATCCCAAGATACTCGTCGACTTGCATAAGATGAACGAGGGTCGTCAGGACGCTACTATCATGGTGGCCTACCTGCCCCAGCCCAAAATTGGCCAGACCTTCTCATCATTGGTCGACTTCGACGTAGCAGGTCCTACGGAATATGCCGACCTCATCTTTGATAAGATTGAAGAGATTGTCAGTGAGAACAAGGCCTACCTGAGCATTGCCCGCACCCCAGGCGACCTGTATGAGGACAAGCGCAACGGCCGGAAATCCATTATGTTCGGCATTGAGAACGGCCTGGCCCTCAATGGTCAGTTGCAGAACCTGCAGCATTTCGCTCAGCGCGGCATCGTGTATATGACGCTCTGCCATAATGGTGACAACGACATCTGCGACTCTGCACGTGGCTGTAACACCCATGGTGGTGTGAGTCGTTTCGGCGAACAGGTTATCCGTGAGATGAACCGTTTAGGCATTATGGTCGACCTGAGCCACGCCTCGGAGAAGAGTTTCTACGATGCTCTTGACATCAGCAGTACGCCCATCGTGTGCAGCCATTCCAGTTGTAAGGCCCTCTGCGACCATCCTCGTAACCTCACCGATGACCAGATGCGTGCCCTTGCATCAAAAGGTGGTGTAGCTCAGACCACGCTTTATCCTGGCTTCCTGAAGAGCGAGGGTGAGGCCACCATCATGGATGCCATCGCCCATCTGGAGCATGCCATCAAGATTATGGGCATCGACCATGTGGGCATCGGTACTGACTTCGATGGCGATGGTGGTGTGATAGGTCTCGCCGACAGTAGCGAACTCATTAACTTCACCCGTCAGTTGCTGGCCCGCCGCTACAGCGAGCGCGACATCCAGAAGATCTGGGGCGGCAACTTCCTCAGAGTCATGTCGCTGGTGCAGAAGAGTGTATAGTTCAAGGGTTATTGTTTAAGTTAAAAGTTTATAGTTTATAGATGATTACCAATCATATTCATAAAGTTGTGATGGCAAGAGTATTCTCTTACCTCTTACCTCTCACCTCTTATCTCTTATTAATTTTCCTCTTTACCTCCTGCGGTCTTCGTAAACAGGCCGCTACAGAGACAGAAAGTGCGACAGCCGTAGGACCTGCGTTCAATGCCGACAGCGCCTATCTGTTCTGTCAGTTGCAGTGTGACTTCGGTCCTCGTACTATGAACAGCAAGGCCCACGATCTCTGTGAGCAGTGGATCATCAATAAGTTCAAGGACTACGGCATGACCGTCATCCCCCAGAAATGTGAGTTGAAAGGCTACGATGGCACAACCCTGCACAGCACGAACATCATCGCCAGCTACAAGCCCGAACTCACAGACCGCATCCTGCTCTGTGCCCATTGGGATTGTCGCCCCTGGGCAGATAACGACCCCGATGAGGCCAACTGGAAGAAACCCATTCTCGCTGCTAACGATGCAGCCTCCGGTGTTGCTGTCATGCTCGAGATCGCCCGGCTCATTGCCCCCGACACCTGTCGTCTTTCCCCAACTCTCGGCATCGACTTCATCTGCTTCGATGCTGAAGACTACGGATATCCCCAATGGGAGACTATCGATGACCCAGGCAATACCTGGGCTTTAGGCTCCAAATACTGGGCCGAAAACCCCCATACGCCAGGCTATAAAGCCCGCTATGGCATCCTGCTCGACATGGTTGGCGGACAAGGTGCACAGTTCTATCAGGAGATTATGTCAAAGCACTATGCCAAGCATATTGTCGACAAAGTATGGCGAGCCGCCTCTGTGGTGGGCTATGGCAGTAGTTTCCCTATGGCGGAGGGCACAGGTGTCACCGATGACCATATCCCCGTGAACACAGTGGCAAACATCCCTTGCATCGACATCATCCCCTACTACCCCAATTGTGAGCAAAGCAGCTTCGGTCCCACTTGGCACACCCTGAACGACGACATGGCTCACCTCGACAAAAACACCCTCCGCGCTGTCGGTCAAACCATCATTCAGGTCCTGTTCTCAGAGAAATAATTCCCAAGATGGTGGTTGCCTTAAGAAAATATGTCTGGTTGCTACTTGCAGTATTAGTAGTTCTACAAGCAAAAGCAACACCTGTTGGCAAGATTACCAAGACATATCCGGAAATCAAGCTACAAGTGGAGAGGTTAGCCGACTTGAATATTCCCCGTGGCGACCATTCCTTCTTCGTAGTCAATGGCGAACCGACGGTGGTAGGTGGCCATACCTCAGGTTTTGTGCCCACTGCCACTGCCGAATATTATCATGATGGTGAATGGCACCTTATGCAAATGGTATATGCCCACGACCACGGTTTCTCAACACCGTTGCGCTCGGGCAAGGTGCTCATTGGTGGAGGCCATGAGCAACCATTAGGCATCGGACAGATCTTCTCTGTAGAGATGTACGACCCCGCCACCCACACCTTCCGGGGCTTCGGCTGCCTCGACCGCAAGCGTTGCTTTGCCACGGGACTGGAACTTGACAGCGGGAAAGTCATCATTGCAGGCAACTGGTTTCATTCAGACGATATTGAGCTGTTCGACGGAAAGAAGTATTTTTCGCATGTGAAGAATGTGACGCAGGGACGCGCCAATCCATACATCTTCCCCATCGCCAAGGACGATGCCATCATCTTCAGCAATACAGATGAATATGCCAACCTTTTTGATTCAATCATCGTAGACCGTTTGATGGGCGAGCCTTTCCGCGTACCGCTATTCGACGAGTGGAAACTCCAGAGAGTTCTGCAGGAAGTCCGTGCAGAAAATAACCATATAGGCAACTACACCTATCTCATTCCCGTCATTAACAGCGACATGCAGATAGCCATCTGCCGTATCAAAGGAACAGACTTTTCGCTACACCCCACCATCAGTCCCATCCCGACAGAACATCAAGGCAGTCCTATCACCTATTATAATAATATGTGTATAGACCATGAGGCTCGCCTGGCCTATCTCTTCGGCTATGGTAAAAGCAACGGTCGTCTGTATGTAGTCGCCATCGGCTACGATACCATGCCATCGCCCCTGACACTATACTACACCGAGCCGATGGGACATATCGTCTGGAGTCAGCCAATGCTGAACGCCGACGGCAACTTGCTGATAGCTGGTGGCGTAGAGATGAATGCCGACGGCTCGCCCGATAACTTTACGCCTGTCGCCACAACCCTGCTGCTATCCGTAGGTAAACATGTAGACCCGCAGGCAGCGGCAGACCGCAGCACATGGCTATTGATTGGATTGGTGCTGCTGGCGATTGGTATTGTCGTCATCATCCTTCGAAGTCGCCGCAAGAGGACTGAAATCCCTGTCAATCAAGTTAAAACCACCACAGAGAAAACAAACGTCAACTTTAACGCCGATCTCATGCAGCGCATCTGCCAGATGATGGAAGAGCAGAAACTCTACCTGAATGCAGACATGAAACTACAGGATCTGGCAGACCTGCTTGGTACAAACCGCACTTATATCATCGACTGCATCAAGACTACTCGTGGACAATCCTTTACACAACTCATCAACTCCTACCGCATAGAGCACGCCAAGCAACTTCTGTGCCAGCAGCCTGATAAAAAGATGTCTGCCATTGCCACCGAATCAGGCTTCACCACAGAGACCACATTCTTCCGTACCTTTAAGACTATCACAGGTATCACCCCCAGCGAATGGAGGACGCGTTACGCGAAAATCGACTGACGGATTTACAAATGTCAGTCGATTTTGTAAATTCGTAAGTCCCTTAACTTGCGCTTTTTGTATATTTGCAACAGAATTATGAATCACTTTTCTAAAAATGCATTTGTATGAAAAGAATTTTACTCTCATTCGCGCTGATGCTGACGGCCATGACCGCAGCGGCGCAAGATGACGGCATGTTCTATTATGCCTACGACGATGCCACGCAGACGGCCACCGTAACCTATCGCACCAAAGATGGTAATAAAGTGGGCGGCAGCTACTATGGCGATGTGGTCATACCGGCTAAAGCCCCTAATGGCTATGATGTGACCGCCATCGGCGAGAACGCTTTCTACAACAGTAACACAATGACGTCTCTCACTATCCCTGCCACCATCGACAGCATCGGACGCGACCCCTTCAACGGTTGTAAAGCCCACCTGACGAAGATAGTCATCGAGGACACTGATCGCCTGCTGCGCACCTATGCCATGCACTATTGGGCAGGACGCGAGATGGTGTTCGGCGGACAGGGCATCGACCTCGATGTGAAAGAAGCCTATATAGGCCGTCCCTTCCGCACTGCCATCGATGAAAGCGAGAGCCGCCGTCAGTCCATATTCCTCGGCAACGACTCCCTGCGCACAGTTACCTTTAGTGATCGTTACGAGGAAGTGCCCGACGGCATGTTCGAGGATTGCGACTCATTGCGTTCGGTACATCTCAGTCCCAACACGAAGCGCATCGGCAAGGAAGCTTTCTACTATTGTCAGTCGTTGTCAGCCATCACCCTGCCCGATGGCGTGGAAGTCATCGACGAGTGTGCTTTCCAGCGGTGCAAGACATTGGAGAAGATCAATCTGCCAAAGTCATTGCGGATCATTGGCGGCTATGCGTTCAATCGCTGCGAGCAGTTCACCTGCTTCACCATCCCCGGCTCAGTGGACAGCATCGGCGTTAGCATATTGGATGACTGTACCAATCTGAAGCGCATCGACATTGCCTACAGCAGTAAGCCGCTGAAGTATTGTTGCACCAGCCAGTTCTACAACTCCCTGCGTTCGGCATCGATAGACACGCTCTATACGGATCGCTACATCGACGGTGCCTTCAGCGACAACCGTACACTGAAGAAACTTTACGTAGGCCCCAACGTGACAGCTCTGTGCGACGGCCTATTCTCCGACTGCTACTATATTGAGGAAATCTATAGTCAGAACACGGTGCCACCCACCTGCGAGGGAGGAAGTGTTTTTGCATACCTCAACAAAGAAAACTGCCGCCTCCACGTGCCCGTCGGTAGTCTCGACGCCTATAAGGAGGCCTTCGTGTGGAAGGACTTCTTCAACATTGATGAGGTGGCAGGCATCAGCAACATAAAGACCGATGCCAGCACTGTCATAGGCAGCTACACTCTCGGCGGGCAGCGCACCACGGCAGGACAGCGCGGCCTTATTATCCATCGAATGAACGACGGTACCACACGCAAAGTCATTTCCAAATAAATGGCTCAATAATAATCCCCGCTCAGTGAACGGGGATTATTGTGACGGTAGCCAGTATCCAAAGTCAGATTGGTTTCATTTTCAGTCGTGCAATATCATCGCCGTTTGAGGAGCCACTAAGGCACGGCGACCGAAGAGTTTATTGGTGGAAGCCTCGTTGATCTCGCCATTCTGACAGACGATGGTGTACATGGCCTTGGGGAGGCTGACGGAGGCCTGCTCTCGGGTGGCATTGAGAATGACCACGATGTTGCGCCAGTCATCGCGCCCGGCATAGTCCTTCAGACGGAAGGCCACCACGCCCTTCGGCGCATCGAGGAACTCCAGATGCTTGCGCACCAGATGGGCATCGCCGAGACGGAAGGCGGGATGGTGCTTCCTTAATGCGATGAGGTCCTGATAATACTTGAACACCTGCGGATAACGCTCGAGGTTCTTCCAATCGAGCTGGTTGATGCTATCGGGCGATTCGAAAGAGTTGTGTACGCCTTTCTTGCTACGGAGCAGTTCTTCGCCAGAGAGCATGAAAGGTACACCCTGCGAGGTGAAAACGGCGGTCTGTGCCAAGAGGTCGAGCCGGATGAGTTCATCGTCGCTGATACCTGGGATGCTGGATTTCAGACGGTCGACGAGGCACATGTCATCATGACAGCTGACATAGGACATCATCTGCGTGGGCTCGGTGGCCCAAGGCTCCTTGCTGTAGTTGACCTTCGACATGTCCACCTGCGGATGGGTGATGGCACCTACGATACCGAACTTAATGCTCTCCTCGCCATCGGGCACGCCTGCCAGGAAGCCGCCCTTCGTATCATCGTCGAAGGGGCCGCGCAAGGCATCGCGGATTTCATCGGAGAAGGCAGCGATGCGGGGCATCTTCAAGATATTGGCCTTGACACCCAGCTGTTCTGTGGGCAGGGCACACTGACCTGCACTCCAGCCCTCACCATATATAAATATGGAGGGGTCGATGGTGTCGATGGCCTTGCGAATCTCGTTCATAGTCTCGATATCATGACAACCCATGAGGTCGAAGCGAAAACCATCGATATGGTATTCTTTAATCCAGTATTTCACCGACTCAATCATGAACTTCCGCATCATCGGCTGCTCAGAGGCAGTTTCGTTGCCACAGCCGGAACCATTGGAGTATTTTTTGTTTGTAAACCTATAATAATAGTCCGGAAACGTGCGCTGGAAGTTGGAGTGCTCAATGTCGTAGGTATGATTATAGACCACATCGAGAATGACGGCGATGCCAGCGTTGTGGAGGGCCTGCACCATCTGTTTGAACTCGAGGATACGACAGGCGGGGTCGTAGGGATTGGTGGAGTAGCCGCCCTCGGGCACGTTGTAGTTCACAGGGTCGTAGCCCCAATTATATTGTGGGGTGTCGAGACGCGTCTCATCCACAGAACCATAGTCGTAACTCGGCAGGATATGGACGGCATTCACACCAAGCGCTTTCAGATGGTCGATGGCCCAAGGCTCTGTGAGAGCGAGGAACTTACCAGGATACTTTGCATCAGAACGGGCGATGGAGAAGTCGCGGTGGTGCATCTCATAGACCACGAGGTCGGCAGGCGACTTGATCACGGGATGGGCATCGCAACACCAATCGTCAGGGTCGGTCTTCACGAGGTTGACGATGGCACCGCGCTGACCGTTGACACCTACTGCCTTGGCAAAGACACCTGGACATTCGCCTTTACCCATATCAAAGGTATAGAACTTACCCAAGAGATTGCCCTTGACTGTGGCTTGCCAGATATTATCCGAGAGTTTCATCTTCACGGTCTTAACGGGTTTGCCACCGATGCCCTCGTTATAGATACGCACCACGACACGCTTGGCCGTAGCAGGAGCAAAAAGTTGGAATGTCGTAGCTTCAGGTCCACAGTCTACTTCATTGAAATCAAAACTCTGCGCCTCGATTGTCACTGTAGTCATTACCAATAGAATTGCGAATAAGATTCTTTTCATTTCCTGTAATATTTTCGTTTTTTCGCCACAAAGATAAAAAATAAAAATGAAAAAATGAAGAAATGAAGAAATGAAAGAGCATCTAAATCGTAATTTTTAATAAAAAAGAGCATTAATGACCAATTTCATTCTTTCATTATTTTATTTTTTCATTTTTTTTCGTATCTTTGCGCAGTGGAATCGATAGAAAATGATGGCGAAACGATTACTAACTATCATATTGCTGCTATTACCGATGGTCCTTTGCGCTCAGCAAGTGGACTTAGAGTCGCGTTATAAGCAGATTGACAAGGCCATTGCCGAGTCGCCCCGCTATGTGGCGATGCGCGAGGCCAAGATTACGGCAGCACGCCACGCCTTCGAGCAGTCCAGCGGACAGCAGAAATACGAAGAGAGCTATCGGCTCTTCGAACTATACCGCCCCTTTGTGAGCGACTCAGCCATTTATTTCCTGCGTCAGTGTATTAAAATGGCAGAAGAGCAGGGCGATTTTGCCTCATCTGTGCGATGCCGCTCACAGCTGGCCATCCGTTGCTCTAATATCGGCCTATACGATGAAGCATTAAACATCCTCGACTCCATCCGCACAGGCGAAGGGCTCGACAAGACGATTATGGGCACTTATTACGAAGCCTATAATAATGTGTATGGCGAACTGAGCTACTACACCCGTCTCGACGATATCCGCCAGATTTATCAGGCGAAGGAGCAGCACTACAAGCAACTGATGTTTGAGTATTTGCCAGCAACCAGCGAAACATGTTTCCTCCGTCGCGAGCAGGCAGCACAAGCCGAAGGCCGTCTGGAGGAAGCGATGGCCATCAACGACGAATGGATGAAGACGGTGGAGCCCGGCAGTCATCCCTATGCACTGGTGGCCCTCTACCGCTATATCGAATATAAATTGCAGGGCGACAGCATCCAGATGATGTACTGGCTGACGGAGTCGGTGCTGGCCGATATCCGCAATGCCGCAATGGATCAGGGATCGATGTGGGAACTGGCCAATGAACTGATGCTCAAGGGCGATGTAGACCGCGCCTCGCGCTACATCAGCTATACCAGCGACTGCGCCAACCGCTACGGCTCGCGCCAGCGAAACTGGCAGATAGCCCCGCTGCTGACGCATATTGCCAATGAATACAAGTCGCAGAGCGAGCGTATCACATCGCATCTCTGGGGAACACTGGCCGTCATCAGCATCCTGGCCTTGCTGCTGTTAGGTGCATTATTCTTCGTACATCGCCGCAATACCCAGTTGCATGCGGCCCGTAACGACCTGAAGACCTCGAACGATGAGCTGGCAGCGGCCAACAGTCTGCTCGCCACCCAGAAAGACGAGCTCGCCACTGTAAACCGTAAACTGTCAACTGTAAACAATCTGCTCTCCGAGAGCAATCGTGTGAAGGAGGAATACATAGGCCGCTTTATGAGTCTCTGTGCGCAGTATATCGACAAACTTGACAACTATCGTAAGATGGTGAACAAGAAGATGAAGAACAAAGAGCTCGACGAGCTATTCCAGATGTCGAAATCGACAGAATTGAAAGAAAAGGAACTTGACGAGCTCTACGAGAACTTCGACACCGTATTCCTGCACCTCTTCCCCAACTTCATCGACGATTTCAATGCTTTGCTGCAGCCAGAGATGCAGATTCATCCTAAGGAGGAGAACCGACTGACTACCGATATCCGCATCTTCGCCCTGATTCGTCTGGGATTTGAAGACTCGTCGAAAATTGCCGAGTTCCTACACTATTCCGTGAACACCATCTACAACTATCGTGCCCGCATCAAAAACGGTGCCCTTGGTAACCGCGAGCAATTCGAGAACAAAGTGAAGAGGTTGTAAAAAGCCGATAATTGTAAAAATTACACCTCTATATTTCATCCACTCTTTTTAGCGACCTATAAAAACGTAAGTCGCTTATTTTCAGACAGATGAATTTTTGAAGGCGACAAAATCGTCCACTTTTTCAATTCATCTCAAAAAATCGTATCTGCTTTTTTCCTAATTTTGCACCGTCGAAACATAAAACCGACATTTATCACATTACAATATTAATATTAACTAACAAAGTATGAAAAAAAGCAGGTATCTATTGTTGTTATTGACACTGATGGTGTCGATGGCTACGAACGCCCAAGGCATCTTGGGAACTGTGATTGACGAGTTCGGGGAGCCCGTAATCGGTGCTTCCGTCGTCGAGAAAGGTAATCCTCAGAACGGTAGTATCACCGACTTTGACGGAAAGTTCAACGTCAAGGTAAGTGAGGGTACAACCATTGTGATCAGCTACATCGGCTATCTTACTCAGGAAGTGAAAGCTGCCAACGGTATGAAAGTCACGATGAAAGAAGATGCTCAGACACTGCAGGATGTGGTCGTCATCGGCTATGGTGTGCAGAAGAAGAGCGTGGTAACGGCCTCTATCGCCAAGGTGAGTGCCGACGATCTGGAAGGTAAGACACGCCTGCGTGCAGAGGATGCCCTGAAGGGTATGGCTGCCGGTGTGAACGTGACTTCGGCTTCCGGACAGCCGGGTTCTAAGTCGATGATCCGTATCCGTGGTATCGGCACCATCAACAATTCCGAGCCACTTTACATCATCGACGGTATGCCTACAGACCAGAATGGTATGGAGAGTGTGAACCCTGGCGACATCGAGAGCATCGAGGTGCTTAAGGACGCTGCCTCAGGTGCCATCTACGGTGCCCGTGCTGCCAACGGTGTGATTCTCGTGACCACCAAAAAAGGTAAGATGGGTAAGGCCTCGATCAACTACAACTTCTCGTATGGCTGGCAGAGTGCATGGAAGAAGCGCGATGTGACCGGTGCCATGGACTACGCCATCCTTCAGAATGAGCGTGCCCTGCAAACGGGTTCGGCTCCTATCTATAACGATCCATCCAACCTGGTGGATGCCAACGGTGACAAGATTACCGGCTTCGGCACCAACTGGCAGGATCTGCTCTTCAACGACAATGCCCCCATCGTGCAGCACGACGTGAGCATCAGCGGAGCTTCGGAGAAGCTGAACTATTATCTCTCCTTAGGCTACTTCACTCAAGACGGTATCGTAGGTGGCAATTTCGGACAGAGCAACTACGACCGTCTGACCATCCGTTCGAACAACCAGTTCAACCTGTTTGACGACTCGAAGGAGCGCAACTTCCTGAACAAGCTCGACCTGGGCGCGAACATCTCCTATATGCGCGTTCATAACACAGGCATTGATGCCAACTCCACTTGGGGCTCTCCCCTTGGCTCAGCCCTCTATCTGGCCCCAACGCTGCCCGTCACACTGACACAGCTGGGCTACGACAAAGTGGGTGAAGAGATGGTTCCCCGCTATGGTCAGGCCATGATCGACCGTTACAGCGCCTACGATCTCTACTACGATGCCAACGGCCATCCCTACACCATCCCCGGCTATGTCGGCAGCTATCAGGAGCAGAACAACCCCATCGCCATGATGCAGGGCAATCCCACGAAGAACTGGAGCCACAAGTTCATGCCGAAGTTCTCTATCGATCTGCAACTGTTCGACGAACTGAGGTATCATTTCACCTACAGCGCCGAGCTCTCATTCTGGGGATACGATGCAGCCACCAAGCAGAAGTACTATCTCTCGGGTAACAACAATGCCGACCACACTTCGGCTACAGCTTATAAAGGCAACAACACCACTTGGCAGATAGAGAACACCCTGACCTACGACAAGATCATCGGTAAGCACACCATCGGCGTGGTGCTCGGACAGTCGGCCCTGAAGTTCAAGGGCGATGAGCTGGGCGGTTCTCACTGGAATCTGGTGAATATCGACAAACCCTCTATCAACTACACCACTGGTGGTGATCTGGAACTCTCTACCGATGCCGATGGCAAGGTAACAGGTGCCAAGAGCCTGGTTGGAGCCTGGGGCGGTCCTTATACCGAGCACCGTCTGTCATCACTGTTTGCCCGTCTGAGCTATAACTATGACGAGCGCTACATGCTACAGGCTACCATCCGCCGTGACGGTTCAAGCCGCTTCGGTTCTAACAACAAGTACGGCACATTCCCCTCATTCTCTATCGGTTGGAACATCATGAACGAAGCATTCATGAAAGACACCCGCGACTGGCTCACCAACCTGAAGTTCCGCGCCAGCTGGGGTAAGAACGGTAACGACAACATCGGCGACTTCGCCTATACCACACTGACAGCAACGGGTGGCAGCAGCAACTACTACTACGGACGCACTGCCGCTATGGTCTACGGTTCAAAAGCCAACCGCCTTGCCAATGAAGACTTGAAGTGGGAGGAGAGCGAGCAGACCGACCTCGGCCTTGATTTCGGTTTCTGGAACAACAAGCTGACCTTCTCTGTCGACTACTATATCAAGAAGACCAACGGTATGATCATCGAGATGCCTATCCCCAGCTACGTGGGTGAGGCCCGTCCTCTGGCCAACGTCGGTGATATGGAGAACAGCGGTTGGGAGTTTGAGTTGGGCTACAAATGGAACATTGCCGATGCTCACTTTGCCATCAAGGGCAACGCTTCTTATCTGAAGAACAAACTGAAGAACCTAGGTAACGACACAGGCTTCCTGAACTATGGCATCTCGCAGTTTGCCGACGGTGGCACACGCGCTGAGAACGGACAGCCATTCCCATTCTTCTATGGCTACAAGACCAACGGCATCATCCAGAATACTGCCGAGGCCAATGAGTATAACACTAAATACGGTACCAACAAACAGCCTGGTGACTTCCGCTTCGTGGATACAAACGATGATGGCAAGATCAACTCCGACGACCGTACCAACATCGGTAACGGTGTACCCGACTGGACCTTCGGTCTGAACTTCGATGCAGAGTGGAAGGGCATTGACCTGAGCGTCTTCTTCCAGGGTGTCAGCGGTGCCGACGTCTTCGATGCCACCTATCGTCAGGACATTGCTTCTGGAAACTATCCCACTTGGGTACTCCAGCGCTGGACTGGTGAGGGAACTTCGAACACCGTACCCGTTCTGGGCCGTTCAGACAACTGGGTTTGCAGCGACATGTATATCCAGGACGGCAGCTATCTGCGCCTGAAGAACATCACGCTGGGCTATACCCTGCCTCGCAACCTCACGAAGAAGATCAACATCAGCCGTCTGCGCCTCTACGCCCGTGCTGAGAACCTCTTCACCTGGACCAAATACTGGGGCTTCGATCCTGAAATCGGCTCTGGCTCTACCTCTCTCGGTGTCGACTATGGTGTCTACCCACAGGCACGTACCTACACACTCGGTTTCAACATTTCATTATAATTAAGAATTAGTAATTATGATTACCAATATATATAAAAATGTACGCGCACTTAGCGCAGTTTTTGCAGCAGCACTTGTGATGACCGCCTGCAGCGACGACTTTCTGGAGGTGAAGAATCCAACGGGTGAGCCTCTGGAGGAATACTATACAACTGAGGAGACGCTCAACGAGGCTCTGACCTCTGCCTATGCGCCTCTGCACTGGCCCGACTGGGACAATGCGGCCTATAACGACCTTACCATCGACGGTGAGATCATGGGCGACGACTTCTGGGTAGGCGGTTCGCATGCCCAAGACAACGAACACTGGCATAAGCTCTTTAACTTTGAGGGCAACGGCAACCAGACGCTGGCCACGCTTTGGGGCGACTTCTACAGCGGTATCAAGCGTTGCAACGATGCCATCAAATATGCCGGATGGCCAGGCAGTGCCAGCGACAACTTCCGCAAGTCGATGGAGATGCAGGCTCGTCTGCTCCGCGTGTACTATTATAATATCCTGTGGCACTACTACGGCAACGTGCCTTTCTATCTTGAGAACCTCTCACTGCCTTACACAGCGCCTCAGCTGTCGGCAGACGAGATCTACAGCAAGCTGTTGCCCGAGCTGGAGGAGATTATAGCCTCTAACGTATTGCCCATGCGCTGGCCCGTTGCAGAGAGCGGTCGTGTATCACAGGCCTTTGCCTATATGCTCTATGCTGAGATGGTGATGTACCAGAACGACACTGCCCGCTACCCGCAGGCTCTCACCTATATGAAGCAGATTATCAGCGACAGCAGCTACAGTCTGAATCCTGACTTCGCTGATCTGTGGTCAGAGAATGGCGAATGGTGCTCTGAGAGCATCTTCGAGATCAACTATAATGACGACCAGGCTCAGCGCGACTGGGGTGGTGCTGCTATCAATGCCGGTGGAACCGTATTCCCCACACTCTGCTCTCCTAACGGATGGGGCGGCGGCGAAGGCTGGGACAGCGGTAACGACGGTTGGGGCTTCCTGCCTTGCAAGGTTGAGACCTATAATATGTATGCTGAAAGCGACCTGCGTCGTGATGTCACCATCTGGGACGTACGTGGCTATACCTACACCGAGCGTTATCAGGACACCCATCTCTGGCACGGCAAGTATCGTCCGCAGTCGGAGAACAACAAGGATTGTCCGACATCGAAGAACCTGAACTACAACAACAACAAGCGCATCTACCGCTACGCCGAGACCCTGCTGAACGCAGCCGAGCTGTTGCTCCAGACAGGTGGCAGTGCTAGTGAGGCCACAGGTTATGTGAATGAGGTTCGTGCCCGTGCAGGACTGGATAATCTCACGAATGTCACCATCGACGATATCTTCACTGAGCGTCACCTCGAATTCTGCGGAGAGGGCAAGCGCTACTTCGACCTCGTACGTGCTGAGGGCATCGCCGGTGCCACTCAGAAGGCTTCTACCGTTCTCGTTCCCGATGCCTACGGTTATCGCACCAACACCTGGAGTGCCAGTAAGAAGCATATTCCTCTGGCTCAGAGCGAACTCGATGCCGATCCTACGCTGAAGCAGAATAACTATTAAGTTTATAGTTTACAGTTTACGGTTTACAGTTTAAAGATTATAGTTTATAGTTTAAAGATTAAAGGATTATGAAGACTATATATAAAACATCGAATTGGTGGAAGGCGGTAGCAAATTGTTCACTTTTCACTATTACCTTTACCCTTCTTACTGCTTGTTCTCCTGATGAGTTCTCAGGAGCTGATCCGAACGGAATTCCCACAATCAGTGGTGTTGATTTCCAGATGAGCGTCGATCAGGAGACCAACCAGATGTTGGCAACCTATACAGCTGCGCCTGGCACTTATCCCATCTGGATTCTCAATGGTGCCCAGTACTCTACACTGCCCGAGGTTGGTTTCGCTAATCCTGAGGCAGGCACCTATAATGTCGAGCTGAAGTTAGGCAACCGCAACGGCATCTCACAGGCTGGTCTGAAAAAGACCTTCACCTTCAATGAAACCAAGATTGATTACAGTGCAGACTTCCGTCGCATCACAGGCAAGGAATGGCGCATCGCCAACAAGGAAGTGGCCCACATGGGTTGCGGCCCTGCCGGTACGGCTGGTACAGAGTGGTGGTCGGCTCAGCCCAACGACAAGAAGGACTTCGGTGTCTATGACGACCGCATCACCTTCACTGCCGAAACCCGCAAGGGTGGTACCTACACCTACAATGCCGGTGCTGACGGTATGACATACGTCAACTGGGGTACATCATTTAATCCTACTGGTGCAGAGCCCGATGTCGATGTGGCACTTGGCAATCAGACTTCTACCTGGAGCTTCGAGGTTTACGACTGGGAGGATGCAGAGGGTAACGTGACCAAGCAGACTTACATCCAGCTGAATGCCAACACACTGTTCCCCTATATCTCCAGTGATGCTCAGTATGCTGATCCTAAGTTCCGTATCGAGTCGCTGACAGCCACCAAGATGGTGCTGGTTTATGACGCTCCCGATCGCAGTATTGCATGGCGCTTCATCCTGACCAGTGCAGCCGATGAGCGTCTGGTAGAGGAGCAGGGCTTCGATGCCAACAGTGACTTCAACCTCTGGAAGGGCGTAACCCCTGATGCTACCTTCTACTTTGCACCGAACTGGTCTCCTGACCGTACCGCTGAGATGCAGGCTACCTATAATGACAAGGGCAACGACTATACCGTGACTGTTCCCGATGCAGCCTTCGACCGCTGGCAGGCTCAGATGCACCTGCATACTACCGGCGTAGAAACCTCTGCAGCCAACCACTATGACTTCTCCTGTATCTTTGTGGCCGACGCAGATATCGATGGTGTCACCGTGAAGGTTACCAACGAAGCCGACAACGAGGCTATCATCGATGTAGACAACATCAGTCTGAAGGCCGGTAAGGAATATGTATTCTGGATGAGCGACATTGAGGGTAAGGATCTCTCACCCGTGAAGATTGTCTTCGACTTCGGTCACGCTACAGGTGCTACCAACATCAGCATCAGCAATATCGTGCTGAAGGATCATGCCAACAATGACGGTACCATCGTTTCAGGTGGTGGCGAAGCCCCCGACGCTCCAAAAGCCGACTGGGATCCAGCAGCAGGTTCTAACTTGTGGACAGCTGTAGAGAACGGTGATGCATTCAAAGGAACTTCTACATGGTTCGCAAACGATGGCTGGAGTACACTTGACACTCAGCCAGAGATTGTACATAAAGATGGTGTTTGGGAATTTGTTGCTCCTGGTGGAATAGGATCTAGCCAGTGGCAAGGACAGCTAAAAATCTTCACTACCATTCCTGCGTCAAAAGCTAAGAAATACAATTTCTATTGTGTTGTAGAGTCAGATATGGATATTCCTGGCGTTACTATCAAACTGACTCAGAGTGATGAGAGCGAATCGAATAAGCATGATGACAATTTCTTCTTTGATGGACGTCATGACGTAAAAGCCGATGTGCCTATGGTTTACAAGGCAGAAGCAGCAGAACTGTCAAAAGATGATGCACATGAATTGACACTTGTGTATGATTTTGGTGGCGCACCTGAAGGGGCTCACGTTAAGATTAGTAAAATCTATCTTGAAGAGGCTGTCGTACTAAACTACGACGATACCAACAACTTGTGGAAGAGCGTAGATACTGGCGACGCCTTCAAAGGCACTTCTACATGGTTCGCAAATGACGGATGGAGCGCACTTGATACTCAGCCTGAAATAAAGCACGAAGGTAATAAGTGGAGTCTGGTAGTGCCAGAAGGCGTTGGAGCTTCACAGTGGCAGGGACAGGTAAAGATATTCACTACACTGAGTGCGAAACAGAATGATCCCTACAACTTCCAGTGCACCATCACAGCTGATAGCGACATCACTGGCGCTACCATCAAACTGACTCAGAGTGATGAGAGCGAGTCAAATAAGCATGATGACAACTTCTATTTCGATGGTCGTCATAATATGAAAGCCGATGAACCTTTGGTTTACAAGGCAACTGGTGTTACTCTGCCAAAAGGCGATGCTCACGAGTTTACCATGGTATTTGATTTCGGAGGAGCACCAGCTGGCACAAACATCACTATTAGCGATATTATTTTCGAAAAAGCTCAATAATTGAATAATTAATGAAACGTTACATGTTTAACACTCTATTGCTCTCTCTTGCCGTAGCCCTCTGGGGCTGCGGTGGGAGCGACAACGATGACCCACAGCCTGCAGTGGTCAGCATTACGCTGTCACAGACGAGCATCGATGCCCCTGCTGATGGCGGTAGCTACACTATCAATGTGACCACGACGGGCAAAGAATGGGGTGCCTACGCCGACCAGGATTTCATCACTGTCGATGCTAAGAATACGGTAGCCCAAACGGGCACGCTGACGGTCACGGTTCCTGCTAATCCGACGACCAGTGCCCGCACGGGTACCGTCACCGTCATGTCGGGGATGGCACGCCAGACCATCAGCGTGACGCAGTCGGCAGCCGAAAAGCCTGCATACAATGCCCCCGATGGCTACACACTGGTGTGGAATGATGAGTTCGACAAAGGTTCTGAACTCAATCAGAACGACTGGACCCACGAGGTAAAAAACTCAGGCTGGGTGAACAACGAGTTGCAGAACTACGTGAACCACATGACGCCTGAGGGCAATCTCGTGACTGAGGTTCGCAATGGCAAACTGCGCATCACCGCGCTGAAGGAGAACGGCAAGATATACTCGGGCCGTGTCTATGCGAAGGTGAAGCAGGGCTGGACCTACGGTTACATCGAGGCCAGCATCAAACTGCCAAAGGGCAAGGGCACATGGCCCGCCTTCTGGATGATGCCTGTCAACTTCCGTTCCTGGCCTGCTGATGGTGAGATCGACATCATGGAGGAGGTCGGAGCCGATCCTAATCAGGTTTCATCAAGTCTGCACGCTACTTCACATGTGCATTCCAACAATACCCAGGTGACCCATGCAATGAATTGTCCTGGTGCTGAGGAAGAGTTCCACACCTATGCCATCTTGTGGACGGCCAAGAATATCACCACCTACGTCGATGGCAAAGTACAACTGAGCTACGATAACCGTGGTCTTGGTCGTGACGACTGGCCCTACGACGATCCGTTCTACATCATCTTCAACCTCGCCTGGGGCGGTGACTGGGGCGGTTACAAGGGTGTCGATGAGAGCGCACTGCCTGCAACCATGGAAGTGGACTACGTTCGGGTGTTCCAGAAGAAGTAGTTTATAGTTTACAGTTTACGGTTTACAGTTTACAGATGATTACTAAGATAAACGATATAAAGAGGATCCGCTTATCTGCGAAAAGAGTATTCTCCTTCCTCGTTCCTCTTTCCTCTTTCCTCTTCCTGTTCGCTGCCTGCACAACAGGTGGCGAGCAGGCGGGCACAAAGGGTTTTGTCACCATCGAGGGGCACAACCTGATTCAGCCTAATGGGGAGAAGCTGCTGATACAAGGCACGAACCTCGGTAACTGGCTGAATCCTGAGGGATATATGTTCGGCTTCGGACGCACCAACTCGGCTTGGATGATCGACCAGCTCTTCAAAGAGGCTGTAGGCCCTGATTTCACCGCTGAGTTCTGGCAGGAGTTCAAAGACAACTATATCACCAAGGCTGATATCGACTTCATCGCACAGCAGGGTGCCAACACCATCCGTCTGCCCTTCAACTACAAACTCTTCACCGATGAGGACTATATGGGGGAGACAGGCCAGAAGGACGGTCATGTGCGCATCGACTCCATCGTGAGCTGGTGCAAAGCGAATGGTCTGTATCTGATTCTCGATATGCACGATTGTCCTGGTGGACAGACGGGCGACAACATCGACGATAGCTACGGTTATCCGTGGTTGTTCGAAAGCGAAGAGAGCCAGCAACTATTCTGTGACATCTGGCGCGAGATAGCCAGTCGTTACAGTCAGGAGACAACGATTCTGGGCTATGAACTGATGAACGAACCCATCGCCCATTACTTTGCAAACAAGAACTCACTCTACACGCTCCTCCAGCCCCTCTACAAAAAGGCCGTGAAAGCCATCCGCGAGGTGGATCAGAACCATATCATCCTGCTGGGTGGTGCCCACTGGAACAGTTTCTTCTGGATGCTCGACGATGCCAGCTATGATGACAAACTGATGTACACCTGCCATCGTTACGGCGGTCCTGCCACCAAGGAGGCCATCACCCACTACATCAACTTCCGCGACTCCATCAACCGTCCGATGTACATGGGCGAGTTCGGTCATAACACCATGGAGTGGCAGAGCGATTTTGTGAAGGTGCTGAAGGACAACAATATCGGCTACACCTTCTGGCCCTATAAGAAGGTAGACAACTCCTGCATGATGGGCATCCAGCGCCCAGAAGGTTGGGACAGCATTGTCGTGAAATACGCAGAGACGCCGCACTACACCTATCAGGAATGGCGTGAAACCCGTCCTGATCAGGCCAGGTTCCGCGAGTTGCTCATGCAGTTTGCCAAGAACTGCCGTTTCGAAAACTGCCAGCCCCAGACCGAGTATATCCAGAGCATGGGGATGGAATAGTGAACAATGTATAGTGATTAGTGAATAATAAAGCGATTAGTTAGTAATATGAATCAGGTTAAAAATAATAATAGGCAATGGATTTTGAGAGTGATAGTGGCAGCGATACTATTCACTATTCATTCTTCACTATTCACTGCGGTGGCGCAGACGCCAACGTACCTTGATGAGAGCAAACCCCTGGAGCAGCGCATCGACGATGCCCTCGCAAGGATGACGCTCGACGAGAAGATAGCCGTGATCCATGCGCAGTCGAAGTTCTCTTCGCCCGGTGTGAAGCGTCTCGGATTCCCCGACCTGTGGACAGACGACGGTCCTCATGGCGTGCGTCCCGATGTGCTCTGGGATGAGTGGGAACAGGCCGGACAGACCAACGACTCGTGTGTGGCCTTCCCCGCCCTCACCTGTCTGGCTGCCACCTGGAATCCCGACCTCGCCCGTCTCTATGGCGAGAGTCTGGGTGAAGAGGCCCTCTACCGCAACAAGAGTGTGATGCTGGGGCCTGGCGTGAACATCTTCCGCACCCCGCTCAACGGGCGCAACTTCGAGTATATGGGCGAAGACCCCTGGCTGGCCTCGCGCATGGTGGTGCCCTACGTTCAGGGATTGCAGTCGAAGGGCGTAGCAGCCTGTGTGAAGCACTATGCGCTGAACAACGACGAGGAATACCGTCATCAGGTGAACGTCATCGTCAGCGACCGCGCCCTGCACGAGATCTACCTGCCTGCCTTCAAGGCTGCCGTGCAGGAGGGTGGTGCCTGGGCCATCATGGGTGCCTATAACCTCTACAAGAACCAACACAACTGCCACAATGATATCATGCTCAACAAGATCCTGAAGCAGGACTGGGGCTTCGATGGCGTGGTGATCAGTGACTGGGGCGGCTGCCACGATACCGATGAGGCTGTGCGCAACGGCCTCGACCTGGAGTTCGGCACCTGGACCGACGGTCTGACGATGGGCAAGACCAATGCCTACGATGCCTACTACCTGGCAGCGGCCTATAAGCAGGCCATCCAGCAAGGCAAATATACCACGAAGGAACTCGATGAGAAGGTGCGTCGTGTGCTGCGTCTGTTCTATCGCACCACGATGAAGCGCAACAAACCCGTTGGTTTCCTCTGTTCCGAGAGTCATTACGATGCAGCATTGAAGATTGCCCAGGAAGGCATCGTACTGCTGAAGAATGATGTGGTGAAAAAAGATAAGAACCCGTTGCTGCCTCTCGATCTTTCAAAGATGCAGCGTATCCTCGTGGTGGGTGAAAATGCCATCAAGATGATGACCGTAGGTGGTGGTTCTTCCTCTCTCAAAGCCCAGCGCGAAATCCTCCCACTCGATGGACTCAAGGAAAAAATCTCAAATATCAATTATCAATTATCAATTGACTATGCCCGTGGCTACGTTGGCGATACCATCCAAAGTTACAACGGCGTCACCGTAGGTCGCTCGCTCTACGAAACCCGTTCACAGGCAGAATTGACTGCTGAAGCAGTGGAAAAGGCTCGTGAGGCTGATATCGTCATCTTCATTGGTGGCCTCAACAAGAGCAACCATCAGGATTGCGAAGGTCACGACCGCAAGAACTACGACCTGCCATACGCTCAGAACGAGGTGATAGAGGCCATTCTGAAAGTCAATCCTCGTCTGGTATATGTCAATATCTCTGGCAATGGAGCTACCCTGCCCTGGCTGGACAAAGTACCCGTCATCGTACAAGCTTGGTTCATTGGTTCGGAAGCTGGCAAGGCGATTGCTTCCGTGCTGACAGGTGAGGTTAATCCCTCGGGCAAGCTGCCTTTCACGTGGTACGCCTCTCTTGACCAGTGTGGTGCCCACGCCACAGGCTCCTATCCCGGCACTTGGCGTGCAGACCACAAAATCATCGACGAGGAATACAAAGAAGGCCTCTTCGTAGGCTACCGCTGGATCGATAAAGTGAAAAGTGAAAAACGAAAAGTGAAAAGTGAGCCGCACTTCCCCTTTGGTTATGGTCTGAGCTACACCACTTTCAAGATAGGCAAAGTCAATGCCGACAAGTTCGAACTGACAGCTGATGACAAGATAACCTTTACCGTACCCGTCACGAATACGGGCAGTGTGGCAGGTGCTGAAACGGTCCAGCTTTACGTCAGCGACCTTCAGTCATCTGTCGAACGGCCCGTCAAGGAACTCAAGGCTTTCCGCAAGGTCTTCCTCCAACCGGGCGAAACACAGCAGGTATCGCTTACCATCGATAAGAGCGCCCTCAGTTTCTACGATGACCAGACGGGCCAATGGACTGCTGAGCCCGGTGAATTCAAGGCCCTCATAGGAACATCATCAAAAAATATCGTATGTGATTATAAGTTTAGATTAAAGTAATTAATTAGTTAGTTAGTAATTGTTTTTTCATCGGAAGACAACGTCAAGAAGCCGGACTCTGTGAAGAATCCGGCTTTTTGTTGCGTTACCTATTGAGCTGTTCAATCAATCAGCTTAATGGTATATCTTTCGTTGGAGTTGTAATCGCGATCTTTATCTTTACCGAAATACTCAAGTATAAATTCATTTTTCTTTTTCGAAGTGACTTTTATCAGCACTTCCCTGTAAGTTAAACTACCATTCTCCACATAAGTCTCGTAAGCATTATAGGTGGTAGACTTCTTGTCTTCTTTGTTCTTGACCAACTTGAACGCAGAGACATTACGCTGGCTCTGAGCGATGTCAATATATAGGCTATCACTCTTGAATACGAACATCAATTCGCCACTTTGGGACAAATACTTCCCATTCAGTTCGATGGCGTATAACCCAAAGGGGCAACACAGCATCAGGATCAGAAATAATAGTTTTTTCATTTTCATTCTTTCATTTTTTCATTCTTTCATTCTTTCATTGTGCGATTAGCGAAATGGCGAAGCCGCCGCCTGGGGCTTCTTGTATTTTGAGGGTCTGACCTGCCTTCACCACCTTCTTGGTAATGGTGTATGCCTGCGGATTGGTCTCGTAGTGGGCATCCTTCGCATCGGCATAGATGGTACAGAGGTATTTGCGGCCTTTGTCGAGGAAGTCGAGCTTGACGATGGCTGTGTGTCCGTTCTCGTCACACTTGCCGCCGACGAACCAGTTGTCGGTACCCTTGGCCTTACGGGCGACGGTGATGTAGTCGGCAGGCTCAGCCTCTAGGTAGCGGCTGTCGTCCCAGTCGCATGCCACGTCGCGGATGAACTGGAAGGCATCATCGAACCGCTCGTAGTGCTCGGGCAGGTCGGCAGCCATCTGGAGGGGCGAGTACATGGTCAGATAGAGTGCCAGCGAACCGGCAATGGTAATGCGTGCCCATGAGGTGTTATCGCTCCACTCGGAGAGCCGTGTGACGAAGATGCCGGGGGTATAGTCCATCGGTCCGCCCTGTAGACGGGTGAAGGGCAGGATGCAGGTATGATCGGGGCGCGAGCCTCCAAAGGCCTCATATTCCGTGCCGCGGGCACTCTCGTTGCCCACGAGGTTGGGATAGGTGCGGCAAAGACCTGTGGGACGTGTGGCCTCATGCGCATTCACCATGATATGGTGCTTGGCTGCCTCTTTGACCACATAGAGGTAGTGGTTGTTCATCGACTGCGAGTAGTGATGATCGCCACGAGGGATGATATCGCCCACATAGCCCGTCTTCACGGCATCGTAACCATACTTGTTCATCAGTTGGTAGGCCTCCTTAATATGGCGCTCATAGTTCTGGGTGGATGAGGAGGTCTCGTGGTGCATCAGCAGCTTCACGCCCTTTGAATGGGCATAGTCGTTGAGCATCTGGATGTCGAAATCGGGATAAGGCGTCACGAAATCGAAGACATCGCGCTTCCACATGTTCGCCCAGTCTTCCCAACCTACGTTCCAGCCTTCAACCAGCACTTCGTCGAGACCGTTCTTGGCGGCGAAATCGATATAGCGCTTCACCTTCTCGTTGTTGGCAGCATGACGGCCGTTGGGCTTCGCCGACCGGTAATTGATGACCGACGACGGGGAATTGGGGAAGGCGTTACCGGCCAGTTTGATGCTGGGGTAGTCGTCGGTATAGTGCCAGCTGCTCTTGCCGACGATCATCTCCCACCAAACACCACAGTATTTCGTGGGATGGATCCAGCTCACATCGTCGAGCGCACAAGGCTCATTGAGATTGAGGATGAGGTTCGACGAGAGCATGTCGCGAGCATCGTCGCTGACCATCACCGTGCGCCAAGGTGTCTCACAGGGCGTCTGCATGGCACCCTTCAGACCTGTGGCATCGGGGGTAAGATGGCTTACGAAGGTAAAGGGCTTCGGCACGGGCCATGCCGATGGTGTGGGATTGGGGGTATAGGCATTGCTGCCGCCACCGAGTTTCGTGGTGAGGGCTCTGGTCTGTGCATCCACCAGTTCGAGATGCATAGTGGCATAGTCGGCACAGGCAGCCTCATGGATGTTGATATAGAGTCCGTCGTCGCTCTTCATCTGAAGCGAGGTCTGCACACCCGTCTCGGAGAAGACGGCCACTGAAGAATTGCCCCAGTTGACGGCTTCCCTCATACGGCCACGGATTTCAGAAAGCTTGGTCTGCTGCGTCTCCTGCTCTTGAGTATCGTAGTCGCCGGGCAACCACCAGGCAGTATGATCGCCAGCCATTGCAAACTCACTGCGCTCCTCCTTGATAAGGAAGTAGTTGAGTTCTTTCTGCTGGGGGAACTCATAGCGGAACCCGATGCCATCGTCGTAGACACGGAAACGGATGAGCATTTCGCGATGGGATGATTGTTGCTGTAGCACAGCGACGTACTCATTGTAGTGGTTGCGGATGGTGGCGGTCTCGCCCCAGACGGGCTTCCAAACCTCGTCGAAGGTCGAGGTCTCTTCCTTGGCAATCGTAAAGCCATCCATCAGATCGGTCTCTTTCTGGCCTTTCGAAGCATGCTTGTCCTTGGCCAGTTCGAGTCCGAGGAACGAGGGTTTGACCACAGCCCTGCCCTTATAGCTCATCTCGTAGACAGGCCGTCCTATCTGATCGATAGAGAATTTCAGTTCGATATTGCCATTCGGTGATTTCACTTCGGCTGCGCCAATGCACAATGCATAATGCACAATGCATAATAGGGCTACGCAGAATCTTAACTTAATTTTTTCCATTTCTTCTTATTTTAATTATGCATTATGAATTGTGAATTGTGCATTATTTTCTTCCACTTTGTATAATCAATGTACTGATTTCGTTGTTCAGTTCGTCAGCCTTCAAAAGCTGTTCGATGGTGAGATGCATACGATAACGCCAATAATGACGAGGATTGGCAGGGATATTGATGCGCTCTGCATTCTCATCAGGCAGACGGAGCTTCTCATCAATGCTCATCCAGTCCTGGAAAGAGATGAGACAGAGCATTGAGGGCGAGGTAAGATGGCGGCTCACGATGTCTTTGGCCAACCATCCTGGCAGCGGACGGGGTGCAGCACCGCCACGATGCAACATCGTGTTGTAGTAGGTCTGAGAACGCTCTTCATCCTCATCCCACCACTGTCGCAATGTAGCCATATCGTGAGTGGAGATTGTATCGACAGACCGGTAAGGGTTATGCGAGAGCTTGCCAAAGCGTGTGGTTGGGTCCTTCGGCATCGACTGAATCTCGAGTGAGAGGATGCGCAGTTCGTTCATCACCCAAGGCACGCAGTCGGGAACCATACCCAGATCCTCCGCACAAACGAGCATGCGGGTGGCCTGTATCAGTTTCGGCATTTTCTTCATCGCCTCTGTATACCAGAACTGATTGTTGCGACGATAGAAATAATCATTGTAAAGTTGGTTGAAACAATATTTCTGGTCTTCACCCAACTGCTGATATGCCTCCTGATACTGCACAGCGATACGTGGATGCCAACGGTCGTTACGTTTGTGATCAATCAGGAACAGTCCTTCGTTGAACGCTACACCATAGGCCTCAATCTCCTCACGACTCAATCCGAGGGCTGGTGAGAACTGACCCATCAGACCTGACTTATAGGGCACAGGAATTTCCCAGATACGGAAGAAACCAAGCACGTGGTCGATACGGTAAGCATCGAAATACTCTGCCATCTTACGGAAGCGGCGCACCCACCAGGAGCAGCCATCCTTGAGCATCTCGTCCCAATTGTAGGTGGGGAAACCCCAGTTCTGTCCGTCAGCAGAGAAGGCATCAGGCGGCGCACCGGCCTGACCATTCAAGTTGAAGTACTTCGGCTCCACCCAAGCCTCAACGCCATCACGACTGATGCCGATGGGGATGTCGCCTTTTAAGATGACACGATGGGCACGGGCATAGGCATGGGCCTCACGCATCTGTGCATCGAGGTTATATTGTACAAAATACCAGAACTGCAGTTCCTTCTTGCCTTTGAATGTGGATTTCTGCGTACTCTGCAGAGTGGCATCCTTAGGCCACTCGGAGAAAGTAGCTGTTCCGTAGAGATCGCGGAAATAGCAGAAGGCGGCGTAAGGCACCAACCACTCCTTATTCTGCTCGAAGAATTTCTTATAGCTCTCGCGACGTTGCACGCCTGCCCACTCCTGTGCAAAAATCTCACGCAGATAGTCCATCTTGGCAGTAAACATCCGCTCGTAATCAATCTGTGGCAGGGCATTCAACTCTTGGCGCAAGGCCTCGAAAGCCTGGCGCTTGGCCTCATTCTTGAGGGACGGCAACTGACGGAAATCGGTATACTGCGGATGGAGGGCGTAGATGCTAATGCTATTATAGGGATAGCTGTCCTGCCAGGTGTGCGTCATATTGGTATCAGTGATGGGCAACACCTGAAGGATGCGCTGCTTGGTCTTGTCACACCAGTCAATCATCAGTTTCAGGTCACCAAAATCACCTACACCAAAACTACCCTCACTGCGGAGTGAGAAGATGGGAATCACCGTTCCAGCAGCCTTCCACGGGTAGACGGGGAAATAAGCCTGCGACAACTCATAGACGACCACCTCGCCCAGTTCGATCTCTGGCAGCATGACCGTACGGTTCATGCCGTTCTCCCAAAGTGGCGTCACGTCTATTTCCTCATCGAGAGCCACGAACTTAAACTCAAAGGTCCGTGGTAGCTTATCGGCATTCAGGCTGACGACCCACTCATTGTTTTCGTGCTCGGTCATATTCAAGGCACGCTTGGCTTCCCAATTGCCCAAGGCCTCACCACCACCGATAATGGCCAATCGTTCGTTTCCACGCAGTTGCGGAGCACGTACTTTCAGACGAACGGTCCTGCCATACTCCTGCAGCTCACTCATCTTGCGATCACGGGCTGCCACACACTCCGTGATGGCAGAGGAGTACATGTAGCTATCCTCTGGAATGTCGATCCAATGGTCATAAACAGTATAGCGGATGCCTCTGATAGCAGCAAACTCCAGACGATGAGGCTCTGTAAGCCATTCATGACGCATCTCCTGATCTCCACGATAGACACTATAATAATAGTCCGTATAGACACTCGCCTTCAAAGATTTGCTCAACTCACAAGTCCAATGAAGACCGTCAAGCGTAGACATCTTGTGCCGCTCTGTTTTCTTCTCTGAAAGAATGTTCAGTACCAGTTCTTCACCGAACGTGGTCTGATACTCGAGGTTAAATTGTAGCTTCATAGATATATCGATATTTATTTATGCAATCGGTTGCGCGCTTTATTTCTTCTTAATATAATCATTATAGACCTTGATGCCAAAAATGATGACACAGCATGTCGTGGTGATAAGGTTGGTAATAAATAGGGCCCAAAGAGGTTCTGGCTGATGAGAGATGCCCTGGAGCATAAAACAGGCACCACCAACACCCATCATCAAGAATGTAGGCAATGCGATGCCTTCAGTATCGCGGGTACGGATGGTATAAATGGCCTGTGGCAGATAACCCAAAATCATCGTGATGCTGGCCAACCAGCCACAGATCTCAAAAAACGCACTTTGTTCCATAACTTTTCCTTTTTATTTTTCGCGATTCACTTTTATTACAAAGACACAGGCTGACGCAATCAGAAAACTGACGCCTGCTACAATCATCATCGACGACTGATGGTGGCCAATGAGCGAGAGGATGGCACCGCCACAGATGGCTGCCACAATCTGTGGAATACAAATGGTGCCATTAAACAATCCCAAATAAGCACCCATGTGACCATAACCCTGCAAGGCATTCGTCACAAAAGTGAAAGGCATCGCCAACATAGCAGCCCAGGCACAGCCAATCATCAGGAAAGGCACAAACTGCAGATACTGGTCATGGATATAGGGCACCATCACGAAGCCGATGGCACCAATCACCAAGCTTAGCGAATAAGCCACTTTCGTGTTCTTGAACTGCGGAAGTAAGGCTGCCCATACCACAGAACCTACGGCCTGCACAGCAAAGAGAATACCCACCCAGTTGCCTGCCTCCTGGAAAGCCTCACTGGCGGGATCGGTAGTGTTCCATACCACCTCAGCGATGGCACCCGTGGTATAATTCCACATATAAAGCATGGCTGCCCAACTGAAGAACTGCACCAACCCGACCTTCCAGAAAGTAGACGGGGCATTCTTGAGCAACGTAATCCAGTTGCCACTAGACTCACTAGTCTGACCAGAATGGCTAGCCCCATTATACTCTGCATACTCCTGAGGATTCCACTCTTTCACCTTCGATGTGGTATAGATGACACATAGGATCAAGATTGCTGCACCGATATAGAACGACCAGATGACAGAGTCAGGCACTACGCCTTTCTCAGCCACATTGCTGATACCGATAAACGTAAACACAAACGGGAACACATAACCCATCACGCTTCCTGCATTGCAGAGGAATGACTGGATACTATAGGCCTTGGCCTTCTGCTTCTCGTTGACCATATCACCCACCAGCATCTTAAATGGTTGCATGGCCATGTTGATACTCGTATCGAGAAACATCAGGGCAATAAGTCCGAACATCATGGCAGCACTGATAGTGAGGCCTAATGAACCGGAATTCGGCAGCAGGCACATCACCAGCACGGCAACAGCCGCACCCACAAACAGATAAGGGATACGACGACCGAAGCGGGTCCAGGTCTTATCACTCAGTGTTCCGACAATCGGTTGCACAAGAATACCCATCAATGGGGGCAGAATCCAGAAATAACTGAGGTTATGCGGGTCTGCACCCAACGTGGCGAAGATTCGCGAAATGTTTGCACTCTGCAGGGCATAGGCAATCTGCACGCCAAAGAATCCAAAACTCAGATTCCACAAATTCCAAAAACTTAAATCCGGCTTTTGCTTCATATCTAAACTATAAACTTTAAACTAAATATAAATAATTACCTCGTTGTTCCTCGGATGATGAGGCGGGTACGGACGACGCGCTTTTCGACCTTCTCTAAAGGTGAAAGCCCCTCCACCTTGTCGATTAAGATCTCTGCCGCCTCTTCACCCACCAGAAAGCCACGCTGTTCAATCGTCGTCAACATCGGATCGCAAGCGACGGCCCGCTGCCCGTTGGTGAAACCACAAATGCTAATATCGTCGGGCACCTTAAAGCCTGCCCGTTTCACAGTATATAAAATGCCGATGGCTGTATCATCGTTGACGGCAAAAAAGCCGTCAGGCCGATGGTCAAGTGCTAATATCTCTGGCGTGATTGACTCTGCCTCCGCTCGGTTATCACAGATACGCACGATGGATTCGTCAACGGCCAAACCATGCTTCAAAAGAGCGTCCTTATAGCCATTATAGCGGTTCTTCGAAATTTCCAACTGCATTGGTCCCCCGTAGAAAGCCACGCGCTGACAACCCGTCTCTATCAGATGAGTCACGGCATTGTAGGCCCCCATATAGTCATCGACCACCACACGACTAGCATTCACACCCGTACAAATACGGTCATAGAATACAATGGGGATACCAGCATCTATCAGCTTCTGATAATGGTCGTAGTTGCGCGTATCCTTAGCTTGGGAGACTATCACACCACAGACCTTGTTACGATGGAAATTCTCACAGATACGGACCTCCCTCTCATATTTCTCATGGCTCAGTGACACCATGATATTATATCCACGTGCCGATGCCGCTTCTTCGATACCCGTAAGGATGGAAGAAAAATAATAATGTGTTATTTCCGGGACAATAATACCAATCACACGAAGCGGCATCACCTTGCTATGGCGTAATGCCTCACCTACTGCATTAGGATAGAAATTATGTTCGCGCGCATACGTTTGAATGGCCTTGCGACGCTCTTCACTGATGCGGGGCGAATCCTTCAGCGCACGCGACACTGTAGCTACGGAAATTCCGAATTCCCGAGCGATATCCTTCATTGTCAGTGGGCCGTTTTTTTCCATCACGTTGACTTTGTCTTCGTCCGTCACGACTCGGCCATTCAAGCGAGCTTGATGGCTCTCGCTGTTCCGTCCGTTTTTAGTTTTCGATGCAAAGTTACGACTTTTCACTATTCGGTATTCACTTTTCTGCCCTAAAGTTGATATATATCAATGCAAACGTTTGCGCAGCTCTAATAACGATTTTAAACAAAAAAAAGAATAATGAGGCGAAAAGATTCTTAATTTTGCACCGTCGGAATACGGCTAACAACGAACGAATTGACAAAAGTATAATATTTAACTCTAATTAAATGTAATGATGAAGCAGGTAAACATTCATTTCCCGCTTAGGATGCTCGGCCTTTTGTTAGGCCTGTTCCTATCGGTAGGTGCCTTTGCTCAGATTGACGTCAAAGGCCATGTGAAAGATGCTACAGGCGAACCCATTATCGGCGCAACGGTACGCGTAGACGGTACACAAACCGCTACCATCACCGATTTCGACGGTAATTTCGTACTGAAAGCTAATCAGGGTGACAACATCACCATTTCTTACATTGGTTATCAGACTGCAACCGTGAAAGCTGCTCCCACATTAGAGGTGACGCTGCAAGACGATGCCGCAGTGCTGAATGAAGTGGTGGTTATCGGTTATGGTGTCGCCCGCAAGAACGACCTCACAGGTTCTGTAACAGCTATCAAACCTGATGAAAAAAACCACGGTTTGATTACCAGTGCCCAAGACATGATGCAAGGTAAGATTGCTGGTGTAAACGTTACCAACGGTGGTGGTACACCTGGTGGTGGTGCTACCATTCGTATCCGTGGTGGTTCATCATTGAATGCTTCGGATGATCCACTAATCGTGATTGACGGTCTGGCTATGGACAACCAAGGTATCAAGGGTGCAGCTAACCCCTTGTCGATGGTAAACCCGAACGATATTGAGTCGTTCACCGTGCTGAAGGATGCTTCAGCTACCGCTATTTATGGTAGCCGCGGTTCTAACGGTGTCATCATCATCACCACAAAGAAAGGACGTGCTGGCCAGGCTCCGAAAGTGAGCTACAACGGTAACGTATCCTATTCCGTCAAGAAGAAGACTCTCGATGTGCTGGGCGCTGACGAGTATCGTGCGTTCATTAAGAGCTACTACGGCGCCGACTCTGAGGCCGCTTCCTTGTTGGGCAATGCCAACACGGACTGGCAGGAGGAGATTTTCCATCCTGCAGTATCCAGCGATCACAATATCACAGTTCAAGGTGGTCTGAAGAACATGCCTTACCGTCTCAGCGTAGGTTACACTGACCAGAACGGTATTTTGAAGACTTCTAACTTCCAGCGTACTACGGCCAGCTTGACTTTGAACCCTACATTACTTGACGACCATCTGAAGTTCAACATCAATGGTAAGTTCATGTATTCTCATAACCGTTATGCCAACGAGGCTGCTATCGGAGATGCTACTCGCATGGATCCTACACAGCCCGTCTATAGTTCGGATGCCAAATACAAGAATTACCATGGCTACTGGCAGTGGACTGACTCAGGTTCTTCACTCAATGATCCCAACTACGACACGATGTGGAACCGCAATACAGTGGCCAATCCCATGTCACGACTGATGGAGAAAAATGACCGTGCCAACTCCTACGACTATATGGGTAATGTGGAGGTTGACTATCAGATTCACGGCTTCGAGGATCTCCGTCTGCATGCCAATGCCAGCGGTGACTGGGCTAATGGTACTCAGGACACAGACTATGCAAACTGGGGACCATCAAACTTCTATTATGGCAACAGCGGTTACACCTATGAGAAGAAGTACAACCTAACCTTCTCAGCCTATGCACAATACTATAAGGACTTCCTCAAAACCCAGCACTTCGATATCATGGCAGGTTATGAGTGGAGTCACGCCAAATATTCTGGCAACTCACGTTACGCCGGACTTTATCCTTTGACGACCAAACAGACTATCACCTATGATGATGGCACGATAGCTCCTGCTGCTGGCCAGAAATATAAGGATAGTGAGTCTATCTGGAAGTCTGAGAACTATCTCGTTAGTTTCTTCGGACGTGCTAACTACATTGCCTTCGATCGCTATATGGTAACGGCTACCGTACGTCGCGATGGTTCCAGCCGTTTCAAGGAGCACTGGGCAACATTCCCTTCTGTCGCTCTCGGATGGAAGATCAACGAGGAGGCCTTCCTAAGAAATGTTAAGTGGATGAACGAACTCAAACTCCGTCTCGGATGGGGTAAGACAGGTCAGCAGGAAGGTATCGGCGATTACAACTATTTCGCCTCCTATAATGTTAACACCACTAATGTTGACGGTCGCTATCCTATCAAGGGTATCAATAATGATGGTCTCCTCTATCGTCCCGACGCTTATAACCAGGATCTGAAATGGGAAACCACCACAACTTATAATGCAGGTTTGGACTTCAGCTTCTTCCATAACCGCATCAGTGGTAGTGTAGACTATTATTATCGTAAGACCACTGATCTGATCAATGACGCATCGGTATCAGCAGGTTCGAACTTCCGTAACCAAGTCCGCTCGAATATCGGATCACTGGAGAACAGAGGTATCGAAGCTTCTTTGACTATTCGTCCAATTCAGACAGAAGATATCCAATGGGAGGTGACAGCCAACTTCACCCATAACAAGAACAAGATTACAGAACTTACTGGTGAATCCTCACTCGTTTTGACAGGCGGAATCTCAGCAGGTACAGGTAACCAGTGTCAGGCTCATTCCGTGGGCTATCCCAAGAGATCGTTCTATGTCTATCAGCAGGTTTACGATGAGAATGGTATACCCCTTGAGGGTGTCTACGTCGACCGTAATGGTGATGGTCAGATCAATGATTCAGACCGCTATTTCTACAAGAATCCTGACGCTCCCTACACTGCAGGTCTGAGCTCACGTCTCCAGGTCAAGAACTGGGACCTCGGCTTTGGACTGCGCGCCAGCTTCGACAATTATGTCTACTGGGACAAGGAAGCAGGCTACTCTAACGTTTCTAAGCGCTTCGACTCTTCATTCGGCTATCTGCAGAATGTTATCCCAGGTGCTATCGAACGTAACTGGTCAACCTACGATCACGCCCTGTCTGACTACTTCGTCCACAACGGTTCGTTCCTGAAGTGTGACAACATCACATTAGGCTATTCTTTCGAGGACCTCTTCAAGGGTGGCAACTACAATGGTATTACCGGACGCATCTATGCATCAGCTACCAATGTATTCACCATTACCAAGTATGAGGGTATTGATCCTGAAGTTTATGGCGGTATCGACAACAACATGTATCCGCGTCCGCTTACAATTCAGGTTGGTCTGAACCTCAACTTCTAATGAAAAAGGTAATAAGATAATAAGTAAAAAAGATACGACTATGAACTTAAGATATTTCAAAAATATAATTCCCGTTGCAGCAGTAGCTTTTGCTGTAGCAGGACTGAGTTCTTGCACAAAAGACCTGGACGTCACGCCTATTGATCCCAGTAAGACGATGGTTGCTGACGAGGCTGCACTCTTTACCAAGTGCTATGCCAACATGGCTTTGCAAGGTCAGACTGGTGCTAATGGTGACTGCGACATCGACGGTCTGGATGGTGGTACTGCCGGTTTTGTCCGCCAGTTGTGGAATGCCAATGAGTTGACCACCGATGAAGCGATTTGTGCCTGGGGTGACCCGGGTATCCCCGCTTTCAACTTTAACCAGTGGGATGCTTCACACCCCATGCTGAAAGGTTTCTACTATCGTTTATATACAGGTATTGCCTACTGCAACCACTATTTGGAGGTTTGTGGCGACATTGATGCTACCCGTCAGGCTGAGGTTCGCTTCCTTCGCGCCCTGTATTATTATCATCTGATGGACTGCTTCGGCAATGTACCATTTGCTACGACACTGATGTCGACACCTCCCCCCCAGATTCAACGTGCAGAACTCTTCACATGGATTGAGACAGAGTTGAAGGAATGTGTTGGCCAGATGATGACACCAGCAGCCCGCAAGGATACTGACGACGGTTATGGCCGTGCCGATCAGGATGCAGCGAACCTGTTGCTGGCCCGTCTGTATTTGAATGCAGAAGTCTATACTGGCACTGCCCGTTGGAACGAAGCTAAGGAGTATGCCGAGAAGGTTATCAATGGTCCCCATAAATTATGGACTACTGGTGTGAATGGCTGGAGTGCTTACCAGATGCTCTTCATGGGTGACAATGGTAGTAATGGTGCTTCTCAGGAGGCCATCCTCCCACTCATGCAGGATGGTGTGAAGACCACGGCATGGTGTACCACACTGTTCCTCATGGCTTCTACCTGGAAGGCTGATATGGATACAGAAGGAGACTACAGCACCAGCGAGTTCTGGGCTGGTAATCGTGCCCGTTCGCAGTTTGTGGCTAAGTTCTTCCCCAACGGCGATGCACCTCAGGTGAGCATTAAGGATATGGCTACTGCCGCTGGCGATGATCGCGCACTGTTTTTCGGTATCGACCGCGATTTGGTTGTCACCACCCCGACAGAGTATACCTCTGGTTATGCTGTAGGAAAATATCGTAACACCTATGCAAGCAATGGCAATCCCCACAATTCACAGTTCATCGATACCGATTTCTTCCTGATGCGTTCTGCAGAGGCTTATCTGATTGCTGCCGAAGCTGATGCCCGTCTCAACGGTGGCACAACTAGCGGCACAGGTGCTAGTTATATCAACGCCCTTCGTCAGCGTGCCAACACGACGACACTGGGCAGCTATTCCACCGATCAGATTCTCGATGAGCGCTCACGCGAACTCTATTATGAAGGTTTCCGCCGCACTGACCTGATTCGTTATGGCTATTTCGGTGGTGACAAGAGCGGACAGTATCTCTGGGAGTGGAAGAGCGGTTCACAAAACGGAGCCTCATTCCCCGCTTACCGCAACCTCTTTGCCATTCCTGCTGAGGACATCAATGCTAACCCGAACCTCACTCAGAATACTGGTTATTAATTGATAATTGAAAATTGATAATTGATAATTATGAAGACAATATTCAAATCAACAATACTGCTGACAGCAGTGGGCATGTTGCTCTTTACCTCGTGTAAGGACGATAACGAGTCGAACCCCACGCTGACACAGCCCACAACGTTTGTGCTCAATGAGATCGCTGTCAAGGGTAACGTGGACTTAGAGAAGTCGACCAATGTAACACTCACCTGGTCGCAGCCCACACCTTATAACAACTACAATTCAGCAATGGTTCCCACCTACACAATTGAAGTATCGCCCACTGGTGCTTTCAACCACGCTTTCGATGCGAATGCTGAAGACAATACTGGTGCCGATTTCTTTGCACTCGATGAGACCTATTCCAATGGTCTAGGTGCAGAGGTAAGTACAGAAACGCTGAACCGTTCGTTGTTACAACTCTTAGGTTGGACAGAGGCCACCGTTCCTGCCATCCAGCAGATTTCGTTCCGCGTGAAATCTGCAATGCGCGACGCTTCATTCCGTGAGTATTACCCCATCTATTCGAATGTAATTACCCTGAACACCATTCCCTACTATGTCGAGTTGAAGCCTGCTGATCCTGAGATCTGGTGGCTTATCGGTGCCGACATTGCTGACGGCTCCTGGGGTGGCGACATGGGTAAGTGCGTTATCCCGATGCAGACCCTTGATGGTGCAGAGTATGATAAAAAGACTGGCCAAGGCGAGATTCAGTGGATCGGCTACCTCGGCGGCAGCGGCTTCAAACTCCGCGGTTCCCTCGACGATGGTTGGGCAACCCAGTGGGGTCAGGGCGACTCATTCGGTTCATATGTGAAGAACGACGGCGGCTCAGGCAACATTACCGTTCCTGAGGCTGGTGTTTACAAAGTCACCCTGAACACTAAAGATGACAACCTGAGTATCGAGCCTTACGACGGTTCTGCACCTGTCTATAGCGGAATGGCCATTGCTGGTTCATTCAACGAATGGGGTGATACCCCAATGACACCTTGCTCTACAGGTTGGGAGAACCATGACTGGTACATCACTTACGAATTTGCCGCTGGCGACGAGGTAAAGATCAAGCAGGCTGATTCTTGGGACTTCAACAAGGGCGGTACATTCATCAACTACTCACAAGGCATGTATGTCTACGGTGTTGGCAACGGTGCTAACCTGGTAGTTCCTGAGGCAGGTACCTATCTGATTTTCTTCAACGATATTACGGGTTACATCCGTTTCATCAAACAATAACTTCAAAAGAGATTATGATCATGACTAAGAAAATATTATCATTGATAGCATTTGTAGCGTCGGTAGCGGCTTGCACCGACGACTACAAAGACTGGGCAAGCCCACAGGTCGTGCCACAGCCTACCCAAGTAACCTTTGGTGACGGCAGTATCTCTACGGTAGGTGTCATTGACTTCAACAACGTCGCTGCCGATCGGGTTCAGGTGTGCAACATCACTGCTCCCACCACCAATGGCGAGGGCTACGATCCCATCTATTCCATTACGCTGTCTGGTACAAATACTGAAGGCACCTCTTTCGAGGGAACCTACGACATAGCTGCCGATGGTACCATGTCGGCCGCCGACCTTCAGAATTTCATCGTCGATGTGTTTAAGCGCCGCCCCGTGGAGCGTACTATCAATGCCGCTGTCAGCATGTGGATGAACAATGGACAGACTGCTGTGAAGACAGCCACGTCGGGACTATTTAATATCACAGCCATCCCATTGGCTCCTAGCATTGAGGCTGCCTACTACCTGACAGGTAGCATCAACGGATGGGATAATACCGACACGACTTACAAACT
The DNA here is from genome assembly GCA_017650905.1 of Prevotella sp. Classification (GTDB taxonomy): domain Bacteria; phylum Bacteroidota; class Bacteroidia; order Bacteroidales; family Bacteroidaceae; genus Prevotella. The sequence continues at coordinate 22,064 of JAGCDZ010000100.1, read as the reverse complement.
CACTAATGACGGTAGTGACCCATATTCCAACCCAACGTTTAAAGTGCGCATCCCCGCTACTGAGGATGGAAGCAATATAGAGTTCAAGATGACTCCGGAATCAGGTATCGGTGGCGATTGGAGCGGCTGTTTGGCTGCCGCCAGTGAAGAGGGCAAGTTCAACTACGACAACAATGGTGGCAACCTCGTTATTGTTGCCGACCCCGATGCACTCTTCTATGACCTCACCTTCGATATGCTCGATCAGACGTGGTCAGCTACTCCCGTAGGCTTCAACGACTTCATCTATGAGATTGGTAACGAGAGCGGTTGGAGCGAGCCTCATCCACTTCATGGTAATGGTATGGGACAGTATAGTGCCGTCATCTACCTGAACGGTGAGTTCAAGTTCAAGCCTAATAAGGACAACTGGGACGGTGACTGGGAGAAGGTCAGTGGCGATGCTACCGGCGGTACACTCACCACCGACGGTGGTCCTAATATCGACGGAGTCGATGCTGGTTTCTACTTTGTTCAGGTTGATTTAAAGGAAATGACCTACAAGATCACACCTGTTACCTCTATCAGTATCATTGGTTCAGTAAGAGGTGCTTGGGATACTGATGTAGACATGACCTACAATGAGATTATGAAGTGTTGGGAGGCTCGCGAGACACTCAGTGCCGGTGAGTTCAAGTTCCGTCTCAACCACGATTGGGCCGTCAACTGGGGTGGTACCATCGACGACCTCATTCAGGATGGTGCCAACCTGCAGCTTGCAGCCGATGGTCCTTATGTCATCCGCCTCTTCCTTAGCGACGAGGCTCCCGCCCATTGCACCGTCAAGGAAGACAACGGCTATCCCGATAACTTCTATGAAATTGGTAACGAAGGCGGCTGGGGCATTAGCCATCTGCTGCTCGGCAACGGCAACGGACAGTACCAAGGTTACTACTATCTGGACGGTGAGTTCAAGTTCAAGCCCAATGCCGACAACTGGGACAATGACTTGGAGTATGTCAGCGGTGACACCACGAGTGGTTCCCTCACCGACGGCGGTGGTCCCAACTGCCCCGATCCAGGTGCTGGCTTCTACCAGATTAACCTCGACTTTGCCAACATGCATTACAGCCTACTGAAGATTGAGAGCATCAGCATGATTGGTGGCTTCAACGGTTGGAGTGAAGACCTTGAAATGGCCTACAATAAAGAAGAAGGCTGTTGGGAGGTAACTACCGATGCTGTGTCTGGCGAATACAAGTTCCGCGCTAACCATGATTGGGGTATCAACTGGGGTGGAACTGAGTCTGACCTGACACAGGACGGCGCCAACCTCAACATCGAGGCAGGTACCTACACCTTCAAGTTCTATCTCAGCTATACGGGCAACAATAAGGTTGTAATCACCAAGCAGTAAATGTTAAACATCAAAAGAGATTCACATGAAAAAGTTTAAGAATATCCTCGCAGCAGTGGCACTCCTTTTCGGAGTGACCACAGCTGCACAGGCGCAGAGTGTAGAGGACAACTACCCTTATAACTTCATCACTGTGCAAGGTGGTGTCCAAGGAACGTTCACCAACTACGACTTCACGAAGCTCCTCACCCCGCAGGCGGCCATCTCTGCCGGACGCTACTTCAATTCAAAGGTTGGTGCCCGCATCCACGCACAGGCTTGGCAAATCAAAAGTGCCCTTACCGACACCTATAAGTTCAATGCCGTTACGGGTGATCTCGACCTGCTGATGAACATGACCAACATTATCAACCCGAACCGTCTTAGCGATAAGTTCGACTGGGTACTTCTGGCTGGTTTCGGTGTGAACTACGGCTGGGATTTCGATGAATTCAACACAGCTAACCATGCCACACAATTCATTGAGAATCCAGAACTCTGTGGCACAAAACACAGCACCTATAATGGCCGTTTTGGTACGCAGTTTAATTTGAACCTCTCTGAGAAATTGGCTATTGGCCTTGAGGTTGATGCCAACTACAAGAACGACGAGTTCAACCTGAAGCGCAACTACAATCCTGACTGGCAAGTAGCAGCTCTCATTGGTCTGACCTATAAATTTGGCCAAAAGAAGAAGGCCGCTCCCGTTCCGGAGCCAGTCTACGAGGAGCCCGCTCCAGCACCTGAGGTGAAGCCCGAACCCAAACCCGAACCAAAGCCAGAGCCCAAACCTGAGCCGAAACCCGTGGTAAAGGACGAGCCACTGAAGGAAGTGTTCTTCTATAACATCCGTCTCAGTGATCCTGATCCTGATGCGATACTGAACAAGATTGTCAACTGGTGCAACAAGTACCCGCAGAAGGGTATCAGCATCAAGGGCTATGCCGACCGCGGCACAGGTAACCCTAGCATCAACCTAGGCTATGCCAAGGCTCGCGCTGAGAAGGTGGCCAAAGCCCTTCAGGAGAAAGGCGTCGCTGCCAGCCGTATGACCGTTGAGTCTTTCGGCGACACTGTACAGCCTTATGCAGAGAACGACCAGAACCGTTGTGTTATCGTTGTTGGAGAATAATCATTCCCTATATCTATTCAGGCGGACACTCTCACCAGTGCCCGCCTGATTTTAACTCTACTATCAAACCAACGCATGAATAAAAGTAATGTTATGAAAAAAATAATTTCCGTTCTTGGCGTAGCGATCTTTATGCTAAGTGCCTGCAGGCCCGCCAAGGAAGCAAAGACAGAAGTCTTCGAACTGCCTGCTGTTGACGATATCGCCATGTATCAAGTTAATCCCCGTGTGTTTGCACCAGAGAACTCCCTCAATGCTGTGGCCGCCCGTATCGACTCCATCCGAGACCTGGGCGTCAACATCATGTGGGTCATGCCTATCTACCCCATCGGCATCGAGAAAGGCAAAAACTCCCCCTACTGTATCAGCGATTATAAGGCCATCGCGCCTGAGTTCGGTACCATCGATGATTTCAAAAACCTCGCAAAGGTCTGCCATGAGCACGGTATGGGCATCATCCTCGATTGGGTGGCCAACCATACGGCGTGGGATCATCCCTGGGTAAAAGAACATCCTGACTGGTATACATACGACGAGAAGGCTGACACGATTATTTGTCCGCAACCCTGGAATTGGGAAGATGTGGCAGATCTGAACTACGATAACAAGGACATGCGCGAGGCGATGATCGATGCCATGAAGTTCTGGATTGTCGAGGTGGGTATCGACGGCTTCCGCTGTGACGTGGCCGATGGTGTGCCAGCCGACTTCTGGAAGGATGCTATCGACCAGTTACGTGCCGCTGCTGGAGAACGTAAGATTTTGATGCTGGCAGAAGGCAAGAACGTCGACAACTTCACCATTGGCGGCTTCGATATGAACTATGGCTGGGACTATAAGGACGAGCTTGTAAAGGTGTTCAAGGGTGCGCCTGCCTCCGACCTCATCAAGGCCGACAAGGCTGAATACGACAGTCTGCCGGCTGGCAAGGTCAAGCTACGCTTCACCACCAATCACGACCACTCTACCGAGGCTACACCCTGCGTGGAGTTCACCAACGACCGAGGTGCAATGGCTGCCTACGTGGCTAGCATCTTCCCCCATGGCGGCGCTCTTATCTACGGCTCGCAGGAAGTGGGCTATCCCGAGCCCATTAACTTCTTCAAGTACGTACCCGTTAACTGGACCGCCAAGCCTGAAATCTATCAAGAATATAAGCATCTGATCGGCCTCTATAACGAGCATCCCGCCCTCCGTAAAGGTAAGATGACCGCCTGGCCCGACAACAATGTGCTGGTATTTGAAAAAGCTGACGATGCTGAGCGTTTCCTGATTCTTGTCAACGTGCGTAACGAGCCCGAAACCATCAATCTCCCGGAATCCTGGCAAAAGCTCGGCGAATCCATCACCCTCGAACCTTTCGAATACTGTATCGAGAAATTCTGAAAGTCACGGTAGTATTTCTGCCAGAATAAGTGGCTCTTATCGCTGAATAAGAGCCACTTATTTGGCGATAAGAGCCTTCAATTTTTCAATACTTGGCATTTATCTGACAGCCCTTATTATTTCTCGCGCAGAATCGCAGAGGTATATTTAGTTGTTATATAAACTTTTTATGTGCCCCTTCTGACCCTTCTGACCCCCAAAGGAAAGCGGAAAGATTTTCTTCTATACAATTCTGCGCGAGAAATTGGGGGTCAGAAGGGGCAGGAGGGTCAGTTGTTTCCTGAGTTTTCCTACTACTGCGCGCGTAAAAGGAATTCCTTGATTCTGGCGATGTATTCCGCCTTGTGCTCACGATAAGAGAGAGCATGTTCGGCACCTTCGGCAATCCAAAGTGCCTTTGTGCCAGGTTTCGCTTCATAAAGGGGATAGACCATGTGTGTGGGCACAAAGGTATCGGCATTACCATGAATGAAAAGCATGGGATAATGGCATTTCTTGACCTGCTCCAAGGCCGATGCCTCACCAAAACTCCAACCATCACGCAATTTACAAAGCAGACTGGTGGCGTACATCAGCGGGAACTCCGGCAAACCGAACTGCTCATCCAACTGTCCGGCAAACTCGTCCCAGACACAGGTATAGCCGCAATCCTCGACAAAGCGCAAATCCCTGATACCATCGGGCATCCGTTCGCCAGAGAGCATCATCGTGGTGGCTGCACCCATCGAGACACCATGCACCACCATCGTATCAGCTTGGAAGATCTTCAGCCAGTGCATCACATCGAGCCGGTCCTTCCAGCCCATCTGTATAGCCTCGCCCTCGCTCTCACCACAGCCGTGCAGTTCGGGCATCACGACATTATAGCCCAGTTCATGCTCATAGATGCGGGCCAGCCACAAGAACTTGATGGCACAATCGCGCCAGCCGTGAATGACGAGGGCCGTGCGTGTACTGCCCCTGTCGACAAAGAAAGCATGATGGCGCTCACCTGAGGGCATCGTGAGGAAGGTATCGCGCAAGGCACGGTTGCTGCGCAGGCTGTCGACCCAAGCCTGACTCTCAGGATAAGCCTCAAACTGCTGCCGATAGCACGAGTCGGTATCCATGCGGCTGGGATCGGGTGCCAATGAATAGTCGAGCATATAGAAGCTACCGCCAATCAATGCGATTACGAAAATGGCCAAGACAATGGCCAATGTCCACAATATTTTCTTCATATTTGATCAATTTGAGTGCAAAGATAGTTCTTTTCTTTGAAAACACCAAATGCATAACCATTTGCACATTGTGACTGACCCGACAACAATGTGCTGATGTTCGAGAAGACCGACGAGGCTGAGTGCTATCTGATGTGTGTTTCCTAAAATTTTTTCCATCTATGGTTAGGAAAAAGGCATTCTTATACGTTATATAGATAGAATGAGTGCAGAAAAGACTGAAATAGAACAACTGTACACTAGCAGTTATCAGCGTTTGCTGACAATAGCGAGGTTGATGCTGAAGGACGAAAAAGAGGCAGAAGACATTGTAGGCGACCTTTTCGCCAGATTGGCAGATGGTTCCATCACATTACCTTCGGAGCGTCCTGAAAGCTATCTGTTGGTGGCAACTCGTAACAATTGCCTCGACCGTATCCGCCGACTGACGCTTCGTGAAAAGATGGAGCGCCAGTTGTCACTCTCAGACCCCAATCCGTTGTATATGGAAAATAGGCAGGAGCGCATCACAGAGATGATCGACTATGCTGAAAAAAACTTCTCCAAGCCGACTTGGCGCGTCTTCCAACTACGCTTCGACGAGGGACTGCTATACCGTGAGATTGCAGAACGGCTTGGCATCAGCGAAACAGCTGTATATAAGCACCTTACCCACGCTCTAAAACAACTCAAAGAGACATTTAATCCAACAAGAAGATGAAAGATATCGAAGAACTGCTCAGAATGACAGAACGTCCGCAAGACTACACAGACGAGGAGCTGCAACAGCTGTTAGACGACCCTGACATGAGGACATACTATGAGTTGATGGTGAAGGCCGAGGAGGGCTTTGCTCAAAGAAAGACCAAACACGACAAGGGTGTGAGGCTTTGGAAGATTGCTGCCATGTTTATTGGCATCATCCTGCTGTCAGGTATTACCTTTGCTGCTGTGCATATCATAAGAGGTCAGAAGTCTGGAGGCATGAAACAGGAGAACATGGTGGCTACAAAGTCTCAACCTTCTGCTGTCAACCATCAACTATCAGGGTCGGACACCATTCGCACTTTTGAGAATGCAGAACTGCAGCAGATACTCGGCGAGTTGGCAGATTACTACCATTTGGATGTGGACTATCGCAATGAGCAGGCCCGTCACATCCGCCTGTATACCAAATGGAACACCGCTGCACCGCTGAGCCAGATGATAGAAAGACTCAACGGTTTCGAAAAGGTCAGCATCCGCCAGACCCATAACCATCTCATTGCAGAATAGCCGTGAAACGCATCCTATACCTTCTCATATTCTGTGCCCTCAGTACCTTGGCTCAGGCACAACACACCTTTCAAGGCACCTCACTCTCGGAGGCACTTATCGAACTCGACAAGTCGTCGAAGCATTACGATATTTCCTTTGTTTACGATGAACTAGAGGATTTCACTGTGACGAAGACCGTCAAGCGAGGCCGTTCCCTGCCTGATGCCGTCCGCGAGGTTTGTGGGTTCTATCCTGTCAGGGTCAATGTCAAAGGGCGTGACATCCTGGTAGAATGCATTCAGAAAGACCGTACAAAACTTATGGGGCGACTCATCGGCCCGGACCGCCAACCTATTGCCTATGCCAACATCATCCTTTACAACCCTACTGATTCTGTTATTATGGATGGTGGCGTGAGCAATGAGGCCGGCGATTTCGTGATTCCGTGTAGTGCCGAACAAGCAAGGGTACGCATTAGTTGCATCGGATTCAGGACCATTGAGCGTCAGATGCCCATCAGTAACGTCGGTACCATCCGCATGCAGGTGGAGAATAATTATCTTGGTAATGTCACAGTAAGTGGACGTATACCCGTTTTCCGCAGCGAAGCAGATCGCTTACAATATATCGTCAGCAACGACGAGTTTGCCCGTGGCCTCAATGCTCAGGAACTGCTCAACCGCGTGCCAATGGTGAGTATGGCTGGAGGGCGCGCCATGATTCTTGGCAGGGGACCAGCCCACTTTATGCTCAACGGCCGCATCACAGAGATAGGCAACGAGGCCATCCAGCAAAAACTCTGGACAATGCGTTCTGAGGATATCGAGCGCATCGAGGTCATATCCAATCCGTTAGGGCGTGAAATGATGGAGATTGGAAGTGGTGGCTATATCAACATTGTCATGCGGCATGACCAGACACTCGGCTGGCGGGGTGACATCAGTGCAGAGGCTGGCGTCAGCGACGACTGGAGCGAACGGGGCAGCGGTTCAGTGAGTTACGCTTCGAAAAAATTCGACATGACGATAGACGCCCACGGTGGATGTACCACACAGATGACCAATAATGTAACAGTGTATCATGTATATCCGATAGATTATATTTCAGACACCCGTTCCAAGCAGACAGACAAAGAGGTGGCGGCCAATTTCACGTTTCGCTATATGCCCATCAAGCAACTGGAGTTGGGAGGCATGCTGTCGTGGCAGACCCTCTGGCCGGAAACGGCCACAAATGGCGAATTATCATATTATGATGGCCTATCATCTTGGTCTAAAGCAGACTTATTACCCTACAACAACACCATCAATAAGAGCCTGACAGCCTATTGCGACTGGCGGTTTGACCCGAAAGGCAAACTGCTCAGCCTCACTTACAACAATTACAAGAAAAAAGAAGATGCACAGACGAAAATCTTGTATGAAAATCCTGTAGATATTCTACTGAATAGAAATATAGGTCATGCAGATTACCACATTCAATCTGTCAGAATTGATTTATCGCTACCATTCAACTTTCTGTCCATTGATGCAGGCACCTCCTATACAAACATCAAAAATCAGGCCGGTTTAATACTCCAAAACGATCATGTTATTCAATTGGATTATTTGGTCAGATTAAATGACCAATATGGCTATAAGGAAAAGACGAAGGCAGCTTACTTGTCGCTTCATCGTGAATGGGACAACTTCTCTTTTAAAGCAGGATTCTGCTACGAACATATTGATTTGGATATAGAAGAAAACGGGCACAATATCGAACTTATTCAACATGGAGGTTCCCCCAATCCGATATTATACTATAAAACATTCTGTCGGGATTACTGGTTGCCATCGTTCAATTTCTCTTTTAAACCAAAAGCTGGACACCAGATAGGTCTTTCATGGGGGACAAGTACCATACGTCCCAATTTCTATGACCTTAATCCTCTTCGTATTTACAAGACAGGATTTGAAACTTTCAAAGGTGACCCTCGACTACAACCAAGTAGAACAAGTCATATAGAATTAACTTATCATAACCATCAAGGACTTTCTGCATCGGCCTATCATCATCATGCCAGTGATGTTGTAGATTGGATTACAACAGTTGGGCGTTGGAATAGAGATATTATCGTGGGTTCATCTCCTACAAACATAGATCGAGTCAACAAAACAGGCCTATATCTGCACTATCAGCGCCAACTTAATCCCAGTCTGCTTGCCACAGCCGAAGGCGAAGTTTACTATTATGATTATCACATGACTTTTCAGAACTTTCAGATGCCGGTTTACAGTGATGGGGACATTTATTATTCACCGCTGCTGATAATGGATTACATACAAAATCTCAACGGTTGGGGGGAACGGCTGGCGTTTTCTGCCGACTGGTATCTGAACCCTCGGCAGACACTTTTGCTGAATGCTCGTTACCAGCATTGGTTCTCTGACCATCAAGGCGCGAACAAGACCGATGGCTATGGTTATTTCTACTTTGCCCTGCGCTACTCCATGCTGAACGACAGGCTTAAATTATCCCTCGTGGCCAACGATCCTTTCCATCAGTATGTTACCGATGAAACCCTGTATACTATATACAGCCATATCAACCATCACGCTCACTATATTGGATTCACCGCCACCTACGCTTTTGGTGGCAAGAAGGTGCGACGGGTCCATCATGACACGAAGGATACGGAACGGCAGCGTGCAGAGAAGCAAAAATAATATATTGTTAATAAAAGGTTATGATAAAAATTAAGGAAACAATCAGCAAAACAAAAATCGTCATTTTAGCATTCTGCTACATGTTATTCGCGAGTGGATGTGGTGGCAGCGATGACAATAAGAAAGATTATTGGTTGGTACAATTAGTGACAGAAGGAATGTATGTGCTCTGTCAAGGAAACAAGGATTTGAATGCCAAAGGATGCATCGTTTATGTCAATGCCAAAGACTGGTCGGTCAAACGTTTTTCCCTATCATTCAAACAGCCACGTGACATCGTTGTTCTCAAAGACTATCTATGCATCAACTATCCTGACGACAATAAAATAGAGATTATTGACAGACAATCCTTTCAATCAGTGAATATCATCGATTCAGAAAATCTGTGGGGAGAAAAGGGTATTGGACCACGCCGAATACTTAATGCAAACCAAAGCATATATGTGTCATTCGATGCAGGCTATGTGGGAAAAATAAATGAAAAAACATTTGAAGCAGAGGGTATAGAACAGGCTGGCTCTTTCCCAGAGGGAATGGCGTTTAGAAATGGGTTGATAGTGGCAAACTCTGACAGAGGCAGAGGGCATGCATCCATTGGCTATATCAATATGTTAAGTTTCTCCGCATTGAAAGAAATGACGTCTGACCTTTTGATTTGTCCCACAGACATCTTTATGATTGGTGATGGTGAATATTATCTCGACAAGGGAACTGTTGATAAGGATGGTAATCAGGTTCAAGCAGGTATAAGGACAAGCAGACAAGAAGATTTGGTGAATATTATCGATGCTACACTATGTGCGTTCTATGGTAGGCGATTATTTGTCATCAATGCACCTAAAACGGTGCCTGAGACACCTGTCACATTCAGTTATTATGATACGGACACGAACCTGTCTGGAACATTTGCTGCCAACGGACTGGAGATTCCCTCTGCTATGGGGGTAGACCAAATAAATCAGCAGGTATATGTAGCCTGTAACAGAAAAGACGGTCATAGTGGCTATGTTAATATATACACTTTGGACGGACAACTGGTCAGAAGGGTTGAGACTGAGGCAAATCCCATAGCCTTCGGTATCAATTACGAATCTGAGATTGTAGAATAGGCGGAATTTGTTGTCAGAAACGGATAAAAATTGTTAAACTACAGTCTGTCTGTGCAGTTTTTCAACTTGTTCGGCTTTTTAAATAAAAATATGGTATAACTTTGCAGTTATGAAAAATAAACGTATGAAAAGACAAAGCAGATATGTGATTGTGGCAGCCTTGATTGCTCTCTTAACAGGATGCCAGTCAGTTCCGAGAGTTATTGCAGAATTAACAGAGCATTATCCTGCACGGCAGGCTGATTCTGTGATGGTATATGAATTGGGAGATCCTGTGCCTGCCGAAGCCAAAGTTATCGGTACGGTAAAAGTGACTGACGGCGGTATGACGCCTGCCTACAATTGTCTTTATGGCAACATGGTCTCTTTGGCTGTGAAAAAGACAGCAGAAAGTGGTGGTAACGCCTTGCGCATTGATCAACACAAGGAGCCAAGTGTCTGGACTTCAACTTGCCATCGCATTTGGGGCAGTATGCTCCTGTTGCCTGACTCATTGGTCACTATCGATGCTGTTAGCGCCATCCAAAAAGCAGAGTTGAATCAGGATACTGAACTAGCCAATATGGCAAAAGAACAGATCAAACGTTATGAGCGTACGATTAATAATCCAAAGAACATATTCAACGCAAACATCGGATACGGAATCGTTACTTCCAAGATTGTCACTTATAGGCAAGAATACAAAAATAAAGGAGGCTTTACTGCCGACCTCAGCTATCAGCACTTCTGGAAATTGATTGGTGTTGGAGCCGACTTCAACTATTTTCACACCTCATTTGATAAAGGTTTCGACTTGGATCTGCTTTATATTGGCCCCAATGTAGGACTGGGTTTAAAACTTGGAAACAAATGGCGTTATGATGTCATACTGAGTCTCGGCTATGGCAATTACAAGGAATCGCAATGGGGATTGTCATATAGTGAAGGCGGCTTTGCGGGGAAGTTTGGAATGAATCTGGAATATATGTGTTCTAAGAACATTGGCATTGGCATCAAGATAAATGCCTTTTCCATGAACCTCAAGGAACCTGAAGAATATAAAGTAAACGAAGACGAGTTCTACGGCGTCCGCCGAACAGATTTGTTGGGCGGAATCCGCTTCTATTTCTAAATGAAAGAGTATTTATCCTTCACTCGAGTCATTTTATCATTTGACTCGAGTCAATCGATGATTTGACTCGAGTGACGGTTTTTTAGACCAGTTTTCCAAGACTCACAAAGAACCTGTTGTTTAAAGTTTGCACAAATACGTGCAACCGTTTGCACAACGTAACTTGCATCTTTATAGCCGTTTGGAGAATCACCGAACAGCTTTTTTGTGTATCTTTGCAACAGTTTTAACAATCAAGATAACAAAAAACGCTTATGCAAAGACTTTACACGACACTCATCGCCCTCCTCGTTACCATCAATATGATGGCTCAGGGCTGGCCAGCCAACTACGGCGGCGTGATGTTGCAGGCATTCTATTGGGATTCGTTTGGCGACAGCCAGTGGTCTGGCTTAGAGGCACAGGCCGACGACCTCGCCGGTAGCTTTGACCTCGTCTGGATCCCGCAGAGCGGTAACTGCGGCGGTTCATCGATGGGCTACGACGACCTGTGGTGGTTTAACAACTACAATAGCTCCTTTGGCACTGAGGCTGAGTTGCGCTCGATGATCAAGACCTTTAAGGCAAAAGGCATCGGCACCATCGCTGATGTGGTGATTAACCATCGTAGGAATGTCAGCAGTTGGGTAGACTTTCCCAAGGAGACCTATAAGGGCGTGACTTATGAGATGAAGTCAACGGATATCTGTGCCAACGATGATGGTGGCAAGACCAAGACATGGGCATCACAGAACGGCTATTCACTGAGTGCGAACAATGATACGGGTGAGGGCTGGGACGGTATGCGTGACCTAGACCACAAGAGTGAAAACGTACAAACAATTGTCAAGGCCTATCTCGACTTCTTGCTCAACGACCTAGGTTATACAGGTTTTCGCTACGACATGGTGAAGGGCTACAGCGCATCGTATACGAAGATATATAACGAGAACAGTAAGCCGCAGTTCTCCGTCGGCGAGTGCTGGGACAGTTCAAACACCATCAAGAACTGGATTGATGGCACTGACAAGACAAGTGCTGCCTTTGATTTCCAGTTTAAGTATGTGCTACGGAATGCTACCGACAAGCAGGACTGGTCGTATCTGAATAAGCAGAATGATGGCAACTGGCCGCTCATCAGCAGTAACTTCCAGAGCGGTAACTATCGTCAATATGCTGTTACTTTCGTAGAGAATCACGATACAGAAGTGAGACCTGATGGATCTTCAAACGGTCCATTACGCAAAGATACACTAGCTGCCAATGCCTTCCTGTTAGCAATGCCTGGTACACCCTGCGTCTTCCTAAAGCATTGGCAGGCCTACAAATCAGAAATCAAGGCGATGATTGAGGCCCGTAAACTGGCAGGTATCACCAATATATCGAGTTACTCAAATTTCAGAAGTGCCAATGCCTATTTTGCCAATGTCATCAAGGTGGACAATGCAAACCGTCTGCTCGTGGTGGTAGGCGACGAAAAGCAGTTGGAACCCAATGCAGGCCAGTGGACGAAGATCCTTTCTGGTTATCATTACGCCTACTATCTCTCCAATGATATGGAGACTGCCTGGGCCAATAAGGGTAGCGGCGAATTCAAGAAGGCTTTCGACGTGGTGCTCACTGCCGTGTCAAATACGGCTGATGCCAAAGTCGTCTACACCTTAGATGGCTCGGAGCCTTCCGCCACCAACGGCATTCAAGTTGCCAGCGGCAGCAGCATCAAGATAGAAGGCGAGAAGGATGTGACGATGAAGGTTGGTCTGCTGATTGGTTCCACTGTCACAGGCATTATTACGCGTACCTTTACCTATAAAGAAGAGGAAAAACTACCAGAGGCCGTCTGCACGGTAAATGAAGGCGAGATCTGTGCCTTCTTTGAGGCACCAGCAGACTGGACCAAAACAGTATACTGCTGGGCATGGAATAATTCTCCAGGGGAGAACTTCACTTATGCCAATGGAGGTTGGCCTGGTGTAGCTTGCGAATTGTTGGGGGTGGCCGAGAATGGTAATAAGGTGTGGAAATGGACCTGGGACGGCACCAAGCAGAGCAACACCTCAGTGACTAAGCCTGGTATGATTATCTTTAGTAACCATGGTTCTCCACAGACCGCAGACCTGTCTTTCCAAAATGGCGGCTATTACAACGAAAAAGGATTCGTAAAGACCATTCCTACAAGTATCCAAGCCATCAACTTTGCCAATGACCTTACTGACAAAGTCTATACCCTCGACGGACGACTGGTAAGCCCTGACGGACGACTTGATAACCTACCGAAAGGCATCTACATCATCGGCAAACGGAAAGTTGTAGTCCGATAAAGTAAATTCGTGCCGTCCCCACCAAGGAGACGGCACGATACTATCATGAACCACCAAAATGTAAAACTATGTTAAAGTTTTACATTTTCATGCAAGATTTACTTACCATTGTGGTTTATAATGGTAGTAAGACCAATTAAAACGTGAAAAAGATTGTGTTGGCATTTGTCTGTATGATGGTAGTCATACAGCATGTTGGAGCGCAGGAGTATTTTCCTTCTGCTTCTGATTATGCTCGCCTGTATGTGGGGGTGGTTGAACCACAGTACCAGACATCAGCATGGTATGACCTCCCATATTATAACAACAACACAAAAACGTATAAAGGCCGTATCAGCTATTACGGTGTGGTTTACGACGATGTGCAACTGCGTTTTGACCAATTATTGCAGAGAGTCGTTGTGCTTTCTCCTGTGGGAAATATATTTTGTCTGCCTGAGCAAACATACATTGACTGGTTTGAGATGGATGGTCACAGATATGTGCACGATCCGGAAGATAACTCACGATACGCCACTCTACTTTGTGATGGCAGCACTAACGGCATTCGTCTTTATCATAGTGTGTGGAAGGTTTACAGTGGTAAAAAGAATTTTGAAGGAAAAACATTTCTAAACACTCTTGTGACCAGAGAGCATTTTACGCTCATGACTTCCGACGGAGAAACGCATCATGTGAGGCGCGCATCGGATGTAGCCAAGCTCTTTCCTGAACAGAAAAATCAGATCAAGCAGTTTGCGAAGAAAAACCGTCTTTCCTTCGCAAAGACTGAACGTGAGAAAAGCCTTGTGAAGGTCGTTGAGAATTTAGCCGGTACGCCAATATCTGAATTTAGAGATGAGAGAATCGTTTCAGAAACAGACTCAAGGAAAAAATCTGATCTCTCACCGCTATCCATTGATGACTCAAAGATTATCGCCGGCATTCCTGTTCTTGATAACGATTCTATTGCAAATGCTGTTGCTTCCGCAAAGACAAAGGTCTATATCGTGCCCGGCATACAGAAGGCAAAGGCAAGTGTTGCCGATGATCAGGAACTCGACGAGATCGTCGTTGTCGGTGGGCGTCAGTCGGCTGTGAATAACATGATGATGGGTTCTGAGAAGTTCAAACCCCAGTTGTTGAAGAACATTCCATCAGCCTTCGGCGAGTCGGATATTATGAAGATCGTGCTTACGTTGCCTGGTGTCACGACTATTGGAGAGGCTTCAAGTGGCTATAATGTGCGAGGTGGTGCTACAGACCAGAACCTCATTCTTTTCAATGGCGGTACGGTGTATAATCCATCACACCTGTTCGGACTGTTCACATCGTTCAATTCAGATGCGGTTGAGGATGTGGAGCTGTTCAAGTCAAGTATTCCCGTAGAATATGGAGGCAGGATTAGCAGTGTATTGAAAGTGACCTCGAAGGAAGCCAATATGCAGAAGTTTACGGGTTCGGCAAGTATTGGAGCACTGACCAGTAAGGCCAATCTTGAGATACCGATCGTCAAGGACCATGTATCGCTGCTGTTGAATGGTCGTACCACATATAGTGACTGGATTCTTAAGAAGTTACCTGAGGATAGCGGCTACAAGGACGGTACTGCAAATTTCTTTGATTTGGGCGGCGTACTGACATGGAAGATCAATAATATGCACCGCCTCAAGGTTTATGGCTACTGGAGTAAAGACAAGTTCTCGTTCAGCTCGCAGGATAATTATGGCTATCAAAACCGCAACGTCTCTGCAGAGTGGCGCTCTATCCTGAATGAAAGCGTGACTGCTACACTTTCTGCCGGATTTGACCACTACGACTATTTCAATGAAGACAGGAAAGTGCCCGCGATGGCTGCCCGTCTGAGTTTCGGCATCGACCAGATATGGGGTAAGCTGCATATCCGTCAGCGCCTGACAGAAAAGCAAACCCTCTCATACGGTCTCTCTATGCAGCATTACAATGTGCAGGCTGGTAAGTATGAGCCTGTAGGTGAGGAATCATTCATCAAGACCAATCAGCTACAGAAAGAAAAGGCATTGGAGAGTGCAATATACATTGACTATGAGCGTTCGCTCACCGAAAAACTGTCGGTCTCAGCCGGTCTGCGCTATACAATGTTCAATGCGCTTGGTCCGCGTGACGTGAATTTTTATGATGACGATGAACTGCCTGCAGAAGGAACATTGTTGGAAACACGTCATGAAACAGGTGTTATCAAGACCTATCATGCACCAGAGCTGCGCCTGTCGGCTCGCTATGCCCTACAGGAGAACCTTTCGTTAAAGGCCGGCTTCAACACGATGCACCAGTATATCCATAAGGTGTCGAATACATCCATCATGTCGCCTACTGATATATGGAAGCTGTCTGACCTGAATATCAAGCCCCAAAGTGGTTGGCAGGTGGCTGCAGGTATCTATCATGAGACGGCAGGGAAAGAATATGAGTTCTCAGCAGAGGTCTACTACAAGCATATCAGCGATTATCTCAACTACCGCAGTTCGGCCGTCCTGCTGATGAACCCCCACCTTGAGACCGACGTCATCTCGACCAAAGGACAGGCATACGGTATAGAACTACAGGCGAAGAAACCTATAGGAAGATTGAATGGATGGGTAAACTATACATTCTCACGCGCTTTGATCCGCCAGGATGACAAGCGGGTGGCAATGCCTATGAACGATGGCGAGTGGTACCCCACAGAATTTGACAGGCCCCATGAGGTGAAGGCTGTGCTCAACTTTAAGTTTACCGAGAGATACAGCCTTTCAAGCAACTTCAACTATGCCACAGGTCGTCCGACGACGTTGCCGGCAGGCAAATATTACGACTCGTTTAACAAGAAATACATGCCATACTATACAGACCGCAACAAATACCGTATTCCAGACTATATGCGTTTGGATCTTGCGTTTAACATAGAGCCGACTCACAAACTGACCAGCTTTCTTCATACGTCGTTCTCAATAGGTGTCTATAATGCCCTTGCACGCAAAAATGCTTATAATATCTATTATGTCACGGAAGGCATGGAAATAAAAGGGTATAAGTTATCCGTGTTTGGCACTGCCATTCCTTATGTTTCACTTAATATACGATTCAATTGAGAAAGGTAAAAAGTAAAAAAGTAAAAAGGTAAAAAGGTAAAGATATGAAAGATGTAGGATTTGGAAGTTCAAAGGTGTCAGGTATGAAGGTATTACCTTTTTACCTTCTTACTCTTTTACTTTTTATGCTGTCAGGCTGTATTGAAGAATATGAAGCAGACATTTCTGAGGAGGATACCAACTTGCTCGTTGTGGAAGGTACGATATGTTCTTCCGGAATGAATACGTTTATCCTGTCGCGCACGGCGGCTACTCACTCCTCCGATCTGCCTCGAATGGCAACGGGAGCAATAGTCTCTGTACGCGGGAGTGATGGTTCTGAATATATGACACAGGGGACCAATGGATATTACTACTGCATGATTGATTCGCTTGCGCCTGACGTGGACTATTATCTGCATATCGAGACAGATGGTGAAATATATGAATCTGAACCTCAGAAACCTCTTCGTACTGAGAAAATAGCAGATGTCGTGGGGATACAGAACACGCCGGAAAGTAATATCGACATACTTGTCACGCCTGATGTTCCTTTTGATTCAATTAAGGCAAATTACTATTCCTGGACATACGATGAGACTTGGGAAGTGCGCCCAGACTACACGACCCATATCTATTTCGATATAGACTCCATGAAACCCCTCTATAAGGACAACCAGTTTCCTGCGTGTGGATGGAAAGATGCAACGGGCCAGACAATCATGGTTGGTGCAAGTCTGAATTACGAAGGACAACACATTCGAAGGCTCAAAATGTACAACCTTGACCGTAGCGATGAGCGTATGTATTACAGGTATAGCGGTCTGATACATCAACGTGCCATTTCAAAAGATGAGTACGAGTATGAGATAGCACGGCGTCAGGCAGGCACAGAGATGGGTGGTCTGTTTACGCCGCTACCGTCCGACCTACCTACCAATATCCATTGCCTTACGTCACACAAGCACGTGATTGGGTTTGTGGGATGCTCGTTAAATACGACTGAACACAGGTTCTTTCTCAATCCTAAAGACTTTTCGATCTATCGTCCGCCACAAAAAGATACCCGTTTATGGTTCGAAAACCCCAGCGATGATGATTGCCGCCGATTGGTGAGAAATGGCTTGTATTTGTGCAATTGGCAAGATGAAAGATGGGAGCCTGGTGGTAAGTTGCGAACGGCATGGGCATACCATTATCAACTCGATGTCAGATCTAAAGGTGCATATATAGAAGAACCTGATTTTTGGTCTTATGAATAACAAAGTATTGTCACTGATAACTGCGATGGTGCTTGCCTTGAGTACCTCTGCTGCGAGTTTTGAGACAGACCGCACATGGTATCTTGCCGGTGAGGCAATGAAAGTCAGCGTGACTGTCGACGATGCCTTGATAGCATACGCAGAGCTGTGTGATACACATGGTCTGGCGGCTGGTGTCGTGATAAGTCTGAAGGGGGGAGAAGGAACAGGCATAATCGAACTGCCTTCCGACCTCCATAGCGGATATTATGTATTATCAGTCTATACCCGCCATAATGCCCAAGTGTCTCATCGGCTCATCGCTGTCGTAAATCCGCTTCACAAGTACGAGGACGATGATATCAAATGGGTATTGGATGATAGTTGCTGGACTAACCAAACGGCAGAGCCCAATCTGATAAGTCAGAAGGATATCGATGTGCGTGAGACGGAAGGCCATATCATCAAGGCGCGTGTTAAGAATGTCTATGATGGCAATACCTTCAGGGCCAATCAGATTCGTCCTTCTTTGAGTATCGTAGGAAAGCAGATACACTATTTTGAGGGAAAAATGGTTAATGACTCCATTGCTGTCTTCTATACCTACGGCATTCATGGCAAGCAACCGTTAGTGCTCTCAGCGACATCATTCACGGGCGTGAGCCTGCCTATCGAGATGATAAGTCCATTTGCCACCTTTCTCCCAAAGGAACTCCCACATCTCGAGTTCCATTATAAGCGTAGCGAGGTGGAAGCCCGCTCCATTGACATGCAGCGACATCAGGTTTCAAAAGAAGGCAGCAGCGAGAACCAAGCGACAGGCGTACCATTAGACTATGACGAAACGGTGTTTGGCACCAAACCTGATCTGACCTATAATCTTAACGAGTACCGTCAGTTCCTCACGATTAGAGAGGTGCTACTTGAATATGTGAGCTGCGTCATGAAGAAGAAAAATAATGGCGTAACACAGTTGTTCGTCCGTAATAAGCAGAATCCCTACAATAGTTCATGGCCAGCAATGGTACTGATCGACGGTATGCCTGTCAACGACATTGAGCGACTTCTGAACTATGATGCCCGCCGTATCCACTATATCAATATTTACGGAAGTCAATACACATTTGGTAATGGCGTATATAATGGCATACTGTCGTTTATAACACGCTCTGGGCAGCTCACAAACTATCCTACCGAACCCAACGTGCAGTATCTGGTGTATGATTTCCCAGAATGAGGGAAAAAGATTATTTGACAACAGAGCGGATGATGAACCAGCAGTGCATGAAGAATGTGCTCACGCGTCCGTAATGGCTCTCCATCACCTTGTAGCGCTCCAAGAGCGACTCTCGATGGTGGAGCGTTGTCTGGCCCTCTTCGGTATAATTAGCCACCACCATGTGTAGGTTCAGCAAAGGTACATTTTCCTTAGCAGCCGCCTTCATGATGCGGATACACCAGTCGACATCGGCTGAATAACGGTATTTCAGGTTATAGGGTGTGGCGATGGCAAAGTCAGTACGGGCATAAAAGGCCTGATGGCAGACGAGCATACCATGACGGAACGACTTCCATGTAAGCTTTTCCGGGGGTGCGAGACGACGATGGTGCAGAAAACGGCCCTCGCCATCGACGATGTCCGTATCACCGTATAAAACAGCTGGGAGGTGATCTGCCTGTTCCACTATTTTGCTGACAATATCGGAGGCGGGGAGGAAATCGCCCGCATTGAGGAAACAGACATAATCGCCGTCTAACGAGCGAAGACCTTTGTTCATTGCATCGTAGATGCCATTGTCGGGCTCCGACATCAGCAAGACCTTATGACCATTATTAGCCGCATTCGAACGCTCAATATAGGCGTTGACCATCTCGATGGTACCATCAGTAGAGGCGCCGTCGATTATCAGATGCGTGATCTCAGGATAGTCCTGCGCAAGCACACTATCGAGCGTGCGCTGCAATACCTTCGATGCCTGATAGGTGATGGTGACGTAGGTAATCCTGATCATAGTCCGTAGTGCTTAAAGGCCATTGCCTGCTGATAGACATCGATATATTTTACGGCCACACTCTGCTGGGAATAGCACTGTATAACCTTGTGGACGGCCTGCTGGCTGAGCGACTCGTAATCGGCCTCCTGTAACACCCAGGTAATGCCCTTGGCCAAATCGGCTGCATCGCGATACGCTGCCACATAACCGTTCTTCAGATGGTCGATCTCCTCTGGAATGCCACCCACCTTAAAAGCGACACAAGGCACGCCACAGGCCATCGCCTCCATAATAGTGTTGGGCAGATTCTCTGAGAGCGACGGCAACACGAACACATCGGCAGCATTATAAACATCGACGATACGCTGCTCATCATTGACATAACCCAGCGGATGCACCTTCATCGGCAATTGCTCTACCACCTCCTCAGCATGACCGCCCAGAATCACTATCTCACAGGATGTCTTCTCACAAGGTGCCTGAGACTTTGTGAGGGCATCGACGAGATACGACATTCCCTTATACTCGTTGGTCACCCGTTGCGAGGCGAAAAGAATCAATTTTTTATCTAACGGCAAGCCCAGTCGCTGACGGGCCTCCTGCTTGTTACCTTTCTTATAGATATGCGTATCGATGGGATTGGGGATGCTGGTGATTTTCTGACCTTTGAGCAGGGCACTCGACTTTGCCTCCGATTCCAGCCATCGGCTACAGGCCACGTAATAGATGGTCTCGTCTGCCTGCATCTGCTGTTTCTTCTGCCAAATACGTGAAGCCAGATCGTTGCGGCTTCCCCCGCCTGGCAGGTATTTACAATTGGCACAGCGGTTAACGAAATAACGGCAACCAAGCGTCAGATGACAGATGCCGGTAGCAGGCCAGATGTCATGCATGGTCCATACCACAGGCTTTCCGCTTTGCAGAATCTTGCAGATACCGTTCAGCGAGAGCATACCCTGATTAATCCAATGCAGGTGAATAACGTCGGCCTCCTGGAACTCGCGCAAACGGGTAATATCTGATCCCACATTGGCGATGTCGATGTCAAAGAGATGTTTACGGGAAAAGTGTAGACGAAGGAAGATGACGATCCGCTCCCAAAGGAAATGCCAATGGAGGATGGGCGATTTGGGAAGTCCGACCACCGTCAGGGCATCACTCTCTTTGTCGCGCACCAGCATCTTCGCCTTCACGCCATTGTTGTTGAGCGCTTTCATCAGACGACTGGCTGCAACGGCAGCCCCACCCGTCCGTTCACTCGTATTGACAAACAGAACCCTCATGCGGTTTTTACTCTCTCCTTGGCCAAGCGCTTGACCTCCTTCTCCTTGCGTTTCTGTTCTTTCTTCAGTTCTTTCTCACGACGCTTCTGTTCTTTCTCCAGCTCCTTAGCCTTGCGCTTCTGCTCCTTTTCGAGTTCCTTCTCGCGCTTCTTCTGTTCCTTCTGCAGTTGCTTCAGCTCCTTGGCACTCTGTTTAGCGGCCTCCTTTTCACTGACGGCCTCCTCTTTCACCTTCGTGGCTTCCTCGAGTTTCTCGCGCAACATCTCCTTGTCGAAGGTAAACACGTGACCGAAAATGCCAAGCGACAAAATCTGGTCTTTGCCCTGCAGACGCACATACGTAGTATTAAGAATATAGTAATTGTTGACCTTCAACTTGGAATTGAGCGCCGTTTCAATGGTTTTCAGCACAACGCCCTTGCCCAAATTGGTCAGCACATTGTCGCCGAATCCCCGCTGATCGGCCTCTTCGTCAACAAA
Source organism: Prevotella sp. (assembly GCA_017650905.1). Classification (GTDB taxonomy): domain Bacteria; phylum Bacteroidota; class Bacteroidia; order Bacteroidales; family Bacteroidaceae; genus Prevotella. Next base: position 425 of record JAGCDZ010000100.1, on the reverse strand, counting down.
TTCCGTCACAGCCTCCATCATGGCCTCCTTATGGGCCTGTTTGTCGGGCACCATCTGCGTCATCAGCACAGCCAAGAGCAGAATAATCACCACAATCAATAGTTTTTTCATCTTTCTATACCTTATTAATATAATTGTGGTGCAAAGATACATTAAGTTTGCAAGAAAAACAAGAAAATAGTATATATATTTAGTGTTTTCGCACACAATCGCTTGATTTATGTCAAGAATGAGGGGTGTTTATACACTTAATACATCACTTTTCTTGCAAAAAATGAAATTTCATTGTAATTTTGCATCGTCAAAAGGTTAATAGATTGTTTTAGGTTAGTAGTAATATTTATAGTTTTAGGTTTTTAGTTATTGGTAAAAGAAAGTTTTCAGCTGTGGATAACAGGAGGTCGCTGTGAAGCTCCCTTTTAAAC